>NZ_VLNR01000060.1 GCF_007489275.1 Aquimarina algiphila
TTTAAAACCTTGAGTATTTTATCGTAATTTGCTTGAAAGTTGTGCATATGAATTATAGTGTCGTAACTACAATTTACTGCCTTTTAGCAGTTTGCGCAACTTTTTCTAAATGCACAACGGGTTATATATAGTTTAATTGTTCTTTTAAAAACGTTAGCATCTTCCCTTTTACCAGGAGTGTGATGAATAAAACGAGTATAATGTTTTAAACAAAATTGCTCATAAAACCTTGTAAATAAAATGAACTCATGCCATACCAAATTAACAAGGTATGAAGGGCTCAGTTTTTGATCTGTTATGTGAATTAAATCCAAAAAGCGAACTAGTTCAAGAATTAATTCATCAGAAGTCAACTCGTACTGTTTACAGATATTGTCAATCTTATCTATTATTAAAGGAATTTCTCTTTTTATTTCATTGACTTTTTTCACGATCAGTTATTTCGTTTTTCAAAATTTTCTATCTTTTTGATCTTAACTCTTCTTAAAATCAAATAGATAAGAAGTCCTAAGACTACTGCCCAGAATAAAATTTGTATAATTCCCAGTGATGTCATTATAGTCATTTTACAATTTTAATTTTACGGCAGTACCATACGCCAAAATTTCTGAAGCTCCTTGCATTACCATTGATGTCGTAAGTCTAACATTTGTTACCGCATCTGCACCTAATTTTTGTGCATCGTGTACCATTCTTTGCATAGCTTGCTCTCTGGATTGCGCTTGTAATTTTGTGTATTCTTCAATTTCTCCTCCAACAATGTTTTTGAGACCAGCAAAAACATCTCGTCCTATATTTCTTGCTCTTACGGTACTACCCCTGGCAATACCCAGAATTTCTGTTGTTTCCTTGCCAGGGATATTCTCTGTTGTTGAAATTATCATGATTTGACTTTTTTAGTTAAAATGCGTTGACCTTATTCTTTGTCATCGCTCATACCTAACTGCTCTTTGAGTTTTGCAAGGTCATCATCAGCATTAGCTTTGGTTACATCAACAGCTTTATCCAATTCTTCGTCAATTGATTTAGAAGAATTAGCGATATCTCCATAAGCCTCTGCAAGTGCTTCTTCCTGATTCACTTTGTCTTTCATACGCTCTAGCATAGAAACAGTACTTGAACTATCTATTTCTGCCATTTGTTTATTTACATTTTTGGTAGCTGTAGATACTTTTACACGAGCTTTAAGGGTTTTTAGTTCATTCTCCCATTTGCTTATGTTTTGTTTTATCTCCTGAATGCTTTTTTCTAATTGAGCGACAGAAGTATTAAATTTTTCAGATTCACCCTGGCTTCGTGTTTGATGTTGTTGTGATTCTTCTTTTTTGATTAATGCTTCTTTTGCCAATCGATCAGCTTCTGTACTATCCATATCTCCTTTTTGTGCTTTTTTAAGGATTAACATGGCTTTTTGCTGATAATCTTCTGCTTTTGAAGCGTATTCTTCAGTATCATTTTTTGCTCTAATAGCTAATGCCTTTACTTGAGCAAGTGCTTCCAGGCTTTTTTCAAGATCAGTTTTCATATCACGAATCCCTTGTTCGGTCATCTTGATAGGATCTTCCATTTTATCAATTGCAGAATGTGCTTCTGCTTCACCTATTTTAAATAGTCGTCTAAAAAAGTTCATAGTATTAGTATTTTGAATAATTTATAATTTGATCTGAATATTCGCTTAATAACAGCCCTAAGGAGTTTAAAGATCCTTCAAGCTCATTAAGATCCAGATGCTCTACCTGTAATGTGTCCCTAAAAATTACTTTTTCTCCGGTATCGTCCAGAACAAAAGCTCCATGTACGATATCTCGGTTTTTTTGAAGTAAATTGCGATACACTACTTCATTTTTATTTTTGATGTTGAAAATATGTTGCTCCATTATTAAAATAGGCGGGGCTATACCAAGAATCATATTTTTGATCCCTTCATTTTCTTTGCTAATCATAATAATTCCCTCTCTTGTGTTTTCATGTGTTATATTATAATTGAGCTGAAGCAAATAATTTTTTACTAGTTGAAAATGATCTTGCATGTGATGGTTGTTTTGATGGATAATTAAGTGATTTATTTCGTATTGTTTGACTACGTATCAATATTACAAAAAGTCGCATAACTTTTCTACAATATCTACAGCTAAATTAGCTAGATAATATACAATGAGTATCATGGGTATGAATGATTTAAGTTAATGATTACATGTTTTGCTAAAATTTTTAGTATAACCCCCGTTACTTCTTAAGAAAAGAATAAAATACTGAAGTATTTCTACTAAAATTAGCATTTTTAAAAAGTATTAGCTAATATTGTTAGTGTAAATGTACAATAAATTTTTATAATTGCAAATAAAATTAGCAAAAATGTCATTTTTTGGAAAAAATATAAAAAAGATACGAAGCATAAAAGGATTAAGTCAGCAGGCGTTTGCTGAGCTTTTTGAGCTGAAACGAGGGACTTTGGGAGCTTACGAAGAAGGTAGGAGTGAACCTAAGATTGAGACCTTAATAAAAATAGCTAATTATTTTAGCATAGCAATAGATGATCTGCTAACAAATGAACTTACTGTGAATCAGTTATTAAAGTTTAAGGGAGATTTGACTACCTATGCAGAAAACGTTAAACGCGAACAGTTTGCTCTGATCCCTTGTATTACAGAAAGTACTTCGAATGATTATGCCCTTTTATATAATCAAGAATCATTTATAAAGGAACTACCAACCATGCAACTACCTGTAAATCTTACAAAAGATTTTCGTGGTTATACCGTGAGCAACCTAGAAATGTCTTCGCATGATAAAGGCTTTTATCCAAAAGATATTGTAGTAGGAGAAAAAGTTCCTTCGACTGTAATGAAGAAATTAAATAATGGGACGCTCGTTTTTGTGGTTGTTGATGGGAAATTAATTTTTAGAAGATTATATATTACTAAAGACAAAGTAGTGCTAAGAGCCGATCATAAAAATATTGAGGATGCATCTTATCCTTTGTCTGATATAAAAGAAATGTGGAGAGTACGATATGTATTTTGCAGACGTATACCAGAATTTGGAGATGATGTAGAAGATAAATTATTCCTTATTGAACAACAACTTCAGAAAATGAAGGAACGATTAGGATAGGAATTCAGGGGGATGTCAAATCCCCCTGAATTTTAATTATATCATTTTACGATTATCAAAGGTATATTATTCCTTGTTTTTGATAAATCGCATAGATTTATATGTTTCTTTTCCTTTAATTTCTACAAAATAGTTACCGTGAATTAGTGCAGAAACATCAACTGTATCGGTTTTATAATCTGCAGATGTTTTTAATACTACTTTACCTCTTATATCTGTTATTATAACCATAACTTTTTCTGTAAGACCTGATATATTTAATGTTTCAGAGGTAGGAACCGGATAGAGTTTCAACTGTATGTTTCCTTCTGCTTTTATTGCGTTGTTTTTAGTACGAGATGAACAATTAGGAGTAGCATTCGAATTACTAAAATAAATAGTGAATTCTTTGTTTTTTGAAACCATTACAAAATTATCTCCGTCTTTTGTGACCCAATACTCACCATCGAGATTTGTAAAACCGGTACCACTTAAACTAACCCCTGGCATTGCACTGTTAAAGTTATGTGTTGCATTGCTCAGAAGATCATTCCACCAATTGGGGTTTCCATTATTTGTATTTATAGAAAGTTGATATAGTCCATTGTTAGGTGAGTTCCAATTTATTGTAAAATTCGTAAGATTACTTAAATCTGGACCACCTGTACCAATAACATGTGCATTGGTATAAGAACTATTTTCTAGTGTAGGTAGTGAAGTGGATGAAGGGGTTCCATATTTACAATCATTGCCTCCTGTTGGTGGATTAGGATCGGGATTAGAATCTACTGGTGAAATTTGAAACCAATTGATATTAAATTTCCCAGAAAGTGCATATAATTCTATAGTCTTTAATCCTGCGGTAAGGTTTGTGGTAGTGGTAATTGTATCCCAGGTCTGCCATCCCCCGGTTAAAGGTATAGATGTGGTTTTTACTACAGAAGCTCCTTCTTTGAATTGTAATTTTGCAGTGTTTACTATACTGGCTACCCGATACTTTATTTCATAATTACCATTTGCAGGAATATTTACTCTATACCTTATGTAATCTCCATTATCAATATATCCCACATTCATACCACCACCTGTATCTGTTGTGGCTTCAGTCTGAATTCCTTTTTGTGAGCAAAAATCCTCTGCTTGTATGATAGTATTGATTGACACGCCATTTCCAGTACATTCTTCAACGGGAGGATTAGTAATATCTCCTCCCCAATTTTTAATGATATCTTTAATATAGATTCCTGTAGCAGTCAAATTGTTACTAGTAAGTCCAGATACTCCTGTTCCGCTTGTAACTACAGATGCGCCTTCTGCTTTATCACTTACAGACCAGTTCGCATGACTGATATTGTTACTTTTCATAAAATCCAACCATTTTTGAGTTTCTTGTTTATCAGCAGCTCCATCACCAGTCGCCTCTACCGCGCCCCATTCGGTAACAAATAATGCGATACCATTATTCATTGCTCTAATAGCTTCATCTCTTAAGTATTGTCTGTGTGTGCCTGCATAAAAATGTAAGGTATATGCAATGTTACTTTTTGATATAGGATTGTTAGAAGCTTCTTCCACTTTTTGAGACCATTGAGAAGTACCTACAATAATCAGATTGTCAGGGTCTTTGCTTCTAATAGCATCGATGACTGCTTCAGAGTATGATTTTATAGTAGGCCATGATTGTGCTATCGGTTCATTGTATACTTCATAAATTACATGATCATTATTGCCATATAGTTCTGCCATTTCTGTGAAAAAAGTGATGGCTTGTTGTTGGTAGTTTTCTGCATTATGAGAGTGCCAATCGATAATTACATAAATATTATTTGCAATTGCTGCTTCGACGACAGCTTTTACCTTGTTTTTTTCGCGAGTGGGGTTGGTAATATAACCTCCCGGGTTTTCAACTCCCATGGCTGCTCGTACAATACTAGAATTCCAATCTTGAGCTAAGTGATTTACTGTTGCCGCATTATAAAATTTTGCACCTTCGCCAAAATTACTCCAAAAAATACTGTTGCCAGCTAGACTTATGGGTTGGTTGTCTTTGTTAACGACTTGATTTCCTGATACTCTTAATCGACCATTTTTTTCTACAACTGATTGAGATAAAATAGATTGAAGAGGAAAAAAAATAAGAGCTAAAAGGAACAATTTAAATGCAATAGGTTTACTTTTTCTTTCGAATAATTGTCGTTGAGTTTTCATCATTATTTTAGGTTTTAAGGGTTTGAATTAATGAGTGCTCTTGTAAACAACACTCATTTATATGAACGAGTAAATACGATAAATTGTATACGTTTAATATGTCAGTAGTTTTAAGATAGAATACATCCTTGATTCTGCCTTTTTTAAGGACATCCGTATAAAGTAAAAAAGCACAGAATGATGATTATATAGACAAAAGTTTTGGAGATTGGTTTTTTTTGATGAAATAGATTTTACTTATTTTTAGATTGTAACAATCAATTTACCATGTTGATTTTGAATTGAATATAATGTATCTTTAGGTAAAGATAATTCACACAAAACGGTATAACAATGGTAAAGAAAAGATCAGCTTTTTTAAAAGGTACTTCAGTTTCAAATAATACAATATCTATAACCCCAGGAAAAAGAACTTTCATTGTATAGTTAGAAGAAACAGTATTTTTCTAGATATTTCATGATGTTTAATGCTTTTAAAAAGATATGGCTAAAAGCATAAGATCTTCAAAAAATACATCTTATAATTTTTAAGAACCTTGAAAAATCTCTTCTAGTTTATAAGTGCATTAAATAATAAAATAGATTTTATATATCATAATTGTAAAAACAATAAGATAATATTATTGTAGGTTTGAAGTAATTAATAATAAATAATCATTTTAATCTTAATATATCAGCAATGAAAAATAACAATCTCATGGATGAAAAATCTCACGGTTTGGGCTATAATGGTACCGGTGAAGGTATGTGTCCTTTTATGAATGGTTCACTAAAACAAGGAGCAGGAGGAGGAACTTCTAATCGTGATTGGTGGCCAAATCAATTAAAGTTGAATATTCTTCGTCAGCATTCTTCATTATCTAATCCGATGGGAGAAGCATTCAATTATGCTCAGGCATTTAAGGCTTTAGATCTTGAGGCGGTGAAAAAGGATCTTATAGATCTAATGACAGATTCTCAAGAATGGTGGCCTGCTGATTATGGTCATTATGGGCCACTTTTTATTCGCATGGCTTGGCATAGTGCAGGAACATATAGAATTGCAGATGGTAGAGGAGGAGCTGGATCTGGAAATCAACGTTTTGCACCATTAAACAGTTGGCCTGATAATGGAAATCTTGATAAAGCACGTTTATTGTTATGGCCAATTAAACAAAAATATGGTAAGAATATTTCTTGGGCAGACCTTATGATTCTCGCAGGAAACTGTGCACTAGAATCGATGGGGTTCAAAACTTTTGGTTTTGCAGGAGGACGTGAAGATGTATGGGAACCTGAAGAAGATATCTATTGGGGTTCTGAAACAGAATGGTTAGGAGATAAACGTTATGCCGATGGGCGAAAACTTGAAAATCCGCTTGGAGCGGTACAGATGGGATTAATTTATGTGAATCCAGAAGGACCAAATGGTAATCCTGATCCCGTTGCATCTGCCAAAGATATTCGAGAAACTTTTGGGCGTATGGCTATGAATGATGAAGAAACAGTGGCACTGGTTGCTGGAGGTCATACTTTTGGAAAAGCCCATGGGGCAGCAGATCCAGATAAGTATGTGGGTAGAGAACCAGCAGGAGCTGGTATTGAAGAACAGAATTTGGGTTGGAAAAATAGTTTTGGTAGTGGGCATGGAGATGATACGATTACTAGTGGTATAGAAGGGGCATGGACACCAAACCCTATACAATGGGATAATGATTATTTTGATGTTTTATTTGGTTATGAATGGGAATTGACAAAAAGTCCGGCAGGAGCACATCAATGGAAACCTACAGCTGCATCTGCTGCAAGAACAGCTCCTAAAGCTCATGATGCTTCTCAGACACAGGACCTCATGATGACTACCGCAGATATGGGATTAAAAATGGATCCTATCTATGAAAAGATTTCCAGACGTTTTTATGAAAACCCTGATGAGTTTGCAGATGCTTTTGCCCGCGCATGGTTTAAATTAACACATCGTGATATGGGGCCTGTTGCTCGTTATCTTGGTTCAGAAATACCAAAAGAAGAGTTGATTTGGCAAGATCCAATACCAGCAGTAACTCATACTTTAATTGATGATAAGGATATTACTTCTCTGAAGAACAACATACTTTCTTCTGGATTATCGGTTTCTCAATTGGTATCTACAGCATGGGCATCTGCATCAACATTTCGTGGTTCTGATAAACGTGGAGGAGCAAATGGTGCTCGTATTCGCTTAGAACCGCAAAAAAACTGGGACGTTAACAATCCAGCTCAACTCTCCAAGGTTTTGGAGGTTCTTGAGAGCGTTCAACAAGAATTCAATAGTTCTCAATCTGGAGATAAAAAAGCTTCACTTGCAGATATTATTGTTTTAGGAGGTTGTGCAGGTATTGAGAAAGCGGCAAAAAATGCAGGTTATGAAGTTACAGTTCCTTTTACACCAGGGAGAGCTGATGCCTCACAAGAGCAAACGGATATAGAATCCTTTTCTGTTCTTGAACCAAAAGCAGATGGGTTTCGTAATTATATGAAAGGGGAATATGAAATTTCGGGAGAAGAAATGTTAGTTGATCGAGCTCAATTGTTAACTCTTAATGCGCCTGAGATGACAGTACTTGTTGGGGGTATGCGTGTTCTTGGAACTAATTTTGGAGATTCACAACACGGGGTTTTTACTAAGAGTGCAGAATCTTTGACTAATGATTTCTTTGTAAATCTTCTTGATTTAAGTACAACATGGAAAGCGACTTCTGAGTCTGATGATGCATTTGAAGGACGTGATCGTAGAACAGGAGAAATCAAGTGGACCGGTACTCGCGTGGACCTTATATTTGGCTCAAATTCTGAATTAAGAGCACTGGCAGAAGTATATGGTTGTAAAGATTCTCAAAAATTGTTCGTAGATCATTTTATTGCAGCATGGAGTAAAGTTATGGATCTCGATCGCTTTGATCAGGATAATTAGTGGGTTGTATATCCAAATGCTTTATAAACCGGTAATTTGGTGACAAACCACACACTTTTAGTAAGTGTTTGATAATGATAATTATAAATTTTTGTTAATTAGAGTTTAGTCGGGAATCTTTTTTGAAATTTTCAATCAAAGAATCCCGACTAATTTTGTACATTATTTTACAAAAGTTAATTTAAAATTCGCATGGAAGATATTTTTAGTGCTATTCGATCTAAAAACTTAGAAGAGGTAAAAACAATTCTAAAGACTAACCCAGAAGTTGTTAATCAGAAAGATAATAGAGGTTCTACACCTTTATTACTTGCTTCATATTATGGTCTTGAAGATATAACCAGGTTAATATTACAGTACTCTCCAGATATTGATGCAAAAGATGCTGCTGGAAACACTGCTTTAATGGGAGTGTGTTTTAAAGGATATTATGATATTGCAAAATTACTTATTGAGTCAGGAGCCAATATAAATCATAAGAATTTTAATGATGCCACGGCACTTATATATGCTGCTACCTTTGGCCAAAAGGAGATTATCAAATTATTAGTAGATAATCAAGCTGATATAGATGCAAAGGATAATAAAGGGTATACTGCAGAAATGCACGCCAAAAATCAAGGTTTAGAACTTTCAGAATTATTTAAGTAAAACGAGTGAATACTAATAAAGATATAGAGAGTATAAAATCCGTAAATATAAGATCGGTTGGCATTAAAAGACAAGTATTAATGTCTTCTGCTACCGTTGAGATTTTTGAATCTTTTTTAAAAGAAAATATTGGTAGTGAAGTATTAGTTGTTAATACAAATATTGGAATAGGAGTCTATTACTATTCTAAAAATGATTACAGTACTTTTATTCGAGAAAGCGTGTTGTTGTATACTATAACTCATATAGATCAAAAGAAACTAAAGTTTCGTAATAACCTTAACAGAATAGATGTATATCAAAGTTTTTGCGAGGCATTAATTGCATTTTCTCAATATCCACAAATCTTTTTAGCATATGCCAAAAAGTTTATTTACCTAAAAGAGAAAAACAAAACCAGTACATTTGTTATCCCTATTTTAACTGGTTTTTTTGAAGAGGTTCTTAAAGTACTTGATGAAACAGGTAAGATTCCTCATTATGAAAAAATAGAAAGAGCAAAAAATAAGCTTAAGAAATCAGATACTGATAATAAAGTGATTAAAGAACTCATTTCAGAAATCTTATTAAAAAAACACTACAATTAGAATACTATTAAAAAATTTGATATTAGACCTTAATCGTTTATAATTTAGAATTATATAAAAAGGAACTGGCAATTTTTGTGTGGATTTATCCAAGTCACTTTTTTTAAATTAGTCTAATGTTCTGATTATAAAATATCAGAACAGGGGAAAATCCCCCCTATCTCAGGTGTGAAATCCTCAAAATTCCTTCCTTAATTTCTTATTTTTGTAGGATTACACTTACTTGAAAATGTTAAATAAAATTTATTTTTTTATTTAAAGTCTCTATTTATCGATGAAAAGCAAGGCTTCTTGGTAGTTGCGTAAAAATATTGTGGTTTTACCGTATCCGAGTATTCGATAACACTTATTACTTTTACAATGAGTTGATAACTAGCGCATATGATCAATTCAATACAGTAAATTCGTCAAAATGTAAAATAGTCTTCAAAAAGCCCCAGAAGAATGTTTAACATCATTTAAAAGAATAGGGTAATACCTCTCTTTTAAATACTAAATACTTCTATTACCCCGGAAGTGTTCTCAAATCTTAAAAAAATGACGAAACCTATTTTAATTATCATTCCGTATCATAAAAAAAAGAACAAGAAAATTTTTCTACTGTTTTCAAAACGAAAATCTAACACATCATTTTTGTTTACGAATAATAGTGCCTTTGGATAATGAATTAGAGTACTTTCTAATCAGGAAAATCGATCTTCAACTATAAGCACTTGATGAGGGAAATATCAGGGGAAAGCTTAAGTATATAGCCAGAACAAACCATTTGACATCTTTATATTTTACTATATAATTAAGAATGATTTCTTTCTTATAAGTGACTTCTATTGCCCAAATTTATCTGTTCTGCACATTAATCAATTTACCAAAATCAAGTGTTACAAAAAGATTGTAAGAATCAATCAAAAACTTAAAAAGTCTTAATCATGAAAAAATTACTACTTATCATATCAATACTTTCCTTTTTATCTTGTTCTAGTGAAGAAGACCATAGCCCAGAAAATATAATGGACATGATATTTGTTGAAAATCCAGAAAGGACCGTAAAGGTTAATATTATATACGTTGAATCTCAAGATTCTTCTGATAAATCATCTTACAATTTGGACGAAAAAGAATTCATAAACTATTTAAATGGATATTATTTTCACAGATTAGGTATTGGATTAGAGATAGATGAGTCTAAAAAATTGATTAATGACGAACTGTATGATCTAACAGATAATCAAGGTTCAGAACCGAGTACGTTCTTTACGCAATCGCAAGAAACATATGACAAGGATAAAATAAACATCTACATTATCAAAAGATCTAATATACGTGGTATCGCCGGAATGGGAAGAAGTCAAAGGGTATTGCTTACAGATGAGCATTTATTTACTTCAACCAGCCCACATGAAATCGGTCATGCGTTAGGGTTATTTCATACTCATGAGACTGGGAATATCATGAGCACAGAAGAAAAAGCTTTAAGACAATCTTTTAATAAAGAACAAGAAGAGAAAATCAAAAAACGAATTGATCAAATAAATCTAGGTAGCTAATTCTAGCCACTATCATTTTCTTTATATGTATATATCTTTTTGGATATAGGTAATTGAAATCAAGAACAGAAAAAACATTTTTTGACCTTATAAAATGGGATGATGTACAATTCAATACATTTCCGGTACAGTTCAATTCATTTGTTTTTTTAGATATGATATAACGTTCCATCTTTGTGCTTCATCAAAAGACGAACAGTTATGAATCAATTATCAAGGATTATTATAGCAACTATATTTAAGGTCACGTTGCTAATCCTCTCTTTATTCTTTGCATCAGACCTTAATGCACAAAACACATCATATGCTGTAAATTATAATAGGAATAAAACCACTATTAAAGTTCAGGATGGGATGTTTAATAATTTCTCTATCAACTATGAAGGAGAGATAACTTTATCCAATGATGATAAAGATGTTATCGCTATTTCTGATGGTGGCTATTTAGAAATTAAGAAATCTGCTTTTGGAAGTAAGCGTAGGATAGTAATCGAATCCGAAGCTAATGGAAATCTTAATAAAAAGTATTTTGTAGGTTCTTCTAGAAAAGATTTTGCATCTGAAGGAAAGAAGTGGCTTAGTGAAATATTACCAGAAGTTGTAAAAACGACAGCTTTAGGAGCAAAAGGCAGAGTAAATAGATTTTATAGTCAAGGAGGAGCTAATAGTGTATTCAATGAAATTAGAACTTTAAAAAGCGATCATGTAAAATCTAAATATTTTAAACTAGTATTAGAGAAAAATCTATCTTCAAATGAACTCGAATCACTACTTAGAGTTGCGGGTAAAGAAATCAATTCTGATCATTACCTATCAGACCTATTGAAATATAGACAACATAGTTTCTTTGCTTCCAGTTCATTAGTTTCGGCATATATCGATGCTACAAAAAGCATTAATTCAGATCATTATGTTACCTCGGTTTTAAGCACGGCTATAGAAGATGCAAGTTTTTCTGATGATCAAGTCGGAAAATTGTTCGAGATTACAGCAGGAATCAATTCTGATCATTATATGTCACAGGTACTTATGAAAGTGATGAAAAAACGAGAGTTAAACGATGCCAATCTTATGTTGTTAATCAATAATTCAAAGCAAATAGCCTCTGATCACTATAAATCACAAGTATTACTAAAGGCATTAGATTTACCAGAACTTTCTAAGGGAAATTACAATGCTTTTTTGGGGACATTGAGCGATATCCAATCAGATCATTATATCACTGCGGTTTTTTCTAAACTTTTGGATGAGAAATTAGATGCTAGTGAGTTAAGTAAATTAATTCATCTTGCAGGAGAATCTGTTAGTTCAGATCATTATATGGCTCAAGTATTAGGTAAATTAATTAATAAACAAGGTTTGAGTGGGGACAATCTAGATGTATTAATTGGAGCGTTATCAAGTGTGGGTTCTGATCATTACTCTGCTGTAATTCTAAAAAAACTTGCACGAAAGAACCTTAGCGAATCACAATTAGTATCAGTTTTTCGAGGGATGTCGCAGATTAGCTCTGATCATTATCTGTCAGAATCTTTAATTGCTTTTGCGCCTTCAGTGAATGCATCCGGAGACAATGTTAAAGAAGCTTATCGTGATGCTTGTAAAACTATCTCGTCTGAGACATATTATGGGAGAGCACTTCGCGCAATAAAATAATAGCACAATACTTTATCCTACCAATTGGATTGATTATTTTGGTAGGATGAAGTTTAGTTTAGATCACTACTTACATCAATTATCGCCGGTTGTGAAAAAATATTTCACTATTATTTTCGTAGGGTTTGTTTTGGGAATACTTACCTATAGTTTTTTGGGATTCACCCAAGAAAAAGACAATCTAAAATTACTTTGGTTATCAGGGGGGTTAGGGATTATCATTGCGTATATAATTAATGCCTTTAACAAAGGGTTTAACAAACTTGTTTCTTGGAAAAAATATACTGGATTTCGTCTTTTTTTAGGTGTTTTGTTAAATGCGATTATAACTCTTATTTTAATATATGTAGCTTTATACGGATATGTTTTTGTAGGAGATGCCAAAATTGATTTTATAGAAAATTATAATGAGATACTATTAAAATTAGTTATTCTCATATTTTTTGTTTCTCTAGTCTATAATGTAATTTATTTTGCATTACACTCTTATTATCAGTATGCAAAAGGTCAGATCATCTCATTACAATTAGAGCGAAAACAGACCGAGCTACAATTAACTGCTCTAAAATCACAGCTAAGTCCTCATTTTTTATTCAATAGTATAAATACGATATCCTCTTTACTGTTTAGTGATGTTAAAAAAGCTGAACTTTTTATTAGAGAATTAGCAAAGTCATACCAATATATTTTAAATAAATATGAAGATAAATGGCTTACCGTAGCAGAAGAATTGCAATTTGTGAATTCGTATTATTTTTTGCTAAGAACACGATTTAATGATCGTATCCATTTAGAAATCAATTTATCAGATGCAATATTGAAAACCAAAATCCCTCCATTAACACTTCAAATGCTTGTAGAAAATGTAGTAAAGCATAATCAAGTAATACCATCAGAAATAATAAAAATACGCATTGAAGGTGATCAAAATATAATAAGTGTATCAAATAATAAAACTGGCAAACCTAAAAGAGTAGATTCATTTAAAATTGGACTGAGTAATATAAGATCCAGGTATGAACTTATATTTAATGAAACTATAGAAGTGATAGATGATGAACGATTTATAGTTAAACTCCCTATTGTGGTATGAATAAACTATTTATACATCACCCTATCTTTAGAATCATAAGTCCATTATGTAGTGGTATGTTAGTATACTTACTTATCTTATTGGTAAATAATAATGTAACTCAGATACAGGAGGAATTTTTAGGACAGGAGTTATATGTATGTATTGGATTAGCATATGTCATTCAGGAATATTCGAGGTTTTCCTTGTTCTTTTTTGAAAAATTAAAAAGACCAAGTTCCTTATCAGGTAAAATTATACTTCAGGGGCTTATTTCGATAGTTGCATCAGTTATTTTAGTTTCTGGATCTATGTTTCTGTATTTTGATTTGGTATTGGGGTTCACACCTAATATTTCTGAACTTACTATTTTTAACAGTATCTTTTCGGTAATCACTATTATATATCTTTCTGTGTATCTAAGTCATCAGTTTTTGCATAAAGTAAATACTGAGATCATGACAGAGGAATTATCTATAAAAAAAGGAGTAGAGCAGGATTTTCTTCAATTCAAAAAAGGCATAAATCCAATGTTAATGTTTGAAACTCTTGAATCACTAATCGTATTGATGAAAAAAGATACAGAAAACGCAGAGTTTTTGGTTGATCATTTTTCTGCTGTATATCGATACATTCTTTCTAGAAACATAAAAGAATTAGTTCCTATTGAAGAGGAATTGGCTATTCTGGATGAGTTATTACTTTTGTTTGGATATTTGCCATATCGAAAAACAAGATACGGTATTACAGACCGATTAGATACTATGGTTGTGCCTGGTAGTATTATATCGTGCATCGAACAAATTATAAGAAGTACAATTGTTTCTAAAGAGACAGAACTTGTGGTCGATATATCAGAAGATTTAGAGTACATTTTATTAAAATATGTGCATCAGGAAAAGATTAGCTATGCTTTGAGCCAAAATAATATTAAGGACATTTTGAATACTTATCGTTTCTATACTGATAAGGAAATTAAAGTAACTAATACTGATGTTTTTAAAATAATTCATATACCAAAACTTACTGTTGATGAAAGTAGTCATAATTGAAGACGAGCCTTTAGCGGCAGAGAAATTAGAACGTTATCTGCTAAAATATGATTCGGATATTTTGGTTATGAGTAAACTAGTTTCTATTGATGAAGCTGTACTTTGGATAAAATCACATCAAGAAGAAGTAGATCTTTTTTTTATGGATGTCCAACTTACAGATGGTCTAAGTTTTGAGATTTTTGATAAAGTACAAGTAAATAGACCAGTAATTTTTACTACCGCGTTTGATGAATTTGCTATCGATGCTTTTAAAGTAAATAGCATAGATTATCTTTTAAAACCTGTATTGTTTACAGATCTTACGAAAGCACTTAGGAAGCTAGAAACACTAAGATCTCAATTCTCTACAGAAAGTAATGTCAATCAAATCGTAAAACGTATGACTGATACCGTATTTAAAAATAGATTTTTAGTACGTCTGGGGAATCATATTCATTCTGTTAAAAGTGAAAACATTTCTTTTTTCTTTGCAGAAGGAAGGGATGCTTACCTTGTAGCTAATACTAACAAGAAGTATATGATAGAATATAAATTAGAAGAGTTGGAAAAAATGTTAGAACCTAAACTATTTTTTAGAGTGAATCGCACCTTTATTGTCAATATTAATGAGATACAGGATGTATTGGTATATTCTAATAGACGCTTAAAACTAACATTGAATCAAAACCCGGATAAGGAAGTAATTGTAAGCCGAGAGAAGGTCGCTGACTTTAAACAATGGTTTGAGGGGAATTAATAGCTTGATCCAAATAAAAAAATCCCCAATTGATTGCAATTGGGGAAAAGTTATATGTAGTCTTTTAATATAAAAAAATTAGAACTCTGCGTTAAGCGGTGTTCTAGGGTAAGGAATTACATCTCTAATGTTACCCATTCCGGTTACAAAAAGAACTAGGCGTTCGAATCCAAGTCCAAAACCGCTATGTACACAAGTTCCAAAGCGACGCGTGTCTAGATACCACCATAAATCTTCTTCAGGAATATCGAGGGCAGCCATTTTTTCTTTTAGAACATCTAAACGCTCTTCACGTTGTGAACCTCCTACAATCTCACCAATTCCAGGGAATAAAATGTCCATAGCTCTTACCGTTTTTCCATCTTCATTGAGACGCATATAGAAAGATTTGATATCAGCTGGATAATCAAATAAAATTACTGGGCATTTAAAGTGTTTTTCAACAAGAAATCTTTCATGTTCACTTTGTAAATCTGCACCCCATCCATCAATTGGGAATTTGAATTTTTTCTTTTTATTAGGTTTAGAGTTTTTAAGAATCTCAATTGCTTCGGTATAACTTACTCGCTTAAAATTATTTTCTAATACAAACTTTAATTTATCACGAAGAGACATTTCTGCTCGTTCTGCCTGTGGTTTTTGTTTGTCCTCTTGTATCAGACGATTTTCTAAAAATTCGAGATCATCCTGGCAATTTTCGAGAACAAACTGAATTACATACTTTATAAAATCTTCTGCCAGATCCATATTTCCATCCAGATCACAAAAAGCCACCTCTGGTTCTACCATCCAGAATTCTGCAAGATGACGAGAGGTGTTTGAGTTCTCTGCTCTAAAAGTTGGACCAAAAGTGTATACCTGACCCAATCCCATAGCGTAAGTTTCGGCTTCTAATTGGCCAGAAACGGTTAGATTGGTTTCACCCCCAAAGAAATCTTCTTTGTAGTTTACGCCCCCGTTTTCATCTTTAGGAACATTATTAAGATCAAAATTAGTTACTTTAAAAGCTTCACCGGCACCTTCAGCATCACTCTTTGTGATTACTGGTGTGTGTACATAATAAAAATCATTCTTTTGAAAATATTCGTGTATCGCAAAAGATAATTTTGAACGAACGCGCATTATTGCACCAAAGGTATTAGTGCGAACTCTAAGGTGAGCTTGCTCTCTTAATTTTTCAAGGCTATGACGTTTGGGAGATAATATAGTTAATTTTAATTCTTCGGGATCAGCGTCTCCTTCAATTTCAACACTCGATACGAGAATCTCAACACGTTGTCCTTTTCCTTGACTTTCTGCCAAAGTACCATTGATAACCACAGCCGCACCAATATTAATTCTATCGATAATTGCAGCGTCTATTGTATTGTCTTCTAGAACACACTGAATATTATTAATAGTCGATCCATCGTTAACCGCTATAAAACGGTCATTTCTGAAGGAACGAACCCAACCTTTAATAACTACAGGTTGTAATAGTTTATCGCTTTGTAGTACTTCTACCACCTTGGTATGTTTCATCTGTCGTGTTTTTTGTTTTTAATAGTCAGATGTAATTCGTCTAGCAGTAATTATAATCATATTCAAAATCTACTACTAAATTCATTTCATTATATCCTGTTTTATAAATATCAATTTTACACTTTTTTAGAATATGTAAACATATAAATCATTTAGTCGTGTAAAATTTTAAGGTAGCAAAGATAATTTTTTAATCTGATTGAAAGTAATCTTATGAATTCAAAAAGCGTCTCTCGCAGAAATATAGTCTGGTATTCTTTTTGATATTCAATAAATGGTATGGTAAAAACATTGTAATCTGACGTTTTCTTAAGGGGTGATTATGCGTAAAAACCATAATCCTTGGAGTTTTTGACTTAAAAATGTGTTTTTTTTGATTTTTTTTAATCAAAAAACGACATTAATCATTAATTGAAAAAAGAAGTTAAAGTATTGTTTTTCAATTACTTATTATTTTGTTGTTAATGATTTTTATAACTGAGTTGTGTTAAAGTTGAAGTTGTTTATAAAAAAAGGGGATTTTTCCCCCCTAGTGGGTATTTCAAAATATAAAAAGGGGCAGTATCTTGCATATGCAATTATGACGATTGTGTTTACGTTAAGTTTAGTTCGATAGGTTTTGGGGTAATCTATCTTACAGAAGTCCCGTTAGTTTCTAACGGGGCTTTTTTTATTCTAAAAATTTTGAATAAAAGAAGCATTATAAGATATAGACCCTTTATCAGCTATACTGTATAGATGAATATATTCTTAAATCAAATAAAAAATAAAAGTAAGATGGCTTAAATTTTTATTCTTCTTCTTGAAGAGTTTCTTCAGCCTCTTCTTCATTATCATTAGGAGGGATAATTTTAAAGGTAGGCTCTTTTAAAGTCTTTTTATTTGCAATACTTCGTTCTAATGAAAGTAACAGAGAAGGGAGCAATAAAAGATTTGCCAGCATAGCAAACAATAAAGTTGTAGATACTAATCCACCTAATGCTTTGGTTCCACCAAAACTAGAGATCATAAAAACAGAGAATCCAAAAAATAAAACGGTTGAAGTATAGAACATGCTCACTCCGGTTTCTCTTAAAGAAGCCAGTACAGATTTTTTAATCCTCCAATGATTAGATTTTAATTCCTGTCTATATTTTGCAAGAAAATGTATTGTGTCATCCACAGAAATACCAAAGGCAATACTAAACACTAGGATCGTAGATGGTTTTATGGGTACTCCCAAATATCCCATTAATCCTGCTGTCATTAGTAATGGTAATAAATTAGGAATAAGAGAAATAACAATCATTTTCCAGGATCTAAACATCCAGGCCATAAATAATGCAATTAATACAACAGCCAAGGTTAGTGAAAAAGTTAGATTCCATACTAAGTACTTGGTGCCTTTTTGAAAAATAAGAGCTTTGCCTGTAAAAGAAACATTATAGCGATCTTTGGGAAATATTTTTTCTAATTTTGGTGCTAGAGTTGCTTCAATGCGATCCATTTCTTCTGTTCCCACATCTTTCATAAAAGTAGTGATTCTGGCATATTGCCCTGTAGAATCTACATAACTTTTCATTACCCCAGATTTGGATTCAAAACTTTTAGCATATGGCAGAATAAAGTTTCGTTCCTGACTGGTTGGGATTTGATAATATTTTGGATTCCCATTATAAAATGCCTGCTTAGAATACTTTACCAAACTCACAATAGAGATAGGTTTTGAAAGCTGTGGAGTCTCCTCAAGAAGTTCTTGAAGCTGTTCCATACGTTTTAGAGTAGAAAGCTTTAAAACACCTTGTTTACGCTTAGTGTCGACTAATATTTCTAATGGCATAATACCATCAAACTCGTCTTCAAAAAATTCTATATCTTTATAGAAGCCAGCAGATTTTGGCATGTCTTCTAGTAAGCTTCCCGAAACTTTTATGGTATAAATACCAATAATACTTACGATTAAAATAATTACAGAAGAAAAATAAATGGTAACCCTTCTGGTTTTTACCATATTTTCCATCCAATCCATTAGTTTTTCAATCCATCCTTTCCCCAGATGCTTTAAGTGCCTTTCTTTGGGTTGTGGCATGTAACTATAAATTATAGTTATGACTAATAAACAAAGTATGAATAGAGCAATTATATTTATAGAGGCTACAATACCAAACTCTTTTAATAATTTACTTTCAGTTAAAGCAAAGGTTGCAAATCCTGAAGCTGTGGTAACATTAGTCATTAGAGTGGCATTACCAACTTTGGTAATTACTCGTTGTAACGATTTGGCTTTGTTACCATGTTTTTTTATTTCCTGTTGGTATTTATTAATTAGAAAAATACAATTAGGAATACCAATTACAATTACCAAAGGAGGTATGATAGCCGTAAGTACTGTTATTTCATATTCTAGAATACCCAAAAGCCCAAAAGCCCACATTACCCCAATAATTACGGCAGTCATAGAGATAAGAGTCGCTCTTAGAGATCTAAAGAAGAAAAAGAAAATTAGAGAAGTAACTAATAAAGCAGCAAGAATAAATACTGAGATTTCATCCATGATATTCTGCGAATTCATGGTTCTAATGTATGGCATTCCGGATATTTTTATATCCATGTCATACTCTTTTTCAAAAGCTTCTACTGCCGGCTGAAGCACATCTATAATAAACTTTTTTCTGATTTTGGTGTTTACAATATCTTTTTTGAGGTAAAGTGCACTTTGAACAGTTTGAGATTTTTTACTGTATACTAAACCTTCGTAGAAAGGAAGTTTATTAAATAGTTCGTCTTTATAAGAAGTAACCTGTTTTTCTGTGTAACTAGAATCTTTTATAAAAGGAATTAGCTCAAATCGAGCAGGATTATCCTTCTTTGTTAATTTTTTAAGGTCGGCAATAGAAATTACGAGGTCTATTTCTTCATATTCCTTAAAAGAATTATTAAAATCATTCCAGGCTTTAAGCTTTGTAGGAGTAAAAAGACTACTGTCTTTTACTGCCATAACAATCAGATTACCTTCTTCTCCAAATTTTTCTAAAAATTTTTGATATTCTATATTTACCTCATGATCATCAGGAAGCATATTTGCTTCTGAATGTGAGAATCTCATGTTTTTCCATTGAAAACCCATGAAAACTGTGATCCCTATAATTGTTATGAATATTATAGCTCTATTACGGAGTATAATTCCAGCCAGTGCATTCCAAAACCCGAAACTGAATAATTTTGCCATTCTTTACTTTCCTGGTGCAAATGTAAGGATTGAAGAGGTATTATTTAACAATTTCTTTAAAGAAAATTAGGTATTATTTTGAGCATTAAAGTTTTAAATAAAAAGTGAACTTGAATGATATATTATCTTCAATTCTTGGAAGGTGATATGCTCCATATCGATATGCAAAGCTAAGTCCAAAACCAGCAAATAGCTTATTGATTTCGAAACCAGATTCTTGGTAACCCTGTTGCAAAGAAGAAAAACTTACGCCTTGGTGGTTTTCAATATTTTCTACATCTCCGATAGCATACCGACTTATAAGAACTAATTCTGGTTTAAACCAACTCGTAATCTTAATTGGTTTTATTCTGTGTTTTACTTGTAATGTAGCTAGTTTGTCACTAAAAAATTCTCCAAAGAACATGGTTTCAAAAGTCCTTCTTCCGGCAACAGAAAAACGCTGAAAGACAGTTTCTTTTGTAGGAGCATTAGGATATGCATGATATAAATGTGTAAGAGGAATATCGCCAGTTGCCAAATCGGCTTCGAATAAAAGGCTGGTTTGGGATTGATTGATACGATTAATAACATATTCTGCTTTAAGCCCTATTTTACTGTATGTGAAATTGCTATCAAATACTCCTTTGAAACTTTGGGTATATTGCGCTGTGATTTTAGGGTATCCATCATGAATCTCTTTATAGCCATTAGGCGTTTTTAGAAATTTACTAAATGGACTCCAACGAAGTGCTATTGTAGATTCTGAAGTTTTATAATTTGAAAACAGGTTTCCATCATTAAGATATCGATATCCACCTGTCTGACCTATATTACTTGTTGAAAATTGAGTTTCAGAAACAAGTTTTGGAAAAATTTGATATTGTAAACTGGTGCTCCAGGTTCTGTGTTTATAATAGAAATCGATATTTACCAAACGAGGTTCAAATAAAGAATAGACCCTTCTGTCTGTGAGATAAAAGAAACTACCTACTTCTTTAATATCATCTGTGTAATTTACATTTAACCAAGAATCTGAGTTCTTATTTAATAATACACCTCCTCCAACTCCATATTTAGATTTTGAGTCTCTAAAACCATATACCAGATACCCTTCTAATCTAAATCGATTAGAAAACTTAGCGTTTGTTTTACCACCTAATCCAAGTCTTAATCCTTCATAATTATTATATTTTATGGGATATGTAAGATCAAAATTAAAAAAACCAACAGGGTAATACCCTATATTAAAACTTTGTATCACATCAATTTTGCGTTCAATGTTTTGAGCTTTTACAATACTGTCTACAACTGGAAATGAATTTAAATCTTTCTCAGTAATAGCGCTTGTGCGATTTTTTTGCCAATAACTTTCGTCTCTTACATTGGCCTCTGGGTCTATCTGTATGGTAGCCTGGCTCTGATTTACATTTTGTTTGGTATTTAATTCAATGTCATATAAATCAGTTTTGGAGATTAGAAAATCGTTATTTCCCGAAAAGGTTTTTTTATTATTTCCTAGTCTTCCGACCGAGATTTGTCCACCAAAGAGACTAACCTTTTGTCTTCCATCTCCTGGTCGTATAGTAATTTCCTGACTTTCTGGAAACCAAATTTTTTCTTCTGGAAAATATTCAAAAGTATGAGTGGCCATTACATTGAGTTCTCCTCTTAATTCGATAATAGCTTTTTGAATCGCTAATGTCTTTATATCGATATATAAAACGCCTTCTAAACGAGCAAAATTTTTAGATTTACGAGGTTGAAAAAGAATGACAAAGGCTGGGTTTTTATCCTGTGTAGTGTCAAGAATTTTATAATAATAATTCCTAAGTGCTCTATTGGATAGTGGACCTATATATTTATTGTTAAAAATCGTGTAATCTTCATTGTAAAGTGAATTAGATTGTATTTTAATACCTAATACATTATAAACAGGTTCCTTAAAACCAGTCATCCTAGTAGCTAAAACAGTTTCTTTTTCTTCAATACCTTTTTTAAATTGATGTAAACTTACCTTTTCTGATAAAAAAGAATGAGTGTCATTAAATAAACGCTCCATGTCAACTTTTGTAGTGTCAGAGGTATTTAATGTGGCTTGATTATCTTCAGTGATTTTAAGTTTATTGTAGCTTTTGTAACTAAAAGTTTTAAGTAGTTTTTTTGAGTTGTTTTGATTTTTTCTACGAATCGCTTCTGCAATAATTTTTGCAGCTACATTTTCAGTAACATCTAGTTTTACAGTGGCAAGATTTTCTTCTTTAAGATTGAGTTTAATTTCTATCTTTTCAGAATTTTTAGATTCAATTGCAATCACTTTGGTCTGGTACCCCAAATAGCTTATGGTTAGGTTAACAGGATATGCGTTAGATCTAATCATGAATTCTCCGTCAACAGAGGTCAAAGCATACGAGGATGTATTTGTCTTTACTGTAGCAAAAGGTAAGGGTCGATTAGTACTTTGGTCAATGACAATGCCATTGATGCTAACTTGAGAAATTAAAACAAAGTGAGTAAAAAATAATAAACAAAAAAATTTGTTCTGCATTATACCAAATAGGTTCAAAAAAACGAATATACAAAAAAGCGTTTCCAATAAGAAAACGCTTTAGCTATAATTAACGTTCATTATGAAATATTAAACAGTCATAATTTCTTTTTCTTTTATACTTAACATTTCATCTATCTTTTTTATGTAGCTATCGGTTAATGTCTGAATGTCAACCTCAGTATTTTTAGCTAAATCTTCAGACAATCCTTCTTTTTCCAGTTTTTTTATTTCATTGTTAGCATTTTTGCGATCATTACGCACGCCAACTTTAGAGTCTTCTGCTTCAGATTTGGCTTGTTTTACTAAATCTCTACGACGTTCTTCTGTAAGAGGAGGAACACTTATAATAACACTTTCACCATTGTTCATAGGATTGAAACCAAGATTGGCAACTTGAATACCTTTTTCAATCTCAGGAATTACGGATTTATCAAAGGGTTGAATAGAAATCGTTCTAGCATCTGGAGTTGATACATTCCCTACCTGATTTAATGGTGTAGGAGAACCGTAATATTCTACCATAACATTACCTAGCATTGCAGGTGATGCTTTACCAGCTCTAATGTTAAGTAATTTTTTTTCTAAATGTGCAATTGCAGCTTGCATTGACTCTTTTGTCGAATCGATAATAAAATTTATTTCTTCGTTCATTTTTTACTTCTTTTCTTTTGACTAATCAAAAAATAAGCCAATATAATTAAAGATTTACTTGAGTTCCAATAGATTCGCCAGAAACAACTTTTAGTAAATTTCCTGTTTTATTCATATCAAAAACAACTATTGGTAGTTCATTTTCCTGACTTAATGTAAATGCTGTAGTGTCCATTACCTTTAGTCCTTTTCTTAAAACATCATCAAAGGATATAAAATCAAATTTTGTTGCATCTGCATTTTTCTCAGGATCAGAGGTGTATATGCCATCTACTCTGGTGCCTTTTAGAATAACATCTGCATTAATTTCAATTGCTCTTAATACTGCTGCAGAGTCCGTAGTGAAATAAGGGTTTCCTGTTCCTCCTCCAAAAATAACAACTCTTCCTTTTTCAAGATGGCGCATTGCTCTTCTTCGTATAAATGGTTCTGCTACTTCATTAATTTTTACCGCAGATTGTAATCGAGTAGGTATTTCGGCATCTTCAAGGGCGCTTTGCAATGCTAGTCCGTTAATAACAGTAGCAAGCATTCCCATATGGTCAGCCTGGACTCTATCCATTCCTTTACTAGCGCCTGCAACACCTCTAAAAATATTACCCCCTCCAATTACAACAGCAACCTGTACACCTCTATCGGTGATCTGTTTGATTTCGTCAGCATATTCTGCTAATCTTTTAGGATCAATTCCATATTGGCGATCACCCATTAAAGCTTCGCCAGATAATTTAAGTAATATTCTTTTGTATTTCATTGTGAGATTTAACTGTGGTGCAAATATAATGATATTCTTAATTTAGGAAATAGTTTAGCTTATAAAGGTAATTTTTTGAATTTAATACCTAAATGTTAAAATTTAACTCAATTATAAAAAAGGGTGGTTTTCCCCTATAAAGGGTATTGGTTAGTGTCAAATTATGTTATAGGTTTGCCTCAGGGAAAACAAAAAAAATGTGGGGGACGAGAAATATTTTTGGAAGAGTATTTAGATATTTAAAACGCATAAATATCATTGATATTGATGCAATATAAACTGATTGGGGAGTCTGTTTGTATAATTGGGGGATAAGCGCTCAAGGAAACTTGAAGCTTATATAAATATCTTGAATCTAGAAAAAAAATATTTTTTAAATATGATGAAGAAAAAACCGCTTCTATATAGAAGCGGTTTTTGTTTTTTTTAGATCTAACTCTAAAAATATGTGATTTGTAATTATCCTAAGGCTATTCTTTCAAAATTAACCACAGATACATCACCTAATGATTGTACATAATCAGCTACAGTCTTCTTTTCATCTTTGATGAAGTTTTGGTCAAGAAGACATTGTTCTTGATCTAATGTAGTATTATCAGATATAAATCTTTCTAATTTACCAGGAAGAATTCTATCCCATATTTGCTCAGGCTTTCCTTCTGCTTTAAGCTCAGCTTTTAATTTTTCTTCTGCCTGTGCAATTATTTCATCAGTCAATTGAGATCTTGAAATAAATTGAGGGACGTTTTTTAACGTTTTTCCTAATCGACCAAGTTCGATATTTTCTTTTTCGATTGCAGCAATTCTTGCTTGAGTTTCTGAAGCAACATATTCTGGATCAAAATCTTTATAAGATAATGTGGTAGCTCCCATAGAAGCTACTTGCATAGAAATGTCTTTAGCAAGACTTTCTGCGCTTTCTATAGCAGTGGATAATCCTGTTAAAGCACCAATTTTATTTCCATGAATATAAGACCCGACAAAAGGAGCTTCTAATATTTTAAAATCTCCAATTTCGATTTTTTCTCCAATAACACCAGTTTGTTCAGTAAGTTTTTCCTGAACAGTCATACCATTAAAATCTGAAGCTAAAAACTCTTCTTTAGAGGAAGTGTTAAGTGCTACTTCAGCTAATTCTTTTGCTAAAGAGACGAAAGATTCATTTTTTCCAACAAAGTCAGTTTCACAATTAAGAGAAACGATTACTCCTTTATTTTTTGTGTCGTTAACTTTTGCAATAACCGCACCTTCTGCAGATTCTCTATCTGCTCTTTTATCAGCAATTTTTTGTCCTTTTTCTCTTAGGATTTTAATTGCTGCGTCAAAATCTCCTTCAGCTTCAACAAGTGCTTTTTTGCAGTCCATCATTCCGGCACCTGTAGCTTTACGTAATTTACTTACGTCGGCTGCTGTAATATTTGCCATATCTTTAAATATTTAATGTGTAAATGTGTTGTTTATGTAAAAAACAAGTCGTTTAGTTAGTACTGCAAAAGTAAAGAACCAAACGACTTATTAATTTTATGCTAAAGTTAAGTTTACCTTAAAGATAAAACCCTAACCTAGAATTTTAATAGATTGAGTAATCAATCTGTTTATTCTTCTTCTTGCTTAGCAGCTTCAGTTACTACTGGTGCTTCTACTACCGCTGCAGCTTCAACTTTTGCAGGAGCTTCTTTTACAGGTGCAGCTTCTTTTGCAGGAGCATCCTTTTTAGGAGCATCTTTTGAAGCTTTTCTTTCACTTAAGCCTTCGATAACAGCATCACTAACATAAGTCATTACTTTGTCAATAGATTTAGAAGCATCATCATTTGCAGGAATTACATACTGTACTTGACGAGGGTCAGAGTTAGTATCAACCATTGCGAAAATAGGAATGTTTAATTTTTGAGCTTCTTTTACCGCGATATGTTCACGAGTAATATCTACAACAAATAACGCTCCTGGTAGACGAGTCATATCAGAAATAGAACCTAAGTTCTTTTCTAATTTAGCTCTTAAACGATCTACTTGTAAACGTTCTTTTTTAGATAATGTGTTAAAAGTACCATCTTTCTTCATTCTATCGATAGCAGCCATTTTTTTAACGGCTTTACGAATTGTAACAAAGTTGGTAAGCATACCACCAGGCCATCTTTCAGTGATGTAAGGTTGGTTAGCTTTAGCTGCTTTTTCAGCAACAATTTCTTTAGCTTGTTTTTTGGTAGCGACAAAAAGGATTTTTCTGCCAGATGCTGCGATTTTTTTTAAAGCTTCACTAGCTTCATCAATTTTTGCAGCAGTTTTATATAAGTTAATGATGTGAATACCATTGCGCTCCATATATATATATGGTGCCATGTTTGGATCCCATCTTCTTGTCAGGTGACCAAAGTGTACACCCGCATCAAGTAATTCTTTTACTTCGATATTGTTTGCCATTTTTGTAATAGTTTACGTTCTGTTGAATTAGCAATGCTCAAGTGGCTACTTTTGTATGGCCTTGGGCATTTAGATGCTAAACTAACCCCTCATATAGATGAGGTAACAACAAATACTGTTTTAATAAATTAACGTTTAGAGAACTGGAATTTCTTACGAGCCTTCTTCTGACCGAATTTCTTACGTTCTACCATTCTTGGATCTCTTGTCAATAAACCTTCTGGTTTAAGGATTGATCTGTTTTCCTCGTCCAGCTCACATACCGCTCTTGATATAGCTAAACGTACAGCTTCTGCCTGACCAGTGATTCCTCCACCATATACGTTTACATTTACATCGTATTTATCCTCGTTACTTGTTAAAGTTAAAGGTTGGTTTACTTTGTATTGTAAAGTAGCGGTAGTGAAATAGTCAGCAAGATCTTTTTTGTTAACCGTAATTTTTCCAGAACCATCTTTAAGATAAATTCTAGCTACAGCCGTCTTTCTACGACCAATTTTGTGAATAACTTCCATTACTTAAATTCTTTTAAGTTAACAGTTTTAGGCTGCTGAGCGTCCTGACCGTGGTCTGCTCCTGCATATACCTTTAAATTACGGAATAAAGCTGCTCCTAATTTGTTCTTAGGTAACATTCCTTTTACCGCTTTTTCGATTAAACGCTCTGGATTTTTGTCATACAATTCCTGAGCAGTAAGACTTCTTTGCCCTCCAGGGTATCCAGTGTGACGGATATAAGATTTATCTGTCCACTTTTTTCCTGTTAAGTTGATTTTTTCGGCATTGGTAATGATAACATTATCACCGCAATCAACGTGTGGGGTAAAGCTAGGTTTGTGCTTACCTCTAAGTAGTATTGCTACTACAGAAGAAAGACGACCTAAAGTCTGTCCTTCAGCATCTACATGCAACCATTCTTTAGTAACGGTAGCTTTGTTTGCAGATACTGTTTTGTAACTTAATGTGTCCACACTAATTATTTTTTACTTAATTAAACATTCCTTTTCCTATATAAAATAGGGGTGCAAATGTACAATTATATATTTATATAGCAAACTGGTAGTTGATATTATTTTTAAAGTATGATGCATTGGTTTTCAGCGATGTTGAGGTAATTACCGTAGAGCTCGTTTATTTTATGCTTTCCAGGTGTCATCCTCTGTTAATTTTTTACTAAAAAACAACGGTATGTGTGACAAACTAGAATAATTTCTGTCATCTTAGTTATATCAATCATCAAACTTCTAATCATCATGAAATGTTATACCTGTCTTTTGGTACTCTTTTTATTTCCAATAATTATCTTTGCGCAAGATTCTACTAGCACAGTTAAAAAAAGAATTTATACTACAAAACCTTTGCAGGGAGCAGAAGCTCCAACAATCGATGGGTTAATTAATGAATCGGGTTGGGACCTGGTAGAATGGACCGGTGATTTTACAGAAAATCAACCAGATGAGAATACTCCTCCTAGCCAAAAAACAAAATTTAAAATAGTATACGATCAAAAATACCTATATATAGCATATCGTTGTTATGATGACGAACCTGATAAAATTGAGAAAAGACTATCCCGAAGAGATGGTTTTGCAGGTGACTGGGTAGAGATTAATCTTGATACTTATCATGATAAGAGGACCGGTTTTTCATTTAGTATTACTGCTGCCGGTGTAAAAGGAGACGAATTTATCTCTCAGAATGGAGATAATTGGGATAGTAGTTGGAATCCAATTTGGTATACAGCTACAAATATTGATGAAGAGGGATGGACAGCCGAAGTGAAAATTCCCTTAAGTCAGGTAAAATTTGGTAAAAGTAAAGAGCAAATATGGGGATTGCAGGTTAATCGTAGGTTGTTTAGAAAAGAAGAACGCTCTGTATGGCAACGTATCCCGCAGGATGCACCTGGTTGGGTAAGTGAGTTTGGAGAGCTACATGGATTAATTGATATTGAACCACAAAAACAATTAGAAATCCAACCTTTTGCTGTGACTCAATTAGATACATATCCAAAAGAAGAAGGGAATCCTTTTAGAGATGGTGATGATTTTGAGTTGAATGGCGGTTTGGATGCAAAAATAGGGATTACAAATGATCTTACTTTGGATTTGACAGTGAATCCAGATTTCGGGCAAGTAGAAGCTGACCCTGCAGCCATTGCATTAGATGGATTTCAGATTTTCTTCAGGGAACAACGACCTTTTTTTGTAGAAAATAAGAACATATTCGATTATCGCTTCGCTAATAATCAGGATAATGTATTTTATTCTCGTAGAATAGGAAGAAATCCAAAGGGGTCAATTTCGGGAATTGATAACGAATTTATAGACAGGCCCACAAATACTACAATTCTTGGCGCAGCAAAATTTAGCGGAAAAACCAAAGATGGCTGGTCTATTGGCATCTTAGAGAGTGTAACTTCTAGAGAGATTGCAAAAATTGAAGATGAAAATGGAAATAAAAGGGAGGCTATTGTAGAACCTTTAACGAATTATATGGTGGGTAGAGTCCAAAAAGATTTCAATAAACGTAATTCTTTTATTGGAGGGATCATTACAGCTACCAATCGAGATCTTGGAGATACATTTAATATAGATGAAGAAGATCCTGATACAGATGAAACATCTGAAGTGGCAGGTACAAGGGAAAATAACCTTAATCTTCTTAGGAAATCTGCATATTCGGCAGGATTAGATTTTAAACATAATTGGAAAGACAGAAAATACTTCTTAGAAGGCAATATTGTAGCTAGTCATGTAGAAGGTTCTAAAGAAGCTATTGAAGAAACTCAAAATGAATTAACTCATCTTTTTCAACGAGTAGATGCAGGGCATGTAGAAGTAGATCCTAATAGAACTTCATTAACCGGAACTGGAGGTAAGTTAACCGGAGGTAAATCTGGAGGAGGAAATTGGAGATATAGTGCAGGGGTATTTTGGCGCTCTCCAGAATTGGAGTTAAATGATATAGGATTTTTACGTCAAGCAGATGAAATCAGACAGTTCAGTAGTGCGCGTTATCTTTTCTTAAAACCAACAAAGTTGTATAGAAGAGCAAATATTAATTTTAATCAATTTGCTACATTCGATTTTGACGGAAATTATAATCGCATTCAATATCGATTAGAAGGCTTTATTAATTATAAAAATAACTGGTGGACAGAAGCTGGTTTTGGTCATAAGCCTCGTATTTTTACCAACACCTTTTTGAGAGGTGGGCCTCGCTGGCGTTTCTCTGATGAGAATTTTGCTTATTTGTTTTTCGGTTCAGATCGAAGAAAGAAATTTAATTTTACTGTTGGATATGATGGATCCAGAGCAGCGCAAAACAGTTTTTCATTCAATCGATATGTGATTCGATTGAGATACCAACCTTTTAATTCTTTTAGTATGTCTCTTAATCCACAGTTTCGACAAAATCCTAATAAAACTCAATATGTAACAGAGGCAGATTTTAATGGAACGGCACGTTATATTACAGCAGATATAGATCAACAAACATTGAGTGCAAGTATTAGATTGAATTATAATATTAATCCAAACTTGACGATACAGTATTATGGAGAGCCTTTTATATCGAGAGGGAGATATAAAGACTTTAATTATGTAAATAATGCGGTAGCCAAAAACCTTGGTGAACGAGTAACGCTATATAATCAAGATCAGATTTCGTTAGTGGATGATCAATACGAGATAGACGAAAATAGAGATGGGACGGTTGATTATACAATTGATAATCCTGATTTCGCATTTGTGCAATTTCGTTCTAATTTGGTTTTGCGTTGGGAATATATTCCAGGTTCAGAGATATTTTTAGTTTGGTCACAGGGGGTTACCGGAGATGGGAACCCTGGAGATCATCTTTTTAGAAGTTTAAAAAATCAAATTTTGGATCAGCAACCTGAGAATACTTTCTTAATTAAAGCTACATATAGATTTGTACTTTAAATTCTTGATGTACTTAATTTCTGAAAAGATGCTTTTCAAGTTGTTTATTATGGGATAGCCATTGTTATTGTAAAAAACTTTTTCAGGCTTAGTATTTTACCTTTATTTTGCAGCATTATTAGAATATGACTATATGAAATACCTTTATGCTGTATGTATTGCTGTTTTTTTAGTGTCTTGTAACACTTCAAAAGTGGAGAAAGAAGTGAAAATAATTGAAGAAAAACCTGAGGTTTCAGAACAAGAATCTTTAACCTTATTTTTAGAACATTATGAAAAGTTTTTTGCTACTAATTTTAATGTTTCTGAATGCCCTGGTGCGGCAGTGGTGATTGTAAAAGACTCAACAATTATTTATAAAAGAGGGTTTGGAGTAAAAGAAATTCATACACAGGATTCTGTAGACGTTGAATCTGTTTTTAGGATTGCAAGTTTGTCTAAAGGTGTAACTGCAGTTCTTGCAGGAAATATGGTTGATCATGGAGAACTACAATGGAATCAGAATGTAAAAGAGTCTTTACAATCATTTGATCTTAAGGATAGACAACAGGCAGATAGACTTAAAGTGAATCATTTGCTATCTCAGACTACAGGATTGTATCCTTATACGTATACAAGGTTAATACAACAAGGTTTATCTTTGGATCAAATCATTAGAAGTTTTAGAAGAAAAGGGGTTGTGGCTAGAGAAGGAGTAGAGTATGGCTATCAAAATGCCATATTTTCTGTGATCGAAAAAATTATGGAAAATGGCTCAAAAAAATCTTTTGAAACATTACTTAAAGAACGGATTTTTGATCCGGCAGGAATGTATAGTGCTTCAAGTACATATACTGCTATAAAAAACACTGATAATGTAGCGCTACCACATTCGTACAATCATTATTCAAAAAAATACAGATTAGATAAACTTCATAAAAACTATTATAATGTAGCTGCAGCCGGTGGTGTGAATGCATCAATTTCTGATATGGGAGAATATCTAAAAGTTCTGCTTGGATATCGTCCTGATATTATTTCGAAGGAAAGTCTTAGTGATATTTTTAATCCTGTTATATGTACAAGTAATGAAGATACTTACGTTAATTTATGGGATGGAGTAACAGATTCATACTATGCAAAGGGTTGGCGTGTTTTGGATTATCGAGGTAGAAGAATCATCTATCATGGAGGGAATGTAAATCAATATAAAACACAACTGCTTGTTGATCCTGATAATGATATTGCTATGTGTGTGCTTTTTAATGCTCCTAATTCTTTTAATGGGCCGGTAATACCGACTTTTCTTAATTATTATGATTTTTATCTGGATGTAAAAAAGTAAAACCCTGCAGGTTGATCCAACAGGGTTAAAGGATATATTAAGTGATATGTTTTTATCCGTTATCGAGTGCTTACAGCTGGAACTTCTTCTAAGACAATAACATCAACTTCTCCAGAAATAGAAAGGTTGTTTCCTGTTTCATTACTGTCTGAAGCGATATCCATAGAGAAAGAGAATACCAGGTTATTTGTTTCTTCATTAAAACTATAGTTGGTAATGCTAAAATTAGACACACCCATATCTGTATTGCTAAATTCACCATCATCGATTACAAAATATTTATTGTCGTTTGAAATGATAGCATAATCATCAACTTCTAAATCGAACGATATCGTTTGATCGTCTTGTCCTGGGTTGGTGATATCCAAATCAATGGCTGCTAAAGTTTCCTGGTATGAGTCATCTGGAGTGCTTAAAAATCGAATCAATTCGAAATTGATTTCAGAATCCTGAATAGTTACCGAAGAATTCTCATCAAGTTGATCACCTTCGATAGCTGTAAATTTAAATGCTACAGTATCTGTAAAAGTTACATCATCAGGTCGCGTTCCTTCAAAAGAAAGAGTAATACTACCAAATTGAGTAAGTTCATCAAAACCAACTCCATTCTGCCCATTTTCTCCATTCACACCGTCTATTCCATTTGCTCCATTTAGTCCATTCATTCCATCTTCTCCTTCACAATTAGAAAGGAAGATCCCTAAGCAGCAAATTAAGATAGTTTTTAAGTACATTTTTTTCATTCTTTTTTGTTTTAAGTAATTTATTGCAATTCTGACTAAAAAATTAAGAGTGCAAATGTAGAAGGTCTTATGAGGTGATGAAATACGTGGCGCTACTTATTTATATGATTTCATTTACTGCTGACTTGTTAAAATTGATTATGATTTTTATAATGGTATGGTAGTTGTTTCTTCTTCGCATAACCATAAATTATTAAAACACATGAAAAAATCATTTTTACACATTTTGGCTTTAGGGTTGGTATTTGTATCGTGCTCAAATGACGACGATAACAGTGCTACGGATTTTAAGGGTATAACATATAAGTTGATTGAAGTCAATGTAGAGACTCCACAAGACGTCAATGGAGATGGAAAAGCAAATAGAAACGAAATGCTAGAAACAGATTGTTATCAGAATACCCAAATCGTTTTAGAAAGTCCAACAGATTTTTATAACGTAACTCAAAAGTTTGGTCATTTGGATAGGGGCCTTGAAGTTTCTACTTCATGTCAAAGTAATGATTATAACGGAACCTATGAATTATCAGAAAAACAATTGGTGTTAAAGGATAAAGATCAAAAGGAAGAAACTTTTCAAATTGTTGGAGATCAGCTAAAAGTCTCTTATGATTGGACTTTTTTTGATGGAGATCTAACAAAAAAAGTAGAATTTGTTTACCAAAAACAATAAAATAAGATTAAAAATAAAAAGCCCTATGCCAGAGCATAGGGCTTTTTATTTTTAATGAGCCTCTAACCAGTTGTCTCCTAGTCCAAGATCTACATCTAATGGGACAGCTAAAGTGTAGGCGTTTTCCATTTCTGTTTGGATGAGTTCTTTAATGGTGTCTAATTCTGGTTTAAAAACATCAAATACCAATTCATCATGTACCTGCAGAAGCATTTTGGTTTTGTAATTACCTTCTTTTAGTTTTTTATGAATGTTGATCATTGCAATTTTAATGATATCAGCAGCACTACCCTGGATAGGCGCATTTACTGCATTTCGTTCTGCAGCACCTCGTACGATAGCATTCGCAGAGTTAATGTCTTTGAGGTATCTACGTCTTCCTAAAACCGTTTGGACATAACCATTTTCTCTTGCAAAATCAACCTGCTCGCTCATGTAGTTACGCAGTTTGGGATATGTTTTATAATAGGTTTCTATCAGTTCTTTGGCTTCGCTTCGGGAAAGGCTGGTTTGGTTACTTAATCCAAAAGCCGAAACCCCATAAATAATACCAAAATTCACGGTCTTGGCATTGCTACGCTGTTCTCTGGTAACCTCTTCAAGAGAAACATTAAATACTTTTGCAGCAGTAGAAGCGTGGATATCTTCTCCATTTTTAAATGCTTCTATCATAGTTTCCTCCTCACTTAATGCGGCAATAATCCGTAATTCTATTTGAGAGTAATCGGCGGCTAGTAATGTATAGTCTTCACTACGTGGGATAAAAGCCTTTCTCACCTGTCTTCCTCTTTCAGTACGAATTGGGATGTTCTGTAAATTAGGGTTGTTAGAACTTAGTCGCCCAGTTGCAGCTACAGTTTGCATATAGTCGGTGTGAACATGACCAGAATTTTCATTAACCTGTGTTGGTAGTGCATCGACATAGGTGCTTTTTAGTTTAGATAAACCACGAAAATCCAATATATTCTGAATAATCTCATGATCCTTTGCTAAATATGATAATACATCCTCTGCCGTAGAATATTGCCCGGTTTTCGTCTTTTTAGGTTTGTCTACCAATTTCATTTTCTCAAATAAAATAACACCTAGTTGTTTCGGGGAAGCAATATTAAATTCTTCTCCAGCTTCAGTATAAATCTTCTCTTCTAATTGCTTAATGTCATTGTCTAATTCTTCAGAAAGAGATTGTAAGAAACCTTTGTCAAGATTTATTCCCTCGATTTCCATATCTGCCAGTACTCTAAGTAATGGAATCTCAATATCTTCAAATAAAGAAACCGTTTTAGCTTCTGTAAGTTCAGGAGCAAAGTGTTCTTTAAGTTGAAAAGTTATATCTGCATCTTCAACAGCGTATTCAGTCTGTTTGTCAATAGGTACTTGTCTGAATGATAATTGGTTTTTACCTTTTTTACCTATTAATTCGGTTATCGAAACCGGAGTGTAATTAAGGTAGGTTTCAGAAAGCACATCCATATTATGCCTCATATCAGGATTGATAAGATAATGCGCAAGCATGGTGTCAAAAAGTTTTCCTTTTACTTCTATATTATATTTTGCCAGAACTTTTATATCATACTTGAGGTTCTGACCAATTTTTGTATTATGTTCTGCTTCAAAGAAGGGTCTTAATTGTTCGATTAACTCTTGTGCTTCTTCACGGTCTTCAGGAAATGGAATATAAAAACCTTTTCCGGCTTCCCATGAAAATGCTATTCCAACTAATTCTGCAACCAGAGGATTCAGACCTGTGGTTTCGGTATCAAAACAAACATAATCCTGTTTTAATAAATTTTGCAGAAATAGTTTCATGGCCATCCCGGGAGCAATACTTTGATAAAAATGCTCGGTATTTGCGATTGTTTTCCTGGTTGAAAAAGAAGCCGCTTCCGATGATTCTTCAGTCCCTCCAAATAATGAAAACTGACCCGCTCCAGCTTGTGTTCCTTTTTTCTTTGTGGTTGTGGGTTTATCACCCTGAGCTGCAGTTGTGTCTTCTCCAGAAAATATTTTCATGAACTGATCAGTGAGCCTCCTAAACTCTAATTCCTGAAAGATTTCATGTACTTTCTTAGCATCGGGTTCTGTGAGTTCATAGTCATTGGCATTAAAAGTTACATCACAATCCAGAATTATAGTAGCAAGCTTTTTAGACAGTAAACCTAACTCTGCATTAGCTTCTACTTTTTCTTTCATTTTTCCCTTTAGCTTATCTGTATTGGCTAATAGCCCTTCCATAGAGCCGTACTCGGCAATGAATTTTTTGGCGGTTTTATCTCCAACTCCAGGTAATCCAGGAATATTGTCAACGGCATCACCCATCATACCCAAATAGTCAATGACTTGTTCTGGACGTTCTACTTCAAATCTTTTTTGCACTTCTGGAATTCCCCATATTTCAATCCCGTTACCCATTCTAGCCGGACGATACATAAAAATATTTTCAGATACCAATTGGGCATAATCTTTATCTGGGGTTACCATATATGTTTTGTATCCTTCTTTTTCTGCTTGCTTGGCAATAGTCCCAATTAAATCATCAGCTTCTACACCTGCACGTTCTATAATTGGAATATGCATAGCTTTTAGTATTTCCTGGATAATGGGTACAGCAATTCTGATTGCCTCTGGTGTCTCATCACGATTTGCTTTGTATTCAGGAAAAATCTCTAGTCGATCTTTACTTCCTTGCTTATCAAAAGCTACAGCCAAATGATCTGGTTTTTCTCTTTTGATAACATCAAATAGAGAATTTACAAATCCCAAAATAGCTGATGTATCCTGACCCTTGGAGTTAATCCTGGGGTTTTTAATGAGTGCATAGTATCCTCTAAAGATAAGAGCGAAAGCATCTAAAAGAAAAAGACGTTTTTGTGACATGATATGAGTTAAATTTTTTTAGAAATGCAATATAAAAAGAAGATTAATCAAAATCCCTTCAAAAAACAGAATATGTGATAAAAAAACAAAAAGAAATGCCGTCAAAAACTGACGGCATTTCGCCCCAAAATAAAATTGATAACAATGTATCAACTGCTATAAATACGATAGTAATTGTTTATTATATAGTATATGATTTTTTTTATTGTAATTAAGCCCTAAAGGAAATTATAAAACGAAGTTACAAATAAAAATCTTACTTCTGAAAGAAATCATTAAGATTTATGATAGATAAGATGATGATTTTAACGCTTTTTAGTGCTAAAAATTTATTTATCGTTAATTTTTACTTAAAAAACAGTGTCGAACTAAAAAGGAGAGATAGTTTTGTTTGGTAATTGAAATACAAAAATAAACTATGCGTTGGTTGATCCCCATTTTCATATATATGCTTATAGAAGTGTATTCTTATCAAGCTATTAAGACCATTACAAAAAATAATTGGGTACAAATAGGATATTTTGTTGTGTCGTTATGTATTTTAGGATATGTGATTTATATTTTTGCAAATTATGATAGAAGTGTAGGGCCAACAAAATATACTTTAAGGGCTAGTGCTTTATTATTACTAACCCTGGTCCCGAAGCTCATTCTGGTGTTATTTCTATTTGGAGAAGATATTATTAGATCTTGTGTAGCAGGATATAATTATTTGACAAATACCTTTTTTGAAGGCACAGCAACTCAGTATCTGCCTGATCGAAGAAAATTCATAAGTCAGCTAGCGCTTGGTGTAGCGGCAATTCCTTTTGCTGGATTATTACATGGGATTTTTAAAGGAAAATATAACTTTAAAGTAATACGCCATGTATTATACTTTGAAGATCTTCCTAAAGCGTTTGATGGATTTAGGATTACCCAAATTTCTGATATTCATTCAGGAAGTTTTGATGATCCTGCCAAAATTGAATATGCTGTGGATTTGATCAATGAGCAAAATGCCGATCTTCTTTTATTTACAGGTGATATTGTTAATACTATGGCGAAGGAAATGGATGATTGGATTGATACGTTTAAGCGCATAAAAACACCTCAATATGGAAAATACTCTGTTCTGGGAAATCATGATTATGGCGAATATGTTACCTGGGATAGTGAGGAAGAAAAAGATGCGAATTTTCAGGCGATAAAAGATATTCATAATAAAATCGATTTTAATCTGTTACTAAATGATAGTGCTTTTGTTGAGAAGGATGGAGAACGAATTGCTGTCATAGGAGTAGAGAATTGGGGACATAATTTTAAAAAAGCAGGTGATTTGAATAAAGCTTCTGAAAAAGTGGTTAAAGAAGATTTTAAAGTGTTATTAAGTCATGACCCTTCGCATTGGGAATATGAAGTAAAGAAACATTCTGATCATTATCATCTTACATTAAGTGGTCATACCCATGGATTTCAATTTGGAATCGAAATTCCGGGATTTGTGAGATGGAGTCCCGTGCAATATGTGTATAAACAATGGGCAGGAATGTATAACGAGACCGGGCGTTATCTTAACGTAAATAGAGGTTTTGGTTTTCATGCTTTTCCTGGAAGAGTGGGTATATGGCCCGAGATTACGGTAATTGAATTGAGAAAAGGTTCTAAGCCCGCTTAATTCGTAGAAAGTGTTATATTTACAATTGTTTATAAGTCTGTTTTTAATAAAATATAGAGACTTGAAACATTAAAGTTTTTGGACATGTCAAAGTTTGGAGATATAATAGGTATTGAAGTTCCGGTTCTGTTGGACTTTTATACAGAGTGGAATGAACCCTCTCTTGCAATGCACCCTGTGTTAAAAGATGTGGCTGCTGCTCTTGGTGATAAAGGAAAGGTTGTAAAGATAGATGTAGATAAGAATGAAGAATTAGCTACAGCTTTACGTATTAAAGGGCTTCCTACATTAATGATTTATAAAGAAGGGGAGATGGTTTGGCGACAAAGTGGTGAGCAGGATGCAAATACACTTATTGGGCTTATGAAAGAGTATGTTTAAAACTCAATAGCCTCAAAAACAAACCCTCTATTTGTAAAATATTCCAGTACTTTTGGAAGTGTAACTGTAAGATTTTTTGATGCTTTTATGCTATCGTGAAATACGATGATACTTCCCGGCCTTACACTTTCTATTACATTTTGGTAACATTCTTCAGGAGATGTGCTTAATTCCCAATCTTTTGATAGGACATCCCAGAGGATTGTTTGATAGCCTAAGTTTTCTAATGTTTTAAATTTAGAATGACTTATTTGTCCATAAGGAGGTCTAAATAACTTTTGTGTATTTTGATTAGATGTACTGTGTTTCTTTATGATTTCTTCACATTCAATAACGTTTTGAATATATGTGTCATGATCACTTTTCCAGGCTTTAAGGTGATTTGTGGTATGATTTCCAATAGCATGTCCTTGAGATAAGATAGAATTGAAAACTTTAGGGTGTTTTTTTATGTTGTCTCCAATACAGAAAAAAGTAGCCTTAGCATTATAGCGGTTCAATTGTTCTAACACAAATTCGGTAATCACGGGTATTGGTCCATCATCAAAGGTGAGATAGATTTTATTTTCACTAATATGACAAAAGTCCCATATGTACTTAGGGAAAATTTTTTTGACGAGCCGAGGTGTTTTGTTGGGAATTTTTGGCACCGATTATATTGAATAAAAAAGTGAGCTTTTTAAAAAGCTCACTTTTAATAATTTAGTCTGATATACTATCTCTATCTAAGGAGTCTAAAGGTTTTTCTTGATTTTGAAGTTCCTTTATGAGTTCTTCTTCTTGTCTGCGGATAGCTTCATCATCATCGTATTTTTCATCTTCAGAATACAATCTTGTAAATAGATCAAGGTATTTATTAAACTCATCCGCTTTTTCTTCAATCATTTCTCTGTCTCGATTCATCAGTAATAAATCAACAACACTACGATAACGTTCTACATTTGTTACTATATCTTCTGCGTAACGGTATTGATCTTTAAGCTCAAGGCTCCCAAAATAAGTGAGTTGCTCCTGGTATTTTTTTGCTAATTTTTCCCAAAGATCACGAGCTTTTTGTTTTTCTCCTATCTCGTAGTATCCACTAATATAGGGTTCTACAAGAGTATAGTATTCATAATACTCGATAGGCATTTTGTCCATTGCCAGATCTATAATTTCTTTGGCTTTGTCCTTTTTGTCTTCTCGAATTAATGCTTCTACCAATCTTGCTAAATTACTTCTATACGTAATCGCGTTTTTTCTAGTTTCAGGATCATGATATATATTCGGGTCATTGCTATTTCCCCAATCCCAGCTAGTAACATTTTTATACATTAATTCTGTGTCAATACGTCCCATTTCAAATGGGTTACGAGGATCTACCTTGGTGCGTATGGGTACAAGTTTAAAAGTTACACCATCTAGTTGCAGGTAATCTTTCATCCATAAAAAATCATCATCTCCATAACTTCCACCTGTAAAGTAAATTGGTCTTTCCCAATTATTATTAGCAAGCATGTCTAACATTAATAAACGATTCTTGAAGAGTAGATCTCCTTTTAGATGGATGTCGATATAAGGAACAATAAGATCTGCATCCTCTGGAGCTACAATTCCATTTTTGAGAACGGCTTCCTTATCTACAGGGATTCTTATATGTTTTGTAGGAAATGTATTTACTTTTTTTCCGCTTTGTAAATCTCCTTTGGTTCTGGGGTCATCTGTTTCTATCCATCTCATCCAGTTTTTGATAAGCATAGTATCATTTGTCACTGGTTTGTAATAAATAGCATCATTGTTACCAAACCTATAAAATTCATGGGTAAGTTGGGATGGTATTGGTTTTCCTTCGTAAGCGGCCCTTTTCATCTGATCGATATACCAATCTGTTGCAAATAAACTTGTGTTTACTGTCCGTACATCGGTGCGATAACCTTCAATATCTTGCGCATACCATAGTGCAAAAGTATCGTTATCCCCAATTGTAAATAATATAGCATCTTTTTGACAAGATTGCAGGTACATCTTAGCCATAGCTTGTGCTGTATATCTATTAGAGCGGTCATGATCATCCCAGTTCTGAGCAGCTAAAAGAACCGGTACCGCTAATAGACAAATTGCTGTAACGGCAGGAGCGAGTATTTTTGGTTTTAAATAACTTTTGAGTAAATCAAATAATGCGTATACCCCGAATCCTATCCAAATTGCAAATACATAAAATGATCCAACTAAAGCATAGTCCCTTTCTCTGGGTTCAAAAGGTCTTTCGTTTAGGTATATTTTTAGTGCTAATCCAGTAAATAAGAAAAAGACCAGTAAGACCCAGAATTTTTTCTTGTCACGCTGTAGCATGAATACAAATCCTATTAACCCTAATAACAAGGGTAAAAAGTAATATGTATTTCGAGCTTTATTTTTAAGAGCATCCCCTGGTAAGTTGTCCTGGGATCCTAATCGAAGCTCGTCGATAAATTTAATTCCACTAAGCCAATTCCCTTCTAAATCTGTTAGCTTACCTTGATTGTCATCTTGCCTTCCAACAAAATTCCACATAAAATAACGCCAATACATATACCCCATTTGATAGTCAAACAGGTAATATAGATTATCTTTGAATGAAGGTTTTTCTACATTAATATAATTCCCAAATGATTGCAAGAATTTATTGTAATCATCATTGTCTAATTTTCCAGTAGCATACTCTCTTTTAAACTCTGTTACTGCTTTTAGTAATTCTTCTTCCCCTTGGTATTCTGGTTTTATAGTAAATTTAATAGGACCAGAATATTCCATATAGTTGCTAATGTGTTCGGTGCTCCACATTCTTGGTAAAAAGGCTTTATGCGCATCGTCAAGATTTTGTTTTGCATTTTTCCAATCATTGACAATAATGTATTTTCCTGTCTTAATATCCTTTTCGTATTTAGGTTTACCATCCTCGTATGGGTTGATTTCGTCTAAGCCAGCATAGATTTCCGTAAATTGCGGACCATAAAAAAGATGTGTTTCTGGGTATTGCTCAAGATTATAGTAGGCTAGAAGTTCCCTAGCATTATTGGGGTTATTCTCGTTAATTACAGTTCCTGCATTTGCTCGAATGGGTAACATGATCCAGCTCGAGAATCCAACAAGAATAAAGACAACGCACAGTAATAAAGTATTTAATTTCACATAATTTTTCTTGCGTGTATATTTTATAGCAAAGTAAAAAGCCGTTGCTATGATGAGTCCGGCAATGATGGTTCCAGAATTAAAAGGAAGTCCAATCGAATTTACAAAAAAGACTTCTGCTGCACCAAAAAACTTAAGTGTTGAGGGTAATAAAAGTTTGAAAATAAATAATAGTATGGCAACAACAACAATGTTGGCTATGATAAAGTTTTTTATGGTGATTTCTTTGTAATTTTTGAAGTAGTACAATAAGCCAATTGCAGGGATAGATAATAGTCCCATAAAGTGAACTCCAAATGATAAACCAACAATAAAAGAAATTAGAATAAGCCATTTATTTCCTCTTGGGGTGTGCATATCTCGTTCCCATAATAGCCCAAGGTAAAAAAGAACAGATAAAATACAAGTGGCCATTGCATATACTTCAGCTTCAACAGCATTAAACCAGAAACTATCAGTAAATGTAAATGCTAATGAGCCTACCAATGCACTACCTAATATCGCTATTGCTTTGCCTTGTGTGAACTCTTCATCTTTTACGATTACTTTTTTGAGCAGTATAGTTATTGACCAAAACATAAAAAGTATGGTAAAGGCACTGGCAAATGCTGAGGTCATATTTACCATTAGAGCAATTTGCGTAGGGTCTGAAGCAAAAACTGAAGCAAAAGCTCCAATCATTTGAAATAGAGGCGCTCCTGGAGGATGCCCAACTTGTAATTTGGAAGCGGTGGCAATATATTCTCCTGCATCCCAAAAACTAGCGGTCGGTTCTACTGTCATTGCGTAAACGCATAATGCGATAGCAAAAACTATCCATCCAGATATTTTATTCCACTTGGTAAAGTTGAATGTACTCATAAGATTTATTCGGTTATATAACGTGTGGCGAATTTAGTAATAAAAATACTTTCACCTTGGTTTTTTTAGCAAACGCTTAACAGAAGTTTATATTTTGATCAATTGTAATTGAATTAAAAAGAGAAATATAATTTAATATAACCCGTTGTGCATTTAGTTAATATTAATTTTTAGGTTGTTTATATTTCTGTTGAATTCAAACCTATTGATATATTGAATAATGGTCATTGCTGTGATCTTTGATAAGATTCTATTTTTAAATCCC
>NZ_VLNR01000061.1 GCF_007489275.1 Aquimarina algiphila
ATTTGTTTTAGTGCAGCATTCATAGCTTGTGAATAAAAGGGTTAGATACTAATTGAGTTTTAAAATGTGATTGCCAATAGACATAAGTAAGAAGGGGCGAATTAAACATTGTAGATTTGAAATCGGGGGGTAGTACACAAAATTATCCTGGGTCAATCTTGTCAAACAACTCCAATAGTAAGAGTCGTTTGGTCTTAGGGTTTCGTTTTTTTGCATGATTATGTTTTAAAAAATGCGATACTATAGACCCCAGGTGCATATTAGAAAAAGTTTCTTCTATATTTCTGTTGTCATAATGAATAAACTCGTATTGTCCCGGAATGGTAAAATACAGTTTCTCCCCTCCTAAAAAGTCAGGAATTAATGATTTGATTTTATATAGATCGAGATACGGGCTATGATCTACTAAATAACAATATGCACTGCTGCCTAAAGGCAGTATGTTTTTTATGGACTGTTTTTCTAGTGTTTTTTCTATTGCTTTGAATTCTAGTGGGGATTCATGCTCAAATAGTAAAGTTTCAATTTTTTGTAAAATGTCATATACTTCTATTTTGGACATCCCGTCAAATTGCCTGGTAATGTGTTGTACTATTTTTTCCTGATAGGTGATCATATGTATTGGTTGTTCGTTATTTGTTGATGGTTGATACTATGTATGTCTTAAAAAATAAAAATGTTACCTGGAGTAGAGTATTTTGTATGTGTCATTTTAGCAAAGACATCATGGTACCTCATTACATTGGGGTGTATATTTAATTTAAATGAAGTACCTGATATCTTCTGGGGACTACATAAAACTCAAATTAAAATATCTGATCTAATTGTCTCCATACTCACTTCACAAACACTTTTGATTATTACGCTTTTCTAGACTATTTTACGCAAAATAAGATCATTTCATCTCTGATCAATTTGGAGCTTCTAATCGTTTTGGCAACTTCCTTGGCGGTCATTCCTTTATCATGCGATTCTCGTATCCAATTACGTAACAAGAGTGCATATCCTTTATGGTGTCGCGTATAGATTTGAAAATGGCATTGGTCGATACCTAAGTAAGAACAAACATATTTTTCAAACTGGAAGAACTGTTGTGTTTTTGATTTCGTGGTAAATAAAATAGGGTCCATATGGTGGTTTTTTATTAAGGTGTATATAAGTGATTCAATGTATTTCTCCACGATTGTTTTAGCCTGCATTTTCTGGCAAAATTCATCACTTTAGTAGCTAGCACATGGATAATGGTTAGTGGTTTATGTTCTACTTCTATATCTAGGTTGAAATTTTTTGTTTGAAGTGCTTCCTCTACAGCTTTTATCCTAGGATTATCGTTTAAAACGGCCTCAATAATGTCATTTTGAACAATGGTCTTCGCATAATCATCCAACGCTATATACTTGGGGTGATGATTCAATATCTCTGAGATTTTTTGCAGTGTTCGTAAAGGTTGTTTGGGAGGATATTTATCCGTTTTATTGATGAGTACAAAACGCCTAGCTCTATGAATTACGCCAATAGCATAGTCAGACGAAGTGCCTCTTTCAAATAATCGAATGGCCCAACGGTATATCATCATTTCATGACATTCTTTATTGGCTATACGAATCATAAACTCATCTATTTCAAGCTGAATAGATTCAATAATTGGAGCTAGAAACTCGTTACGCTTCTTATTGAGTTCTACATTTTCTGTCATAGTAGTATATTATTTTGGGTTGTAATCGTATCTACAAATAATTAATACCGAGTTAATTTCTTTAAATGCTCATGTACTGAAAGTATTTCATCATCTGTTAACTTTCCAACACCCGAAGCAAATTTCTGGAGCCGTCCTTTTCTAAATCCCAAAACCCTCTCCATATAACGGATATTGATTGATTTCTTCACATCCAATGATGTTGTCTTCTTTCTGAGATAATGTGTGACTTTTCGTCTTCTGGTTTTTACCTTTAATATTTCTTTTTCTTTCTCGTCCATTTTTTGTGTTTATGTAAAACAATAAAATGACGTTCAAAAGCTTGTGGGGTAATCTTCAAACGTGCCATTTAATAGGCGTTACGGAATTCCGTAAAATATTATGACGATGTATTTACTGACGTTTTGGTCATTTTGGGGAAATTCTAACAACCTCATTCCATCAAAATTGACCATTTTTTAATTACATTTGCTAGCGACCATTCTAATGATCCGAACATTTGTTTGGCTAATATAGAACATTTGTTCGCTTTAACAAAATTATTAGGGGACTTTTTTAAATGAAAATTCGTGAATGGATTTCTATGAACTACTAAAATTATATAAAAAGGACAACAGCTTATCATATGGTGATATCGGAAGCCATATCAATATGTCTGCTGATGCATTTCGGATGGCGGTTACTCGAAAAAGTTTAAGTAATCTCCAGAAACAAGCGTTGGAACCTTTATTTATTGATGAATTGGATGATAATCATTCTGTCAAAAGGCAGTTGCAAGAGTTTTCAAATTTTCTTTCCAAACCCAAATACAGAGAATTGGCCTTTAAAGACCCTAAAATAAGCAAGATACTTGACAAAGAGGTTGCTAGAAGATTAGCTGAAGTTGTGTCCAGCAAAGAAGCCTTAGAAAAATTTCTTAATAGCTAATTTGGAGTGACTGTTTAAAAAAGTCAGACGCCTGAAAATAGTTATCATTGAACAAAGCGGATATCTTATGCCTTACCCGTGATTTCTCTTCCCTTAGTTCTTCTTCCAATAGCAAATCGATTTCTTTTTCCAGAAACTCATATATCTCATTGGATATAATGCCTGACTCACGGATTTCTTGATTAATCTTTTTGGCTTCCTTCCTGTTCATTCCGCAGCATTTTCAGTTTTTAATTCGTGGTATTCGGTCAATGTCTCTTCGAGATAATCTTTTTTATCATTGGTTTGCACATAGCGCCCGTATATTCGGAACGATATCAAATGAGTTAAGCGTTGTATTTTACGAGTTGCATTTGTCAATTTTGCAGATAATTTGTCCTGTCTTTTATAAGCCCATCGTATGAATAGAAAGAGTGCAGTATTAATCAACACAGAGCCAATGAATAACAGTATATAGTAAGCTTCATAAGGAATGTCTGGCTTCGGATAAAGTGAATATATGGTGAACCAACCAGAGACCAATCCAAAAAAGGAAAGTACGACGATCACTGTTTTTTGAAATAAAACATCATCACGATCTTTATAGGTAAATATCCATACACAGAAAAGGGTTAGGAAAAATAAACAGAAATATCCAGACCCCCCCAATAAAAAACGCCTCCAGTTGCTCCAACCAAAGACGCGATTAATTATAGTAGAGTCATATTCTCTGAAGCAAGTTACCTTACCGTCAGTAATTTCAATTTCGTAAGTATCATCAAGTATGTTTAAACCTTCATGTAGTTCGGTATCAGCTATAGAGTATGTCCTATCAATTTTTTTCGATAAAAACGTATGAATTAATGGGGTAAAAGCAATTGCACAAAATAGAAGCGCAATGATAACATATTTACCTTTCTTCCAACTCGTCTTTACTGGTTTTGTAAGTGGGTATTTCTTTCTCATTTTCGAGGCTTAATTCTTCCTCAATGTTTTCTGCCGTGCAAGAGGAAATAAATAGTGCTGCTAAAAGTAAAAAAGAAATTGAGAAAACACGTTTTTTAAAATTCATCGCTTCATAGTTTTAAATGTTAATATAAAAAATACCAGATGTAAGTTTCTGATTTTCAAGCAAAACTAGGTTTATCTTTGTGAAAAAAATAATTTCTTTTTCTGTTTTTTTGTGGTTATTTTGCACCTTTTTTTAGAAAAATAAGGCTTTGTACAAGTACATTTAACGGGGAAATTTTCAACAAAATTCTAGTTTGGTAAAAAACCTTGTTTCATTTGATGAATATTTAATATTAATATATTGACTCACAATACATTAATAGCGTAATAACATTATGGTTTTACCATAAATCATGACTAAATGAATGCCTTTTTACTGAATAAAAAATCGCCTTTAATAATACCCATAAAACCCCTTAGAAAAGTAACAATATTCTGAGGTAAAATTTCCCTCAATGAGATGTCGATTTACTTCCGATTCATCATCCAGAAATACGAATGCAACAATACGGCCATATTTGTCTATGTCTTTCTCGATATTATGTGTTTGATAATACATGAAGGTATACAAAGCATCTCACTTCTTTTATATCTAGACTCATTTCTTTTTTTGATGATGGTATTTTTGAACTAAATTATTTTAAAAAAACGCCCTTATCATAATAGAAGGAACAAAATAGGCAGGCATTATCGATCAAAAAATAAGTCTTTTGTAAAACAATAAGGATTTAGAGAGTTTTTAGATGGTTGGTGGATAGAAATCAGTAAAGATTGTTTTTATAAAAACTGTTTGGAGTAATTAAAATATTCAGCTATCTTATTAATGTTTTAAAGAATCCCATATAGGTAGACCCCATAGAAAATAACATTTGTTTCACCTATGTTTAACCTTTAGAAAGTAATTTGTTATTAAGTGTTTGAAAAACAAATATTTAATAATAAATTATAGCAAATACTAATAGGTTTTAAAAATCTGCGAGGTCTTTATAAAAAAATACTTGTTTTTGATAACGTATTTAATCGCTTATCACCATTTCTTCATCATATATACAAAGGTACATCACTTACAATTGTATTAAGTTTTTACGCTTTTATTGAATTCATATATTAAAATAATGTTTTTTTTAAAGGAATTTATTAGCTAAGGTTGTTCTAGTATTGAAACAATCTTGGCTTTTGTTATTTATAGATAGACCAAAAATTAAGATTCCTTCGTTATATATTAAGAGTATACAACTATTATTTAAAATCATAAACATGAGAGTAATAACCAGGTATCATAGCTGTTTTTTTAATTATATCGATAATAACATCTTGTGAATCAGATTCAGACATGCCCGAGGACATTGATCAATCAGAGGTTGATGAAACAGGTGGTGATGAAGGTACAGGAGACACAACATCTACAATTGATTCTTTTGGCTTATTGCAAGCTTCTGGAAACAAAATTGTAGATAAAAACAATAACCCTGTTCAACTAAGGGGAATGTCCTTATTCTGGAGTCAATGGATGGGACAATATTATACCAAAGAAGCGATTAGCTGGTTAAAAAAAGACTGGAAATGTAATATTGTTAGAGCAGCTATGGGCGTAGAAGACACTGATGGTTATCTTTCTAATAAAGAAACAGAAAAACAAAAAGTATACACTGTTATTGACGCCGCAATTGAAGAAGGTATATATGTTATTGTAGATTGGCATAGTCATCACGCGGAGGATCATCTTGAAGAAGCTAAGGTATTTTTCTCTGAAGTTGCTCAAAAGTATGGTAGCACCCCAAATATCATTTATGAAATCTATAATGAACCTCTCAACGTTTCCTGGAAAGATGTATTAAAGCCATATCATGAACAAGTAATTGCCGAAATTAGAAAACATGATCCTGATAACTTAATTATTTGTGGTACGCGCACATGGTCTCAAGATGTTGATGAAGTTATCGGAAATACTATAAATGATATTAACGTAGCCTATACATTACATTATTATGCTGCTACTCATAAACAATTCCTAAGAGATAAAGCGCAAAAAGCTCTAGATAATGGTATCCCTCTTTTTGTTACAGAGTATGGAGTTACTGAAGCTAGTGGCAATGGTTTTATTGATACTAATGAAGCAAGAGCATGGTGGGACTTTATGGATCAAAACAAAATATCATGGTGTAATTGGTCTATTGCAGATAAAGAAGAAGCCTCTGCAGCACTCAAACCTAATGCAAGTGGCACTGGTGGTTGGACAGAAGATCAAATAACCATTTCGGGTACAATGGTAAGAGAAGAAATAAAAACTAAAAACCCCTGATTAATATATTGTTTACTAAACCTAAAAGCCTCATAAATTTAGAATTTATGAGGCTTTTTATTTTCTTAATATTTTTTTTCTAAAATACTTCGTCTGACTCTTTCAGTTTTTCTGTATTTGCTACTAACTGAAGTTCATCGACTATTTTCTGGATATCTCCATCAATAATATTCCCTAGATCATATAAGGTAAGACCAATTCGGTGATCAGTTACTCTACCTTGTGGATAATTATACGTTCTAATTTTTGCAGAACGATCTCCAGACGACACCATACTCTTTCTTTTCTCAGAGTCAGCCGCTTGTTTCTTTTCTAATTCAAGGTCATATAACCTAGAACGCAATACTTTCAATGCTTTTTCAAGGTTTTTATGTGATGATTTCTGATCCTGACAACTTACAATCATTCCTGTTGGTTCGTGATGTAATTTGATTGCAGAATAGGTCGTATTTACCGATTGACCTCCTGGACCTGTAGAAGTTGTACGTTCAATACGTACTTCTTGCATATCCAGTTCGACATCAAATTCTTCAGCTTCTGGAAGAACCATGACTGTTGCGGCGCTGGTATGAACTCGACCTTGAGTTTCTGTCTGAGGTACACGTTGTACTCGATGTACTCCAGCTTCAAATTTTAAAGTTCCATACACATCTTCTCCATTGACTTCAAAAATAATTTCTTTATAACCTCCACTAGTCCCTTCATTTAGATCAACAACACTGGTGCTCCATCCTCTACCTTCACAGTATTTTGTATACATACGAAACAAATCTCCCGCAAAAATACTTGCCTCATCCCCTCCTGTTCCTGCTCGAATTTCGACCACACAGTTTTTAGCATCTTCGGGATCTTTAGGAACTAACATAAAACGAATTTTCTCCTCTAAGGAAGGTAATTCTTCTTTTGCTTCTTCCAATTGCATCTTTGCCATATCCACCATCTCTGCATCACTACCGTCTGCTATAATCTCTTCTGCTTCCTTAAGATTATTAGTTAATTCTATATAGCGATCCCGTTCATCCATTAATGCTTTGAGATCTTTATACTCTTTATTAAGCTGTATATATCTTTTTTGATCTGCAATAATATCTGGTTGAATGATTAAATCACTCACTTCATCAAATCGTTGCTTTACAATATTTAATTTATCAATCATAGTACATTATTCCTGTCTGTAGAAGATACAAAAGTAAGCTTTTTTGTCCAAAATGCATACAGAGCCTAAGAATCTAAGTATCATATTATTCCATAAAAATTGTATTTTTGTTCTAGCATGAAAAATCATATAAAGATATATTCAAGTTTCTTGACCACTAAATGGCTATGGGTTTTTACTCTTGCATTAACTATTGGAGGGTATACAAATTATAATGAGCCTGTTAGGTTTGAGGAAACCATTGAACTACTGTCTTCTAAAGAAGAAAACTCTTTATATAAAAACATTGTTTCTTTTCAACCTTCTACTAATCAGAAAAAAAGCAACGTTTTTTCTTATATCTCACACAAAAATCTAAGGATGTTATCTCTATCTCATAGCAGAGCTAACTTAACCAAAGAGAAAAAACAATACTCTTTTATTCCTTTGTTTAACAAACAAAAAATAATTCGTTCTTCATTTCATTCTTATACACTTAGCGAGGAAGAACCTTTTCATTTCAATTTAATCATCGGATAATACTCATTATCCGCCTACACTCTTTTTAATAACCAAGTAATACCATTTACTTCTCATATAGAGGGATAAATGTCTTTACATATTCAATGAATTGAAAATGAAAAAATTTAAAAAATTAGTAAGACGATCCGCTTTAATACTACTCATCATCATGGCCTCATTACTTCCTATTCCTATATTTTTCACCAAAAAAGAAGGTAAATTTAATGATGAACATACTATTGAATTGGTAGAACAAAAACAGGAAGATACAATGATCAAAACCAAAAAACTAGGAGAAGAACTCAACTCCTAGTTTTTGGAACATCTTCTAATGTATACCAACCATTAATTTTTTGATTATTGGTGAAATTACGAGTGCAATTATTCCGATTACAATAGTAATAACACCAAAATTGGCATATACTGAAACATAAGAATACAGTTGCTGAAATGCTTCTGTATGGCCATTTTCTGTTACAGCACCTGATAAACCGGTAATAACTTCACTTATCTTTCCAGAAAACCCTTTTGAAAAAATGCTAGTCTCTCCTTCTTTTACTGTGGTAAGCTTTGCTATTTTACCAGCAAAAAAGTGTCCATAGAAATTAGCAGAAAACCAAACTCCCATAATAAAAGTTACATATTTCACAGGAGATAACTCTGTGATTTTAGAAAGTCCTATTGGAGATAAAAACAGTTCTCCTATGGTTAATATCAGATATCCAAAAATGAGATAAAACATTGGTGTTCTGGCATATTCATCGACCCCTTGTGCAGACATTCCAAAAACTACAAAACCCAGTCCGAGAAACAGCATTCCCAGGCCAAATTTAATAGCAGAATTGGGATTTGCTTTTTTCTTACTTAGAAATGTCCATAATATGGCAAAAGGAACTGCTAAAACTACGATCCAGATGGAGTTTACACTATTGGTCTGAGCTGCGTTAATCCCTATCAGATTTACATTTCTATCCGCAAATAAGGTAAGTGAACTTCCTGCTTGTTCGAATACAGCTGCGAATAAAGCATATAAAGTTGTAAAATAAACTGCTACTAATAACCTTTTTCGTTCTTTGAGGCTTACTTTAATTAATATATATGTAATATATCCAATCAAAAATAAAGAAGCAATCCAAACCAAATAATGTTCAAACTCGTTAAACCTTATGATCAAAGCAAACAAAGGAACTGATAACCATGCTATCAACCAAATTCGCCCTCCTTTATTAAGTCCGTATATTTTCTTTTCATATTTTTTTTTATCTGGCACTAACCCTTTATCTCCAAATATGGTTAATTGAGTTCCTCTTTTAAAAACTAATAACCCTATCAACATTCCAATCCCTGCTAATAAAAATCCGTAATGCCACCCATACAACTCTGCAAGCCAAGCACATAATAGAGGCGCTATTGCTCCTCCAAGATTAATTCCTAAATAAAATATTGTAAACCCTGAATCTCTCCTTCTATCTCCTTCTTCATATAATGTCCCTACCATTGTAGAAATATTAGGTTTAAAAAAACCATTACCAACGATTATAAGCCCTAGTGAACCATAGAAAAACACAGGCTGTTCAATGGTTAGAAAAAAATGCCCTGCAGCCATCAAAACTCCTCCAAGTATAATAGATTTTCTATACCCAATATATCTATCTGCTATAATACCTCCAATCATAGGAGTTACATACACCAAGGACATATATGCGGCCATAACACCAAACGATTTATCATCAGAATACAGAAGGTGTTTTGTCATATACAACACTAGAAGTGCTTTCATACCATAAAATGAAAACCGTTCCCATAGTTCGGCAAAAAACAGGTACAATAGTCCCTTTGGATGTCCAAATACTTCTTGTTTATCTACAACAGTGTGATCTAAATTCATGTTATGTGTTTACATTATTATTAAACACAAAGCATGGATAGTTTTTGGATAACTAAAAATGAAGTTCTAAAAAATAGTAATTTATATTAAATTGTGATTCTGAAACAATTGATTACAAATAATCACAATTCATATTTTTAACAGGTTTTATTAAATTCTTCTAAGAGTGTTTCATCTATACTTATATTCTCAGGAATCACTCTAAGTCTATATTTTCCCTGTCCCATAAAAGTGAATAAATCCTTTCTCTCTAATTGCGATATTGATTCTAATTGAAGTATTGAATTGATATTCTCGATAATTCTACTTAGATAGGTTTGACTTTTTATTTCTCCCCCAGAGTTCACTAATAAATATTGCCCATCCCCTATTTCGTATTTTCGTTTTACAGCAAATTTCAACAGATTTTTATACTGTGTGGTTTTGGAACCAAAATCTATGGTTTTATCATAGATTTCTTTAGACGGAATTGTCATTTTCACCAATGACCAATCCATAAATTTAATAGTCATTTCACTTGGTTTTGGTGTTAATGCCAATTGAATTACCCAACTTGTCGCTAACACCAGAAAAATTGAAATAAATGTCGTTTTGGCTATAATCTTTATCAAATGTCCATATAATATATCATCCATAACTACGAATACATCTGGCATTTGCGATACCAACATTAACAAAAAAGCAAGTACAGAAATTATTGCAACCAACTTTAAATCTCTGTTCATGAATGTCTTATAAAAAGATACTATTAACAAATACATTAAGAAACATGAAAGAATTAAATCGGGAATTCCGCTTATACGAATTCCGTTTACAACTGGATTATCTTTATACCCCTGAATCAAAAAAAAAGTTACTGTAGAAACAGCAATTATTAAAATGGTTAAAACAATGGTATTTTTTCTGTTTTTATATAAAAATCGTGGTGCAAAATCGAAATAAAATAATGCTAATAACAAAGCAAGCGTATTTAAAACGGAAAAAAAGCTATACCCTACATCAAATATAATTGTGGTGTCAAAAGATAAAAGATTACCTAGATAGATCCATGTACCAGAAAACACCCAAATAAAAAGAGCTAAACTTAAATACAGTAGGCCTTTATCTATTCTTTTTTGTGAATCATCTTCTTCCAAAAATTGCTTGAAACGTTTTCTTATATTATACCAGATTGCTAACAACAATATCCCTCCTATCAAAGAGATACAGATATGAGCTAGGCTATAAAATTCAGTAATATCTGACATATAGTGAAGTCTAATTATCGATGTCTAATGTACACATATCTTCCAAAATAAGCATATTCAGGTTTTTAAATCTTCTTAAATTTCTAAAAATGAAAAATCTTTTTTAAGTAATTATATGTTTTTACGACAATATATACAATGAAGAGTTTTCAAAAAATAGGATTAGGTGGTGGTTGTCACTGGTGTACAGAAGCAGTTTTTCAATCTTTAAAAGGTATTCTAAAAGTAGAACAAGGATACATTAGAAGTTATGGAGAAAATGACTATTTCTCTGAAGCTGTACTTGTGTATTTTGATCCCGGGCAAATCCTTCTCAAGGATATCATTGAAATTCATTTATATACTCATAAAAGCACATCCAATCATAGTTTTAGAGAAAAATACAGAAGTGCTATATATTATCTAGAAGAAAGTAAAAAACAAAATGTAGAGCACATTCTTAATCAGCTTCAAGAAGAATTTGATCACCAATTAGTAACTAAACCTCTAAAATTTCAAGAATTTCAATCCTCCAGGGCGGCATTACTTGATTATTATACAAATGACCCTGAAAGGCCTTTTTGTAAAAAATACATCAATCCTAAATTGGATTTCTTAAAGGAAAAATACGCTAAAGTTATTCGATAGTTAACTATAAATATACGCTCCAAACTCACTCTGTATAGTAAGTTTTTTTTCTTCAGAAGCTTCTACTCTTCCAACAATACGAGCATCTACATTAAAGCTTTTAGAAATTGCTATAATTTCCTCTGCTATTTCAGGAGCAACATATATTTCCATTCTATGCCCCATATTAAATACCTGATACATTTCTTTCCAATCAGTCCCTGAGTTTTCCTGAATTAATTTAAAAAGAGGAGGTACATCAAATAAATTGTCTTTTACAATATGAAGATTATCTACAAAATGTAGAATTTTAGTTTGTGCTCCTCCACTGCAATGCACCATCCCATGTATCGTTTTACTATCAAATTGAGATAAGATTTTCTTAATAATAGGAGCATAAGTTCTGGTAGGTGACAATACCAATTTACCGGCATCTATTGGAGCATCTTTAACCTCATCAGTCAAGTTTGTTTTTCCAGAATACACTAAATCATTAGGAACTGAAGGATCAAAACTTTCAGGGTATTTTTCTGCTAACACCTTACTAAACACATCATGACGTGCAGATGTTAAACCATTGCTTCCCATACCGCCATTGTATTCTTTTTCATAGCTGGCTTGACCAAAAGAAGCTAATCCCACAATAACGTCACCTGCTTTTATATTTGCATTATCAATTACATCTTTACGTCTCATTCGAGCAGTTACGGTAGAATCTACTATAATTGTTCTTACCAAATCCCCAACATCTGCTGTCTCTCCTCCTGTAGAATGAATTTCTACTCCGAAACCTTTAAGTTCATCCAACAACTCTTCGGTACCATTAATAATTGCAGAAATTACTTCTCCCGGAATTAAATTTTTATTTCTTCCGATAGTAGAAGATAACATAATATTGTCTGTAGCACCCACGCATAATAAGTCATCAATATTCATGATCAACGCGTCTTGTGCAATTCCTTTCCAAACGGAAACATCTCCTGTTTCTTTCCAATACATATATGCCAGAGAAGATTTGGTCCCTGCTCCATCGGCATGCATAATCAAACAATACTCTTCATCCCCGGTTAAGGAATCAGGAACTATTTTACAAAATGCTTTTGGAAAAAGTCCTTTATCTATATTCTTAATTGCACTATGCACATCTTCTTTGGAAGCTGAAACTCCACGTTGCGCATAACGTTTACTTACTTCTTGACTCATTGTATTGGAAATTAAAGCGCAAAGATAATTCAATTTAATTCATAGACTAAATTGAAAATACAAAATTCCAAACCCTACTATATTTTTTTAGGATTTGGAATTTGCTATGATACTCTAGAATTGTTGTTATTCCCAATCTGGCATAGCTGCTTTTTCTATGATAGTTGTTCTATCGTCGAGATCAGAAATTAAAAATGTAACAATATTTTTTGCTGAAATACCATCATTTGAAGTGTTCACCACAATTACACTAGCTTCATTAGGCGAAAAACGTGCATCAAGATCATTCGTGCCTGCTGGTTTATCAGTGGATAAATCTGTACTTGTCATTGCAGTAAAATTATAAACAAATACGTGAGAATCTAATTGTCTATAATTTGTTGGGGTTTCAGAACCTGATATATCCCTGCTATACAACAATTGATTTCCATCTACTGATAGATTTATACTTCCTGCTGCCCCATTTTCTCCTGTAAGCACAGTATTTTGCACTACTCCTGCTTCATTAATTGTAAAAATCTGAACCGAGTATCCATCCAGGTCATTCGTCTTTAAAGCGATGATACCGGTACTTTCATTTTTATCAACTTCTGTAATTAAATCTCCTGTTGTCTGATAGATTAAGACCAAACCACTCCCATCAATATTTATAGAATATAATTTATCTTGATTTGGAAATAATAATTTGGCTCCATTAGCATCCCATGAGAAATCAATCTCTTCTAGATTAAATCCAGATACTCCTATTGTTGAAGTCACTTGCTCTACATCTGAGCCATCCTCGTTCATAGTAAACAAATGTGTTTGTGAACCGACAGATTGTAAAAAGGCTATTTTCCCTGTAGTTACATTTCTTCTTGGTCTAAAGCTATTTTTAGAAACTGATGTAAGTGGAATTTGCGTTCCACCACTTTCATCAGCAGAATAAATAACACTATTACCTCCTACTAATTTGGTAAAAACGATTCTATTATTTGGTGCATTTGCAGTCTCAAAGGCAAATGTGGTACTGTTTACGGTAGCATTAATACCATCACTAGCACTTACTTGCCAGAAATATTTTAATCCATATGTAAGTCCAGAAACTGTATACGTAGTATCTGTTATATTTTCAAAAGTTTCTATGGTAGCATTTTCTTCATTTCTTAAACTTACCGTATACGTAATGGTATCATCATCGGGGTCACTGGCACTCCAAACCAGCTTTACCTCTAGAGGAAGATCAACTGCATTATCTACAGGGGTTACTAATGTTGCGGCAGTAGGAGGTCGATTTGTGGCTGTTTCTATATCCATTTCAAAAACAATTTCTATCTCATTACCTGCCAAAACTGTAATCCCTTCAAAAACTGCCAGTAATCCTTCTCTCTGAGCAGAAAGAGAATAATCTCCCGAGGGTATATTATCTATTTGATAAACGCCTTCTGCATTTGTAAAAACTGTACTTGAAGCTGGATTAGTTGATATTTTTACATTCTCTAATGGCTCATTAGTTCCTTTCCTGACTACTGTTCCTTTTACAGATCCGAGTCCTTCTAAATCAATAGTATCTTCGCTACATGAAACGGTAACAATAATAACAAAAGCACTTATTATTTTTATGATATATTCTTTCATCTGTTTTTATTCTATTTTCTTCCTTTTAACAGGATTACCAAAGTACCAATTAAGTCCTAAAGAAAAATTAAAATACTGATCATCTCGTTTTCCTTGAACTATATTATCTAATTCATCACTTAACACCAAATTATGAGTAGCACTTAGAGAAATACCCACTTTATCCGAAACTAAATACTCTATTCCTCCACCATATTGGAGTTTAAACAATGTATTATCAAAATCATCATCATTTACAATTCCCATTCCCCCGTATAGAAATGGCGATAGTTTTTCGAATGGCAACAAGCTTAATTCAGCATTTAGATCAATAGCATTAAAACCTTTTGAAAACGAGTTTTCATTTGTCAATTCAAATTTATTAATACTCGAATTTACGTTGAGGTACGGGTTAAAATACCATCTTGCTCCTGCTTTTACAGAATATGTAAGTTCTGGATTATTAAGATCTCCTCCAATGAGCGCAGTACCTCCTTTAAGAAAAACACTCGTTTTAGATCTTCTTTCTTTAAAGTATCGATCGTATAAGGCTGTATTTTGAGCTTCATTCTTCTCTGCCTTATATTTTTCTACTAGATTCTCAACAACTTCAGGTTCGGCATTAACTTCCCATAACTTATCCTCTACACCTTCAACAATCAGAGATTCTACTGCTTTTTCAATAGCCTCTGAAACTGCCATCTGTGCAGGTTCATTTTTGGTAAATCCGGTTTCGGCTTCTAATAATCTTCTAAATCTCACATATCTAAAGAAATTTGCATCTAGTGCTTGTGATAAGATTGTTTTGGATACATATACAGTTTTAAGAATTTTACCACTAGATGTAGAAACAGCTCGTAAATAGATTGTAATTCTATCTTGTCTATATTGTGTAGAAGCTCCGACTCCAAAATACCTTGCTCCTAATCCTCCTGTAATGATATTAGAATCATAAGAAACTATACCTCCTTCTAGAATAATGCCTGCATATAATAAAGGGGGTAACTGAGGTTCGTTTGGGTTTTTATTTTTTCTATATTCTTTTCTGGTAGAGCGTATAATATTGCGCTCATTAAGTAAATTGCTTAGATTTTCTCTTTCAATAGGTACAAACCACTTAGAGTCTTCTAAAGCCTTAATTAAAATTGTTGTCGCTCCCTGAGTAACAGCTGTACTAAAAGTATTTCCACTTTCTGTGGGTTTGTATTGACCTGTTTGATCTCTAAATTTATACACCCCGACAACCAAAGGTTCTACTGGCGAGGGAAAATCTCTTAGTGTTTTAGTAACTTCTGTATCTTCTCCTATTCTGGCACTTTCTATGGTAATGGGTTGGTTAAAATAAGTTCCGCATCCAGATAAAAAAAGCGCACAAGAACATACTACAATTACATTATAAAATTTATTGTACATTAAAATTTAATTAGGAATTATTACTTGGGACTGATCTCCTGTACTTGTATCTAAAATATTGATAACCAAACCTTCACCTGATGGAAAGATCTCAACAAATAATGTCCCAAAATTGAAAGTCCCTTCTGTAAGACCATCTTCACCAAATTGTTCATTAAATAATGTTCTGGATATTTGATTCAATAATTGACCATTAAGATTTTCTGTGAATCCCTCTAAATCAGATCTTTGGTCCCTTGATGAATTATTATCATCTGTAAATTTATTTTGAGCTTCTGCAGAACTGAGTAACCATTGATAATTAAATGTATCCCCTCCAAATGCAGGGTTTACAGGTCTATACACCAAATCTTGTCCAAAGGAAAAACTACATATCGAAAAAACAAGAAATATTGTTATTGTAATTGATTTCACACGTTTAAAATTTTATATTTAATTGAAAAACTGAGAATGCCTATACAACTTTACTAGGTTTTATTCTCTCTTCAAAAATCTTAATCATTTGCTTTTACAAGAAAAGATTAATTTTTTAATGTTCATTCTATCCTGACTATTTTAATATTGAAAAATATCGTTTTTCTGTTTTTTCAGGTCTTTAAAATATTTATACACTTTACGAATCGCAATTTTCGACATTTGTTCTAAATACTCTAAATCTGGTTTCCCCAAAAATTCATGAATAACGTTATCTTCTATTTTTACCTGAATAATGGTACTACGTCCAAAACTTAATTTTTCAAAGACTCCAACGACTTTGTTTCCATTTATTTGTGCTAAGGTATATGTAGTATAAAAAAATTCATAAAAATCTCTCCCTGGTTTTGTTTTTGTTTCTTCTACAACAATCCCTTTTAATACGATTCCATCATCTGATGATTCGTCTTCAATTTTTTCAGTTTTTTGATGCGCCTCTTCATTAAATCCTATCCTATCTTTACCAATGATTTTATCTTCTTCATAAATTAGTAACAATACTACTAACTTATCATTTTGTGTGATATTAACAATGCCTCTTGATAGTTCTTTACTTTCGTTTGCTTCTAAAGTAAATCTATCTTCTTGATCATTTTTGGTAACTAAATTATTAGCATCTGTTTTAAAAGCCGTGACTGAGTACCTTAAACTTTTATAAACTTCTGTAGTATTAGTTACAGTACTTATTACTGAAATAACACCATCAACAGTTTCAGTTTTAATCTTAGCAACTACATCTGTATTTGTAAACTGAGCAACCGAAACCTGAAAAAACAAAGATAGAAGTATGACTAATCTTGATTTCATACTTTACATATATTGGGAATGCTTAAAAACTTCTTATGATTACTGTTCTGGCATCACCAGACATCCTAAATTTTAAGTTCTTTGACAATTCATTACTACCAAATCTTTCAAAAATTAAATTATTTCCTTCCTGAATGAGTTCTAAGTTTGTTGATATATCAGGATTAAAGGAAAAATCGATCACGGCATTATTATTTCCAGTTTGAGTAATTATCTTGTTTATATCTCTTGAAGATTCATTTATTTCTACTCTATTATCATCTCCATTTTGGATAATTTTTATATCCGAAGATTCTGCATTAATATTTGACAGTATTACATTACTAGCTCCTATTTGTTGAATAAAGACTGCATTTATTCCATTAGAAACAGATGCCCTATCCTCAGTTTGGGACAAGGTATTATTGACTTGAGATAACGTAATAAATTTATCTTTGTCACTACCAAAAAACTGATCTTCTTCTTTTATATCCTGTGCATAGGACACAGAAGAAGAAAGAACAATAAAAAATAGTAATACTTTTATAAAACTAGTGTTATTCATCTTTCAGAATTTAGAAAATCAATAAAGAGTTATGCTTAATATGGTATTAAGCATAACTCCTATAAAGATCGTTAAAACAATATAATCTCTATTTATTAACGAGCTCCTCCTCCTGAACCACTTTGAGTGACTACAGCAGAATTATTAGTTCCATTTTGAAGAATTGTACTCATGTGACCATCTCCTATTTGAGTTACAAAAGTATTGTTACCAATTCCTATTTGAGTATCTTCTGCAACATTCTCATTTCCACTTTGGAAAATATCACTTACATTACTAGCTCCATTTTGAGCTGAAGCAGCAAAGTTTTGATCTCCAAGTTGAAATTGAATAATAGAATTTAATTCACCAGCAACACCAGTAACTCCTTCTTGCGAACCTTCTGCAACATTACCATTTCCTAATTGAAACTGACTTGTTCTATTCTCACCTCCAAAGAATGCTATGTTCTGAGTAGCAGAAGCACTGTTTCTATCTCCTAATTGAGTTTGAACGATAGAGTTATTATCTTCTTCATGTCTTCCAAATGCTTCGTTACCATTACCAATTTGAGTTTGAGTTATCGCCCCTCCTCTTGATGTAAAGAAAAGCCCTCCTTGCTCAGCAACTGCACTGTTTCCATTACCTAATTGTGTTTGAGTAGCTATATTGTCAGTTCCAGATTGCGTTGATGATGCTTGGTTTTCATCACCGGTCTGTGTTTGACTTAAACTATTATTACTTCCGTTTTGAGAACCAACAGCGCTATTTCCGTTTCCTGTTTGTACTTGGACTGCTACATTTTCGCCTCCAAAAGAACCTAAATTTTGCTCTGCACTTGCATCATTAGAATCTCCTTCTTGACCTTGCTGAATTACATTACTATCTTCTTCATGATTAGCAAATGCATTATTTTCGTCTCCGATTTGTACTTGCTCTACTCTTCCTCCTCTAGAATCAAAAGTAGCACTTCCTTGTAATGATGTTGCCGTGTTTCCACCACCTTCTTGATCCTGACGAACAGAATTAGCAGGTCCCCATTGTTCTGCAGTTGCCATATTAGCATCTCCAATTTGTGATTGTATTGAAATATTTTCATTACCAACCTGAGCAATAGACGCAGTATTAAAAGTTCCCTCTTGCTGAAGTTCACTAAAGTTGTCTATTCCTTCTTGTGAAGAAGTTCCAGTGTTATCGTCACCAAATTGGGCTTGAAAAGCAGAATTTGTAATACCTTCCTGAGATATAGTAGCGGTATTCGCATTACCTTCCTGAATTTGAATAGCTAAATTACCTCCTCCTGTAAATGCTAAATTCTGAGTAGCTCTTGCAGAGTTACCATTTCCAGCCTGTACTTGGCTTACTTGGTTTGCATCTTCTTCATGTTGAGCAAAAGCAGAATTTTTATCTCCATTCTGAGATTGTTCGACGATACCATTTCTTGAATTAAAATCTGCACTACCTTGGATAGCTTCTGCATTATTGGCTAACCCTTCCTGGTTCGTTAGAGAAGAGTTTGAAGTTCCAACTTGAGTAATTGTAGCAATATTGTCTACTCCCGTTTGACTGACATTACTATTGTTTGATTGCGCAACCATTGCTGTGGCACTTAATAAAGCTGCCAGACTAAAAACTACTTTTTTCATACGTAATATATATTAAAATGATTAATGTGTTCTATTCTATAAAAATTACAGCATAAGACCGATGGGATTAGAAGAATCTAATCCATTAAGCTATCGGTAAAAAGTGTATTTTGGGACTCTAAGGGGTACAATCAAACGATTTGCTGTAATTTTCGATATCAACAAATTTAGAAAAATATTAAGGCTATTTTTACGGATTCTTTAACTATTCGATGAAATACATATTAAAAAACCATAGAAAATCAGCTTTCTATGGCTTTTAAAGGGTTTGACAAAAGTTAACTTTTCATTAAAATTATCTTAAAAAAACAACTCGTAAGATAATTCTTACCTACCGTGTAAAAAGGAGTTCTCTATACTTTGTAAGAGGCCATAATTCGTCATCAACCAATAACTCTAATTTATCACAGCTATATCTAATCTCATCAAAAATTGGCTTTACTATATTACAATAATCAGAAGCTTTTTTCTCTAAATCTTCGAGGTTGTTTGCTTTTCTACGTTCTTCGGTCATATCATTAACCTTAGTATTAATTTTACCTATATAATCAGAAATTTCTTCTATTATCCCCATCTGTTCCTTAGCATATTTTTTAAAGTCTTTTCCATATAATTCTTTTAAACCAGATACATTATTGATCAACATATTCTGATAACGTATTGCGGTAGGAATTACATGATTTCTAGCAATATCTCCTAGAACACGTCCTTCAATTTGAATACGCATTACATATTCCTCTACTTCAATTTCATAACGAGCTTCTGCTTCGATCTTATTCATAACCCCCATTTTTTCAAAAAGCTCCAGGTTTTTTTTAGAAACTTTTGCTTTTAATGCTTCGGGAGTAGTTTTATTATTACTAAGTCCTCTCTTTTTTGCTTCTTTTTCCCATTCTTCACTATATCCATTTCCTTCAAAAAGTATGTTTTTAGACTTCTTTATATATTCTCGTAATACATTAAAAATAGCTTCATCTTTTTTCAATCCTTTCTTATCAACCAAAGCATCTACTTCTTTTTTAAAATCTAAAAGCTGTTTGGCTACAATTGTATTTAAAATCGTCATTGGGTTTGCGCAATTAGCTTTGGACCCAACCGCTCTAAATTCAAACTTATTACCAGTAAATGCAAAAGGGGAGGTTCTGTTTCGATCTGTATTATCCAGTAATATCTCGGGTATTTTCCCTACTACATTCAACTTCAAATCTGTTTTTTCCTGAGGAGATAATTTACCATCTGTAACGCCTTCTAATTCTTTTAATACAGATGTTAATTGTTCTCCTATGAATACAGACATAATAGCTGGTGGAGCTTCGTTAGCACCTAAGCGATGATCATTACTGGCTGAAGCAATTCCAGCCCTCATCAATTCTTCATTTTCATTAATTGCCTTTATGGTATTAATAAAAAATGTTAAAAACTGAAGATTACTCATTGGTGTTTTTCCCGGCCCTAATAGATTTACGCCAGTATTGGTTGACAAAGACCAGTTATTATGTTTACCAGACCCATTAACCCCTGCAAATGGTTTTTCATGCAGTAGCACCTTTAATTGATGTCTTGCAGCCACCTTATCCATAACATCCATTACCAAAGAATTATGATCAACTGCCAGATTAGTTTCTTCATATATCGGCGCCAATTCGAATTGATTAGGAGCCACCTCATTATGACGTGTTTTTACGGGAATTCCCAAAAGCATACATTCTGTTTCTAAATCCCTCATATAATCAAGGGCTCTTGTAGGGATACTTCCAAAATAATGATCATCTAATTGTTGTCCTTTTGCAGAGGAATGACCAAGAAGTGTTCTTCCTGTCATCAAAATATCAGGTCTGGAATATGCTAATGCACTATCGATTAAAAAATATTCTTGTTCCCATCCAAGTGAGGCATTTACTTTTTTTACATTTTTATCAAAGTATTTAGCTACAGCTGTAGCAGCTACATCAACAGCATGTAAAGCTCTCAATAAAGGTGTTTTATAATCAAGGGCTTCTCCTGTATAGGCTACAAAAACTGTAGGAATACACAATGTGGTACCATAGATAAATGCTGGAGAGGTTGGATCCCATGCAGTATACCCTCTAGCTTCAAAAGTATTTCGAATACCACCATTTGGAAAAGAAGAAGCGTCAGGTTCTTGTTGCACTAATTGCCCTCCACCAAATTTTTCCATTCCTTGTCCGTTACCTATTGTTTCAAAAAAGGCATCATGTTTTTCTGCAGTAGCGCCAGTTAATGGCTGAAACCAATGTGTATAGTGCGTTACGCCTTTAGACAATGACCATTCTTTCATCGCTGATGCTATCTGATCCGCTACTCTTCTATCAATCTTGGAACCATTTTCTATAGCATCCATAACACTATTATAGGAATCTTTGGTTAAGTATTGAAGCATCGTTGTTTGATTAAATACATGTTCACCAAACAATACAGATCTGCGTTCAGTTTCTTTAACTACCACAGAACTACGATTTAACGTCTCTTTTAGCGCTTGAAATCTTAGTGTTGACATAATTGAGTAAATTTTACTGCAAATATAGAAGAAGTTTTTATTGTTAATATTAAAATAATGCTGTTTAAAAATTAAAAAAAATAGAAAATACCCTATAAAAAAGTAGGGTATTAATAAAATTTGGACTAAAAACTAACTTTACCCCCCTGTTTTTTTATGTTTATAAAAAAGAAAGCTAAATTTGTCAACTATATAGAGTTCAATTTATAAAGTGTTAATTATGAGTAAAGCTAAATTAGAATATATCTGGCTAGATGGTTACAAGCCAACTGCTAATCTAAGAAGTAAAACAAAAGTTGAAGAAGATTTTAGCGGTAAGCTTGAAGATTGCCCTATGTGGTCTTTTGATGGTAGTTCTACAAAACAAGCAGAAGGTGGTTCTTCTGATTGCTTGTTAAAACCTGTAGCTATCTACCCTGACCCTTCAAGAAACAATGGTTACTTAGTAATGACTGAAGTGTTAAATGCAGATGGAACACCTCACGAATCTAATGCAAGAGCTACAATCGATGATGATGATAATGATTTTTGGTTTGGTTTTGAGCAAGAGTACTTTATCATGGATTCTGCTACACAATTACCTCTAGGATTCCCTGTAGGTGGTTACCCTGGACCTCAAGGTATGTATTACTGTTCTGTTGGTGGAAAAAACACTCACGGAAGAGATTTTGTTGAAGAACATGCTGATCTATGTATAGCTGCTGGTCTTAATTTTGAAGGAATCAATCAGGAAGTTGCAAGTGGACAATGGGAGTTTCAATTGTTTGCTAAAGGAGCGAAAAAAGCAGGAGATGAAATATGGATTGCAAGATATTTATTAGATCGTCTTACTGAGCAATACGGATACTATATTGAATACCATCCAAAACCAATTAAAGGGGACTGGAACGGTTCTGGTATGCACGCTAACTTCTCTAACGAAGTATTAAGAACATGTGGTTCTAAAGAAGTATACGAAACTATTTGTGAAGCATTTAGACCTGTTACCAAAGAACATATTGCTGTTTATGGTGAGTTTAATGACCAAAGATTAACAGGAGATCACGAAACACAATCTATCCATGAATTCTCTTTCGGAGTATCGGATAGAGGAGCTTCGATAAGAATTCCTATTATTACTGTAGAAAACGGATGGAAAGGTTGGTTAGAAGATCGTCGTCCTGCTTCTAATGGTGATCCTTATAAAATTGCTGCAAGAATTGTAAAGACTGTAAAAACAGCAGACGTTACCGCTATGCTAGCTTAATAATGTATTATAGTAACTAACATTATGTTGGTTAAACGCTAAAAACACCTCTGAAATTCTTTCAGAGGTGTTTTTTTATACTATCTATAAAACAAAGGACAAGCCACTTTTTCTACTTCATAAATACCAAAGCAATAAAAATACAATATGCTACAAAAATTAGAAATCCCTTTGGACGACCCAGGATCATTTTTTTAGGAATAAAAGCTAAGGGAAGTAAAATTATAGCAAATCCAAGCATCCAGTATATATTTACACTCATCAGAGTCTCATCTTTTACTGCTATGGGTTGAATCAAAGAAGTAATACCAAGCACTGAAGCGATATTAAAAATATTAGAACCTATAAGATTTCCTAACGAAATTGCCTTTTCTTGCTTTAATGCTGCGATAACAGACGCTGCCAATTCTGGAACACTTGTTCCTACAGCAATAAGTGTAACCGCAATCACACCTTCACTAATTTCCATTTTTAAAGCGATGGCTTCAGCTCCGTTAACCAGTAGTTCAGAGCCAAAATACAAAGCACCAGCTCCAATAAGTAGCCAAATTACAATTTTAAAATTAGACGTTTTTTGAAGAGCATCATCTACCTCTTCTACCATCGTATCAGAAAATTTTCGAGCCCTTCTAATCAATACAAAAAGATAAACAAACAAGGATAACAATAATCCTAAACCTTCTAACTGTGTTATTACACCATCATTATCCAGTAAAACATAAAGAGCTAAGGACAACAATACCATTACTGGCCAATTAAATTTATAAAAATCCTTATCAATTGCCAAAGGGCCAATGATTGCCGTAATACCTAATACCAAACCAATATTGGCGATATTAGACCCAATAACATTACCTAAGGATATGTCTGAAAGCCCATCCATTGCTGCCTGAACACTTACAAGCAATTCTGGAGCAGATGTAGCAAAAGAAACTACAGTCAATCCAATAACCATACGAGACAACTTAAGCCTAAAAGACAATGCTACCGAAGATCTAACTAAAAACTCTCCTCCCACTACCAGAAGCACAAGTCCTATAATAACATACAGTACACTAACAAACATAAATTCTAAATTTGTTTGCGAATATAAAATAAGTATCTCGTAGTTTATAGCTCTATAGCTGATTTTTTCTCTCCTAATGAACGATATAAAATATTAAAAACTAGAATTATAGTTAAATAACTATAAAAATAGTTGTAAAACTAGAATTATAGTTTTAGCTTTGATCATTCTTAATAATAGACTCATGGAAAAACTAACAAACAAAGAAGAAGTTGTAATGCAAGCGCTATGGAAATTAAAAAAAGCGTTTGCAAAAGAAGTTCAGGCTGAACTCAATAATACAGTTCACTATAATACAGTTTCTACTATTATAAGAAATCTTGAAGATAAAGGATATATAGCACATCAAGCTTTTGGAAAAACACATCAATATTACCCTATTATTACCAAAGAAGATTATCGAAGTGCATTCATCAGTAAGGCCATGAAACAATATTTTAATAATTCTTACAAAAACATGGTTTCCTTTTTTGCTAAGGAAGAAAAAATTACCGCCGAGGAATTAAGAGAGATTTTAAAAGTAATAGAAAAAAAAGAGTAAACCATGGAAACATTTTTAATCTATATATTTAAATCAAGTGTATTGCTTTCTATATTCTATTGGGTATACTATCTACTATTAAGAAAAGATACATTTTTTACCATAAACCGCCACTTTTTACTATTAGGAGTTTTTATTTCAATACTTCTACCTTTTGTTGAGTTTACTACGATCAAATTTATAGAAGCTCCTCTTTTTTATGCTACAGGAACAGACTCCTCTGCACCATCATCTGAGGTACGTAAAAGTACAAATTGGTGGATGATTGGCTGTATGATCTATAGTATTGGAGTCCTTATCCTGTTCATTCGTTTTGGCTTTCAATTACTTTCTTTAAAAAGGCTAGTAGCCCATAATCAGGTTATAAAAAATGAAGAGTTTCATTATGTAGAGGTCGCAGAAGAGATTGCACCATTTTCTTTTTTTAATCTTATTGTATATAACCCTGCGCTTCATTCTTCTAAAGAATTAGACATGATTCTTAAGCATGAAAAAGTGCATGTAAAACAATATCATACTATAGATGTCCTGATCATAAACCTTATCATCATTTTTCAATGGATTAATCCTTTTGTCTGGTTATACAAAAAAAGTCTGGAACAAAACCTTGAATTCATTGCAGATCGCGAAGCAATCAATCAATTATCTTCTAAAAGAGAATATCAATTAACGTTGGTTAGAGTATCATCAAACAACTACTCTGCCATCACAAATAATTTTTATCAATCATTAATCAAAAAGCGAATAGTTATGTTAAACAAGCAAACATCCCAAAGCAAGAAATTATGGAAAATCACCATCATTCTTCCTTTACTAAGTCTATTTTTATGGAGTTTTAATACTACCGAAATTATCAAAATTAAATCTGGCAAACAATCCAGAAATGGAATATCAAAAGATATTATCTCCCCAAATGCAGGTAAAAAAACGATACAATTTATAATCGATAAAAACTCTACTAAAGAAGATCTTAATAAGGTTAAAAAAATACTAAAGAACGATTATGACGTAGAAGTTAAGTTTTCTAGTATTGAGCGCAATAACAAAGATGAGATTATTAATATAAAGATAGATGTTGCATCCAAAAAAAGTACCGGAAATTATGCACTAAAAAATGATGAACCCATCCATCCTATTATAATTTCATACAATAGTAAAACAGGTAGCATTAGTATTGGCGGAGGATCATCTGCTGGAAATTCTGAATATGTATGGGTAAATAGTAATGGTAAACCCAAAGGCAGTAATCAAATTATCCAAATTCATTCTGATGAAGATGATGGACACTTTGAAATGCATACAGATGACAAAAGAACCTTTGCTTATATCACCGGGAATTCTAAAAAAGATCCTTTATTTATAATTGATGATAAAGAATCAACTAAAGAAAAGATGGAAAAAATAGATTCTGATCATATAGAAACTATTAATGTACTTAAAGGAAAAGCTGCAGAAAAAAAATATGGAAGCAAAGGTAAAAACGGAGTTGTAGAAATTATTACCAAAAAGAAATAATCAAGTCCAAATATAAATCTAAAAAAACTCACTTGAAGAAAGTGAGTTTTTTGTATTTTAGAACTATGCAAAAACAATTCTTTTCTGTTATCGCAAAAATAAACAAGGTACTACTTCCTAGTTTTACAAAGAAAAGGTTAGATCTTAGCAAAGCTTCCAAACTTCAATTACTGCTATTTGGTTGGCGACTATATGTAACCAAAAGAGCATTGTAATATCTTTTATTTTCCCAACAAGAAAAATTTTGCAACACTCCTATAAATATTTCGTAATTAAAGATGAAATAATATCTGTTCAATAACATAACAAAAAAATATTTAGTATGAAAAAATGGATCATTTTAGGAATGGGCATACTAGGTACGCTTTCCTTAACAGCTTTTACAACATCCATAAATCAGCACACCAAACTATATAAGACACAGTCTGATGAAATAACTGCAATTATCAATAAAGATACTTCAGAGCAAGAATTAGAAGACCTAAAAACATTCTTTTCAGAAAATGGTATAGAACTTATTATAAAAGAAATACAATTTAATGATCAAAATGAAATTACAAGTCTAAGCCTGATCTTAAAAAAAGGGAACTCAAAAAGCCAATACTCCTCCTCTTCAAACGAGCCTATTTCAAAAATAGAATTAGGGTATAAAGATGATAGTTTATTTATTACAAATTCAGGGATGTTTGATATTGCTGCATGGAGAAATCAATCTGGATTTAGTCAGTCTCATATGGATATGGATAGCATCATGAAGAAACATAATTTTGCCTTTGATTTTAATTTTGACGAAGAAAATGATTCTTTATTTTTTAATGGCAGTTTTGATATACAGAAACTGAAAGATCAAATTATGCAATCTTTTAGTTTTGAAGAAGGTGAAGACGGAAGTTTTATTTTTAATGGACAACAATTGCATCCATTCCAAAACAAAAATACTCAGAAATTTAGTTTTGTTGACAACCCTGATATTGAAAAACTTATCATAATCGATGGAAAAGAATCTGATTTTGATACATTAGATCATCTTGCAAAATCAGACCAACTATCAGAAGTAGATTTTCTTAAATCACAAACCGCAATCAGCATCTACGGTGACAAAGCAAAGGACGGCGCAATTATCGCAATAACAAAAAAGTAAATTACTTTTATGCCGAATTTTATAAAAGCCTTCTGTAAAATGAAGGCTTTTTTATGCTCAATAGGTTAAAAGAGAAGAAATTGGTACATTAAGTTTGTCCTTCCCGTTAAGGAAATCCAATTTCATTATGAAATTACATTGCACTACTACTCCACCTAACTCTACAACCAAATCACACACTGCCTTGGCAGTACCTCCAGTTGCCAGAACATCATCATGAATCAATACATGTTCTCCTGGTTGTATAGCATCGATATGAATTTCAAGGGTGTCTTCTCCATATTCGAGGCTATAATTTTTGGATTTTACCTTATAAGGAAGTTTTCCCTTTTTGCGAACTGGGACAAACCCCGCTCCTAAACGTTCAGCAATCATACCTCCAATAATAAATCCTCTCGATTCAACCCCTATTACTTTATCGATGTTAACGCCTTTAGGACTTAACGCCGCTAATTGATCTGCACAACTCACCAAAGCGTTATGATTCGCTAGTAAAGGAGTAATATCTTTAAATATAATTCCGGGGTTCGGAAAATCAGGAATATCTCTAATAAAATCATCTATCTTCATTGGTCGAAAATAATGAAAATAAAAAAAAGAGCAAATAAAAGAAACAAAAGCTAATCATAGGACTATGAATACGTATAGCTTATCTATTTAACATCAAGGCACTTAAATTCCATCTTCATATATATCATTTATCTCATCATATCTAGTTGGTTTTTTTAGTTTCTAAAAAGTCCATATAAATGTTGCCAACTATATAAAAAACATTTATATTTGCACCCGCAAAACGGCCTCGTAGCATAACTGAATAGTGCACTTGATTACGGCTCAAGAGGTTGCAGGTTTGAATCCTGCCGAGGTCACTACAGCGGACAAACTAGCTAAAGCTAAGTTTTGTCCGCTTTTGTTTTTTGTATAATTCATTGATAAAGAACTTAATAATGCCATTACTGGGTTTATTTCTAAAGTTTGAACTTTGTCTTTTTCCTTACTATATAGAATCCCGTTAGGGAATAGCATTTTTTGTAGTCTTTGTTTTTCATTATAGCTACTTAACTTCCACAATTTGTTAAGGTTAGAAAATAATTTCATACAAATATCAATGTAAAAATCAAGGTTTGAACTTTTTAAACTGTTTGTTTTTATTTCTTCTTCTATTTGTTCTTTTTCTACATTTAATTTCTTTGTGAACTTCTGGTATAAATGAGTGTCTATTTCTCCAAATACGTAACGTTCTTCTATCTTCTCTATCTTTTCTAACAATCCCTTTAAATTATGTTTTAAAGCTGCTGTATCATCTTTTTTAGACTTAAAATAATATTGAAATGTAAATTGTAATTGTTTTTTTAATGGTGCTATCATTTTTTTGTCAATCTCGAAATGACTTAATATTTTTTCAAACTGTTCATGTAGCAGTTTTGTGTTTTTAGTACAAGAACAACCTATTGTCTTGCATTTATAATAATGAATCCCTTTTTTCTTAACTAGAAAACCTGTTAATGGGCTTTTGCATGATGTACATTTTGCAAATCCCTTTAACGGTAAGTTTTCATTTTCTGGATTATGTCTATAATTTTGATGGTTTTTAGATTGTATTCCATTTACTTTTAAAAAAATATTTTTTGATATTATAGGGTCGTGATTTCCTTGCACTACTTTACCCTGTAATAAACCATGTGAAATTAAACCGCAGTAAATAGGGTTTCTAAATATTTCAGTTAGTCGTTGCCTATATATTTTTAAACCTTGCATTTCCAAGCGCTCTACAATATCGGCATTAGGGATATTCTCTTGCGCTTTCCACATAAATGCTTTGCGAATGAATTTAGCATCTTCATTTGGCACGATAATAGGGATATTCTGTTCATTACGAGTGTTTTTATATCCTAATGGGGCAACACCCATATAATAACCATCTAACAAACGTTTTCGCATACCCTGTACGGTCTTTTGCCTTCTTATATCGTTATCATATCTACCATAGAGTAATTGAAAACTTTGCATAAAATAACCTGTAGGTGTATTTGGGTCAATATCTTGCGTTGCCGACAATACATTTACCCCCTTTACTTTTAATAAATCAATTGTATTTATCGCATTTCCACCTGTGCGAGAATATCTCTCGAAGCTATATACAATGATATGACCTATCTTTTTTTGTCTAACCCACTTTAGCATTGCTTTATAATGCTTCCTTTCGTCAGTTTTTGCGCTTTCATTTGTCCCTCCAAAGTAGTGTAAAACATCTAACCCTTTTCTTAATGCAAATTGGGTGCAAATTTCCTTTTGAGTTTCAAGGCTAGTATTGTCTTTTTGTTTTATATCAGAAACCCTTGTGTAGATTACGGCTTTGTTATTACTTATAATCTGTTGCTTATTCTTCTTTGCGAAGTCTTGGAATTGTTCTAATGTACTCATTCTTGCTTACTATTTTATGTGCCATTAATGATAGGTCTTTCAAAATGATAATCATTTCCTTTGCCTGTTCATCGGACAAATCACTAAGCCCATCAAATCCCTTTAATTCTTCAATGGTAAGTACTCTTATTTCTTCTTTATTGTCCTTTGATACTTTCATTAATAACAGTTTACTTTTATTCGTTTTCCTATTACGAATATATACCCCTTGTGGGCTGTTATTAAGTGTGTTGAAAATATTGTCTTGGAAATATTTTTTTAGTCTTTTCCAAGACAAAAAAGATACTTTTTGAATGTCTATAAAATATACTTTTCTTCTTTTTAAATACATAATTTTATATATCAAGACAATATTTTCACTTGTATAATGATATAAAATTTATTATTTAGAGTATATAGAAATTCAAAAAATAATTTTTCAGTCTAAGACTAAAAGCCATAATCTTAAAATAGTATCAGATAACAAAATTTTAGCTAAAAAATTAATAGAAACCTAAACAATCGCTTATATGTTCGATTTCAATATTTGTGATATTATTTTCTTCTAAGATTTTTTTTATTCTCGGTGTAATTGTTAATGCTGTCGTCCCTTCTGGAAAAAATATATCTGAACCGTCCCATGTTTCAGGGTCAAATTTAACTCCCTTAAAAGAGTAGTCGTCGTTATCCTCTTTTTTTTCTGGCTTCATATATTTTCCAGATTTACCAATTACCTGTAAGCCATGATATTTTTCTTTTACTCCTTTTATGTCTACTGGATAAGTTTTAAAACCTATTACCTCATTTTCTATTAGTAGGTTAAGTAATTTATCAGATATTACTTTATTCATTCCATCGTTAAAAGCTAATAAATCATAGGTGCGTTTACCCATATCTTTTTTGGTTTTAACTACGTCATTTGCATAATTGACTATACCAGAACTTACGATAAACGAATCATCCTTAAAAGTTGTATCTAAAACTATTGCAGATCGACTTTGCGCCACATTTAATCGATAAAAATCTAGTTTTTCGTTGTACTGTATTTTATTATAATCCTCCATATTTTTTAGTAATTTCAACACCTTTTTTCATTACTTGCTCTCTGGTCGCGTTAGCTCCTTCATTGGCTATGTATTGCCGCCATTCCTTGTTTATTGCACTTGATGCAGATCTATGTGCAGATTTACCCCACCATGTTAGGTGTTCTGCATGGTCAATATTAATATTTTTGCTTTGAAAAAAACCTCTAAATTCTTTAGGGTAAATATGGTGCGCATCTTTTCCAATTCCTAATTTTCCAGTTAATACTTTTAGATTATGTCTATAGTTTGATTTTGTAAATGCTTTAAAAGCCATTTGACCTACCTTTCTTCCTCCTCCTGTACCAATAAAGTCTAATAGAGGGTTTACTCCATCTAAAACTTTTGGGAATACGGATAACTGCGGTCTATTAAATAAATAATCTTTAACGTTCGCTACATTAACATCATCATAACTATTTACACTATCATAAAATTCTCCATAAGCATCTGCAACCTCTTGAGAAACTCCAATGTTAACTGTTATCGTTCCATCTTCCATTTCTTGAGTCATAGATGTCAATGCTGCAAATAATTTAGCAATATCAAAATCTGAATCGCTAACCTCTATTGTCTTATTTACACCATCATCAACTTCTACAGTCTCATTTGTTCCGATTTTCTTAAAAATAGTTTCTGGTGCCATTCCTGTAGGATCGGAATACATCATTGGATTATTCTTTACAAAGACGTAAGGCGAGTCCTCTGGAAAAGAATTTGCCAATGGGTCAGGCTGAAACCATCGGCTCATTATAGAAGGTTCTGCACCTGCTTCTGTAAACTTGACTGTTTCAACAACAAAACTTATAATAGTATTGTTTTTGACATTTAACATGATTGAGCCAATGCGTACAATGCTATCATTATCAAAATCTTCAATAAACTCTCCATCTGATAATGTTCCTATTTGTGGATTATAATTGTAATCTTCAAAAGGATTTTGTGAATAGGTAATACCACACCATAGCAATAAAAATAAAAGCCCTAATTTTTTCATATTAATTTGATTTGTTTCGGTTAGTGATTTCTTTGTTGATATACTTTTCTCGTTCAGCATTTAAAGAACTTAGCCACTTTAAATACATTTCTTCGGGCATTCTGCGATACCCTGCATGATGGATAACTGCATATTCATGTTGCATTGCTAAAAAAGTTTCTTTGTATTCTTCTTTTTCTCGGATTTTAGCAGAAAATTCGCCCCCTTCCTTTTCTATTTTTTGTTCAAGTATTTTTTTTATAGTTTCTGCTCTTAATATCCGTCCATTGATATAATGCGGATATACTCGTAATGCAATTTCGCAAGCTAACATTGGAAATGCTCCATCATTAGCAGGGAACGCCTTATTATATCCTTCTGCCAGATCAATAATACACATGGCAATACTTTGTTTGTCGTTAAGAGCTTCCATATATATTTTATTGGCGACGGCATCTAAATGAACATAGCCAGATGCCATAAGCCATGCATCATTTGGAAACTGACCGCTTGTAAGTTCAGTATTATACCAACCATCCTTATGGTTTTGACTTTTGATATATACATGATTAGGTGCTAGGGCTAAATGCGCTTCTGTTCCTATTTCTTGCGCTAATATTTTGTACAAGTATGGTAATGAATGGCAATTGCCTTTTCTGGTTTGTAGTAGTTTTGAGACGAACATATTTTCCCAATTCTTATGACCCCAAATATCCTCAAAATCATAAGTAAAAGGAATGTGTTTATATTCTCCTGTAGCATTAAAATATGGTATGGTATCTTTCATAACAGAGAATAAAACAGCCTGTTTTTTTACTTCAAGACTATCACGCTCTTTGTATAGTAATGATCTATTTTTATAAATAGCTTGTGTAAATTTTTTAAGACGCTCTATTTCATCATTGAATGCCAGAGTATCAAGAGTGCCATGTAAATAGGCATTCTCAACAATCATTACTGCCTTTTTAAAACTAATTTTGGTAGAATCTTGTAGCATTTCTGTAAGTGAAGTTAATGCTCCTAAATACAGTGTTTCCCTATCTTGCGCTGTAGAAGTAATACAGATCAATAGAAATACAATTAAAGTCTTTTTCATAATTTACTAATTGGTTTTGTTAGTTTATTGAGTTGCTTTTTCATTTCTTTTTGTTCTTGGTTATTTCTTTGCTGTTGCATATTTCTTAACCATTCTTGATACATTTCATCAGGCATTTTTTTATACCCCAAAGCATCTATAGCTTTATATTGCTTTACCATTGTACGGTATAATTCTAATGCTTCTGGATGGTTTGGTAGTTTTTGCCTTGCGTTTTCTTTGTTGATGCCTAATTGCTCAAAAACATGTTGTACCATTTCAGTATAATAGTTTGACTTATTAAGAAGTGCTGTTATACTGGTAGGGTGTAATTGTAAAGCTTTTTGTGTTACTTCCTCTGTAAATTTATCACTACCAAACTTTTTTTCATACCCCATTACTAAGTCGGTATACATGTGCGCCAATAGTTCTCGTTTAGATAAAGGATGCATATACAGTTTGTTTTGTATAGCCTCTGCCTTTATATACCCATTTTGTAAGATAAGCGCGTTTGTTGTTAGAATATGACTTGTAAGTTCTACATTGTGCCATTTCATTCCGTTATCGTCAGGAAACTTTATGTACGTATGGTTTGGCGATCTGGATAGATGCGCAACAGCTTCAATTTCCTCTACTAACATCAAATATAGTAAGGGTAAAGAATGACATTGTCCTGTACTAGATTCTAAAAGTTTAGTAACAAACATTTTAGACCAATCTTTTTTACCGTATATATCCTGAAAATCATATTTCAAAGGAAGATGCTTTAATCCGTTTTTTGTTCTTAAAGTGTCGGAAAAAAATTGAAATAAAATGAGGTTTTTGGCAACGTTGCTTTTAGGATTATAACCAAACTCTTGCATTTTTTGTTTGATAAAATTTCCCGTTTCTTGAATCACTTTTTCAAATTCTCCGTAATCCCTTTCTTGTTCGTAAAACGCATTTTCTACCGTGAAAACTGCTTCCCTTACTGAAAAAGGTTTGTTTTCCATTTCTTCCAGCCTTTTAAAGGCTTTACGATAATTACTCGCACCTTTTTCATTATGGTATGAAGGAAGACTATAAGGAGTTGAAAAATGGCTTACAGCTTCATTAAGTAATCCTTGTACACGCTTTCTATATTCAGCTTCTTGCTTTTGTCTCATTTCAACCTCTGCCATAATAGCTTTATTGCGCTGTTGTTGAGACATGCCATACATAGGATTTGGACGAGAATTACTCATAATGTTTTGTGAACCATATTGCTGAAAGGTACTTGCCTGTGGAGTTTTGGGCATTATATTTGGCAATCCTACTTGTGCAACCATAGATTGCATGGCTCCAAATATTAGGAGAAATATTAATTTATTCAAGTTGGTCGGTTTCATAAAATTAGCATACAAACTTAACGTTATAAACTGTACTTTTCAAAGATGACAGGGGGGTGTTTTTCCCTTATTTTTAAACTTTTCGATAAGATGAAATGAATCATAGATTAGTAACACAAAATCATTAATATTTCATCTTTTTGACAGATATGTTTTACACTCTATTTTCCTTGATAAGAGTGTTTATTTTTCTTGTTTCTAGCTTTTTAGTGTAAAATCCAAATTGACAACCTACTATTGTTTTATATCTATAGCTTCGTATTTTATCATCATATACAATGGGAGCATTTAGCATCTTCATAATGTTTATGATGCGGTGCAATTGGGTTCTGGAAATTCTAAGTCTTGAAGCTAATTCTAATGGTGTTCCTGTAGCTTCTAGTCTAATTAACTGATCTACTCGCTCTATACGTTCAAGTTGTTTAATAACATTATACATATTACAATTGATTTATAATTAGTTGCCTATAGCCATAAGTAGGTGTTCTTAGTTCAATGGAAGGGGTAGGACAAGGAGGAACTCACGAATCAAAAAAAAATTTTTGGTATCAGCATTTTTTTAAGCTTATCTAGGTAATATTTGATTTTTGTTTCAATCTGTAGCATGACATTTGCTTTTGGTTTTAAGTCGTAATTGTTAAGCTGTACTGCTTCTTTTGGGGATAATTGATATATGAGTTTTTTGCCTATTTTCATTGTCCGCTCTCCTGGAGTATTCATGTCTACAAATTCATCAATCATTTTTTCAATAACCCTTTTTTGCTTCTTACTCATTTTTTGATATCGTGGGTTTTGCTCTAGTAGCATTAGGATTAATAAAACTCTATTTTTAATTCTTATCTGAATCAACATATCGCTTGTTGTCATGGTACAGCATATATATTCTGGTATACATTATTATTTCATGGGGTTTATCATTAAATAAGCGACACATAAATTCCCCATAATCAATATTTAACATTTTCAATACTCCATAAAGAAAATCTGGTGGTAATTCATCTAATCTGTCTGGCATCATAGGATATTCACTATTCTTTTTAAAAAGGAACGAGAGTAGTTATAAAGTAATGGGACTACTTATAAACTCAACTTAACTTGTAGTACTTCACTACTCCCGTTATCCTTCCACACTATTAAAACAACAATGTTGACACGTTAGTTCGGGGTAATTGTGTTATTAGATTATTTAGATGTAATGGTTTACCTTCTGAAAGTTCCTTTAAAGGCAAGCTAGAGTTCTTAATCGTCCTTGCCACTTCTTCTACTGTACTTCCATTTAGATAGGCTTCTTTAATCCAGTTGCGAAGTATAAGAGTATACCCTCTGTTTGATGCAACGGATACATCAAAAACATTAGAATCGATAAATAGATTTTCTAATACTTTTTGCTCAAAAACCTCTGATTTGGTTTTCTTTTCTACGGATTTAATAATAGATTCCATCATGTTTATTTTTTATATAGGTCTATAATTAATTCTATTTGTTCTTGTGCCTGCGGTGACTTTTGTATTTCTCTAGCAACTTCATATGGTGTTTGACCATTTTTAAAAGCATCAAAAATCCAATTTCTTAATAATTGCGCGTAACCACCATATAGGTTTACAAAATCATCAAAGTCTTTATGTTTAACAGGCAAATCATCAAAAACTGTTTTTTCAAATTCTGAATCGTAATCTTTTGACATTGTTTTAACTTCAATAATGGTACTAAACATAATTGCGGTTTTTCAGTTAAACATAAAATTCAATACCTTGATTTTTTTTACTAAAAAGCATTGATTTATGTTAATCTATAACCCTTAAATATTTTTTCAACGCTTTTTAGTGCTGTATTTAGAATTGTTTGCATATTTTTAGACGCACAACAACACTAATGCAAAACAAATATATAACTTATTATTTAATATAATAAACAAATTATCTAAAAATTATGGATTCTGTGCAAGATCAATTACTTGATCGTATTATAACAGCTATTAAGTCTTTAGGGCTCACAGGCTATGAAATAGGAGAAAAAACACCTCTGTCGCAAGTGGGAGTTGACAAGATTTTAAATAGAACATCTAGCAAACCCAGAGAAACTACAGTCAATACTTTAAAAGATTTACTATCTAAGGAATATAAAATATCGAAGTCTTGGTTGGATAATGGAACTGGCGATATGAAGGTTGAAAGGGAGGTAGTAGAAAAAAACTCTTTGGATATTGTTTTTCAAGACATGATAGGCAAGGTAGTTGGCAATAAACTTGATGAAATTATATCATATTTAGAAATTATAATGCGACAAAATAATGAGATCAAAGAGTATATAGATACTCAAAGAGTTAAAGACCTCGTATCTGTTGAGAAAAAACGTGTTATCAAAAAAGAAAAGAAGAAAACAGATTAGCGTTTATAAATTTGCATATTGCTTGATTATGAACTCTACTTGTTGTTCAATTTTTTTAGTCTCTGCAACTATAACTCCGTTTTCAATATCATCTAAAAGTGATAGATATTGATCTCCGTTTAATTTGCCTTCGTCATACCCTTGTTTAGCAGCAATCAAGAGTACCATTGTCTCATTATTACTCATTGCTTTCAAGAATTTTTTTCTTAGCTATTTTAATTTGCCTTTTAATATTATAGACTTGAAGGTACTTTATAACTTGAATAACAAAAGCAACTAACATCGTCATACCAAAAGTATACCAATACAAATAATCATCATCAATTAACTTATAATCTTTAAGTAAAAATAATAGTTGAAGAACATAACAATAAATAGGAACTAAGTACGCGACAGAATACGCACGCAATAGTGCGCCTGAAACTAAAACCAAAGGAGATATTGTTTGGCACATTAGCCAAACAAAAGTCTGAAAATTTACTCCTGCAAGAAGAAATTTTTCAGGTATTACAAATTCATAATTAAATAAAGCCATAATCTTATCGACATAAAGTATCACTCCAGACAAAACTATGGCTATACTACCTAATATTCTAGTTGCTGTAAACTTGGATTCATTTTTTAATATCTTATCCGCCGTTGCGCGTACCCGGTCTTTCAACGGTTGATAAGTCAACGGATTGGGTTTCTCTGGTGCCTGGTCTTTGAACATCGGAAAGGTCAACTTGTAGGACTTCAATATTTTCATCATAGTCTGTTATTTCTTGTTGCTCACAAGAAGCTGAAAATATTAACAAACTCAATACTGTAGATAATAAAACTAACTTTTTCATTATAATTGATTTAAGGATTAATTTTAAAATATATGCTTAATATCCTAAAATAGCAATCATAAATGAAATAATTAGTTACTCTATGGGGTACTCTTTAGTATTTAAAAGTGTTAAAATCTAGGGTTCAACAATTATTTTGCGATAAAGATACATAGCTTGGGAGCTAATCCGAATACGGCAAAACCGTAATTCGATAAAATACACAAGAATAGGTTGAAAATTATCGATAATTTACGGAAAACCATAAAATTTAAGTTGTTGATTTGAATATTGAAACACCATTAATGAATAATGAAATTGAATAGTTATTGGTAAGGTTTTCTTTGATTTTAAGCTAGTTTTATAAATACCCCGTTTCTTTGCCCTGATCTGTATAACTGCGCCAGTTCTGTATGATGTTTCCCAAATCTCATTTGAAAGTGGGGTTTATCGACTAAACCTACCCAATCACCGCCCCATTCAAAACCTAAAGACTTGCCTAATTGTCCTATCTTTTCCCAATTCGGGTTATTCCATATTGCCTTACCGTTTTTAATCTCTACCACATCAAATGCAAGCCCATAGTTATGGTAACTTTCTCCTGCTTTGGCATTGGTTACTCTGTTACCAGAAGCGGATCTCCCTTTGTTGTATAATCGGGTTTGTTCTTCCCATGTTCTAAGGGCAGATGTTACCCGTAATTTGATGCCTAAATCATTTTGGGCGCGGATAATAAATTCTTTGGTTTTTGCTCTAACTAATGGGTGTAGTGTGTCTATTCTTCGGTCTGTTATAATATCCCATGTTTTCTCTTTAAGAAAGTTGATACTACGCATAGCTAATGAGGTTAAGGATTTTCGTTTTTTGTAGGCAATCACAATGATAATGACAAGCATAATTGACAATATGATTTTAGCGGTTCTATTGGGTGTATAGGTAACAGTCATTCTTTTAAAAATTAAAAGGGAGCTAATGCCCCCTTAATCAACAATATTTCGCCAGTTCTGAAATTCTTTTGGACTTAGTTCTTTTCGCAGTCTATCGCTTAATGATTCATCAAACTTTAATCGGTAGGCATCTGCGATAGGCTGTAATTGTCCTTTGGTTTGAAACCCTAATTTTTCGATTTCTTCCTCATCTGTTCCATCAGCATTAATCATCCATGAGATACCCGAAGGGTTTGCAGCAGAGCGATATTGTTGTGCAATCTGGTTAACATCACGCCCCTCATTTTTATTAAACTTTCTTTGTCTATAATTATGAATTAATTGCTTAATTTTTTTTTTAAAGATGAAATACAGCACGATAATAAGTAAGGCGATTTGTACTTTTCGATTAGAGAAAAAAGAGCCTGCGCCTTTTACCGCTTGTGCTATAACTAATGGGTTCATAGTATGTTTTTTTTAGGGTTTATATTTTGTGGCCGTTACTCTACAATTACGCGAAACGTTCAAAGGCTTTTTTAGCAATTTTGATATAATCGGTCATGGTTAGTTCTTCCCCTTCTTCTGGTATCACTTCTTTGATAAAGTCTATAATGTCGGGATGCTCTACAATAATGGTCGTAGATGCAATAAAATCATCATGCTCTAAGTGGTCTTGCAAATCCTGAAAAGCTTGTAGTTTTTCTTGCAATTGTTCTTCGTTTTCTGCTTGTACGGTAAGGGATATATTAAAGTTCTTCATTATCTGTTGTATTTGGTGTTTCTATTATTTCTTGTTCTTCTTTTTCAATTTCTTCGGGTAGTATCTCAATTTCTGGCTGTTGTGGTTCTGGTAGCACCTCGCTTACTTGCTCTGCATCATGTACCTCTATATCAAATAAATCATCATCGCTTATATCGTAGTCAGTAGGCTCTTGTAGTTCTGGTTCTGGTGGTGTATCATTGTCAATAGAAAACTGTACAGGGTTTTGAGGTTTTGGGGTGCGTTTTGGCTTATTTTCCGTAGTTCCTAATCCTGTGGCTTTAGTTCCAAAAGGATTACCCTTTAACCATTCTGTTACCACACCGCCTAATGTCGAGGGAATTAATTTTACATATCCTTTCAGTCCTTCGCCCATTTCTGCTTCTTTTTCTCCCAATATGGCTTCTTTGGTCGCTAAATCCTGTTCGCGTTCTGCTATTCTGGCTTCGCGGTCTGCTAACATCATTTCTTTAAACTTCAAAGTCTGTTCTGCCAGTTTATTATGCAAATCTGCTTGATAGCGTTGCTCTTTTAATTCACTTTCTTTGCGTAACCCTTCCAATTGTATTTCCATTTCCTGACGCATTATATCGTTAGGGGATTCTATGATAGGAGTTTCAGCTTGTGGATTATTTAGATTAATGTTGACGTTACCGTTTTTATCCATTTTATGAGGAATACCATTAATTTTGATGGTTTCATCTTCTTCGGGTTCTACCCATTCGATAGTCTCATTCACACGAATAAAAATAGGTGCGTTTTGTCTTGAAGATTGTTCGTTAGTTCCAAACTTCACCTGTACTTCTGCATCTACGTTATCGGCTATAATGCTATCCAGCACTTCCCCGAAGCTTCGCCCATCGGTTATATCTTCAGAAGAAGTAATACTTATACCGCTTTCGTCTTTGATATTCCAATATTTGTAACGCGCTATTTTCTTTTTGGCGAGGTCTGGTGCTATGTAGTTCTTAACCTTTTTCATATTTAATATTGGATTCTTAGAATTTGTATATAAAAGTCTGGGGGTAATGTACTGGAACTACCTGTAAAAGTGATATTAGACAACGCACGTAAAATCGTATTACTATCTTGATTAAACGTGTTTTTACGATCTAGTGTTATGCTATCTGTTGCGGTTTTAATCTCAATACTAAAATCTGGCACGTTAGAATGAAAAAAGTGTAAATAAACGACTTCGTTCGGTCCGACATTGATCTCTGTTGGTGTCTCAATTCTCTCATCGGTAATTAACTTAGCAAGTTTATGAAAGTACTTTTCATTTCTATTGACCATGTGTGATAATAAGGCATCATTACTTTTCATTTGATTGAATTTTTATAGGTTAATAAATACAGGCTTACGTTTTGTGTTTTAGGTTTGATATTGGTAATACTGCCGATAAGTACGCGACTATTTTTTAGGTCTTGTCGCCATGTTAACACCCGTTTGTTAGGTGCTACGGCATTATCGGTAACTAAAGTTTCAAGGCTGTGGATTTCAAGTTCCTTACCATCCAGAAAACTAACCGTTAGTTGTGTGCCATTAGTGCAAAGTAAGCCCGTTGTATATTGGGTTTCTTTATCCAGTAGATACCTAAAGGTTTTTGTTTTGTTGGGGGCAAGTTCTGCCTTTGCTATGGGTAATAGGTATAGTTTAGGATTCATCGGTAGTATCAGTAAGGAGTAAGTAAATCTTTAATTTATAGGGATAGATTGGTGCTTTTCCGCTATCTATAAAATCGATCTCCATTTTTTTACCATCTGCGATATCATCCACCTTAAAAAAGCGTTCATTAGGAGTAACAGAAGCATTGGACTGTAAAAAATCTACCTCAAAATTTTTGGGGAACAATTCCATATTTGAAATGTTAAAAGATCGAAATACATGCCCCTCTCCAATACTGCTTAACACAGCAACTCCTTTCAGATGTTTATACCCATAATCAAACTCTTGATTGATCTTAACCACTTCGTTTTTTTTTGCTACTTGCTTTTCGAGCAATTGGATTTTTGTTTTCATCATCTTTTATTGCTTTAAATTGAAATTAGGTTCGGTAATGCACCATAATTAAATACGGCATAGGCTTCAATTCCTTTATCGGTAGTTCGTATCAAAGAAGGAAGTAATTGCACTTGATCTTCTGGCAATGATAACACCGCTTTTATAAGTTCTTCTGCGGTTTTGATTTTTGGTTCGCTATCTTGACAAGCTTGTAACTGGTTTTTTAAATCTTCGATACGGTTTTCGTTTTCCTCTTGATTAGGTTGTACAGCAACTTGCCTTTCTTGTAAGCCTGCAATTTCTGAATCGCGCTTATCCAAAAGGTCTACGAGTTCCGTTTTTAATAGGGTGGTGTATGCTTTATTATCTTTCATATGCTAATTTGATTTTAAAAGCTACCGCATTGATTTGGGGGCATCTTTTGCGGTAGCTTTAAGGTTAAGGGGAATTAAAAATTGTATACGCTTATTCCTTCAAGAAATACTTTCAAATATCCCTTCAGCTCACTAGGAACATCAACGTTAAATTCAATGGGCGTTTGAGGTTGCACTACTTTTGGACTATCTACTAAGTACAATCCAAAAGGTTTAGTAGTATTATACCTGGAAATTCTTGCCAAACTGACCCACCTATTCCTATTATATTGACCCAGTAAATCCTATTTAAACTGACCCACCTATTCTTGTTTAAATTGACCCACCCCCAAAAGTGTGTGTATTAAATAACTTGTAT
>NZ_VLNR01000062.1:0-1078 GCF_007489275.1 Aquimarina algiphila
GTAACATTTGGAGTTGTAGAATTACCTTTTAATATAACAGCATTAGACGAACAACTTAGTGTACCATCAACAGAAGCGGATACATTAGGTACTATAATATCCTGGGTTACAGTTACCGTTTTAGATCCTGCACATCCATTGTCATTAGTTACTTCTAGTGTATAATCTCCAGGTTCGCTTACATTTATATTTTTTGTATTTGCTGTAAAGTTATTAGGTCCTGTCCAATTATAATTAACATCATTATCAGAAGATCCACCGGTTATGGTTACAGCATCATTAATGCATGTAAGTATACCTTCTACAGAAGCAGTAGCATCAATAGTTCCTGGATTTTTTTCTGTAACCTTTACATTGTCAAAATAGTAAAATTCATCTGAAGCAGTAGTTCTTGATTTGACTATAATTTGTAGACTATTTCCACTGAGTGAGCCTATTGATACAGTAGTTCCTGAACTGCTATTGTTATTTATGGCTCCTGAATTTTTACTAAAACGAACCTCTTGCCCTTCATTTATTTTATAATAAAGATCAATAAAGTCAAGATTTTCTCCAGTGTCTTCCATATCCCCTGTACTATATAAGAGAACAGAGATGTTCACATCATTTTTTCCTTTAATATCGATTGATTCAGAGGTCCATATTCCTTTTTTATCTTTCCCTGTATTATTAACTTTAAATCGATTATCTTTTACATGAAAGCCTCCAGAGCTTGGATTTTGAGTAGTCCAGGCTGTTGATCCAGAATCTGATGTTGTTCCTGTACTTAGGTTAAATTTTTCAAACCAAATATTAGTTTGGGTACCACCAGTAGAAGCTACATTTACCGATAAAGATGAAGTACATCCATTATTAGGGTTTGTTACTGTTAAGGAGTAATTTCCTGTTTGGCTTACAGTAGGGTTTTGTAATGATGAGCTGAAGTTATTAGGTCCAGTCCAGAGATAAGTAACATTTGGAGTTGTAGAATTACCTTTTAATATAACAGCATTAGACGAACAACTTAGTGTACCATCAACAGAAGCGGATACATTAGGTACTATAATATCCTGGGTTACAGTTACCGTTTTAGATCCTG
>NZ_VLNR01000062.1:1089-41232 GCF_007489275.1 Aquimarina algiphila
GTAGAAGCTACATTTACCGATAAAGATGAAGTACATCCATTATTAGGGTTTGTTACTGTTAAGGAGTAATTTCCTGTTTGGCTTACAGTAGGGTTTTGTAATGATGAGCTGAAGTTATTAGGTCCAGTCCAGAGATAAGTAACATTTGGAGTTGTAGAATTACCTCTTAATGTTGCAGACCCAGATGAACAACTTAGTGTACCATCAACAGAAGCGGATACATTAGGTACCGTAATATCCTGTGTTACAGTAACCATTGCGTTAGCTGTATTACCACAACCATTATTTGGAGTTACTTCTAGTGTATAATCTCCAGGTTCGCTTACATTTATATTTTTTGTATTTGCCGTAAAACCATTTGGTCCTGTCCAGGTATAATTAACATGATTATCAGAAGATCCACCAGTTATGATTACCGAATTATTAATACAAGAAAGTTCTCCGTCTACAAAAGCGGTTGCATCAACAGTGCTTATGCCAACTACTTTTACATTGTCAAAATAATAGAACTCACTAGAATGAGTGGTTCTTGATTTGACTATAATTTGTAAACTACTTCCATTAAGAGAACCTATAGAAACCTCCTTGCCAGAAGTACTATTACCATTTATAGATCCTGAATTTTTACTAAATCGAATCTTTTGACCATCATCTAACTTATAATATATATCTATAAAATCAAGACCATCTCCATTGGTTTCCATATCACCTGTACTATATAAATTAAGGGATATTTTTACATTGGTTTTATCAGAAATATCGATTGATTCAGAGGTCCATATTCCTTTATTGTCTTTTCCTGTATTATTAACTTTAAATCGATTATCCTTTACATGAAAACCTCCTGAGCTTGTATTTTGAGTAGTCCAGGCAGTGGATCCAGAATCTGATGTTGTGCCAGTACTTAGGTTAAATTCTTCTAGCCAAATTATTTCTGAAATACCTTTATTCTCTGTTATTAAAATAGAAGCTGAAGTTGATCCTGAAGAGTCTGTTACTTTAACAGTATAAGTGCCAGGAATAGAGATTACCGGATTTTGTAATGATGAACTAAAGTTATTAGGACCGGTCCAAGAATATGTAGGATTACTAACATTAGAATTAGCAGATAAAGTAAGTGAAGGATTTGTACAAGTCAGAATACCTCCATTAGTAGCCGTAGCCGATACTGAAATTGATGAATTACAAGGTCCATCTTCTTTAAAAACTGCATATTTTTCAATATGATACTTTGAAGTCTGAGAACCTCCATTATCATAATTGTATAATTTGACAATAATTTGAACGGTGGAGCCATTTAAAAAAGGGGAAATAAAATCGATTGTTCCAAAATTACCAGTGCGTTGAGCAAATAATACTTCGGGACCACCATCTATTTTATAGTACATCCTTGCATATTCACTACTATTCATATCTCCTTCAGAATGAATTTTAACAGATACCTGAAAATCAGAGTAGCCTTCAGCTGAAAAAACCTCTGAATACCAAACCCCTTCTCCACCTAGGTGTTCGGCATGTATTCGATTGGACTTTACTGCAAAAAACAATGGATTATTAAGATCACTGGCATCAAGATACCATCCTGTAGCATTTGAATCAGATGTTGTTCCACTACTAAGTCCATGAAAATCTCCATTAAGTATTGGACAATCGGGACTTGCCCTCATTTGAATTGTTAATAGTAGTAAACCTATTGATAAAATATAGGATTTTAATAAAAAAAGAGTTGTGTAAATTGTTTTCATATTTTTTTGATTGGGGATTTAACGAATAGTATAATTAGATGTTGATATCATCTAAAAAATTGAAAGACATTTGATATTTTTAGATTAAAATGAAATCAATTAAATATTTAATTGATTCTGACTCATATATAGTTAGTTTCATTATATATTATTTGACGATAATGAATTCACTTCGCCTATTTTTTTGATGTTGATCTTCTGTACAAGGAACCCCATCTCCACAATCATTAAAAAGCCTTCTTTCTCCATAAGCTCTTCCTCGAATACGACGCCAATTAATGCGTCCCTTTTCTGTAATGTATTTTAGAGTAGCTCTCATTCTTCGTACACTTAAGAGTTTGTTGTACCAATAACTGGATCTACTATCAGCATGTCCATGAATTTCCATTTTCATAGTAGGATAGATATTCATTAACTCTATTACTTTTAATAAGCCTGTTTCTCCTTCTGGTCTTATTTCTTCTGAGTTGAGATTAAAATGGATTGGAGTTGGAACGACCATCATCAGTCTTAGTTTTTCTTCCTTTTTCACATCATTTTTTGGTACTCCTTTAGCACTTAATCGATACTCAGGAATTCCATTGTCAATAAAATATTGTTTGATCACATCTGCGCGATTTTGTGGGATCTCCATACTGTCAATATCATCATCTAAATATGATTTAATATCGGTATGAACTCTAGGATAGCGTTTCATAAGAGCTATTAATTCATCTAATTTATTTTTTGATTTAGGTACAATATTTATAGAAGTATTATCAAAATGTATGGGGTCTGCGATCAATTCAAAATTGAATGCATTTTCATATCCAATAGAGTTATCATTTATTCTTTCAAGTTCTAAAGAGTTATCATATATTTTTTCTAGCGTAATTGGTTTTTCATACACTTCGGCAAACTCTTCTTTTTCTATGATATGTTCATAAGGCTTATACCCATTTTTGGTTACCTTAATTGAATATGCACTTTTTAATTCTTCGTTAGAAGAAAAATAGTAATTCCCATTCTCTAATGAAGTTTCTTCTTGAATGATATTATTTTCCTTATCATAAATCGTTATTGTTGCATCATTAATGGCTTCATAAGTACTATTGTCTGTAATAGCACCTAATATAGTCGTCAGGAAAAAACTTTTTAAGGGTATTATTTGATGAAAACTATAAATATCATCACCTCCTTTTCCTTCATCTCTATTGGATGAGAAGTATCCTTTTTCTGTTTCAGTATTAATGATGAAAGCAAAATCGTCTTTAGGAGTATTTATTGGACTACCTACATTTATTATTTCTAATGTTGAAGTAGTTGTTTTTGTTACAAAAATGTCTAAACCTCCTAATCCTGGATGACCATCAGAAGCAAAATATAATTCGTCATACGTTGTAAAAGGAAAAGTTTCTTTTCCTTCAGTATTAATTTCGTTACCTAAATTGATAGGTGTACCAAAACTTCCGTCATCATAAATGGTAACAGAATAGAGATCAGACATACCAAACCCTCCGGGCATATCAGAAGAAAAATATAAAGTTTTTCCGTCTGGACTTATTGATGGGTGGGAGGTAGAATAGGTATTGTCATTAAAAGGTAAATCTTCGGGGAGGGTCCAATTTCCTTCAGGATCTTTGGTAGATCGATATATTTTTAATCCAATGACCTCCCTTTTATCATTGCTATCATAGTTTCGAGTGAAGTATATAGTATTCCCATCATTCGTAAATACTGGTGTAGATTCATGAAATTTGGTACTTAATTCTTTTGAGAATTTTTGTGGATCAGATAAGGTATTTGCCTCAGAATCGTATTTTGCCTGGTATAATTCCAGGAATGATTCTTCAGTCCATTTATGTATTCTCTTATTAAAAAGTAAGGTATCTCTTGATGAACTAAATACAATATAATCCTTATAGAATGCTGCTCCAAAATCAGTAAAGTTAGAATTGATAGTTGCATTTTCTATATCATACCTTCCGGATTGATATGTTATTCGTTTAAGATAATCTCTTTTTTTATTAAATAGATTAGCACGTTGATCATCATTTTTTACCATGAGGAGGCGATCCATATAAATGTCAGATGCACTATAGTTTTTTAAGGATTTTAGACATTGGGCATACCTGAATAGGTATTCTGGTTCTATTTGGTCAGGATAAGATTCTATAAATTCTTTATACCATTGTTCTGCGTTTTCTGGTTGTCCATTAAGATAATAACTATCTCCCAGGTTTTTTAAAGTTTCAGCGTTTCGATATTTTCGTTCTATTACTTTTAGGTATGCTTCCTGAGCGCTAACGTATTTATGTTGATCAAACATTTTGTTAGCAATATTTAATATTCTTTGTTGCGCTAGACCAGACCATCCCGAAAGAGATGTAATAAAAATAATAAGAGATGTGTATACTATTTTTTTCATCTATTCATTGAATTAGTTAAAAGAATCTCGGAGTTAAAAATTCATGATGAATATTTTTTAACTCAAATCGCAGTATTGCTTCATACGTTCCATTGTTGAAACGTGTTTGCCCTAGGTCAGTAACTTCGCGATCATATGCAAATCCAATCATTACCCGTTCTGAAATTTGAAAACCTGCAACAGCACTAAATGCTTTACTCCATCGATAAGAGGTTCCTACAGTAAACTTTTCATTAAACATAACATTAACAGATAGGTCAAGTTGTATAGGGCTTCCTACAGTATATTTTGTTAGCAGTGCAGGTTTAAACTTTATGAATGGTATTAATTCAAAAACATGACCAGTTATTAGATAGTAATTGATACGTTCTCTTGCAAAAACGCTTGCTTGTGTATTAATACTTGATAATGTTTTTTTGTTAAAATGTTTGGTTTCTAGTAGGTTAGGTACGCTAATTCCTGCATAGAATCGATTTGTGCGATAATATAAACCTAATCCTACATTAGGGCTGAATTTATTATCGATATCATTTTCGAGTAAAGGATCGTCAGTATTAAATCTCCTTAGTGTGGATAGATCTACATTTAATAAGGTACCTCCTGCATTTAATCCAAAACTTAATTTTCCGATATCAGATACAGAAATAGTATACGAAGCACTGGCATTAAAATTAGTTTCATTAGCCGCTCCAATAGCGTCATTTATTATAGATAATCCTATACCTAATTTTTTTCTTTCGTTTATTGGGCTATTAATTGTAAGTGTTTGGGTGTTAGGAGCGCCATCAAGTCCCAGCCATTGACTACGGTATAATCCCATAACACTTAATACTCCTCTGCTTCCTGCATAAGCAGGATTGAAGCTAACAGTGTTATACATGTATTGTGTATACTGGCTATCCTGTTGTCCATAATTTGAAAAAGGAATAAAACAAGTGATTATAAATGTAAAGAGTAATAATTTTTTCATAGGCAAGTCATTGTGTGGCCGAGGTTAAGGGAAAATAAAATACAAGTCCCTTTTATTTTTTAGTTGATATGTAGATATCCTGATTTAAAGGTTGCTGTTCCAATTGAGTTTTGGTATTGTAAGGTGAAAAAATAGGCTCCTGTTGGTAAGACTTTCTTTTTGCCTTTGGCAATTCCTTTAAATAAGGGAGTACCTTTTTGTTCGTAGCCCTCTGCTTCAAATACTTTAGCCCCCCAACGATTATAGATAATAATATTGTTATTTGGGTATTTTACTAATCCAGAAATTCTTAATTCATCATTCAGTCCATCTCCATTTGGAGTAATGACTTCATAGATTGTCAATTCATCCTCATTTTGCAATTCGGTAATTGTAGGGTCTTCACCATCACCATCATCATCATCATCACTATTGGTGTCATCGTTTGGGTCATCAGAAAAGTCAATAATTTCTACATTCATAGGGTCTATACCCGTAACAAAAGCTTGATTTGTTACACTGCTTGTTAGAATGTCATTTTCGGTTAAATCATATATAGCTGTAAATGTAGAGTCATCTATTTCGCCTGGAGCAAGATCAATTGATTCCCCACTAAGCACAATACCAGGTAGAGGATCCGTGATCATAATGTTTGTAATTATTTCACTACCGTTATTTTCAATAACGAATGTATAAACTATTTGATCTCCTGTATTGAGTACACCGTCATTATTAGTATCTTCATATACACCGGTTTTGGATAGCGCTAAATTGGGGTTTGGGGGTACATCATCATCGGTTATAATTGCTGTAGCAGAATTGTTTATTGTGTTTATATTTCCGATACTTGGAAGCGATATTGTCGCGATGATAGTTTCCTGTGGTTCTATTTCGACATCATTAACTACAGGAATGGTTATTATGGTATCTGTATCTCCGTTTACAATCGAGAATGTAATTACATCGGTATAATCAATCCCGTTAGTTGCAGTTCCTGTTAATACTATTGTTCCTGTAATAGCTGTTCCCGTAGCATTTGTAACTCCATTATCTAAGCTTACAGTAAAAGCTGCATTTGAAGTTCCTTCGATAGCATTTACAGGCGATCCAATAGAAATAGTGAGAGCAGCGTTATCATCATCAGTTATGGTTGCTGAGGAAGAGTTATTTACTGTATTTATGTTTCCAATACTTGGAGACGATATCGTAGCAATAATGGTTTCTTGTGGTTCTGCTTCTGTATCATTGGTTACAGGAATAGTTACAATAACATTAGTATCTCCATCGGCAATAGAAAATGAAGCAATATTGGTATAATCTATTCCATTGGTTGCGGTTCCCGTTAATAGTAACGTTCCGGTGATAGGTGCTCCCGTAGTATTCGTAACCCCGCCATCTAGACTTACCGTAAAAGTTGCATCTGACGTTCCTTCAACAGCATTTGTAGGTGCTCCTATAGAAATAGTGAGTGCGGCACTATCATCATCGGTTATAGTTGCAGTATCAGAAGTATTAGAGGGATTTATATTTCCAATGCTTGGAGTTGATATTGTGGCAATGATGGTTTCCGGTAATTCTACATTACTGTCATCGATTACAGGGATGGTTATGATAACACTATTATTTCCAGCAGCAATTGAGAATGTAGTTACATTGGTATAATCGATTCCATTGGTAGCTGTTCCCGTTAATGCCATTGTTCCGGTAATAGCAGAACCAGAGGTGTTGTTTATTCCTCCATCAATGCTTACAGTAAATGTAGCATCTGTGCTTCCTTCAACAGCATCTGCTGTTTTGGTAATAGAATAGGTGAGCGCTGTAACATCATCATCTGTTATAGTAGCAATATCTGTATTATTTGTAGTGTTTATATTTCCAATATTTGGCGCTGATATGGTAGCAATGATGGTTTCTAGTGATTCTATGTCGGTATCATTGGTTACAGGAATAGTTACTATAACATTAGTATCTCCTTCTCGAATAGAAAATGTTGCTACATTGGTATAGTCTGTTCCATTCGTTGCAGTTCCTGTAAGCGTTAATGTTCCGGTAATAACCGCTCCTGTAGTGTTTGTTATTCCTCCGTCAATACTTACTGTAAATGTTGCATCAGAAGTTCCTTCAATCGCATCAGTTGTTTTGATAATAGAATAGGTGAGTGCTGCCCCATCATCATCTGTTATAGTTGCCGTATCAGCATTATTTGTCGTATTTATGCTCCCAATACTTGGAGTTGATATGGTAGCAATAATAGTTTCTTGTGGTTCTACCTCGGTATCATTAGTTACAGGAATAGTCACTAAAACATTATCATCTCCTTCTGAAATAGAAAATGTTGTTACATTGGTATAATCTATCCCGTTGGTTGCAGTTCCGGTAAGCGTTAATACTCCGGTAATGGCTGCTCCAGTAGTGTTTACTATCCCTCCATCAATGCTTACAGTAAACATGGCATCAGAAGTTCCTTCAATCGCATCGGTTGTTTTGGTAATAGAATAGGAAAGTGCTGCCCCATCATCATCTGTTATAGTGGCGGTATCAGCATTATTTGTAATATTTATACTCCCAATACTTGGTACTGATATGGTAGCAATAATAGTTTCTAGTGGTTCTACTTCTGTATCATTGGTTACTGGAATAGTCACTACAGTATTGGTATCTCCATCAGCAATTGAGAACGTTGTTACATCAGTATAATCTGTTCCATTAGTTGCAGTCCCAGTAAGTGTAAGTGTTCCTGTAATAGCTGATCCAGTCTTATTTGTTACTCCACCATCTAAGCTGATTGTGAAAGCCGCATTAGAAGTTCCTTCAACAGCATTTACTGCAGAACCAATAGAAATAGCAAGTGCTGTACTATCATCATCTGTTATGGTTGCGGTATCAGAGTTATTGGTGGTATTTATGCTACCAGTACTTGGTGCCGATATGGTAGCAATGATAGTTTCTTGAAGTTCTACTTCGGTGTCATCAATGACCGGAATAGTTACAACTACATTAGTATCTCCGTCTGGAATAGAAAATGTCGTTACATTGGTATAATCTGTTCCATTGGTTGCAGTCCCTGTTAGTGTTAATATTCCTGTAATGGCTGCCCCGGTTGTGTTGGTTATTCCTCCGTCAATGCTCACAGTAAATGTAGCATTCGAAGTCCCTTCGACTGCATCTGTTGTTTTAGTAATAGAATAGACAAGTATTGATGAACATCCTAGCATATCGCCAGTTATAGCCCATAAATTATCATTTATTAATTTCTTTCGAGCATCTCCTCCTAAACAATATATTAATCCATCAGCTCCCAAAGGGACTCTTGATAGTGTAGTTTGACTTGCCCAGCCTATGAGGGTAGCATCATAGTTCTGTATGGATAAAGCAGAATTAGATAAGGCATCTGTCATAAATGCTATTTTACTGATATCCCAATTTCCAAGATTCTGATTGAATGCGGTAGCGCTATTAAACATATTAGAGATATTCATAACAGCACTAGTATTCCATCCTCCAATATCCTGATTGAATGTTATAGCATTATTAAACATAGAACTCATATCTGTCACCGTACTAGTATCCCAACTACTAATATTTTGATTGAATGCTGTGGCATTATTAAACATAAATTTCATGTCATCTACATTACTCGTATTCCAGTTAACACCTGAAGTCTCAATGTTTTGATTGAAAGCAATTGCATCACTAAACATATAATCCATCTTTATGACACTACTAGTATCCCAATTACTTATATCTTGATTAAATACAGTGGCATTGTTAAACATTGCAGTCATATTTTCGACTAAACAGGTATTCCAGGTGCTGATATTTCCATTAAATGCAATTGCGCCATTAAACGCATTTTGCATCTCTGTAATAGTAGATACATTCCAGTTAGAGAGATCAGCATTTACTGTAGATGCCTGTCGAAATAAATTATTAAATGAAGTAACATTGGATAAATCTGGAGCATTAATGTCATTTATTTGAAAATTGACAGCGTCCCTGAAATTAAGTTTTGAAACTGCTAAATCTCCCCATTGTTCTACAGATAAGATATTGGTCGTGTTTACAGGAACCGCTTCAAAATCAAAACTTCCAAATAATCCATCAATTCTTACTGTATGTACACCTGGTGTCGTATAGGTGTGTGTTTTATTGGGAGTAGTAACATTAGTTTCAATAGGTGTTCCGTCTCCCCAGTCAATAGAAAAATCATATTGTAGCAATCCACCATTGTTGTCATTTGGTAGTGTTATAGTTTCATTTAAAGCAGTAGTAGACCAGGTGGTGATAAACAATGAAGAACAGTTTAACCCCGCATCATTGATCGTCCATGAATTTGGAGCGTTGGTTAATACATTGTGCGCAGCATCGCTCAAACAGTATGTCAATCTATCTGCACCCAAAGTAAGTCCGGACTGTACAGTTTGACTTGCCCACCCTATTAATGTTGCATCATAATTAAGGGTTGATAGACCAGAGTTGGATAATGTATTAAACAGTGAAGCCACATTACTGATATTCCAATCTCCTATATTTTGATTGAATACTGTAGCACTATTAAACATAAATGACATACTCAAGACACTGCTAGTATCCCATCCACTAATATCTTGATTAAATGCTCTGGCATTGGCAAACATAAATGACATAGTTCTTACTTTACTGGTAATCCAACCTCCAATATCCTGATTAAATGAATCTGCACCAGCAAACATACTACTCATGGTTGTTACTTCACTAGTAACCCAATTCCCAATATCCTGATTAAATGCGTCTGCACTGGCAAACATAAAATTCATGTTCAGAACTTTGCTGGTATCCCAACCGCTAATATCTCCGTTAAATGCTGTAGCACTATTAAACATAAAGTTCATGTCGGTTACTTTACTAGTAATCCAACCTCCGATTTCCTGATTGAATGCAGTGGCACCATTAAACATACCAGTCATATTAATCACTTCATTTGTAACCCAACCCCCGATATCCTGGTTGAATGCTATAGCATTAAAGAACATGGTAGATGTATTCGTTACTTTAGCGATATTCCAACCTCCAATATTCTGATTAAATATTAAAGCACCAGAGAACATATCGATCATACTTGTCACTTCTCCAGTATTCCAGGTAGTGATATCGCCATTAAATGATGTTGCATCACGAAAGGTTTCATTCATACTGGTAATCCCAGATACATCCCAGTTAGAAAGATTTGCATTTACTGTAGATGCACCGTTAAATAGATCATCAAAAGAAGTGATCTTAGATAAATCTGGAGCATTAGTATCATTTATTTGAAACCTCGAAGCACCACTGAAACTAAGTTTTGATACAGACAAACTTCCCCACTGATCAACCGATAATAAATTATTTGCATTTGTACTTGTGGGAGTACCTGTAAAGTCAAATTCTTCGAACAGTCCATTTATTCGAACCGTATAAGTGCCGGGAGTTACATACGTATGTTGTTTACCTGGGGTAGTAACATTGTTTTCGATTACCCCATCTCCCCAGTCAATGGTAAAGTTATACCCAGAAGCGACTCCACTATTCGGTAGTGTTATAGTTTCATTTGCAGCAGTAGTTTCCCAAGTAGTGATGAAATCTTGAGCATTAATTGATAAACCAATTAAGAAAAAAAGGTAGACAACTATTTTGGATTTTATTTCTATACTAGATAGAATTCTTACATTATAAATTGTGTGAGAACCCTTATAACAATCCTTAAATTTTATGATTTTTAGGAGTAATGTTTTCATCACATATTGATAATTTAATTGGGGTTTATTAAAATAAAAATATATCCTAAGTGGATAAATTACTGGTATCGAAGAATGTCATGTTACAACTACCGTGGAGTATTTAATATTTTAATATTCAGGTTTTGTGTGTTTAAAAAAAGACAATGCATTTTCAGCACGAGTAATTAATGAATGATGTTCTAAAGAAAAATGTATAGCTACAATAACTATAGAACTCATAAGAAAGAAAGAATACATTAATTGTACTGAGCACAAAGCATTTGAAATAACTTCATGATTGGGTAGAGAAGAAAATGAAAATGTTATAAAACATTGAACTACAAATAAAATAGGGGTAATTTTATGCATATTAACTTTTTTTAAGTTCAAGAGAAAAACATGATGGTATTTTCTACTTTAAATCAATACTATTTTTAATTTCTTAAAAGACATTCTGTTAAGTCATTTGAAATTCAAATCAAGAAATAAATAAGAAGCTAATTATTGATAGATTTTCTAATTTTGCGATTTTGTTATTTATTTCTCAATTCTCAAATCTTTAACTCTATAGAAACAAATGTAGAAGGATAAGCAATGTTTTAAGGATAAATACGGTATACAAAAGGTTACTCTTGATGAACAAAAGGTCTTAAAAAGGAAACAAAAGGTATACAAATCTGTTAATACATGTATAAAATAGCCAATAGATCAATTAAATGGCATCAGAATTGACTGAAGGAATAGTATTAGTAAAAACGTTAAAAAGACAGTATTAGTATATAGGTAGGACAAATTTATATTTCATTTTTAATTATATATGTATAATAGTTATTTAAGAAAAATTAAAATTAGAAATATAAGTATTGTCGCATCTTGTAATTAATATCTAATTACCCCGCGAAAACTTTGTCCTTGTTTCTGTTATTGTCTATATTACATATGATTAATTTAATTATTATTATGAACAAGGATGCTATTTTCAAAAAAGAAACCTTTCAGGAAATTTCTAAAAAACAGATGAGAATAATACAGGGAGGTAGTTATGAAGCATGGCCAGCTAAATGGTATGTGCCATCCGATGAAAATGATAGTTAGATACATTTTATCTTATCTATTGCGATAGCAAACTCTATTTTAAAAAGAAACTTTTTTGATATTTAGCGACTTCTTGACTATTTTCAAGTCTAATAACATGTGCAACAGTGCCAATAAGTCTGTCATGATTTTTTACAAAAGGGTTAGTTTTATCCCAGACATAACCAGCTAATACAGCGCAGATTTGCTTTTTAATTTCAGGATTGTTAGTACCTTCAAAAAAGACTGTCTGCAAGTTTCCTGTGTACCATTCTTTAACATAACTGCTAAAAACAGTTGTACCTTCTACAATATAATCTGCATATTTTTTCTGCCAATCTACAGTTTCATTATTAAGCTCTTTTACTATGAGTTTTGCTGCAAGCAATCCAGATTCTGTAGCAAATGTCACTCCAGATGAAAACACAGGATCCAAAAACTCTGCACTATTTCCTGTAAGTGCAAAGCCTTTGCCAAATAATTTCTTTACAGATTTTGAATAATTTTTAATAATAATGGGTTCAAATAGAAAATCGACATCTTTAAATCTTTCGTGATAGTATTTAGAAAGTTTCAACATACTTTGTAATTTTTTAGTTGCATTACCTTCAAAGTTGTCTAATACTTCATTTTTACACACATAACCAATACTCGTTTTTCCGTTTGAAAATGGAATAACCCACAGCCAACAATCCTTATCAATAACGTCAAAAGTAATTAAAGTTCCTTCTCTCCCTTCTGGTCTGTGAATATCTTCTACATGGGTAAATATAGAGGAATGCTTGGGTATCTTTGAAGGCTTATCTAAATCTAAAAGTCGTGGCAAAACACGACCAAAACCGCTAGAATCAATTATATATTTAGCTTTAATGACGTATTGCTCTTTTGTTTTTGTTTTTACGGTGGTTTTAGATATCCCATTTTTTTCAAACTCGACATCAACAACTTCATGTCCAAATGCAATATCGACTCCTTTCTCTTTAAGCTTGTCGGTTAATAACAAATCAAAATCGGCTCTTGGGACTTGCCAGGTCCAATTATAACCTTCTGTATGTTTTTTACTGAAATCAAATTCACAAAAAGTATTTTCTCTTATAAATCGAGCACCACTTTTTATTTCAAACCCATACTCTTTAATCGTATCTAGTAATCCTACTTCTTCAAAATGGTCCATACACCTGGGTAAAAGGCTTTCACCAATTACAAAGCGCGGAAATTCGCTTTTTTCTATAACTTTAATATTGGCTTCTTTATTATGTAAATAAGCAGCGGCAACGCATCCAGAAGGTCCCGCACCTATGATTAAAACATCAATTTCTATATCTTGCATGTACTAATGGATATAACCAATTAATTATTATATTTTTGTGAATTAGAATATTTACCATCCAATTTTAGGAAGTAAACATAACACTATTATAATAAAAACTACTGAGATTTAATCCTATATGATCACAATTAAGGGAGCATTAGACCTAAATACATTTTATAAAATAATCTTTGAAAATGAATCTGTCGCAATCGATAATCAAATAAAAGCTAATGTTAACGCTAGTTTTGAATTCTTAAAAGAATTTTCTGCAAATAAAGTAATATATGGTGTGAATACTGGTTTTGGTCCAATGGCACAGTATAAAATAAAAGATGAAGAACGCATTAATTTACAATATAACCTTATAAGAAGTCATGCGTCTGGTTCTGGAAATCTAATTCCGCAAAAATATGTAAGAGCAACCATGTTAGCACGCCTTAATACTTTGTCTTTGGGAAGATCAGGTGTTCATAGTTCTGTAATTAACTTAATGACTACGTTAATTAATAAAAATATTACACCAGTAATATATGAGCATGGTGGTGTTGGTGCAAGTGGGGATTTGGTGCAATTAGCGCACTTAGCTTTAACACTTATAGGTGAAGGTGAAGTTATCTATAAAGGAGAACGTGAGCTGACTAAAACTGTATTTGAAAGAGAAAATTTAAAACCAATTTCTGTAGAAATCAGAGAAGGAATAGCGTTAATGAATGGTACATCTGTAATGACTGGAATTGGTGTGGTCAATACTATTTATACCAGGAGATTACTTAATTGGATGGTTTCTATTTCGGCTTCAATAAATGAAATTGTAAAAGCATATGATGATCATTTATCATTAGAACTCAATCAATCTAAAAAACATATTGGTCAGCGAGAAATTGCTAAAATGATGCGCCAGCATTTGCAAGATAGTTCGTTAGTGAGAAAACGAGAACATCATCTTTATACAGATACAGATGAAGTCGATGTCTTTGAGGATAAAGTGCAAGAATATTATTCGCTTCGTTGTGTTCCACAAATTTTAGGGCCTGTTTTAGATACATTAAATACGGTTGAAAGAATCCTGTTCGAAGAAATAAATTCTGCCAATGATAATCCTATTATCGATTTAGAAAACAAACATGTCTATCATGGAGGTAATTTTCATGGAGATTATGTGTCCTTAGAAATGGATAAGCTAAAATTAGTAGTGACAAAAATGAGTATGCTTGCTGAGCGACAACTTAATTATTTAGTAAACCCTAAATTAAATGATATTCTGCCGGCTTTTGTAAATTTGGGAACTTTGGGACTTAATTTTGGTATGCAGGGTTCGCAATTTACTGCAACATCTACAACAGCTGAAAATCAAATGTTGTCAAATTCAATGTATGTGCATAGTATTCCTAATAATAATGACAATCAGGATATTGTAAGCATGGGAACCAATGCTGCACTTATTACTAAAAAAGTGATTGAAAATGCTTTTGAAGTTGTAGCTATAGAACTTATTACTATTATACAAGCAATAGAATACTTAGAAGTACAGAACGAAGTATCTTCAAAAACTAGAAAAATGTATGAAGATATTCGAAAAATTGTTCCTAAATTTAAAGAAGACATTATTATGTATCCTTATATTAATGAAGTGAAAAATTATATCATTAATAACGAAATTTAAATCTATAAGATTTTTAAAAGAGAAAAATGAATTTTTTGAAGAGGCATGATACAAAAATGAGGAACTATTTAGATCGTAGACTTTAATTCAATGAGTGACCAAAAAAAATATGTATTAGTAACTGGTGGCTCTCGTGGTATTGGTAGAGCCATTTGTATACAACTTGCAAAAGACACTGACTATTCTATTTTAATTAATTACCATACCAATGAAGATGCTGCTAATGAAACACTAAACTCAATTAAAGAACTAGGTGGATCTGGTGAAATTATAAAATTTGATGTTTCTGATTTTAATGATGTGAAGCAACAATTAGACGATTGGAACAATACACATGAAAATACTATAATTGAAGTACTTGTCAATAATGCTGGTATCACTAAAGATGGCCTGTTTTTATGGATGCAACCCAACGATTGGAATTCTGTAATACAAACAAATCTCAATAGCTTTTATAACGTGACCAATCATGTATTAAAAGATATGTTGCTAAATAAATACGGTAGAATCATCAATATAGTATCTGTTTCTGGACTTAAAGGAACTGTTGGTCAGACAAACTATGCTGCATCAAAAGGGGCTATTATTGCGGCAACTAAATCATTAGCTCAAGAAATTGCAAAGAAAAATGTTACGGTTAATGCAGTTGCACCTGGATTTATTAAAACCGATATGACGATAGATTTGGATGAAAAAGAATTAAAAAGACTCATTCCGGCTAATCGCTTTGGACACCCAGAAGAAGTTGCACAATTAGTGTCATTTCTTGCATCTAAAAATTCATCTTATATCACAGGTGAAATCATTAATATTAACGGAGGGATTTATTCATAAACTAGACTGAAGAAAGAAAAATGGCTGAAGATTGGGATGGAAAATCCAGAGGTACAGTTTTTGGGTTTAAAGTGTTTGTATTCTTTATTAAGAATTTTGGCATCAATGCTGCTTATGCTTTAATGCATTTGCCAATTCCTTATTTTTGTTTATTCTCCAGAAAAAATGTAAAAGGTCTTAGTTATTATTTTAGGAAACGACTTGGCTATTCTTGGTTAAAAAGTTCGATTAGTATTTACAAAACCTATTATGTTTTTGGTCAAACACTTATTGATAAAATTGCAATTCCTTCTGGTTTAAGAAAAGGTTACACTTTTCATTTTGATGGAGAAAACTTATTAGAAGAAGCACTATCTAAACAAAAAGGGGGCATTTTGATAAGCGCTCATGTTGGTAATTTTGAATTGGCACAATATTTTTTTAAAGAACGATTGACCGATACATCTATAAGTATTGTCATAACAGATCAAGATCATCAAGACATTAAAGAATATTTGGATCAGTATAGGCAAAGAGATGAAATACACTTTATTATTGTAAAAGACGATTTTTCTCATATTTTTGAAATTAATGCAGCGCTAGCCCAAAATAAAATAATTTGTATCGCAGGTGATCGGTATTTAAAAGATACAAAATGTATAGAAGAAGAACTGCTTGGTAAAACAGCAAGATTTCCAGTAGGACCTTTCTATCTGGGTAGTCGTCTTAATGTACCTGTTTTGTTTGTTTATGTTATGCGCGAACCAAAAAAACACTACCATTTATATGCAAGACACGTTGATGTTAAAGCTAGGGATGCGCAAGATTTATTAAGGAAGTTTACTCAAAACCTAGAATATATGGTGAGGAAATATCCTTTACAATGGTTTAATTTTTACGATTTTTGGCAAGACAAAAAAAATGGAAGAGCATAATCAATTAAAATCACCAATATCAGACTTAAAGCATATAGAAAAGTTATTGCCACATCGCAAACCAATGATTATGGTTGATACTCTGGAATATTTTTCGATAAAAAAAGGAGTTTCTCGATTTTCAATTTCTGAAAACAATATATTCGTTAGTAATGGTTTTTTTTCTGAAACAGGCATCTTAGAGCATATGGCGCAAACCGCTGCTTTGTATATGGGCTATAAACAGTCTCTTGATAATATTAAAACCAAAGAAGGATTTATTGGAGCGATTAAATCGAGTCAAATTATAAGTCTTCCAAAACTAAATGATATCTTATCTACTGAAATAGAGGTTGTTTATCAAATTGCCAATATGACTATGGTGAAAATAGAATCTTCGGTAAATGGAAAAATTATTGCTGTATCAGAAATGAGCACACTACTAAAAGATGAGATAGAATGAATGAAAAAGGAGAACTTATAGCACAATATAAGGTAAGAATCAGGTTTAGTGAAACTGATGCTTTAGGTATAGTGTGGCATGGTAACTATTTAAAATATTTTGAAGATGGTCGTGAAGCTTTCGGAAGGAAATTTAATATTTCATATCTTAATGCTAAAGAAAATGGCTACGCAACACCTATTGTGAAAACCGTTACAGAACATAAATTGCCTCTTAAATATGGGGAAATTGCAACTGTGAAAACGTATTATGTAAATACGGCATCAGCAAAACTGATATTTAGATATATTATAACGAATGAGACTGATGAAATTGTGTGTACTGGCGAAACCGTTCAGGTGTTTACCAATTTAAAAGACAACACAATGTCTCTAATTCTTCCAGAGTTTTTCAAAGCTTGGAAAATACAACAAAATTTACTTGATGCGTAAAGTCTATTTATCACATAACTCTATTATATCATCATTAGGTTTTGACAGTGACACTGTTGTTAAAAAGATAAAAGATGAAGTTTCTGGAATTTCTTTAATTAATGATAAAACTCTATTTCATAACCCTTTCTATGGATCTGTAATTAACAAAACTATTTTAAAAAATAAATTTGAAGCCTTAAAAACCGAAGAGAACTATACCGTTTTAGAACAAATGATGTTATTATCATTAAGCAAGGTTATAGAAGCGTCAAATATTACTATTGATGAATCTGTTGGTTTGATTATTTCAACAACAAAAGGGAATATTGATGTACTGGATAAGACTAGCGATTTTCCAAAATCATATGCTTATCTATCACGTTTGGGAACAGTTTTAAGGAATCACTTTCTATTCAAAACAGAACCTTTAGTAGTTTCAAATGCTTGTGTATCTGGTATATTGTCTATTTCGGTGGCAAAAAGATTGATTCATGAAAATGTATATAAACATGTTTTTCTGGTTAGTGGTGATTTAGTGTCTAAGTTTGTTTTATCAGGTTTCAATTCGTTTCAAGCATTGAGTAATTCTATTTGTAAACCGTATTCAAAAGATAGAACTGGTATTAACATTGGTGAAGCTATTGCAAGTATTTTAATCACATCAGATACAAATTATCTTACCGAAGAAAGTGTTGAAGTATTAGGAGAAGCAACTTGTAATGATGCCAATCACATTTCTGGTCCGTCTCGATCTGGCGAAGGGTTATATCGATGTGTTAGTGCTGCGATGAAAGAAGCAACTGTAACCTCAAAAGATATAGATTATATATCCGCACATGGTACTGCCACTATATTTAATGACGAGATGGAAGCTGTAGCTTTCAATAGATTAGATTTTCAAAATATACCGCTGAATAGTTTAAAAGGTTATTTTGGTCACACATTAGGTTCGTCTGGATTAGTTGAAACCATTATAGGTATGCATAGCTTAAAACAAAATACTTTATTTTATTCAAAAGGTTTTACGAGCTTAGGTGTTTCAAAACCATTACAAATAATTGAAAAAACAAAACAACAACAATTAGATATTTTCTTAAAAACAGCTTCAGGATTTGGAGGCGCTAATACAGCACTGTTGTTAAAAAGTGTATCATAAAATATCACTCATGCCAAAAAAAGAACTAAGAGCCATTGAGGCATTGGAGGAAGCTCAAAAAATTGCTTTCGCCCCATTTGTTTTTCAATCTACAGTAAGTTTAAAAAAATTAGGTGTTTTAGATTATATTTTTGAAAAACGCGATAGTGGTGGAGTTTCAATTAATGAAATTTCTAAAAACTTATCCGTTAGCATTTATGGATTAGGAGTGTTATTAGAAATTGCAGAAAGTTCGGACATCGTTATTAAAGATGATGAACAAAAATATCAACTTACTAAAACGGGTTATTTTTTAAACTATCATAAAACGGTAGAAGTTAATCTCAATTTTACAAATGATGTTTGCTATGAAGGTCTTTTTTATCTAAATGATGCCATTAAAGAAAAGAAACCTTCTGGTTTAAAGGTTTTTGGGAAATGGGATACTATTTATGATGGTTTATCCCAATTGAGCCCAGAAGTTCAAAAATCATGGTTTGAGTTCGATCACTATTATTCAGATGGTATTTTCGAGGAAGCTTTAATACGTGTATTTAAAAACCAGCCAAAGACTATTTATGATATAGGAGGCAATACAGGGAAATTTGCATTACAATGTTTTAATCATGATAGAGATGTTAATGTTCATATTTTTGATTTACCAGGACAACTCAAAAAAGCTTTGACGAATATTAAAAATAACGGTTTTAATGATAGGGTTTTTGCTCATGAGATTAATTGGTTAAAACCAAATCCCCAAATACCAAAAGGAGCTGATCTTATTTGGATGAGTCAGTTTTTAGATTGTTTCTCAGAAGATAAAATTCTTACCATACTAAAAACCTGTGCAGCTTCTATGAATGAAAACACAGAGCTTATCATCGTTGAAACATTTACAGATCGACAAAAATTTGATACGGCTCGTTTTTCATTAGAAGCTACTTCTTTATATTTCACAGCAATAGCCAATGGGACTAGTAAAATGTATTCTGCAGCAATTTTTGAAACGTTAATTAAAAAAGCTGGACTATCACTTAATGAAGATCATCAATTGGGAGAGTTTCATACCATGATGGTTTGCTCAAAAACACTATAGAATTTGAATTCTAAATTCAACATAAACGCATATAGTCATATTAGAAACGATAAAATTTCTCTAAATGGAGACATCGTTTTTGAAGATGAAACCAAAGATTTTTCAGCTTTTATAAAAAGTGCATATAAATCACAAGGTATGGATTATCCAAAATTCTTTAAAATGGATAATTTAAGTAAATTGACTTTTATTGCAGCAGATCTCATTCTGCAAAGCATAAGTAATTCAGAAGAGAATATTGCCATCATACTATCTAATAAAGCATCTAGTTTAGATACAGACAGAAAGTATCAGGAATCTATTTCAGACAGTAATAATTATTTTCCGAGCCCTTCAGTTTTTGTCTATACATTACCTAATATTTGTATAGGTGAAATTTGTATAAAACATCAGTTATTTTCTGAAAATAGTTTTTTTATATTTGACAACTTTAACCCACACCATTTATGGATACAAACCGAACACCTTTTAAAAACAAAAAAGGCGAATAAAGTACTTTGTGGTTGGGTTGATTTTGATGATTCTAGTTATGATGCTTTTCTATATTTAGTAGAAGAACACGGTGATTTAAATCATACTATTAAAGACATAAAACAACTATATCTATGCCAGTAAAAGAATTGAGAGAAGAATTGAAAGAGAAAATTATAGAACAATTAAACCTTGAAGAATTCTCTGTGAGTGATATTGATGATGATGCAGCTCTTTTTGGCGATGGACTAGGTTTAGATTCTATCGATGCATTAGAACTTATTGTAATGCTTGATAAAGATTATGGTATTCAACTAACGGATCCTAAAGAAGGCAAAGAAGTTTTTAAATCCATCACAGTTTTAGCTGACTATATTGCAGAACGAACAAACAAATAAAAATATCGTACCACGTGTTGTTGTTACAGGAATGGGAATTATTTCTGCAATTGGTAATTCTGTGGAAGCCAATAAAAAAGCGTTATTAGCTTCAAAAAGTGGTATTGGTCCTATTTCAAAAATTAATACCATTCATGCCGAACGGATAAAAGTTGGTGAGGTTATTTTTTCTAATGATGAATTAGTATCTCAATTACAATTACCAGAAGATAATAATTTTACCAGGACCGCTTTATTAGGTTTGTTTGCAGCTAAAGAAGCAGTAGAAAATGCTGAAATTTTAGATATTAATAGTTATAAAACAGGGCTGATTTCTTCCACTACTGTTGGTGGAATGGACAAAACCGAACAACACTTAAAACAATTTAGTTCATCTTCTGAAAGTCAGAAATATATTTCTAGCCATCATGCAGGTGATAGTACCAAAAAAATTGCTAAGTACCTTGGAGTTAACGAGTTTTCAACCACAATGAGTACAGCTTGCTCTTCGGCTACAAATGCCATAATGTTAGGAGCACGACTTATAAAAGCGGGCAAATTAGAACGTGTTATTGTTGGTGGAACTGATGCGCTTGCAAAATTCACAATCAATGGTTTTAAAACCTTAATGATTTTGTCAGAGGATGTTTGTCAACCTTTTGATGAACACAGAAAAGGACTTAATTTAGGCGAAGGTGCTGCTTATCTTGTATTAGAGTCTGAAAAGATTGCAAAAAAAGAAGGTAAATCCATTATGGCTTACATTTCGGGTTATGCCAATGCTAATGATGCGTTTCATCAAACGGCTTCATCTGAAAATGGTCAAGGAGCCTATTTAGCGATGCAAAAAGCCCTGAATTTAGCTCAATTAAAACCAAAACAAATTGATTATATAAATGCCCATGGAACAGCCACACCAAATAATGACCTTTCAGAAAGTATTGCGATAAAACGTGTTTTTGGAAACGATATACCTGACTTTAGTTCTACAAAAGGATATACAGGTCATACTTTAGCAGCTGCAGGTGCTGTTGAAGCTGTGTATTCTGTATTAGCGTTGCAAGAGCAAACCGCATTTCCTAACCTTAATTTTAAGTCCAAAATCAATGAAACAGGTTTGATACCCGTTACAGAAATTAAGAAAAAACCAATTCATCATGTGTTATCAAATTCTTTTGGTTTTGGTGGTAACTGTTCTGCATTAATCTTATCAAAAGAATGAGAGATTGTTATATACATAGCGTAGTTTCAATTTCTGCTCAAAATACATTTCCTAATGAAGATTTTTTATTAGATGTCATTAAATACAATGCAAAAAAAATACAAGCTGTCTATCCAAATTACAAAGATTTTATTTCACCAGTGGTTACGAGACGAATGCAGACAGGAGTGAAAATGGGAGTTGTCGCAGCAAACAAAGCTCTGCAGATCGCCAAATTAAATGAGCCTGATGCCATTATTACAGGCACAGGAATGGGCTGTATTACAGATACAGAAAAATTCTTAAATAGTATTATTGACAATGATGAAACTTATTTAACACCAACATCTTTTATACAATCTACACATAATACTGTTGGTGCTCAAATTGCATTAGGTCTTAAATGTAACAACTATAACAATACCTATACTCATGGAAGTTTATCATTTGAATCTGCTTTAATAGATGCGCAATTACTGCTACAAGAACAGGGAGCAAGACATGTGTTAGTAGGTGGTATTGATGAATTGGGTACTGAGTTTGTTGATTATGTTCAGATGATAGAAGCTAACAAAAACAAAGGTATTGGTGTACCTTTTAGTGAAGGGGCTACATTTACTGTTTTATCTACTGAAAAGAAAGAAAACGCAATTAAATTACAAGATATCATTACAATATCCGAAGCGTCAAAAGAAGAACTAATTCTAAAATTAGAAGATTTTCTAGCTCTAAATAATATGGATGTTAAAGCTATTGATGCCATAATTCTAGGAGATAATGGGGATATGTATGATGATTATTATGAACATATAACCATTTCTTTATTTTCTAATGCTTCACAAATAAAGTATAAACACTTATCTGGAGAATTTCATACAGCTTCTGCTTTTGCCTTTTGGTTAGGAATTAATGTACTCCAAAAACAACATATTCCTGCGGAAGTTTTGAAAAATTCAGGAGAAAATAAATCCATTAAAACGCTATTGCTTTATAACCAATGTAAAGGTAAAGATCATAGTTTTATTTTACTGAAAACATGATGAAATTTAGGATTATAACGACTCTTTCGATTGTGGCAATACTTGGGTTGTTGGCTAGTAATTTATATTTTGGTAGCTCCTGGCTTTGGATTTTGTTACCTATTACGATTTGGTTGTTAGTTACAGCAATAGGTTCATTTATAATGAGCTACAATTATTTCTTAACTTCGTTTATATCTAGTAATTCTATAATATCAAAGAAAATAGCACTCACATTCGATGATGGTCCACATCCGGAGCTTACGTATTCTATTCTAGATGTTTTAGATCGTTTTAATGCTAAAGCTACTTTTTTCTGTATAGGAAAACAGATTGAAAAATACCCTGAAGTTTTAAAAGAAATTGCAAAAAGAGGACATGCTATAGGAAATCATTCGTACTCGCACAGTAATTTTATAGATTTTTCGTCTCAACGAAAATGGTTAGAAGAAATTCGAAAAACAGATTCGATTATTAAAAAGAGTATAGGTGAATCTTCAAATCTTTTCAGACCGCCTTTTGGCGTAACAACACCTAACCTTGCTAAAGCAATAAAAGAAACCAAACATCATGTTATAGGCTGGGATAATAGATCGTTTGATACAGTATTAAAAAACAAAACCTTAGTTTTAAAACGAATTGTAAAACATATTTCGCCTGGTGGTATTATTTTGTTTCATGATACACAACCAAATACAGTATACGTTTTGGAACGTTTATTGATTCATCTAAAACAACATCAGTTTGAAGCCGTAACCATAAATAATTTACTGGATGAAATGTAAATGTTACTTTATATTATTTTTGTTTTTTTCTAACCTCATATCAATTAATGCTCAAGTTGAACTGAGTGCGAATGAGCAAAAAATATTTAAATCAAAAGTAATTGCAAAGGCAAATAGTACGCAAAGTATGTTGAGTGATTTTGTACAAAAAAAACATCTTAGTATTATGGATAATGCTATTGTTTCTGAAGGGAAATTAGCATTTAAATCACAAAAGTTAGTGAAGTGGGAGTACACAAAACCTTATAAAAATATTGCAATTTTTAAAGATGACAAGCTCTACGTAACCAACGACGGTAAAAAAGAAACACTTAATTTAAAATCTAATAAACTTTTTAAAAGTCTAAATTCACTCGTCGTTAACAGTATAAAAGGAGATATGTTTGATAATGAACAATTTGATATTTCTTATTTTAAAACAGACACAGATTATTTAATACATTTTCTTCCGAAGGAAAAAAAAATAAGACGATTTGTTACTGAGTTTCAATTAAAATTTTCTAAAACAACCACAGAAGTCGAAGAGATTAAGTTAATAGAACCTAATGATGATTACACAACGATCACTTTTAGAAACAAGCAATTAAATACTAAAATTTCTGATGAGACTTTTAAACATTAAATATTATGCTGTTAGATGATTTTTATGAAGTTTTAGATTTACAAAGGAAAGACAACCAAACCATTATAGCTTCGGTGAAAATTAATAAGGCGCATCACATTTTTGAAGGACATTTTCCTGAAAATCCTGTAACACCTGGTGTTGCAATGCTTCAGATATTAAAAAATTGTCTTGAAACTCATATGGAAGAATCACTTTTTATGCAGCACTTATCTCATGTGAAATTTTTAACTTTAGTAAATCCAAATATTGAAAATATTTTAGATTTCACAATAGAGATTACCCCTCAAGCAGAAGGATTCAAGATAAAAAACTACACTTCTTTTAGAGACGGTCGTTCTGTTTTAAAATGTAATGCTACTTTTGTGAAATATCCAAGACCATAGAGCAAGAGTAAATATATAAGATGCCAGAAGGAACTATTCAATCTAAAATGGAACAGCTAAAATGCTGTGTGATCATTCCGACTTATAACAATGATAAAACTTTAAAACGTATTATCGATGGTATCTTAAACTACACAAAGGATATTATTGTCGTAAATGATGGTTCTACAGACCGTACTTTAGCCATTCTTAATGAATATCCTAATATTGAGCAAATACATAAACCTGAAAATACAGGAAAAGGAACAGCCTTAAAAGCTGGTTTTAAACGCGCTGTATTTTTGGGGTTTGATTATGCTATTACCTTAGATACAGATGGGCAACATTTCCCAAAGGATATCCCATATTTTGTTGATGCTCTTATAGCTTCGGATAATAAAAATATACTGATTATTGGTGATCGTAATATGAATGAAGCCGATGTTTTTGCAAAAAGTGCAAAAGGTAATCGGGTATCTACGTTTTGGATGTATGCAGCCACTGGCTTAAGATTAAATGACTCGCAATCTGGTTTTAGGTTATATCCCATTAAGGAAATAGATGTGATAAAGTTTATGAAATCAACCAAAAAATTTGAATTTGAAATTGAAGCCATTGTCAAATCTTATTGGAGCGGAACAGAGATAAGACATGTACCAATTAATGTTTTATACGATCCTGTGGAGCGTGTGTCACACTTTAGGCCTTTTATGGATATTTCTCGTATGGTTATACTATACACTTGGTTTCTTTTAGTTCGTTTATTCTATATTACACCTCGAAATTTATTTCGTAGATTTAAAAAAAAAGGCATAAAACGATTTTTAGTTGAAGATGTATTTAAACATCAAGATTCACCAAAAAAGAAAGCCTTATCCATTGCTTTAGGAATTTTTATTGGCTTGTCTCCACTTTGGGGTTTTCATACTATAATTGTACTTTTTTTGGCTGTTTTATTTCGACTTAATAAAGTTATAGCTTTTACTTTTTCTAATGTAAGTTTAGCACCTTTGGTTCCTTTTGTTGTATTTTTAAGTTTACAGGTTGGTGATTTGGTACTGGGAACTGATATCAATTATTCTATAGAAGCTATTAGAGAAAATTTTGATGTTGCACAGCACTTAAAAACATATCTTGTTGGTAGCTTCACATTTTCTTCTGTAAGTGCCATAGTATTGGGTTTATTAAGTTATTTATTGCTTTCAATTGCAAACAAAAAAACAGCAAATGGGTAACCTATTCTGGAAGATATATAGATCCATAACTCATAAAAGGATTTATTACGGGATTATTAGCATAGTGTTAATGGGTATTTTGTCATGGATTGCTTCTAGTATAAAATTCGATGAAGATATATCAAAATTAATTCCTGCAAACAAAGAAAATGAGAAGCTACAAAAGGTCTTGAAAAATGTCAACTTCTCGGATAAAATCATTGTAAATATTAGTTTAGAGGACAACGGAGAATTTGAAGACCTGGTTGATTATGCCATAGCATTTACAGATAGTATTTCTAATAATTATAATAAATATATTACTAGTATTAAAGGTAAAATTGAAGAGGAAGATGCTCTAGAAACTATTGATTTTGTCTATAACAATTTACCGTTCTTTTTATCTGAAAGTGATTATGAAACGATAGCGTCTAAAATTGATAAGGATTCGATTGAAACCATTACAAAAGCTAATTATGAAACTCTTGTTTCACCTTCTGGTTTTATTGCCAAAAGTTTTATTGTTAAAGATCCATTAGGGGTATCCTTTATGGGACTAAAACAACTTAACGAGTTAGGCTTGGCGGATGATTTTAAGCTTAAAGACGGTTTTTTGGTTCATAAAGATGAAAAACATATTTTACTTTTTATTTCTCCAAAATTTGACACAGGAAACACTGCTGAAAATCAACCTTTTTCTGATACTATATACCGGTTACAAAAAGACTTAAATAGCGATTATAAAAACAAAGTGAGGAGCACTTATTTTGGAGGTCCATTAATTGCGGTAGCAAATGCTGAACAAATAAAAACAGACATTCAATTCACTGTGAGTATTGCATTGTCAATTTTACTGCTGCTATTTATATTCTTTTATAAAAAACTAAGTATTCCTCTAATATTATTTGTTCCCACAATATTTGGAGCTTTATTGGCAATTGCTATTCTTAGTCTTATAAGAACCGAAATTTCAGCAATCTCATTAGGTATAGGTGCTGTGCTTTTGGGCGTTACAATAGATTATTCGCTTCATATACTTACACATATTCGAAGTCACGGAACAACAAAATCATTATATACGAGTATTAGTAAACCAATTATAATGAGTAGCCTAACAACGGCTTTAGCATTTTTGTGCTTATTGTTTATAGAGTCTCAGGCATTGCAAGATTTAGGGATTTTTGCGGCTATCAGTGTTATTGGATCTTCAGTTTTTGCGCTAATTTTTATACCACAAACGTATAAACCTAAAGCAAGTGGAAATAATATTAAATCCACATTTATTGATACTATTGCAAATTATAATTTTAATAAGAATAAAACTTTAATTGCTGTGCTTTGCATTCTTTTGGTTTTAAGTCTCTTTACTTTTAACAAAGTGGTATTTAATAAAGATTTATCGCAACTTAATTATACATCACCAGAGTTAGATAATGCAGAATTACAATTAGACAATTTAATAAATATTTCGTCTAAATCTCTTTATATTGTAGCTTTTGGTAATACTATGGAAGCGGTGTTGCAAACCAATGACGACATTCATCGTAGGTTGTCAAAATTTAAATCTGAAGATGCTGTCTTAGATTTTAATTCTATTGGAGCTTTAGTAAGTTCATCAAAAAGGCAAAACAAGCAAATTCAAGATTGGGAAGATTTCTGGGGCAACAATAAAAAAATAAAACTTAAAGAATACCTAATTGAAAGTGGAAATGCTTTTGGTTTTAAAAGTACTAGTTTTAATACGTTTTATGAGCTTTTAGATAAGAAATTTAGTTCTCTTAAAATTGTAGATTACTCAAAAATAACCTCTATTCCTATAGATGATTTTATTTCTGTTAATGATGATTTTATTACAGTAACTTCTGTTGTCAAAATTAATAAAGATCAATTTTCCTTAGTTAAAGATGCTTTTAATTCAGATGAAAATATAATAGTCTTTGATAGGCAAAATGTTAATGAGGAGCTATTAGGTGGGTTAAAGAACGAATTTAATAATCTTATTGGATATAGTTTTACCCTTATTGTATTACTTTTATTAACCTTTTACAAAAATATAAAACTTACATTGATTACAATACTTCCGATTCTAGCTACTTGGCTATTAACGCTTGGTTTAATGGGGTTATTTGGACTTGAATTTAATATATTTAGTATTATAATTTCAACATTCATTTTTGGATTAGGTGTTGATTATAGTATTTTTATGACCAACGGTTTATTAAGACAATCACAATATGATATTAAGACTCTAGCTACGTTTAAAGCTTCAGTTATTTTATCTGTTATTACAACATTATTAGGTGTTGGCGTCTTGATATTTGCAAAACATCCTGCGTTAAGCTCTTTGGCTTTAGTTTCCGTAATAGGTATTATATCAGCAATGCTTATATCATTTACAATCCAGCCATTTTTATATAAATTCTTTATTACAAATTCTACAAAAGAGATGACTAATGAGGAAAATTAAAATCGTATCAATATCAAGAAACGGGATGTTATTAAAAAAAAGTAATGTAAATTATATTCAAAATTTGGTTGAAGATCGAATTGTGATGTGATGCTTTATAATAATATACGTATGGTAAATCGTCTTAATACATGGTGTGTAAAGCAGTTTCAAGTTCTTAAAAGACTCTTGATGAAGGGGATGGTTATTTGGTTATTTAGTATTGTAATATTTACTTCTTGTGGTATAAAAAAGTCTTTAAATGATCTTCCAGACATTTCGAACTATACTTCCACTATTCCAGAAAAAGTTAATGTCAATGATTCAACATCTTATACTGGCAATAGCTTTCTTACCAAAAATAAACAAGGACTTTGGGAATTGTATGTAGAAGGTGACCCGTTAGAACGAGGATTACTCATAGGAAGTCTTACTAAAGAACTTATGTATAAACAAGAAGCAGTATTTTTTGATAAAATCAGTGAACTTGTGCCTTCAGAAGGTAAACAAAAATTTTTACGAAAGTTTCTTTCCTGGTACAATCGTAAAATGTATAAACATATTACCAACGAGTATAAAAGTGAAATATACGGAGTCTCACAGTATGCATCCACAGATTTTAATAGTATTGCTCCGCCTTATTTACGTTCGTTATATTTACATGGAGCGCATGATATTGGCCATGCATTACAAGATTTAGCTTTAGTAGGGTGTACGTCTTTTGCTGCCTGGGGAAACAAAACAGAAGATGGTAAACTACTTATTGGTCGTAATTTTGACTTTTATGCCGGTGATGCCTTTGCCGAAAATAAAATCATAGCCTTTGTTAATCCAACAACAGGGTACAAATTTGTTTCTGTAACTTGGGGAGGAATGATTGGTGTTGTTTCTGGTATGAATGATCAGGGTTTAACAGTTACCATCAATGCGGGTAAATCTAAAATTCCGTTAGTAGCAAAAACACCGATTTCTATTTTAACGCGGGAAATTTTGCAATATGCATCCAATATAGAGGAAGCCATTGCCATTGCAAAAAAACGTGAAGTATTTGTTTCTGAATCTATTCTTGTTGGAAGTGCAAAAGATAAAAAAGCTATGCTAATTGAAGTATCACCTAAGAATTTTGGTGTTTATGAAGTTGAAAATACAAATCAATTAATTTGTTCTAATCATTTTCAAAGTGATGCTTATGAAGATGATCGAAGAAATAAAAAAACGATCGAAGAAAGCCACACACAATATAGATTCGAGAGAATGCAAGAACTGTTAACAGAAGCTGATAAAATAAGTCCTACTGAAGCTTTTGCAATTTTAAGAGATAAAAATGGTAAAGGCAACAAAACCATCGGTTATGGTAATGAAAAAGCACTTAACCAATTATTGGCACATCATGGTATTGTGTTTCAACCAGAAGATTTAAAAGTTTGGATCTCTTCTAATCCATATCAATTGGGTGAGTTTGTAGCTTATGATCTGAATGATGTTTTTAGTAATAGAATGGGAAATCCATCTAAAATTTCAATTTCCAAGGAAAAAGATAATATCGATAAAGATCCTTTTTTACTATCAGAAGATTATCATAATTATGAAAAATATCGAGTACTGGAACGTAAAGTAGAACAAGCTATCGAAGATCAAATAAAACTTGATGCAGAAGATTTAGAGAGGCTTGTAATTTTGAATCCAGAATATTGGAAAGCACACAAACTTGCAGGCGATTATTACTATCAAAATCGGAATTATCCTAAAGCATTAAAGGCCTTCAGTGTAGCATCTACCAAAGAAATCACAACACTTCCTGATGCTCAATATATTTCAAAATATATAAAAAAATCTCAACGAAAATTAAAATGATGATTCCAGATATTGAGAAACAATCTATTTTAAAAATTAAAGCTTTTCAAGAAGAAAAACTTAAAGAAGTTTTGCATTATGTGAATCAGAAATCCCCATTTTATAAACGACTATTCAAATCTCACCATATTTCTATTGCTAACATTAATTCGATTGAAGATTTAACACAAATACCACCAACCACAAAGGATGATTTACAATCATATAATGATGATTTTTTTTGTGTTCCTAAAACTGAAATTATAGATTATGTCACTACGTCCGGGACTTTAGGAGATCCAGTTACTATTGCCTTAACCAATAAAGATTTAGACAGGTTAGCATATAACGAAGCTATTTCGTTTGGATGTTCAGGAGTGACAAAAGATGATATTTTACAACTAATGACTACTGTTGATAAACGGTTTATGGCAGGTATGGCATATTTTTTAGGAGCCAGACAATTAGGAGCTGGTATTATTCGTGTTGGTGCTGGGACTCCTGAACTTCAATGGGATTCTATATTAAAATTTAAACCAACTTATCTTATTGTTGTGCCTTCGTTTTTATTAAAATTAATCGAGTATGCTAATTTAAACGGAATTAATATTAATACTTCTGGAATCAAAGGAGCAATATGCATTGGAGAACCTATTAGAAATGATGATTTTTCTTTAAATATTTTAGGACAGAAAATAAGTGAGTCTTGGGATATTGATATGTACTCAACTTATGCTTCATCCGAAATGCATACAGCGTTTACAGAATGTGAATATCAAAATGGCGGGCATCACCATCCAGAACTAGTTATTGTTGAAATTTTGGACGAAGAAAACCAACCAGTAAACAATGGTGATATTGGTGAACTGACTATTACCACCCTCGGTATTGAAGCCATGCCTTTAGTTCGATTTAAAACAGGAGATATGCTAAGAGCTCATTATGAACCCTGTAAATGTGGCAGAACTACATTACGTTTGGGGCCAGTAAACGGGCGAAAAAAACAGATGATAAAATACAAAGGGACAACGTTATATCCACCAGCAATACAAAACATAATGAATTATTTTGAAGATGTGGAGAGTTTTATTATAGAAATTTCCCACAATCAAGTTGGTACTGATGAAATTTTAATCAAGCTTGCTAGTAAAGGTTTAATCCCAGATTTACTGCAGCAAATAAAAAATCATTTTAAAGCAAAGCTTAGAGTAACACCACGTATTGAATTTTGTGATAAAGATGATATTGACAAATTAAGATTCCCTAAACTGAGTAGAAAACCCGTTCTGGTGATCGATAAACGTAATTTGGATACATAGATTACGGTATATTCTACAGAGAATAATGGTTCCTCTTCTTTAAACTGGGTGATAATGCCTTTGTAGAACTATATGAGAGCTTAAGGTGGGTAACCAAGTTAGTAATTTGGTTTTTAATAATATGATTACTTCCCACTACAATATCTGATAAACCTTTTTGAATAAAGGGATGGTAGAGTAGGAGGTGCACTCGTAGCGGGAGTTTTTGTATGTTTTAGGTAGGGTTTTATTAATTTATAAACTGGCAAAAACAATTTAAATTACATTAGAGAATTAAATAGCGTTTGTGATAAAGGTATAGTTTATTGATTGAAGTTTTGTTGGAGTAAGTGGTTTATAATACCATTATTGCTTAAAGGAGATTTTAAGTTACTACGCTGTATAAAATGGAATTCAAAAAAATATGTATTCAAAAAAGTTTTTGATATTACTTTTTTATTACATTTGAATATAACAAATAATGAGTCTATTAAGGACGCATTGCCTACATAAATGAAAACGTTTTTCAGATTCGGGCTTAGGAGCATAAAGAAGTCTACTCCAAAAGCTGCCTCAGGGATGAGGAACCGAATTCTCAGGCTGACTTCCAAAAAGTATACAATTGCACTTCAATTTTTTGAACGAGTATCATTCGTTCCCTACACCATTTCTATTATTCGAGTATGAGATAATTGATATAAATGGCAATGCCATTTTTCTTATCTATTTCTAATTTTTTAATCTTATATAATGAAATGATCCATAGATTTTCAGGCTATTCTGGTCTGTGTTTCCAATGGTGAATTTCGTCTGCAAATCATAAAAACAGATGAAAACAAAATATATAGATCTTATCGATCAAACCTTTCATTTCCCCCAAGAAGAATTTAAACTGGAGGAAAACCAATTACAGTTTCATGGCATCAATCTTATGGAACTGATTGCTCAATATGGAGCACCGCTAAAGTTTACCTATCTCCCTAAAATATCAGAAAACATTAACCGAGCAAAAAGATGGTTTGACAATGCGATAAAGACAAATAATTATGTGGGTAATTATCACTACTGTTATTGTACTAAAAGCTCTCACTTTCAACACGTGTTAAACGAAGCGTTAAAAAACGATATTCATATAGAAACATCTTCAGCTTTTGATATTGATATTGTAGAAAACTTAAAGGCCAAAGGCAAAATCAATAATAATACGTATGTGATCTGCAATGGTTTTAAAAGAGACCAGTATATCCAAAACATAGCTCTATTAATCAATAAAGGCCATCGTAATTGTATTCCTATCATTGATAATTATGAAGAATTAGATCTATTAAATGATGTAATTAATGAAGGCTTTCAGGTGGGTATCCGTATTGCTTCAGAAGAAGAACCAAAGTTTGAATTTTATACTTCTAGATTAGGAATTGGGTATAGAAATATTGTGTCTTTTTATAATAATCAAATAAAGAATAACCCAAAAGTGAAACTAAAGATGCTTCATTTCTTTATTAATACGGGTATTCGTGATACTGCTTATTATTGGAATGAGTTGTTAAAATGTTTAAAGGTGTACATCAGTCTTAAAAAATTATGTCCATCCTTAGATAGCTTAAATATTGGTGGTGGTTTCCCAATAAAAAATTCTTTGGCATTCGATTATGATTACCAGTACATGATTAATGAAATCATAAACCAAATCCAAATTGCCTGTGAAGAAGCACGTGTAGATGTTCCTGATATATTTACGGAGTTTGGGAGCTTTACTGTAGGCGAAAGTGGTGGAGCTATTTATGAAGTGCTATATCAAAAACAACAGAATGATCGTGAAAAATGGAATATGATCAATTCATCTTTTATCACGACAATTCCAGATACTTGGGCGATAAATAAACGTTTTGTGATGCTTCCGGTTAATAGATGGGAAGAAGAGTATGAACGGGTACTACTAGGTGGATTAACTTGTGATAGCGATGATTATTACAATTCCGAACAACATATGAATGCCATATATCTACCAAAATATAAAAAAGATAAACCGTTATACATTGGATTTTTCAATACCGGTGCGTATCAGGAAACTATTGGTGGTTTTGGCGGGTTGCAACACTGTCTGATCCCACAGCCTAAACATATTTTGATAGATCGTGACGAAAATGGAAAGGTAACTACAGAAGTTTTTGCACCACAACAAACCTCAGAACAGTTACTATCTATTCTTGGATATCAAAAAACAGTAAAAGAAGAAGTTTTAGAATATTCACAAAAAGTACCATTTATACATCCTAATTAATTTATTAAATCCAAACATTTTTTAAAATGGAAACTCAGAAAACATATGCCGGAATTCCAGAACAATATGCTGGCTATGACAAATCAAAAGTAGTATTAATACCTGTTCCTTATGATGGCACCAGCACTTGGGGTAAGGGAGCAGACAAAGGCCCTGAAGCATTTTTACACGCTTCAGAAAATATGGAGCTATATGATATAGAAACCAATAGTGAAGTATATAAACAAGGTATTTATCTTGCAAAGGCTGTGAGTGAAAACACTTCACCAGATGTAATGGTTTCGGCTGTACATGATACTGTAAAAAACAATATAAAACGTAATAAATTTGTGACTTTAGTTGGAGGAGAACATTCTATTTCCATAGGAGCCATACGTGCTTTTGATGAATGTTTTGAGGATTTAACAGTAGTACAAATTGATGCACATGCCGATTTAAGAAAGGAATATGAAGGTTCTAAGTACAATCACGCTTGTGCATTGTTTGAAGCCAATCAAAACACTAATCTTATTCAAGTAGGTATTCGAAGTATGGATGCTTCAGAAAAATTAGTCATGAACGAAGACCAGGTATTTTTTGCTCATGAGTTGGCAACAGATGATTATTGGATGGACAATGCCATAGAATTAATGACAGATAATGTTTACATCACTTTTGATCTGGACGCTCTAGATCCTTCTATTCTGCCCTCTACGGGAACGCCAGAACCAGGAGGTTTATTATGGTATGAAACCCTTGAATTTCTTAAGAAAATATTTGATGAGAAAAATGTAGTAGGGTTTGATATTGTAGAACTATGTCCTAATAAAGATGATAAATCTTCTGATTTTGCTACTGCCAAATTATATTATAAAATGTTGAGTTACAAATTTGCTGAACATGATGTAGATGATGAGAATGAAAATTTATATGCCCTTAAAGGCAATGGTAAAACTAACCCTCTAAAATTTACAGATGATGAGTACGAAGGATAAAGGAGCTATATCACAATTTATAGAAAAGTATTATCTACATTTTAATGCAGCCTCTGTTGTAGATGCTGCCAAAGCATATGAAGTCCAAATTAATAAAGGATCAAAAATGCTAGTATCTCTTGCTGGAGCTATGAGTACTGCAGAGTTAGGTAAAATTTTTGCAGAAATCATACGACAAGATAAAGTACATATTATCTCTTGTACGGGTGCAAATCTAGAAGAAGATATTATGAATTTGGTAGCTCATAGTCATTATAAACGTGTGCCAAACTATCGTGATCTTACTCCGCAACAAGAGTGGGATTTATTAGAGCATGGATTAAATCGTGTTACAGATACCTGTATTCCAGAAGAAGAAGCCTTTAGAAGATTACAACAACATATTTTTAAGATATGGAAAGATGCTGAAGAAAAAGGGGAACGCTTTTTTCCACATGAATTTATGTATAAGATGTTATTGTCTGGAGTTTTAGAACAATACTATGAGATAGACATTAAAGATAGCTGGGTGTACGCTGCAGCCAAAGCCAATCTACCAATGGTGGTACCAGGATGGGAAGACAGTACAATGGGTAATATATTTGCGAGTTATGTAGTGAAAGGAGAACTCAAAGCCAGTACTATGAAATCTGGAATCGAGTATATGACCTTTCTTGCAGACTGGTATACCGAAAACTCTAAAGAAGGAATAGGTTTCTTCCAAATTGGAGGGGGTATTGCAGGAGATTTTCCTATTTGTGTCGTACCAATGTTATATCAGGATTTAGAAAGAACAGATACCCCGTTCTGGAATTATTTCTGTCAGATAAGTGACTCAACCACAAGCTATGGATCTTATAGCGGAGCAGTACCTAATGAAAAGATCACTTGGGGTAAACTGGATGTAGATACTCCAAAGTTTATCATAGAAAGTGATGCAACCATTGTAGCGCCATTAATATTTGCCTATTTATTAGATATGTAAACAAAATGAAAACAGAACGAAACGCAAATTTGAAAAGAGTAATTGTTGATTATAAAAAATTAAACAATACTATTTTAGATCTATTAGTAAACGAATATCCTGATGGATATGATGATCAAAATATCATTACGTTTAGAAATGCACAAAACGAAATCGTAGAATGTGTAGAAGTAAAAACAGAAGATACCTTATACCTGGTTAAAGTTAGTAAACGCTTGGTTAGTGCAATGGAAAGTTACGAAGATGAAGATGACCAAGGCAAAGAAACCGATTTGTCAGAGGAACCAGAAATGGAATAACCGTAAAACTTTAGAATAATGAAAAAGGCAGAATTTCATTTGGCCCTTCCCTGTGAGGATTTAGAAAAAACAAAAGATTTCTATATCTATAAACTAGGTGCTAAATTAGGAAGATTTACAGATGGGTGGATAGATATCAATTTGTATGGAAACCAGATCACTTTTACCAAAGTTGGAGAACATCTCTCCTTTTTTGTTAAAGATCCGAATGGATATATGGTAGAGTTTAAAAGTTTTAAAGACCATGGAGAGATATTTACGGTATAGTAAAAATGGAGAAAGAAGCATATTCGATACAAATTGCCGATGCAATTTCTATAAGAGATTGTAAGAATAATTTTGGTTCAAAATTATTGTTTTTTGATGCTGATGAGTTGTTTTATGAACGATTTAAAGGACAATATATCTATGTTTTTAAATACGGAGTGGTAAGTTTTTATAACATTCCTAAAGATACAGCAGAACAGATTTGTAATGAAATTCTGATGTATGGTAAAAATCTAATGAAAGAAGAAATTTCTGAAACGATCAGTATAATTATTGGAGGAGAATCTAATTCTGTCACTTTGGGAACTGTTGTCTTAAAAGAATTTAGTATAGAATCATTGCGCCTCATTATGCTTAATATTTCTCAATCTGTTGCGCTTAATAATTATTCAAACATTTCAGAACAGATTCTGGAAGATACCAAAGTTCATACCTCTTATCTTGAAGAAAAAGGAAAATTAGATATCAGTGGAAAAAACCTTAAAAAATATATTGGGGGTGTATTAAACATCAAAAATAAAATTTCAGAAAATCTATACATATTTGACTCTCATGATGTGACCTGGGATGATGAAATCTTAAACAGATTAGACCAGAATCTTAAGCGTATTTTTGACTTAAAAGACCGCTATCGAAGTATTCACGATCGAATAGAAATTATTAAGGAAAATCTAGAATTATTCAAGGACATTATGTTTCATAAAGAAAGTAGTAAGCTAGAATGGATCATTATTATTTTAATCCTGGTAGAAGTCATTGATATGTTCATTATAAAATTAATATAAATACAGACAAAACATTGGAAGTAAAAGACCTGAAAATAATAGGAAGTGAAGAATGGTGCGTATTCAACGAATTTGGCATTCCAGCTATTAAAGCACGTGTAGATTCTGGAGCAAAAACCTCTTCTATCCAGGCAAATAATATTAAGCTCATCCATAAAGGTATTGAGGAATGGGTGCGTTTTGAAGTTAATCCTATTCAGGATAATCGAAGTATTATCATAACCTGCGAAACCAAACTGCATGATAAACGAGTAGTTAAAAGTTCTTCAGGGATTTCTGAACAACGTTTTGTGATCAAAACACCTGTTACACTTGGTGACTTTACCTATGATATTGAGCTTACCCTAGCTAATCGAGATGCAATGGAATTTCGCATGTTACTAGGTCGGGAAGCACTGCTAGATCGATATATGGTAAACCCTTCTACCACTTATCTGGAAACTAATTTTACTACTGAACAAATAGCAGAGAAATATGCCCCGTTTATTAAAGAAAAATCAGGATTAAAAATTGCATTACTAGCTAGTAATCCAGAATTGTACAGTAATAAACGTATTGTTGAAGCAGGTATAGCCAGAGGTCATGAAATGGTATTTCTTAACGTAGAACAGGCGTATATGAAATTAGATGCTACAGAACCTGAAATACGTTATCGCGGAGGAAATATCATTGATGAATTTGATGCTATTATCCCAAGAATACGACCATCAATGACTTTCTATGCTTGTGCATTAATCCGACAATTTGATTCTATGGGAGCCTTTTGCTTAAATACAGCAGAAGCGATTACCCAATCCAGAGATAAGCTATTGGCAACTCAACTTTTTGCTAAACACGATATCCATATCCCGATTACAGGATTTGCAAAATCACCTTTAGATACTAAAGACTTGATCAAAATGGTCAATGGAGCACCATTAATTATCAAACTCTTAGAAAGTACTCAAGGAAAAGGTGTAGTGCTTGCAGAAACGAATAAAGCGGCAGAAAGTGTGATTAATGCATTTAAAAGTGTACAAACCAACATTTTGGTACAGGAATTTATAAAAGAAGCTAATGGACAGGATATTCGATGTTTTGTAGTCAATGGCAAAGTAGTAGCATCCATGCAAAGGCAAGCTGCAAAAGGAGAATTTAGAGCTAATATCCACCAAGGAGGATCAGCATCTAAAATAAAAATAACTGCTGAAGAACGAAAACTAGCAATCAAGGCCGCTAAGATTTTAAATCTTCCTGTAGCTGGGGTTGACATTATTCGATCTAATAAAGGACCTCTATTGCTAGAAGTCAATTCTTCTCCTGGACTAGAAGGAATAGAAAATGCTACCGGATTAGATATTGCCAATATTATGATTGAAGCTATTGAAAAGAGGTTAAAGTTTAAAAGATGATTCATCCTAATACAGAAATACGATTTATAAGTGATGAAATTGGTTACGGTGTAGTTGCTAAAGAGTTAATTCCTGAGGGTACTATTACTTGGATATTGGATAAATTTGATCGTGAGTTCACTCCAGATCAATATGAAGTATTAGAACCTATTTATAAGAATATTTTAAAAACTTATGCATATAAAAACAATTTAGGGAATCTGGTACTTTGTTGGGATAATGGGCGATTTGTAAATCATAGCTTTAATGCCAATTGTCTCACTACAGCTTATAATTTTGAACTGGCTATTCGGGATATTCATCCTGGAGAGCAATTAACAGATGATTATGGCTATTTAAATATCGATAATCCTTTTAGAGGTATTGACGAAGGAACAAAAAGAAAAATTGTGTATCCAGATGACTTATTAAAATATCATAAGTCTTGGGATAAAAAATTACTAAAAGCTTTTAAGTACATATCAAAAGTAAAGCAACCATTAATTGGGTTACTAGATGAAGAGCTATGGAAATTAGCAGTACAAATTAGTAAAGGAGAAAAAGAAATGGAGTCTATTTTAAAAAATTACCATTACAAGATATAAGAATTAGAAAACAAAGCGATATGGTTATTTAATTTAATATTAATTGCCTATGAGAATCAAAAAACATAAAGAAAAATCTAGATTAATCATATATCAAGGAGATAAATTATTAGTATTGCAAAAGCACACTTCTAAATTGGAATATGGGCTTATAGGAGGGGTCTTAGAACAAGGAGAATCTCCTGAATATGCATTGATACGGGAAGCTTTTGAAGAGGTAACGCTTAAAATTACAGAGCAAGATTTAGAGTATCAATGTTCTATTACTATCGAACTAAAAAATAAACACAAGCTTTCTAAACATTATTTTTTGTGTAGTGATTATACAAAACCATTTTTGCTTGCTGAACCACATAAGTTTAGAAAAATTGAGTGGGTGTATTGGAAAGATGCTATAAAATTTCTAGGAAAATCGAATAAAAAAGTAGTGAAATCCTTATTTAAACCTTGCAAACTGAATTATTAAAATCAATGGATATGAATGACTTTATTATTAATCAAAATTGATAAAGTAGAACTTATTTAAACAAAGCCAAAGAAGGGGTTAAAGCCATATTAAAGGAAAATCTATTTGCCGATACGATATGTGAAAACCCTTATAAATAAAAGGGTAGGGGAGTTGTAGATGTACTAATGGAGGGAGTTTTTGCTTGCTTTTGGATCTACTTTTCTTCATAAAACTAAGTAAATCTAAACGGATTTAGCGATTTGCTTTTTTCTTATACTCATTCGGCGTAAAGCCTTCTAAACCTTTAAAAACTCTAAAAAAAGTAGACTTTGATTTAAAACCACATTCTTTAGCGAGTCCAACTAAATCATAGTTAGAAAATTTTTCATTTTGCAGTAGTTGCTTAAATTCACTTACTCTAAGACCATTTATATAATCCTTAAAAACACCTTTATTAGTGATTTTGAAATAGTCTATAAGTTCTTTGGTACTCACCTTAAAAATAGAAGCACAAGAACTGATGTTTAAACTTGGATCTTTATATAGTTTTTCTTCTTTAAAATAGTATTCCATTAGTTTGTCTAACTCTTTTTTATTCCTAAGTGTGTTTTCATTAATGGAAACATTTTTTGGGAGAAATAATCGTCTAAAAATTGTTAATTAACTTAAGTGGAAATTCTTGCCAAACTGACCCACCTATTCCTATTATATTGACCCAGTAAATCCTATTTAAACTGACCCACCTATTCTTGTTTAAATTGACCCACCCCCAAAAGTGTGTGTATTAAATAACTTGT
>NZ_VLNR01000063.1 GCF_007489275.1 Aquimarina algiphila
TGAGGGATTTAAAAATAGAATCTTATCAAAGATCACAGCAATGACCATTATTCAATATATCAATAGGTTTGAATTCAACAGAAATATAAACAACCTAAAAATTAATATTAACTAAATGCACAACGGGTTGAATAGTATATTTTTATAAGTAAAACAAAGGGAATACCTAATAGTTCATCTAACGGGCTTCCTTTCCAATAACCATACATTTCTCCTATTACAAGCGAAGTAATATCTAAAATAGCTCCAGCAACTAAAAACAATAACAAATACCTGAGCCATTTAGAAAATTTCTCTTGATCTTTTGAGAGCCTTTCTTTCTTAGCATTATACATCAATTGACTTGCAAGCCAGGTATACATCAAAACCATTAGCAGCAACACAATATCATGTATAGTTTTAATTTGAAAATAATAAAAAGATATAGCCACTTCTCTTTTTTGAGCTATAGGTTCACCTAAAGTATTAAACCATATAATAACAAGATAGACCCAAAAAATAATAGGTATAACAAGATGTAACACACTAGATTTATCTATTTTAAAATTAAGAACGAAAATGGATTTGAAATACAAAAACAAAAGTGGAAAAATAAAAATAGAAAGGTGTGCTGGTAAAAACAATAAATTAGAATTCTGTTCGACAACTCCAGAATTACCCAGAAACATTGGAAGAAGAGATACTCCTAACACCACTAATATCGAAAGTAAAATCTTATTTTGAATTTGCCTCCAATTTCTGGTTGTCAATATCAAAAAAATCATCACTACACTTTGAAAAATCCCAAAAAGTAAAAGTGTATTCGTGAGTGTTAGATTCATTTCTATAATTTATCTTTATGTATAACTATTGCATTCGATTTTTACGTAACTTTTCTAACGCAGCTCTGCTCTTAACCGTATCATAAATTATTGTCAATTTTTCTATCTTAAATTCAGTATTAAGCTCGATAATATCAACTACTTTAAACTGCACTTTTTCTCCTTCTTTTAATTTCCATATATACTCAAAAAGCAATGAAACACGATTTGTGTTTTTTTCAAAAAATAAACCATCAAACTTTAATATAGATGCCATAGTATCATTAGCCAAATCTTTATAAAAATCGACCGCAGGTAGTACTCCATATAAAGGAGATTCTACACATCCATTTTTAGCAAAAAGATCAACTACTTTATCCATTTTACCTTTCTCCAAAAAAGAAAGATAGTCATGAGCAACTTGTTCTTTAGTCATTATTTAGAGGTATCTTTCTTTAATAATTTCACAATGATGTTTTTGATGTCCTGATAATATATACCCAGCAGCTCTAGCACTCATTGGACTTTTACTGGCTTCGCCTATCCTGGTTAGCATTTCATCTGTGAAACTTTTAAATAATGTTATAGAACTATTTCTTACTGCTACAAAATCGGATAACATATCTTCTTTACTATAATGATTTGCATTAGAATTAGGAACATAATCATCTTGTTCAAAACCCATAATAGGTGTTTGATCATTTCTTGCAAAACGCAATGCTCTGTATGAAAAAATACGTTCTGTATCAATTAAATGTTGTAATACTTCTGCAACTGTCCATTTTCCATCTGCATAAGCATAAGTCATTTTATCTTCTGGAATAGATTGTACAAAATCAACAAATTCTTCACGACTATTTTGCAGCCCTAATACAATATCTGGATATTCTGCTTTTGAGATATACATAGCATAATAAGGATTGTATTCGTTTTCGCTTATTTGAGACAACATAACTTTTTATTATAAATTAAAAATGACTGTTAAAATCTTGATATAAATATCAAGCATAATTATTTAGAAATAAAAATGAGGCAGAAAATTAATAATTCCACCTCATTTTTCAATATTCTTAACAGTACTTTATTAGTTTTTATGCAGAATTACGACTTGCATTAATATTTCCGAATAGAGAACGGGTAACCATTTTCTCATAAATAACTAAGTCCTCTGGTTTTACATTATCATCTCTTCTTAATTCCTGAATTTTCTTGAGAGCATACTGTTGTATCGTAAGTAATGGCAATACAATATTTTCTCTAATATCAATAGATGCTTTCCCTGCAGGTTCATTTTGCATCAATTCTGAATATCCTGTCAATTTAAAAAGCAATCGTTTTGTTAATAGATATTCTTCATGAATAATATCCCAAAAAGCTCCATATTCTTCATCTTCTTTCATATAGGAAGTCAGTTCAAAAAATGATTTAGTAAGACTCATCATACTGTTACCGATTAAAGTTCTAAAAAAAGGAGACCCTTTATATAATGATTCAACTTTCTTAAACTCTCCTTTATCCTCAAATGCTTTTAATGCTGTTCCCACTCCATAAAAACCTGGTACATTTTGTTTTAATTGACTCCAGCTTCCTACAAACGGAATAGCTCGTAAGTCTCCAAAATCAAGAGTTGTACTTTTACTACGTTTAGATGGGCGGCTACCAATATTTGCTTTTCCATAATATTTTAAAGTACTCATATGCTCTAAGTATGGAAGAAATTTAGGATGACTTTTAAAATCAACATAAGTTTGATAACTTATATCTGCTAATTCTTGCATAGTCTCCTTATTCTCTTTAGAAAAAAGATTGCCTTCATTACTAGTCAATTGATTTTCTACTCCTGCACCAAGTAATTGTTCCAGATTATATTGACAAGAATCCAATGTCCCAAAATTAGAACTAATCGTTTGTCCTTGGACAGTTAACTGAATCTCTTCATCTTCGATAGTTGGCCCTAGAGATGCATAAAACTGATTTGTATTTCCTCCTCCTCTTGCTGGAGGTCCACCTCTACCATCAAAGAACACTACTTTTACATCGTATTTCCTTGAGATTTCGGTTAAAGCTTCTTTAGCTTTAAAAATTCCCCAGTTTGCCATAAGATATCCTCCATCTTTGGTCCCATCAGAGAATCCAAGCATAATAGTCTGTTTCATTCCTCTACGTTTCAGGTGCTCCATATATACTGGATTGCTATATAAAGATTCCATCACCTCATGAGAGACTTTTAAATCAGGAACCGTTTCAAAAAGTGGAATAACATCTACTGTTGGAGATTGCCAATCACATAATCTGATCATTGCAAAAGTTTCCATTACATTAAGTTCATTACCATTATTACTGATAATGTAACGGTTAGCCGCTCGCTCTCCATTATTTTGTTGAATGGTTTTTATAGCATAAATAGATTCTATTGTTGCCCTGGCAATATCATCATCAAAAATAGATGGATCTAACTTACCTTTTACTTTCGAAAGTACTTCGAACTGTTCTTCTGAAGATAGCGTGTCATAGTTATCAGGAAAAAAACCTAATCCTAGCGCATTGGTTTTTTGTACTACTTCTGTAAGTACTTTATGATGAATTCTTGAATCCTGACGAATATCCAGAGTTCCAAAATGAAATCCAAAAATCTTTACTTTATTGATTACATCCTGTAACTCATCAAGAAACAAAGATTGATGCTGAGAAATCAACTCCTCCTTTATCTCTAACAATCCATTCATCAATGTTTCGATTGACAATGGTTCTGCTGTTTTTGCATAATAGAAATTCTCATACAATGCATGTTCTAAAACTGCAATTTTATCCTGAAGATTACCAAATGTAATTCTACGTTTTAACGATCGCATATCTCGATAATAATTTATCAAAATGGTCTTACGAAGCCTTTTAGCTACTTTCAAAGTAGTTTCTGTCGTTACAAACGGATTTCCATCTCTATCTCCTCCAGGCCAAAAACCAAGATTAATTAAATCATTTTCCAGATCTTCTCCTTCAAAAATGTTTTGTTGTACATAATTATAAATATTCCCTGCAGCATGATAAAATACATTTTCTAAATACCAAATCAAGCTTACTGCCTCATCATACGGAGTTGGCTTTTCTTTCTTAAAAAAAGCAGTTTTACCTAATTGCGCTAACAGTTTTTGAATTCTAGGAGAATCATTATCTCTAATTGCGGCATCTAAATCATGAATAATTCCTAATACTGTTCCTGGGTAAAATTGAGTAGGATGCGCAGTTAGTGTTGGACGTATCTTAAAACGTTTTAAATAATCTTTAAGTTCCTCTAATTGTCCTTTTGCCTGAGCCTCTTCCTTAATACTTCTTAATGTCCCTCGACCGTCCATATTATTAACTATAGGAAAAGCTGCATCTTCTATAGCATCAAATAATACTACCTGACGCTCGATATACTGGATAAATCTAAATAGTAAATCGTGTTTTTCGGTAGTCGATGGGTTATCCTGATAAAGATTGAAAAAATCTTCTACAATTTCAGTAGGATTCTTATGCTCGTCGTATCCTTTTTCACATACTTCTTTAAACAGTGGTAATAAAACTCCTGTATTACTAATAGTATCAAAAGGTAATGTAATAAATATACTATTGTATATCTGATACTTTGCTAGAACATTCTCATTAAAACGTTCGATCTTTGGTTTTCTAGCCATGTGTGTGGTGGTAATATGGTTTTTGGTTAATATAACTTCTTTACTATCAAGAGGTTTCTATTCAACTCTGCCCTCCTAATCATTCAGAAGTTTTTCTTGAATTAAAAAACCCTCTAAGAAATTTTTCCTAAAGGGCTTATATTTATATTTAAAAAGTTATCCCTTTATAATTCCTGAAAAATAGAATGCATCAAGCGTTTCTTGTCATTAATACTTTCTTCTAATGAAATCATAGTTTCTGTACGGTACACTCCATCAATATCATCCAACTTAAAGATGATATCCTTAGCATGATTAGTATCTTTTGCTCTTACTTTACAGAAAATATTAAATTTTCCTGTTGTAATGTGAGCAACCGTAACATAAGGTATTTGATTAATTCTCTCCAAAACAAACTTGGTTTGAGAGGTGTTTTGAAGATAAATACCAACATATGCTATAAATGAATATCCTAATTTCTTATAGTCTAATGTTAATGAAGACCCTTCAATAATTCCAGCTTCTTCCATTTTTTTTACTCGCACATGTACAGTACCCGCAGAGATCAATAGTTTCTTTGCAATATCTGTAAAAGGTGTACGGGTATTTTCAATCAACATATCCAAAATTTGATGATCTACTTCGTCTAATTTAAACTTTGCCATAGTAATAATATTATTTTTCCCGATTATTTACATTGCAAATTTAGCAGAAAAATCAAGTATTCACACATTTTATTTTAACTTTTTGCTTGTTCTATTAAGAATAATTCAGAATCTAGGTAAAATTTTAACAGCTCTGCCTCTGGAACTATCTCTACTGTAACGTTTTCGTTACGTATTGCTCTTTTTTCACCAATAATCTCTCTATGTCCATAAAACTTTTGAAGATTATCGATTTTAACAATTTTAGGTATGAATTTGACATTATTTTTGGTTAATTCTTCCTTATACTGTATGGCGATATCAGTATTTTTTCCATTAAGAATAACATCCCTAACAATGATATCATAAAAACATTTTCCATTTTCTGGTATCAAATAATAATCTTTATATCCCTTTCCAGTAATTTCTGTTGTACTTATATAATGTAATGAAGTAATTAATGAAAAGAATATATATTGTCTTGTTGTTTCTCTATCGTAGTCATTAGGATAATGTCCAGATTCAAATAATATTGCTGGTATACCCATATATGATAATGTATCTCCTACACAATTTAAATTAAAACCATCATCATACCTCCCAACCTGATTTGGTATGCATTCTTGAAGCACCTCATTCATTTTTGCAATTACCTGCATAGCCTGTTTTCGACTTTTAGTTATTGAGCGCTTAGCATCTCCTGCTGGGGATAAAAATGATACTGTCGCAGGATAATTGGTTTCTCCTGCACTAAAAATAGTACGTTGCCCATGAAGGTTAAATCCAAAATCTGGCTTTATCTGTTGGATTAAGTCATTTAAAACAATACTTTCTTTCTGAGTCTTATTTTGGGCATCTCTATTAAGATCAATTTTATTGTAATTTAGCCTTGTATATGCCTTTGCTCCATCTGGACTTAAAATAGGCACAATATACAATGTACATTCTTTCAAAATAGCTGAAGCAATATTATTATTTGAATCTATAAGTAGATTAATAAGATCAAATATAGCTTTTGTAGTTGTACTTTCATTACCATGCATTTGTGACCAAAACAAAAGTTTCTTAGGTCCAGTTCCCAAAGTTATTAAATGTATTGGAGCGTTATTTTCTGAAGAACCTATTTGTCTAAGGTCAACTTTTTTTGATAATTCGTCCAAAAGAGGGCTAATGTGATCTAAACAAATGTAGCGTCCAAATAAGGAAGGTTCTTTATATAAAGTAAACCAGTTTTTTAATGTATCAATATTCATAGTACGTATTAGAAGGTCACGAAATTACTATAGTTTGTTGAGGATTCATAACAAATAAAAGAATTAGTTACATATGTAAACTAGGATAAGGTTTACAATTGTAAAAAGAAGACATTTACATTTGTAAACAATAGTTTTTGTTCCATATGTTTACAATGGTAAACAGTTTGTTTTTAGTAGTTTCCAATTGTATAATAGTTATTAGTAAATTAATTAAAGTATTTTTATGATATATTATAAAATTATCTAAATGAGACTATTAAGAGTATTTACCTGAACAAATTATTAAAGCGTAGAGCTCTTTGATTTACAATTGTAAACTATACTTCTGACCAAAATTGTTTACCTTTGTAATCAATATTTATTCTAAAACTCGTTTACAATGGTAAACAATAAAGACTTTGGTAAAAGAATTCAAAAAGTAATGGATTATTATGGCGTATCGGCTTCATCCTTTGCAGATTATATGGGAGTAGGTCGCTCTTCTATTTCTCATATTCTTAGTGGGCGAAATAAACCTAGTTTAGACTTTGTTATGAAAATAGTTGATGCCTATAGTGATGTAGAGTTACAATGGTTATTATATGGAAAAGGAACATTTCCTAAATCAGAAAATACCATTGTAGAAGAACAAAAAACTATTTTAGAACCTCCTACTGATACACAAGAAACTTCTACTCCAATTATAGATACAGAACAAGATTTATTCTCACAGTCATCTTCAGAAAAAGAAAATGTTCAACAAAATATATCTTCCCCTGAGAAGGTTTCGCGAGTTATTTCTTCAGAAGGTGAAATCGATCGTATTGTGATTTTCTATAAAGATGGCACCTTTACTTCTTATCAAATGAAAAAATCTTAACAACTTTTTTCTTCCTGCCTATTAACTTTATCGAAATAGATTTATTTTCGTTTTTCATTTAAAGTCATCATGAAACGAATACTCTTATTATTCTTTTGTTTACTATTGACAATCAGCTGTCAGCAAGAAGAACGTGATTGTTTAAATTTTCATACGGGAACATTTGAATTTGAAACCTTATTAGATGGTGAATTAGTAAAAACTACGTTTATTCGCGATGGAAAAATAGAAATAGATTATTTCAGAGGAAAGACTGATACTTCTAGTGTTAGATGGATCAATGATTGTGAATATATTGTACAAAAACTGCATCCAAAAAGTATGGCAGAAGAAAAAGCCATACATATGAAAATCTTATCTACAGATAAAAACACTTACACTTTTGAATACGGACTTGTAGGTGCAACTAATAAAGAACGAGGAACTGCAAAAAAAATAAAATAATGTTAGAAATTTTCACATCGGCTGATGCCTGGGTAGCTTTACTTACACTTACTTTTCTAGAAATTGTACTTGGTATTGATAATATAATATTTATCTCAATAGCTTCTAGTAAATTACCTGAAAAACAACAGAAAAAAGCTACAAATATAGGGTTAATGTTGGCCATGCTAATGCGTATTGTTTTACTGTTTGGGATTTCATTACTAGTCGCTATGGAAGCTCCTTTTTGGCACATCAATCTGCCGTGGATAGAAGCTGGTATAAGTGGTCAAGCTTTAATTCTGTTTGGAGGAGGTATTTTCTTATTATATAAAAGTGTACATGAAATTCATGAAAAAGTAGATGAAAAAGGTGAAGAGGAGAAAGAAATCGAAGCCAAAAGTTCAACATCATTATCTAACGCTATTGTACAAATTACATTGATTAATGTTGTTTTTTCTTTTGATTCTATACTTACAGCGGTTGGTATGACAAACGGATTAAGTGAGAATCCTAATGATGCTTTATTACTCATGATTATCGCTGTCGTTATCTCCGTTTTAATCATGATGTTATTCGCGACCCCTGTTGGGCGTTTTGTAAATAAACATCCATCGGTTCAAATTCTTGGACTTTCATTTTTAATCCTTATTGGATTTATGTTAATTGCAGAAGCAGCACATTTAGCTCATTTGCAAATATTTGATAGTGAAGTAGGTACGATACCTAAAGGGTATCTTTACTTTACCATAGCTTTTTCTTTATTTATTGAGTTTTTAAACTTTAAATTGCGCAAAAAAAATAAAAAAACAACTAGTTAAAAAGAAGAATAGAATACTAATTATATGAACTCTTTAAGTTTATAAAAAATAAAATTATCATGAAAGAGAATATAACAGTATTGCTTTTTCTTGTTTCTATATCAATTTTTGGACAACAAGATATCATAGAAAAGATAAGTCAAGATGTCTGTATTTGTTTTACAGAAAATAAAGGTGATGACACCAGTATATTAGAAAAGTGTTTTACAAAACATATTGATACTTATAAAACCGAGTTAGATAAATTAATTGATAAAAATTCATCTGTTCCAGAATACAAACAAGGTCAGGAATTAGGGAAGAAGATATTTTTTGAAATGCAACAGAATTTAGTCAAAAATTGTGATGCATACTTCAATTACTTTGATAATCTAAGAGCGCAGTCAATTCTTGCAATGAAAAAAAAGTACAGTCAATCTAAAGTGCAATCCATTAATGTTAAGCTCTCAGAAAACAAAACAATTGATTTGCTTTGGGAGCGAGCTAATTTATATTTTGCCAACAATGATTTAATAAAGGCAGAAATTGATTACAAAGAATGTCTTACAATGAATCCAAATCATGTGCCTAGTATGTTTTTTTTAGGATGGCTCTATGAAAGAAAACAAAACTACAACAAGGCACTCGAAATTTATCAATCTATTTTTGATGCAACAAAAAAACAAGAAATCGTATTATTTATAGAACTTGTAAAAAGAAAATCTAAATAATTGACAGCTCTCATTTGATTTAAAAAAATACAATTAAGATATAGAAATAACTTATACTCTACTCTTTTCTAAGACAACAAATCTATGTCTAACTAAAAATAATGGGGCAACCAAATAATATAACTGTACGAAAAGCAATCCATTCTGAAATGGATTGGATAAACATGAAATATAAGGAGGTTGATTTTACTTCATCTAATTTTGATACCGAAGATATCGTTATTGCTGAGATCGAAAATCAAAAATGTGGATTAGGGAGATTAACCAAAATCGATGCTGATCATTTAGAATTAGGTGGTATTTATGTATTTAGTAAATATCGTGGTTTAGGAATTGCAGATGCTATAGTAAAAAAACTATTAGAACTTACAACTCCTGAGAAAAGAGTTTGGTGTTTACCTTTCAAAAATCTCAAAAGCTTTTATTCAAAATTTGATTTTGTAGACTATCAAAAATATAATTATCAAATTCCTGATAAGGTGTTTTCAAAATATCAATGGTGTAACTCTACATATGACAAAGAAGTTCTATTGCTCGTAAAATAAGAGTTTCAATAAATATAAGTGATGCAGAATTATCATAATTATAATATTTTAGGCATTTTTGTATTTCTAAAAAACGTATCAAATATTAGTCTTGAATATGAGTCTTGAAAGAGAATTACTTAAACGTAGCGGATCTGTATGTGAATTATCAGGAGAAACTGAAAATTTAAAAGTTTATCAGGTTCCAAAATCTCCTGGAACTGGTATAGATGCCCATATTCTTATTTCTCAAATTTGTTTAGATCAAATTGAAAACCCAGAAAGTATAGACCCTAATCACTGGCGTTGTCTTAATGATAGTATGTGGAGTGAAGTTCCTGTTGTACAGGTAATGGCCTGGAGAATGCTAAATAGACTAAAATCTGAAGGTTGGCCTCAAGATTTACTTGATATGCTATATCTAGATGAAGATAGAATGGCATGGGCTGCAGCAACGGGTGAAGGTGATGACCCAGATGAGGCTATAAAACATTTAGATGCTAATGGAGCACTTTTACAAACAGGTGATTCTGTTGTTTTGATAAAAGACTTGGATGTCAAAGGAGCAAATTTCACAGCAAAAAGAGGTACAGCTGTTCGTAATATCTCGCTAGTGCATGACAATCCTGAACATATAGAAGGACGTGTAAGTGGCCAACACATAGTAATCCTTACTAAATTTGTCAAAAAAACATAATAGATTACTTTAGATATATTACTTAAAAGGCCGGCCTCCTAATCAATTTATTATTCTACGAATAGGTACTGGCATTTCTATATTTTCTTCTAAAAATCTTTTATGTACATTTTCTTTGAGTTTACATTTCATTTTAAACTCCTTAAAAGGCTCCGAAATCCATACATATGCCCTAACATGAACATAAGATTCATGAACATCAATTACACGAACTTCTGAAACAACCTTATTTTCTTCTTCTTTAAACTTAGCGATATATTCTAATTTTGCTGCTTCTTCTAAAATAATTTTTCGAACCACATCCACATCTGCTTTTAATCCTATTTTAAAATTATTAAAACTAAGTACTTTGCTATCCTCAATAGTATGATTTAGAATGGATTCTGTGCTAATTATAGAATTTGGTATGATTAATCTCTTGTTTTCAAACGTATTAATTACTGTATGTCTAAGTGTTATATCGACAACAATACCAACTCGTTCAAGGTCTAATTTGATATAATCTCCTATCCTAAAGGGCTCAAACAAAACAATAAAAACTCCGGCGATAAGGTTAGATATTGCTGCCTGAGCTGCAAAACCTATAATTGCAGCTAGAATACCTGCTCCAGAAAATATTAGTGTAGCCTGTCTTCTTAAAAAAGGAACAGTTCCAACAATAATCACAAAAGCAATGATAATAAAAATGAAACGTATTGAGTTTTTTACAAATTTTAGTTTTGTGACATTATAACTCCCTCGTTTTTGTCTTCTATTTAAAAAAAGAATTAATAACCACTTAACAACCAAAGAAATACCCCAACTGATCAGAATAATAATAAAAGCGTACAGAATAACACCTTCTATATCTTCTACATTGATATATTTTTTAATTAATTCTGTCACCTAAGAATTGTGTAATCTAAAACAATGTCGGTTGCTCATTATCATCATCTACTTCTGTGGTTCCGTTAGAATCAGAAGAAGAAACATTCTCTTCTTCTATTACCTCTATTTCTTCTGCCGGTAGTGCTTCTGGCTCATCATATGGTAAAGATTCTAATAAATTGATCTGTCTTACCTTATGTGTAGTTAACTGATTTCCTAGTGCTTTTGCTCCCTTAATAGCAATAAATTCTTCAAGATTTATTTCTTCATTCGGGCGTTGGTCTTTTCCTCGAAGCTTAGTAAATACCATTTCTGCAATAGGTCTATAATCTGTAGATACTACTTCCAAAAATGATTTAGGATGCTCTGTAATAAACATTTCTTCTCGTTCAGGACTATCGATAAGAAAACGTTTAACATAATATCTTTCTTTTTCTCCATCCCAATAAATCGCAGATATTGGTTTTTTTGGTTTCCATTTTTCCAGAACGATCATATCTGAATTAAAATGCAGTGTCATCTCTGGGATAATTGTTTTTGCTATACCTTTTTGAGTAATCACCAGTAAACGATCTTCTCCTCTAAATTCACCTAACAATTCTCCTCTTCCATCAACATTAAGACGTTGTACAGAGTCATCAAACCATATTTTTCGTGGCTTTAAGGTAGAGACTCCTTGCTCTTTGAGCTCTACTCGCTTAATATTGTATTTGGTAACTATATTTCCTTTTACCCCTCGACCTTTTATTAATAAATCTGAAAAATCCAGATCAAATTTTAGTTTTTTAATACTTCCTGCCTGACGTAAGAAAATAGTAATCACTTCGGCTTCGCCATTAGGGTTTGCAGAAAAATATATGACTTTTGAAGATTTTTTACCTTGTGCCAAATCATACTCTTTATCTCTAGTCACCCCTGTAACAGCAAAACGTTTTACATAAGACGAACCTCCTTTACCATCTTGATAAATCATATTATAAATGGTACGCTTATCCTTTTTCTTAAATACTGCTACATGAATAATATTTTTGCCAATAAAGGTCTTTGCTCCTACTTTGGTTATCATCAATTTTCCCTCACCTGTAAAACAGATAATATCGTCAATATCTGAACAATCTGCTACATATTCATCTTTTCGCAGAGAAGTACCTATAAAACCTTCTTCACGATTTACATATAGTTTTGTATTACGAATAACAACTTTGGTAGCCTCAATATCATCAAAAATCCTGATTTCGGTTTTACGCTCTTTCCCTTTTCCGTATGTTGTTTTTAATCTTTTAAAATAATCAATTGCAAATTCTATAAGGTGTTCTAAATTGTATTTTACCTTTGCAATATCCTCTTCCAGAGCTTCTATTTTTTGCTGGGCTTTATCAATATCAAATTTTGAAATACGTTTAATTCGAATCTCAGTTAGGCGTACAATATCTTCCTCTGTTACTGCTCGCTTCAAATGTTTTATATGAGGTTGTAACCCTTTATCTATAGCTTCTATAACTCCTTCCCAAGTATCTACCTCTTCAATATCACGATAAATACGGTTTTCTATAAATATTCTTTCTAAAGATGCAAAATGCCATTGTTCCTGAAGTTCTTCAAGTTGAATTTCTAATTCTTTTTTGAGTAATTCTACTGTATTATCAGTAGAACGACGCAGCATTTCTGACACTCCAATAAAATTAGGTCTGTTGTCCTCAATGACACAACCTAATGGTGAAATAGATACTTCACAATTTGTAAATGCATATAATGCATCTATTGTTTTATCAGGAGAAATTCCTGAAGGAAGATGTATTAATATCTCTACCTTTGCGGCAGTATTATCTTCAATTTTTTTAATTTTAATCTTTCCTTTTTCATTTGCTTTAAGGACAGAATCAATTAAACTAGTAGTTGTAGTAGAGAAAGGAATCTCATCAATGACCAATGTGTTTTTATCAAATTGAGCAATTTTTGCACGTACTCTTACCTTACCGCCTCGATTACCATCATTATAATTTGTAAAATCAGCGATTCCTGAAGTAGGAAAATCAGGTAAAATAGTAAATCTTTTACCCTGTAAATGCTTAATTGACGCTTCAATTAATTCTATAAAATTGTGAGGAAGGATTTTTGTACTTAATCCTACGGCAATTCCTTCTGCGCCTTGTGCTAATAACAAAGGAAATTTAACTGGCAGATTAATGGGTTCTTTCTTTCTCCCATCATACGATAATTGCCAATCTGTAACTTTAGGATTATAAACTACATCTAGTGCAAATTTAGACAAACGTGCTTCAATATACCTGGATGCAGCCGCTCTATCACCGGTAAGTATATTACCCCAGTTTCCTTGCATATCAATTAGTAACTCTCTTTGTCCTACTTGTACCATAGCATCAGCAATACTAGCATCACCATGAGGATGATACTGCATCGTATGTCCAACAATATTAGCTACTTTATTATATCTACCATCATCCAGATCCTTCATAGAATGAAGAATACGACGTTGTACTGGTTTCAAGCCATCTTCTATTGCGGGTACTGCTCGTTCCAGGATTACATAAGATGCATAATCCAGAAACCAATCTTTATACATTCCTGTAACTTTAGTAATCACCTCTTGCGGCTGGTGATCCTCTGGAGTTAAATCGTGATCTAGTTCTTCGTTTTCGTTTTCCAAATCTATATATAATTTAGGGGCACTTTAATAATTACAACTCTTCCTCTACTGTATCCAATTCTACTTTTAGGTTATCAATAATAAACTCTTGTCGTTGTGGTGTGTTTTTTCCCATATAAAAAGACAGTAATTCTTCTATTGATTTTTCTTTATCCAACATTACCGGATCAAGACGTATGTCATCTCCAATAAAATGTACAAATTCATCAGGTGAGATTTCACCTAATCCCTTAAATCGAGTAATCTCGGGTTTCCCTGACAATTTTGCGATAGCATCTCTTCTTTCCTGTTCAGAATAACAGTAAATGGTTTCTTTTTTATTACGTACCCTAAACAATGGTGTTTGCAGTATGTACAAATGTCCTTCTTTTATAAGTTCTGGAAAGAATTGTAGGAAAAATGTAATCAATAATAACCTAATATGCATTCCATCGACATCGGCATCAGTAGCAATTACAATATTGTTATATCTTAAATCTTCTAAAGATTCTTCAATATTTAATGCAGCTTGCAACAAGTTGAATTCTTCATTTTCGTACACAATCTTTTTACTCATATTGTAGCTATTGAGGGGTTTTCCTCGTAAACTAAATACTGCCTGGGTATTCACATCTCTGGATTTGGTAATAGAACCACTTGCCGAATCTCCCTCTGTTATAAACAATGTACTTTCAAGATTACGATCTTTCTTACTATCAGTAAGATGAACACGACAATCTCTTAATTTTTTATTATGTAAACTAGCTTTCTTAGCTCTCTCCCGAGCCAGTTTACGAATCCCCGATAAGTCTTTACGTTCTCGTTCTGCCTGTAAGATTTTACGTTGTAAACTTTCTGTTGTATTAGGATTTTTATGTAAGAAATTATCTAATTTAGTTTTTACAAAATCGTTAATATAGGTTCTCACTGTTGGTAAGTTTCCTCCCATATCGGTAGATCCTAATTTTGTTTTTGTTTGACTTTCAAAAACAGGTTCCATAACCTTAATACTTATGGCAGATACAATAGATTTACGAATATCACTCGCTTCATAATTCTTACCATAATATTCTCTGATGGTTTTTACAACAGCTTCCCGAAATGCAGCTTGATGTGTACCTCCTTGTGTTGTGTGTTGCCCATTAACAAAAGAATGATATTCTTCACTGTATTGTGTTTTACTATGGGTAATCGCGATTTCAATATCATCTCCTTTTAGATGTATAATATCATATAAACGATCCTCTGTATTTATATTATCAGCAAGTAAATCTCTTAATCCATTTTCTGAAAAATATTTTTCTCCATTAAATATGATGGTTAATCCAGGATTAAGATATACATAATTCTTAAGCATTTTGGCTACATATTCTGAACGGTATTTGTAGTGCTTAAAAATAGTATCATCTGGAACAAAAGAAACTTTGGTTCCTCTTCTTCGCGAAGTTTCATCCAGTGTTTCCTGGTTGGTTAAATTTCCTTTTTCAAATTCTGCAGAAGCTGATTTACCATCACGAGTAGATTCAACTCTAAAAAAAGTAGATAACGCATTTACCGCTTTGGTACCAACTCCATTTAGTCCCACCGATTTTTTAAACGCGCGAGAGTCATACTTCCCTCCCGTATTCATTTTTGAAACCACATCAACCACTTTTCCTAAAGGAATTCCACGACCATAATCTCTTACGATCACCTTATCTCCTTGAATAGAAATTTCTATAGTTTTACCAGCACCCATTACATATTCATCTATCGAATTGTCGAGTACTTCTTTTAATAAAATATAAATTCCATCATCTGCAGAAGATCCATCTCCTAACTTACCAATATACATTCCAGGTCGCATACGGATATGCTCCTTCCAGTCGAGGGATCGTATATTATCTTCGGTATATTTGGTTTCCTTGCTCATAAATTTTGGGTAGAATGCCTGCTAATATAAGGCTTCACTTATTAAATTAAAATAGCCATCCTACAAAGTAATTAACAAATGCATAACGAATTTTGTTGATTATTTGGTATCCAGTGAATTGATAAATTATACCTAATAATTTTAAGATCTAATAATAAGGAAACAAAAATGGTAAAAAACACCTTAAAAACACGTAAAAATACGTATAGACTCTAGTGTGCTTTGCTTCATACATTTGTTTAGCGAAAAAACTTCCCTCAAAACCAATATAAAAAACACTAAACAAAAAATACGAATTGGAAAACAAAAACACACAAAATCATGAAAACACTGTCAATTTATTTTTTACTTTTTTCATTCTTATTATTCTCAAGTTGTAGTAATGATGACAATTTTATCCCAGAACCTGAACCTGAACCAATTGCAGAGCCAGAACCTGAACCTGAACCAGAACCTGAGCCGGAACCAGATCCTATACCCGCTGCTGATATCATCGGAACAGTAGATTTATTTGACGATGATCAAAGTATGGTTGATAACTCTGGTATGTCTGTAAGTATAGAAGGAAGCGATCCATTAATTACTACCACAACAGATCTCAATGGCAATTATTCTTTAAAAGATGTTCCTTTTGGCACATATAATTTGGTATTTGAGAAAGAAGGTTTTGGGATCCACAAAATTTTTAATATCGAGCATAAAGATGAAGGAGAATTTACATTAATGGCCAATGTCCTTAAATTAGGTCAAATATCTAATAGCATGATAACTGCTACTTCTGTTAGAATAGAAGGCAATTTTATTATACTTAATATAAGTCGACCCATGACAGAGAATCTTTTGGTAAAAAGAATACGAATTTTTTATCATAAAAGTGATGATGTAAGTAATGAGGTGTATACACAGTTCTCTCCTATTATTGGTACTACTGGCAATCCGGCCAATTTAACATTCTCTATTTCATTTTTCAGATCACTAGGCTTCGAATCTGGAGAAACCTTATGGTTTAAAGTATATGGAGATAACTTTTATAGTAATTCTTATGAAGACCCTGATCTGGGAAGAACTGTATTCCCCAATGTCAATACCAATACTGTGGATGCAATTTCAGTTGTTATTCCATAAAACCAACTTAACAAAACGAAATCTAACTCATTAAAAACCGCCTATGATTTAACATCATAGGCGGTTTTTAATTAGCATTGTAAATAATCACATCCTTATTAAATAGTAATGAGGTTCAAAAAAGCTTCTCCAAAATTTAGAATAAAGTTATTAATATTCTTTTAATAATTCTTTATCGGTTCATTAGTACATTATGCTAAAGAATTGTTATTAAAGGTCTAAATAATTTATTTCCTTTTTACCTTTAATCTCTTATTATTAAACTATTCTTTATAAAGAATAATTAACTATTACTTCATAATTTAAAATTCAAGAATGAAAAAAATAATCGTTTTACTATCAATCTTATTTTTGTCTATACACAGTTTTGCACAAGATAGTAGTAACTGGAAACTCATCTATCATAATGATAAAGACGGAAAAGCCTTAGAAGGAAAAATTGAAACCCTTATTAAAGCTGTTCGAAATGGAGAAAAAATACGTGTATATTGGTCATCACAAAGACGTAGTGATAAAACCAAAAAAGTTGAGCATTTTACTGACGCAAAATTTTTAACCATATTAAGTGACACCATTGTTTTTGCACAAATAGATCCTATAATTGGGCAAACGCCAAGTTATGACACACAAACTGTAAAACTAAAAGAAAACCTGGAATGGTCGCTAATAGCAGCAACAAATGGCAAATCTGATACAATGATGCGAAATGTAGTTACAGGAGAAATATTAGGACATGGTTTGGTACCATTTGCTATTAAATGGTATGTAAAACGTTAAATTTCTCTTTTGGAAACAGGTATTATTTATGTAACAAAAATCTAATTAAATTGAATATAGGCACTACAAAATATAATGTAAGAGAGGCTAATCAGAATGAGTTTGATGAAATAGGAGAATTAATGGTTAATGTATATTCTCAATTAGAAGGCTTTCCGAATAAAAATGAGCAACCAAACTATTATTCAATGCTTGCAAATATTGGAAATTTAACAAAAAACCCAAAGACTAAGCTATTGGTAGCCGTTTCTCCTAATGGAAAGATTGGAGGGAGTGTGGTTTACTTTGGTGATATGAAATACTATGGTTCGGGAGGTACTGCCACAAAAGAGAAAGGCGCAGCGGGCTTTAGGCTGTTAGCGGTTGATGTAAATACCAGAGGCAATGGCTTAGGCAGGCTCTTGACTGAAGCTTGTATAGAAATAGCGAAAGATGAAAATCAAAATCAGATTATAATTCACTCAACAAAAGCAATGCAAATTGCATGGAAGATGTATGAGAATATTGGATTTAAAAGGTCTGAAGATTTAGATTTTAAACAAGGAGAACTACCTGTTTTTGGTTTTCGACTAATGTTATAGTATAAAAAAAAGGCCCTTTAAAAGGGCCATTTTTTATATACCATAAGGAATAGTTATCCTTTTAACCACGCATCCCTAAGCGTGGATTTTTGTTTTGATGCTGCCGTATCTGCTTTGAGTTTTTTACCATTTGTAAAAGACTTAGTTACTTTAGTTTTTATAACAATATCCTCTCCTGCTCTATTTAACTTTACTTCGACATCATCTCCTTCTTGCCATTGAAAAGTTGAACCCAATACACTATTTGCATTCTGTAAGGTTAGTTTTGTACCGTTTACCTCTACGATATCGTCATTAGGCTTCACTCCATTATCTGCCCAGAAACTGTTATCTGAAACTAAATCAGTAAAAAAGATAGTGCCTTTTTCTTGATTACCAGCAACAATTAACGCTCCCGAATTTTGAATATAATTTGTTTCCACTTTTTCAGACGCTACAGAAAGCCCTACTTTATTAAAGAAATCCTCATAATTAATTGGTGTTTTTCCTTCTACGTGTTTTTTCAAGAATTCACCAATCGATGGATACGTCATGGCAGTAATTTCTTCAATAATTTTGTCATCTTCAAAAGGTTTGTTTTTCCCATATTTTAAAGATAATTCTTTCATCAAAGATAAAATGCCTCTCGTACCATTACTTTCTTCTCGCATCAAAATATCGATACACATTCCTATGAGTGCTCCTTTTTCATATACATTAACATAATTGGACGCGTATGGTTCTTCTAAAATATTCTCACTCATTACCGTAAAACTCATTGTATCATCAAATCCATTTGCACTTTGAATTTTACCCATTACTTTATCATAAAACTCTTGTTCTTCTACCAAACCTTGATTTACTTGAAATAAAGTAGCAAAGTACTCAGTTACTCCCTCATACATCCATAAGTGTTTTGAAAAAGTCGGTTTATTATAATCAAAATAATGTACATCTTCAGAATGCACGCTAAGTGGAGTTACAATATGAAAAAATTCGTGAGATACTACATCTATCATAGCCGAAGCAAGAGCCTCATCTGGCATTTGCTCTGGCAAAACAACAACAGTAGACGTATGATGTTCTAACGCTCCAAACCCTGTTGGCGAATCTTCAGTTCCCTCTGCTAGATAAAGATAAATATCATATCGAGGGGTACTATTAATATCTCCAAGATATGCTTTTTGTCCTTTCATCATTTTAAATACAGTCTCTTTTATTTTTGCTGCGGTATGTACTTTATTCGGAGAATATATACTCAAAACAATTTTAATATCTCCAACCATAAATTCCTCGACATCAAGATTACCATACATCATTGGATTATCTGTTACCTCAAAATATCTAGCTGCAAAATACTTATCTGTAGTAACCTTACCATCTTCACTAGTTTCTGATCCTACTTTTTGTAGCGCAGATGTCCTTTTCATATCTGTTGGTGCTTTTACATCCAAAGCATACTGATTGTTTTTTAAAACATCAAAATACCCAATAAATCCATGAAGGTTTAATACGTAATTTTCTGGTTCTGTATTAGTTCCTGATGGGGAAAAAGGAGTACCGACATCTGTATTTTCAATATCATACGTATCATTTACTAAATACGTTATTTTATCAAGTTGTTTAGCATTTGGTATTAACCATATATTAGTATCCTTTTTCTCGATATTAATTTCATTCCCTTCATAATCAAAAGCTTTAACCTCATCAACAAACTTTCCAAAATCACTAACGGCATAGGTTCCCTGAACTACTTTAGGAATATAGTACTTTACAGAATCTTGGGTAAAACGTCCCGGATCTATTGTAACCGGTATTTTATCTTCTTTAACTTGAGTTAAGTCAATAGCTGTCGCTATAGGTGAGTTTGTTGCAATATCATTGGATGGGTTCTTTGTTCCACATCCAATTAGTAATACACCAATTGAAATCTTGGCTAATGTGTTCTTCATTGTATAAAATTAACTATTTACTATTTCTAGACTAAAAAAAAAGTTGAGTGTTTCAACTTTAATAGCGCAAATTATACATTTTGTGTAGACTTTGGCTTATTTTTAGCACTTTTTATAACAAAACCTCAATTTTGGACTTAATAATTGATAATCATCGATTACGACTCTCTACAACAATCGATTTAATTGACAAGAGAAAACCGACATTTATTTTTCTTCATGATTCTCTAGGATGCAATGAATTATGGAGAGATTTCCCTCAGAAACTGGCTTCTGAAACAGGATATAATGCTATTTCTTATGACAGACAGGGATATGGCCAATCAGAGCCTTTTGCAACCTTAGAACGTGATCATAACTATTTAAAAAAGGAAGCACAGACGTTAGGAAAAATAATAAAACATTTATCGTTAAAAAATGTAATCTTATTTGGTCATAGTGATGGCGGAAGTATCGCACTCCTAGCAGCCGCATTATTTCCTGAAAGTATAATTGGTATTATTACAGAAGGAGCTCATGTATTTGTAGAACAAGAAACTATTAATGGTATTAAAGCTGCCGTTGAAGCCTATAAAAATACAAATCTTAGGGAAAAATTAATAAAATATCATGGAGATAAGACTGATGACGTTTTTAGAGTATGGACCAAAACCTGGTTATCCAAATCATATCAATCCTGGAATATTGAAGAATATTTACCACACATCATCTGTCCATCATTAATAATCCAAGGTAAAAAAGATGAATATGGCACAATTGATCAAGTAAATGCTATTGTAAATACAACTAAAGGAAATTCAACATCATTACTAATTCCTGAAGTAGGTCACACTCCGCATCGGGAAAATCCTGAAGTTGTTATTGGTGAAACTATTAAATTTATAAGAAAAATTGTCTTTTCATGATTAGCTATTTAAAAACTGGTAACAAATATTTATGTTTAGACATTAATAAGTACATCTTTATTATCAAAAATATTAATTTATTATCATTGTAATCTAAAATTAGAATTATGAAATCCATCAAATTAATCTCATTTTTTTTCTTTACTACATGCATTCTTTATGGTCAGGAAAGTGTAGACTATCAAAAGCCTCCTAAAGAAATTTTAGATTTAGTAGATGTGCCTCTTGCGCCTTCTGTTCGTATTGATAATAAAGGAGAAAACTTAGTTTTTCTTTATAGAGATAGCTATAAGACAATTGAAGAATTATCAGAAAAAGAAATGCGATTAGCAGGATTACGAATTAATCCTAAAACTAATATTTCAAGTAGAGCTAATTATTACAATAATATCAAACTAAAAAAAACAAATGATAAGGAAGCTATTCAAGTTATAGGGCTGCCAAAAAATGTAAGAATAACTAATTTTAATTGGTCTCCTGATCAGAATAAAGCTGCATTTACTAATACAACATCAAAAGGTGTAGAATTATGGGTATTAGATATTTCAGAAGGTAAAGCTAGTAAAATCACAGATGCAAATCTAAACGCTAATATGGGAATTCCTTTTAAATGGTTTAGAGATAATTCAGCCTTATTAGTAAAATTTCTTCCATCTAATAAGAAACAACTTATCGATAATGAAGAGGCAGTCCCAACAGGACCTACAATAACAATAAGTGAAGGAGCAAAAGCACAAAATCGAACATATCAGGATTTATTAAAGAATCCAAATGATGAGTACAACTTTGAACAGTTAACTACCTCAGAAATTAAAAAAGTAAATCTTGATGGAACCTCAACAAGTTGGTTATCAGAGGCAATGTATCGTAACTTTTCGTTCTCCCCAGATGGTAAATATGTAATTGCAACTACAATTCAAAAACCTTTTTCTTATCTAGTTCCGTATAGACGCTTTCCCCAAGAAACCAAATTATACAAGAGTAATGGAGAAGAGATAAAAACCATCAATAAAGTACCTCTCTCCGAAGTCCTTCCAAAAGGATTTATGTCAACAAGAATCGGTAAAAGGTCTATGACTTGGCGCAAAGATCAACCAGCTACCTTAGTTTGGGTTGAAGCATTGGACAACGGAGATCCTAAAATAGAAGTTAAATATCGCGATGAAGTATATCAACTAAAAGCTCCTTTCAATGATACTCCAAAATCAATTTTAAAAACTATCAATCGCTTTGGAGGAATTAACTGGACTAATAATAGTGAGCTTGCAATCGCTTATGATTATTGGTGGAATACTCGAAATACAAAGACCTATATTTTTAATCCATCAAAACCGAATCAAAAATCAAATATTATCCATGATAGAAATTACCAAGATAGATATAATGATCCTGGGGAACCTATAAAAATTAAAAATGAATATGGATATTCTGTAATTAATATTGATAATGATAATATCTATATGGTAGGAGATGGCTATACCAAAGATGGGCAATTTCCATTTATAGATAAACTTAATGTAAAATCTAATGAAACTATTCGTATTTATCAATCTGAATACACAGATAAGGTAGAAAATATTTATTCGGCAATAGATATAAAAAAAGGAGATTTTTTAGTAAGAATAGAATCTCCTAACGAATATCCAAATTATTATATAAGAAACATCAAAACAGCAAAAAACTTAAAACAAATAACTGCTTTTGAAAATCCTTTTTCTGGTATACAAAATGTTCATAAAGAAGTTATAAAATATAAGAGAGAGGATGGATTAGAACTTTCGGGCACACTATATCTTCCAGTAGATTATGATAAATCAAAAAAGGAAAAAATGCCAATGATTCTTTGGGCATATCCAGTTGAATTTAAGGATAAGACTAGTGCATCGCAATCTACTTCAAACCCAAATAAATTCACGTATCCTTTCTGGGGGTCAATGCTTTACTGGGTTACCAGAGGATATGTAGTATTAGACGGTGCTTCATTTCCAATTGTGGGAGAAGGAAACGAAGAGCCAAATGATTCTTTTAGAAAACAATTGATAGCAAATGGTAAAGCTGCAATAGACGCAGTAAATACATTAGGTTATATTGATCCTGAGAGAGTAGCAATTGGCGGGCATTCTTATGGAGCATTTATGACCGCTAATTTACTGTCTCATTCTAATCTTTTCGCTGCTGGAATAGCTAGAAGTGGCGCTTACAATAGAACCCTCACTCCTTTTGGTTTTCAAAGTGAGGAACGAAGTTATTGGGAAGCACCAGAAATATACTATACAATGTCCCCATTTATGCATGCTGATAAAATGAAAACTCCTTTGCTATTAATACATGGACAAGCAGATAATAATTCTGGCACCTATCCTTTACAAAGTGAACGTTATTTTAATGCATTAAAAGGGTTAGGAGCAACTACAAGATTAGTGATGTTACCAAAAGAAAGTCATGGATACAGAGCAAAAGAATCAATATTACACTTATTATGGGAACAAGATCAATGGCTAGAGAAATATGTGAAGAATAGAAAAAAATTAAAGTAAAAAGTATTAATTAAAATATAAGAAATAGTCTCTGATTATAGGCTATTCCTTATATTTTTAATTCTACCGCAATAAATGCTTTGTAATTATATTCTTGAGGTCATTTTTATTAAGTGGCTTATTTATAATATCATTCATTCCAATTGCCATACATTCTTCTTCTATTTCACTTAGCTCTGAAGCGGTGAGTGCAATAATAGGTGTCGTCTGATCAAATTCGCGTATACGTCTAGTAGCCTCTGTTCCGTTAAGGTACGGCATATTAAGATCCATAAGAATAAGGTCAAAATCTTCCTTTTGAACCATTTGTACAGCATTAAAACCATTTTCTACAATAGTACAATCATATCCTATTATGTTTAAAAGATTTTTAGTCACAATTTGATTTATCTTATTGTCTTCTGCAACCAATATTCTTCTATACATTGCATTAATCCCATCAGCATTCGTATCGATGTCTTGTTCTTCTTTTTCATTTATAACCTCTAACTCTAAATCAAAATAGAATCGTGTCCCTCTTCCCTCTTTGCTATCCAGATGAATTTCGCTATCCATCATTTCTAAGAGATTTTTCACAATCGACAGCCCTAATCCAGTTCCCTCTGCCTTGTTAAACTCCCTACCTACATGAGAAAATTTTTCGAATACAAATTCTTTTTTATCTTCGGGAATACCTACACCATTATCTTCTATTTCATATCGAATTGTGATCATATCCTTATCCAGGGAAATGATCTTAATTCTTAGCCATATCTTTCCGTTTTCGGTAAACTTAGTTGAATTTCCTATTAAGTTAATTAAAACTTCAGAGACTTTAAGCGAGTCAACACTTAATACATCCGGCAATTCATCTGGTATTTGTAAGATAAGTTCATTGTTTTTATTCTTTGCCTGATACTCAAAAGAGTATAATAGATTTTTTGATAATTGAAGAAGGTTAGTTGGAGTACGTGTTAATTTTTCATTGTTAGATTCTATTTTACTTATTTTCAGAACTTTATTTATCAAGTCCAATAAATAATCTCCAGAGAATTTTAAAGAGTTAAGGAGTTTTTTATGTTTGGCAGGAATATCATTTTCTTCTAATAATAAGGTTGTAATACCTACAACTCCATATAGCGGAGTTCTTAATTCATGACTTACGGTAGAAATAAATTGAGATTTTGTATTCGTAAGTTTTTCTGCTTCAGCTTTTGCTTTGATTAACTCTTCATTTCGTTCTTCTAATACTTTATTAAGTTTCTTCTTTGATGAATATCCATAAAAAACAAAAAGTATCCCAGCTAGTAACAAAATAAGACTTATCGAAGTAATAGTAATAACAATATTTCTCTTATCAATTTTTGCCAGGTACTCTTTTTCTCTTCTATTAGCTTCTAATTCTCTTTTAAATTCACTTATATTAAAATTTAGTTTAGCAACTTCTATTTGTTGTAATTTTTCTTCATCTAATAGTTTATCCCTATAAAACAGGTGTTTATTTATGCTATATAGTGCAGAGTCTGCATTACCTACTTTTTCAAAAGCTTCTGCTTTTGCTTTATATGCCTCATTAAGGATCGAAAAAACATTTATTCCTTCTAGGTTTGTTATAGCTTCATTTAATAACTGATGTGATCTCTCATATTGTTCTTTGCCAATATAATAACGGCCTAAAAGGTATTTCACATGACTTGTTGCCACAATACCAAAAGAACCTGCATGATCTTCGGTTAATTTTTCGGCTTTTTTTAGATATGGAAATGCTTGGTCAAATTCTTTTTCTTTAATATATATCCACCCTATGTTTAATACAGGAGGAAATTCTTTGCTTTTGTCTTTAACCTTTTCCGCAACCTCAAGCGATTGATTGAAGTAATCCATTCCTCTTTCTACTTCACCAAGTCCATCTGAATACACCCCACCTAACGCATTCAAACTATATGATATCATTACTGTATCTTTAGCTTTTCTTGCATATTTTAATGCTTCCTGACTATGAAACTCCATGTTTTTATAGTCTTCTATAACTTCATAATTACTTACCATTAAATAATGACCTTTACATATATACTCGTCACTATTTAATTGATGTGCAAGGTCAATTGTTTTAATGGCATAATCCAATGACTCTTTTATTTTGAAAGCAGTACGAAATTTTTTGGATTTTGAAAGGAACACTTCTAAACTATCGCTAACCTCTATTACATCATTATTTTGTCCATAAGAAACAAATCCCATGAATATAAAGTAACATACGAACAATACTTTTCTAAAAGTTCCCAAACTATAGATTTAATATGTATTCTATTAATACAGTGAATTTGTAATTCCTAAAGATTTTCCCCAAAATCTGTAAACAGATATTCACTATCAGAATGTTAAATTAATGAAAAAAACATTAAAAAACACCTAAAAGTAACATTGATCCTTTTATATCGATATAGATTTTACTTTATTTTTTCTGTTTTGAAATCACGTAAACTCCAAAAATGACAATTAAAGCTCCGACAATTTGTATTAATGAAAGGTTTTCGCCCAAAAAGAAATATGCCAATACTATTGTAGATATAGGACCTAAACTTGCGATAATAGAAAAATTAGATGCTCCTAGTTTTGCTATCGCTGCTGAAACAAGATAAGACGGTATAATTGTTGAAAAAATTGCCATTGCAATGCAAATCAAATACAATTCTAAAGGATAATTCATAATATCTCCTCTATCAAAAACCAGATATTGTATAATGATACATAATGAAGAAATTATCATTGCATATGATGTAAAGGTTATCACTCCAAATTTAGGAATCAGCCATCCACTTCCTACAAGATAAGTAGCATATGTTAATGCACTCAAAAAGATTAACATTGCTCCTAACGTAATGTTATTGGTTTCTGTTTCCATCTGGAGTTCTCCCCAAAATGTAATAATTACCCCTATATAAGTTATCAAAATAGCAGCTAACTGTTGCCGTGTTATGATATTTTTTAAAAAAACTCTTGAAATAATAATTACTAATGTTGGATATAAAAAAAGAATGATTCTCTCTAACCCTGCCTTTATAAATTGTAATCCAAGAAAATCGAAGTAGCTGGCTAAATAGTATCCTACGAACCCAAAAAATACAATCCAGCTATAATCTTTGATTTTAATTTTTTCTTTCTGTACAGGTTTATTAAAAAAAGCAATCACAAGATAAACCGGTAGCGAAAACACCATTCTAAATAATAATAGATGTTCAGAACTTATTTCATACTTATACGCCAGTTTAACTAAAACAGCTTTCGCAGAAAATAGAACTACTCCAACTACAGCCAGTACAATTCCGTACGAAGATAATTTGGTGTTTTGCATTTCTCAAAAATAGTAGTATTCAGTTTTAGTCATAATCACGGTTTGTATAAATTACAATCGCCAACACAAAAAAACCTTCCTAAAAAATAGGAAGGTTTTTTAAAATGTCTTGATATTGTTTATTATACATTAAACAAGAAATGCATTACATCTCCATCATTTACCACGTATGATTTTCCTTCTACTCCAAGTTTTCCTGCTTCTCTTGCTTTTGCTTCGCTTCCATATGCTATAAAATCATCATATTTGATAACCTCTGCACGTATAAACCCTTTTTCAAAATCTGTATGAATTACTCCTGCTGCTTGTGGAGCCGTCGCCCCTATGTTTATTGTCCAGGCTCTAACTTCTTTAACTCCTGCCGTAAAATATGTTTGTTGATTTAATAGCTTATATGCAGCACGAATTAATACAGATGCTCCGGGTTCTTCCAGTCCCATATCTTGTAAAAAAAGTTGACGTTCTTCATAATCCTCCAACTCTGTGATATCTGCCTCTGTTCCAACAGCCAACACTATAACTTCAGCTTTTTCTTTAGCTACAGCTTCTTTTACCTTTTTCACATAATCATTTCCATTAACAGCAGCTCCTTCATCTACGTTGCAAACATAAAGCACTGGTTTGTCTGTAATTAACTGTAAAGGTGCAACATATGCCATATGATCATCATCAGAAACTGCAATAGCTCTAACTGAGGTACCTGCTTCTAATCCTTTTTTAAGTTCTGACAAGATAGCCTCTTCTTTCTGAGCTTCTTTATTACCTGTTTTAGCAGCACGTTTTACCTTATCTATTTTCTTTTCAACAGCTTCTAAATCTTTAAGTTGTAATTCGATATCTATAGTTTCCTTATCTCTAATAGGGTCTACTGATCCATCAACATGAACAATATTATCATTATCAAAACAACGTAATACATGAATAATAGCATCTGTTTCTCTAATATTTCCCAAAAACTGATTCCCTAAACCTTCTCCCTTACTTGCTCCTTTTACCAAACCAGCAATATCAACAATCTCTACTGTAGCAGGTAGTACTCGCTCAGGATTTACAAGTTCTTCAAGTTTTTCTAACCTAGAATCTGGTACATTAACCACACCTATATTAGGTTCTATCGTACAAAACGGAAAGTTAGCACTCTGGGCTTTGGCATTAGATAAACAATTAAATAATGTTGACTTTCCAACATTTGGCAATCCTACAATTCCTGCTTTCATGGTACTTAATATTATAATGACCGGGATCTTTTAATATAAAATCCCAAATTTTGAGAATGCAAAGATAATGGTATTCATACGTAGTAAACAAATAACAGATTCATTAGATTATAGATTAATTCAAATAGCATAAAAAAACACCATAAAAGGCTCTTTTTTACGTTTATTAAAAATACAAACCAAAGTCTTTTTTACATTTTTTGTAAATTTGACAACCAAAATAAATACGCAAAATGAAAACTTTACAAACACTAGTCACATTGACATTCATGATTTGCGCATCTGTTAACTACGCGCAAGAAGATGAAAACAAAACCAAAAATTCATCTGAAGAAATAGTAACCAAGATTATTCGCATAAAAGGCCCAAATGGAGAAGAAAAAGTGATTAAAAAACAAGAAGTGATCAAAAAAAAGAGTCAGATCAAGCTTAACCCAGGCGATGAAAACAAAACCAATCAATCTGCTCAATATACAGAAGATGAAGTTATAGTACAAAAGTCTCATTCTTCTTCTGATATGGAAAAATATAATAAGGTTAGCGATGATAAAGGTTTTGTTATTACTTTTTTAAAAAAAGAAGGTAATCAAGTTTCGAAAGTAAGACCTATAGGAAGTGGGTATTATCTTGTTAATATGGGAGAAAAAGATAATTGTGTCGGCCATTTTGATAAAGATAAAAACTTTATTCTTGAAGCTTATGATACAAAAACAGATGAGATTATAACAACAGTTTATCAAGCTAATTAACCTTATACAAAATCATCAAAATCTTTTTATAATATATAGTAAAGTTGAACTCGTAGTTCAACTTTACGTATTTATATGAATTAACAAAATCTAATTGTTAATTGTTTATTATACTTAATACTAATGGTTTTATAAATATGTATCTTAATCTATATAATCTTAAAACCTAAAATTATGTTACAAAGTATTTTAAATCTAAATGGAGTTCAAAAATTGAACAAAAATAAACAACAAGCGATTAAAGGAGGTGCATGGCCTAGAAACGAGGAAGATTGTCTTCTTTGTGGTGGCGAATGGGATTTCCCATTATGTGCCTTACCTGCTAATTCTGTCTGCCTTTAATCAAAAAAGCTTATCTTAATTATAAAGAGTCTTAAATCCATAAGGCTCTTTTTTTTGTTTTTATGAATCTATATCTCTTTGATTTTCAAAATCTAAAATTATATAACTAAATATATAAGAACTACATAATATGGTTAAAAACTAGTTAGAATAAGATGTGTTATAATTATCTTTTAAATATCTTTAGCATAACAATCAGCTTAAATAAACATTAATACATGAAAAAATTCACACTCATTTTATTCGGGTTACTTACAAGTTTAGGCTTCAGTCAACAAATTGTAACAGGAACTGTAACAGACACTCAAGGAATTCCTTTACCTTATGTAAATATCATAGAAAAAGGCTCTTCTAAGGGTACAACCACAGATGATCAAGGTAATTATTCTATTGCAGTAGACGCAAATGCTACCTTAGTCTATAGTTTTGTTGGTTTCCAAACTCAAGAAATTCTGGTAGGAACTCAAGAGAAGATTGATGTTGTTCTATTAGATGGAGAAGCATTAAGAACTATTGTTGTTGTTGGATCAAGGAGTCCAAAACGAACTGCCACAGATACCCCTGTTGCTATTGATATTATTGATATGCAGGATGTAATTACCAAAAGTGGTAAAATAGAAATTAATGAACTATTACAATATGCTGCTCCCTCATTTAATGCGAATAAACAATCTGGATCTGATGGAGCAGATCATATAGACCCTGCTACTCTACGTGGTCTCGGTCCTGATCAGACTCTTGTTTTAATTAACGGAAAAAGAAGACATTCTTCTTCTCTAATCAATGTGTTTGGAACAAGAGGTAGAGGTAATTCTGGTACAGATCTTAATGCTATCCCTGCCTCTTCTATAAAAAGAATTGAAGTCTTAAGAGATGGTGCTGCAGCGCAATATGGTTCTGATGCTATTGCCGGTGTAATCAATATTGTTTTAAAGAACAGTGTCAACAAATTAACGGGTAGTATTAGTTATGGAGCATACAATACAAATGCTAAAGGAGATTTTCCGGCAGGGACTCCTAATACAGATGGAAATCGTTTGGATACAGAAAACGATGGAAACCGAATCGCAGATGATAAGGACTTTGATGGAGGGTCAGTAAAAATTACTGCAAATTATGGTGTTGAAATTGGAGAAGGTGGTTTTGCTAACTTCACTACAGAATATCTTAGTAAAAATAAAACATTACGTCCTGGTTTTGATTTTAGAAGGGGGTTTGGTGAAGCCGCAATAGATGGTTTCAATTTCTTTGCAAATGCCGCAATACCATTATCAAAAAAGACAGAACTGTACGCTTTTGGAGGAAGAAATTATAGGGATACTGATGCTTTTGCATTTACTCGTAACGGAGGAGAACGCGTTGTAACTCAAATCTATCCAAATGGCTTTACTCCAAGAATAACATCTAATATCATAGATAATTCAGTTTCTGCAGGAATTAGAACAGAAACAGATAGTGGTTGGAAAATTGACATTAATAATACCTGGGGTAAAAATAACTTTCATTATTTTATTAAAGGAACATTGAATGCTTCTCTTCAGGAATCTTCTCCAACAGATTTTGATGCCGGAGGACATAGTTTAAGTCAGAACACGACCAGCTTAGATTTTTCTAAATACTACCCTAATATCCTTCAAGGACTTAATATAGCGTTTGGTACAGAATACAGAACTGAGAATTTTGAAATTTTTGCTGGTGAAGAAGGATCTTATGCTACATATGATGTTAATGGTTTACCAATAACAGATCCTGCAACTCAGACACAACCAACTGATCCCGATTCTGGTAATTTAAGACCAGGTGGTTCACAAGGATTCCCGGGGTATAGCCCTGCAAACGAAGTAGATCGTTCTAGGTCAAACATTTCAGTATATGCAGATAGTGAACTTGATATTACTGATCGTTTCTTATTAGGAGCCGCTGCAAGATTTGAAGATTATAGTGATTTTGGAAGTACAATTAATGGAAAATTATCCTTTAGATTCAAAGCAACAGAGGATATTAATATTCGAGGTTCTGTGAGCACAGGATTTAGAGCTCCATCATTAGCTCAAATTTATTACAATCTTAGATTTACAGATTTTCAAGGAGGTGTAGCAACAGAAACATTACTATCTGCTAACAACAGTCCGGTTACGGCTTCTTTCGGAATTGATCAACTAGAAGAAGAAACTGCAATAAACGGAGCACTAGGAGCTACAGCTACTTTTGGGAGTTTTACAGCAACCATAGATGGATACTATATTAATGTTAAAGATAGAATTGTGCTAACTGGTACATTCGCTGCACCACAAATACCAAATGTAGCAGAAGCTCAATTCTTTGCTAATGGAGTGGACACAGAAACTGTAGGTCTAGATTTAATACTTTCCTGGAAAGGAAATTATAGTTTTGGTAACCTTTCTGCTACATTAGCAGGAAATATAAATAACATGAGTATCGAAGATGTGAATAATGGGCCTTTGGATGAAGGAACTTTCTTTGGAGAAAGAGAAAAAGCCTTTTTATTAGCTTCTGCTCCAGAAAGTAAATTTTCTTTGAATACAAGTTATACCAAAAATAAATTTAATGCCGGAATTGGTTTAACTCATTTTAGTGAAATAACGCTTATCGATTTTACAGATGCAGAAGATGTATACGGAGCAAAAATTACTGCTGATTTAAACTTAGGATACAAAGTAACAGATAAACTAAAATTTACTATCGGTGGAAATAACATTTTTAATGAATATCCTGATCAACAAGATGATGGAGAAACTGAAGCTGGTGGATATTGGGATGCTGTGCAAATGGGATTTGGTGGAGCATATTACTATGCAAGATTAGATTTCAACTTCTAAAAGTTTACATCATAAACATATACAAACGCTACATCGAATGATGTAGCGTTTTTTATTTTTTTCATAATTGGTATAAAAATATTGTGTTTCATTGCTCCATCAATAACTATAATCATAATTTTGTATAAAATAGTATTGAAATACAGATGAAAGATTTAACACGTTACTTTTATAACCTTTTTGTTTCTAAAGGACTTTCAGAAAATATAGCAGAATATTTAAATGTACTTATTGGAGTTTGCATACTTGTTATTGTTATTTTCTTTTTAGATCTTATGATGAGGAAAGTAATCATAGCCATTTTTAAGAGCTATGCCTCTAGATCAAAAAATACGTTTGATGATTATTTGGTTAAGAATAAAACCTTTGATTATCTAGCTCATATCATCCCTCTATCCATTATCATTTGGGTTCTACCCATGCTATTTATTGCTTTCCCAACTGCAGAAAGGTATTTGGAGACCTTGTTCGATATTATGGTTATTGTGTTAGTGATTTGGATCTTAAGAAGTATTCTAAGAACCTTTAGAGATTTTTTAAAATCCTTAAATTCATTTAAAGACAAGCCAATTGATAGTTATGTACAAGTCTTTATGATTTTTGTTTGGACAATCGGAATTATTTTTGTCTTCTCATCCATGACAGGAAAATCTATCTTAACATTTCTTACTGCATTAGGAGCTATGTCAGCAGTTATTCTTTTGATTTTTAAGGATACTATCTTAGGTTTTGTAGCCAGTATACAAGTAGCAGTAAACGATACCGTTAGGATTGGGGATTGGATTACTATGGAAAAATATGGCGCTGATGGAGATGTGATTGAGATCAATTTATCTTCTGTTAAAGTTCAGAACTTTGATAAAACCATTACAACAATTCCTACGTATCATTTAACTTCAGAATCATTTAGAAATTGGCGAGGTATGATGGATTCTGGCGGAAGAAGAATTAAAAGAGCTTTATTAATCAAAACTTCCAGTGTTTCATTTTTATCGAAAAAAGATCTTGAAGATTTAAAAAAAATAGCACTTATTAGTGATTACATCAAAAGTATACAAAAGGATATTGATACATATAATCAGGATCATAGCATCGATAAAAGTACACTTATAAATGGAAGAAACTTAACTAATATGGGAGTCTTTAGAGCATATGTAGATTTCTACCTCGAAGATCATCCTTATATTAATAAAAACATGACCATTATGAGTAGACAGCTTGCTCCTAGTGCACAAGGAACGCCATTAGAAATATATGCTTTTAGCAACGATAAAGTTTGGAAAAATTACGAAAAAATAATGGCTGATATTTTTGATCATCTTTTATCTGCAATACCTTATTTTAAACTAGAAGTGTTTGAACTTAATTATACGATTGAAAAACAATAATCTTTTTTGTACTAAATAGAAATTTATGATTACCAGTTTTAGAATTATTAGTTACCTGGAAGGTATTTCCTATTTACTTATCCTATTTGTAACCATGCCATTAAAATACATATTCGAATCTCCTGAACCCAATAAAATAATTGGAATGGCTCATGGGTTTCTCTTTTTGGGTTATATCGTAGTTGCTATTCTTATAAAAACAGAAAAAAAATGGGATACTAAGACATTAGCTATTGTACTTATTTGTTCGATAATTCCATTTGGGACATTTTGGATGGATAAAAAATATTTACGTTAGAAATTCACAGTGCCATTGAAATTTCCTTCATATATACTATCCAAATTAAGCACACTATGATATCCTCCTATACCTTGGGGTTCTATGGATATACTCCCGGTATGTAAAGGAATTTCCTGTCCATTAAAAGTGATCGCTAAAATTAAATTATCGGGTGGTAAACTATTATAATCAGGGTTAAAATAATGATAATTATAGTCTGCATAATTACCTGTAACTATAATAATTTCAAGCACATCACCTGTATCTAAATCGTAGACTATATGATCCTCTCCATTTTCTGAAGGTACTAAAGAAGCATTCGCAACTTGATACAAATATTCTCCACTAGGAGCATTTTGATTTTGGATAGCGCCAAAATCATGATGACACGTATGATCACATCTATGTATAACAATTGGACGTCCCCTCTTTGATTTTGGAAGCTGTTGTTTAGATGTTCTTCTTTCAATAACAACATCTGGGATAGGTAAATTTATGTCTATATCCACAGCTACTCTACCTCCTACTACAAGTTGTGCAGAAATTGGAAATATTATTAATACACTAAAAAATAATAGTAAAAAAGATTCTTTTTTCATGTTGATTTAAATTGTGTAAATCTTACATCAATTTAATCAAACAATATGCCATAAAAAATTACTCAGGATATTCGATCCTCAAATGATAAATATTAGTCAATTTGCGCTTAAAAACCTTTTTTACCTGTTGAATTTCTTTAAAGGTGATATTCGCATTTAAGAATTGCCCATCTTCCATTTGTTTGCTCACTATCTTCTCTACAAAAGAATCAATCAGACTACTTGTAGGGTTTTTAAGACTTTTTGATGCAGCTTCAACACTATCGCTCATCATAAGAATTGCAGTTTCCTTAGAAAAAGGTTTAGGTCCGGGATATTGAAAATCTTCAATATTTACATTTTCATTTGCCTCTTTTTCTTTAGAATAAAAATAATATACTGTGCTGGTTCCGTGATGTGTTCTAATAAAATCAATAACACGATCAGGTAGGTTATTTTTTTTAGCAATTTCTACACCTCGAATTACATGATTAATAATGATTCTTGCACTTTCTTTTGGAGATAATACGTCATGGGCATTACCCGAAGCCGATTGATTTTCGGTAAAATAAGTAGGATTGGCCATTTTACCAATGTCATGATATAGAGCTCCTACTCTAACTAGCATCGCATTTGCACCTATTTCATTTGCTGCAGCTTCTGCAATATTAGCCACGTTAAGAGAGTGATGAAATGTTCCCGGAGCCTTATTAGATAACTCTTTTAATAATACCGAATTAGTATCACTTAATTCTAATAGAGATACGTCAGAAATTAATCCAAAAATCTTTTCATAAGCGTATATCAAAGGGTGTACAATTAAAGTAGCAAACCCACTAATAACGAATAACCCTACAGTAACCCAATCGATATTGCCAATACTTCCTTCATGGATAACATGAAAAGCAATGTATGCCAAAATATAGATTATAGTAATTTGTCCAACAGATATAAACAAATTGGCTCTCTTAAATGATTCTGAAATTGTAAGAATCGTAACAATTCCTGCAATGATCTGTAAGAACGTATACTCATAACTATTAGGCACAACAAAACCTAATATTAAAACGGTAATCACATGGGTAAACAACCCTAATCTTGAATCAAAAAATGCTTTGAGTACTAAAGGAAGAATACACAAAGGGACGACATAAATATAGTCTGAGCGATATTTTACCATCAATGTCGTAATTAAAACCAAAAATAAAACATTGAAGAAAATAAACGTCACCTGTGTGTTATTCTCATAAATATCTTTTCTATATTTTCTTATAAACAATAAAAGCATCATAAGAGCCAAAGAAACCAGCAGACAATATCCCAATACAATCCAATAGAAGTTTTTATCACTCCATACCTGAGATTCATATTCTGCTTTTAAAGAATTTAATATTTGTAGTTTATCTCCTTCTACTACTTCTCCTTTGGCAATAATTCTACTTCCTCTAGAAACTCCACCCCTAGTAGTCAAAACTTTTGCTAATTCATTCTCTAATGTACTTTCAGTAAGCTTTTGATTTAATTTGACATTAGGTTTTATCAAATCAAAAAACAGTGCTACAAAGTCACTTTTAAACTTAGCATATTCACTTTTATCTATTCTAGAATTGATAAGTTTTGTTAGCGCATTAGGTGTTAGAATTTGTCCGTAAGTTATCGCTTCTGCTTCATTACCTTTATTCAAAAATATTTGTCTCTTATCATCATAAGAATAGGTTTCTTGTAAAACACCATGTCGGTAGATATCATTTAAGACTATTCTTCCAAAAAGTTTAGCTTCATCTCTAGAACTGCTTTGACTAAAAGTTTTTAAATAACTTGAAAACGCTATATCATAAGAATCTTTAGCTGTATTCGCAATTATTGTATCATAATCAAAGTAAGGAATAACATTGTCTTTAATACGAGTCTTCTCTATCTCTATCTCTGATTCAGTCTTTGCTATAGCAAAATCAAAAGGAGCATATAAGTTTTCATATTGCCAAGGTTTACCTTTGGTAAATTCGTATTTAAAAATTCCTCCTTTAGGAAATAAATACACGATAAGTGCAGTGGTACATATAAACAGAAAAATCCTGTACATTGAGGATTGCCGTTTATATAGATTGTTTAAAAACCTTTTCACAAATATTATTCTATAAATTACTCAAAAGTAATAAAAAATAAGTCAGTGTAATATTAGGCGGCTTGTTAGTAACTTCACTATGTATATCCTTCAAAAATCATTAAATTCGCAGAATAACAATACACACATTTTTTAAAATAAAAATAATGAATAAAGAAGTAGTAATTGTATCTGCAGCTCGTACGCCAATTGGAAGTTTTATGGGAAGTTTATCTACTGTTCCAGCTACACAATTAGGAGCTACAGCAATCAAAGGTGCTCTAGATAAAATAAACCTCGACCCTTCTCTTGTGCAAGAAGTATTTATGGGTAATGTAGTACAGGCAGGAAATGGTCAAGCTCCCGCAAGACAAGCTGCATTAGCAGCTGGAATCTCTGAAAATGTTCCTTGTACAACAGTCAATAAAGTATGTGCTAGTGGTATGAAATCTGTAATGCATGCGGTACAAGCCATAGCCCTGGGTGATGCTGATATAGTCGTTGCCGGAGGAATGGAAAGTATGAGTTTAATACCTCATTATGTTAGACTAAGAGCTGGACATAAATTTGGACCTCAGACCTTAGAAGATGGTATGCAAAAAGACGGACTAGTAGATGCTTACGATCAGCAAGCTATGGGTACATGTGCTGATTTATGTGCTACAGAATATAATTTCAGCCGTGAAGATCAGGATGCATTTGCTATTCAATCCTATGAAAGATCTGCAAAAGCATGGGCTGAAGGTAAATTTACAAATGAAGTTGTTCCTGTAGCTGTTCCTCAACGGCGCGGAGAACCTGTAATGGTTACCGAAGATGAAGAATACAAAAACGTAAAAATGGAAAAAATACCATCATTGCGTCCTGCTTTTTCTAAAGATGGAACCGTAACCGCTGCAAATGCATCTACAATTAATGATGGTGCCGGAGCAGTTATTGTTATGAGTGCAGAAAAAGCTGCTGAATTAGGTCTAAAGCCTTTGGTGAAAATAAAAGGCTATGCAGATGCCGCTCACGAACCAAAATGGTTTACAACAGCGCCTTCTAAAGCACTACCTAAAGCACTAGCAAAAGCTGGGATTTCTCAAGATGATGTTGATTTTTTTGAATTTAATGAAGCTTTTTCTGTAGTGGGGCTATCAAACATGAAGATTTTGGGACTTACTGATAAAAATACAAATGTAAATGGAGGAGCTGTATCATTAGGGCATCCTCTTGGTTGTTCTGGAGTACGCATCCTAATTACTTTGATCAATGTTCTTGAGCAAAATAATGCAAAAATCGGAGCTGCTGCAATCTGTAACGGCGGTGGTGGTGCATCAGCAATGGTTATTGAACGTGTGTAATAATTAAATTAAAATTCTAACTAAAATTATTACATGCAATACGGTATTTGTAATCTAAGTATTGTTCCATTACGTTTCGAACCACAAGATACCAGTGAAATGGTTTCTCAAGTTCTTTATGGTGAACATTTTAAAATTTTAGAGCAACGTAAAAAGTGGAGTAAAATTCGATTAGCTTTTGATAAATATGAGGGCTGGATCGACAATAAACAATACTTAGAAATTACAGAACAGATATACAAAAATTTTAATGACAAACCTCAATGTCTTGTAGGAGACATGGTAGAGTTTGTAAGCTGTCAAGAAGATCAATTAATGCCCATTCCGTTAGGTTCGTCTTTAAAAGCTCTTGACTTTTTTAAACATCATTACGAAGGAACTAGAATTCTAGACGTATTACCTAAAGAAACCATTGTACAAACTGCCTTTCTTTTTCTCAATGCTCCTTACTTATGGGGAGGAAGAACTAATTTTGGAATTGATTGTAGTGGATTCACCCAGATGGTATATAAGCTTACTGGTCACCAATTGCTAAGAGATGCTTCACAACAAGCTACACAAGGTGAAGCTCTTAGTTTTATTGAAGAGAGTGAACCTGGGGATCTAGCCTTTTTTGATAATGATGAAGGCGCTATCACACATGTAGGTATTATGATGAAAGATAACTATATTATCCATGCGCACGGAAAAGTGCGTGTGGATCGTATTGATCATACCGGAATCTACAATGTAGAAAAACGCACTCATACACATCAACTACGAGTAATTAAACGAATTATCTAAATCTTATCTATATTTTCGGATTGGATTATTATAGCACTTAGAAAAACCATTTGTTGTAAAACATTTTATTTTTCGGGAGTGTATTATAGATACTTATTGTTTATCAAATTTTCTATTAAAACCTTTAATATACCTCTCTTATTTTTACATAAATCTTGTAAATTCTCAAAAACTGTAATATTTGTCATAAATAGTAATAAAACATCTTTGATTTTATACAAAACACTATCTATCAAATAACTAAACTACATCAATTTTGTAACCAATACATCTTCCTAAAGGTATACAAAAGGGGTACATGGAGTACAAATGGTATACAAAATAATATACGATCTGTCTTTTACACAATAACTATAGTCATTCCATAATGGTAATAATAAATTAGCGCCGTCTATTTTAAGACACCAACTAAATCTTTTTATTAAAACTCTTAAAACTCAAATCATGAAATCTAAAATTCACTTTTTTTTAATGATGGCCATTATGGCCATATGTTCACAAGTCTTTGCTCAGCGTCCTAGTTTTAATAAAAACAAGGATATTTTGATTGCTTGTTTTGATATCAAACCTGATCCGGATGATATCCACGCAGTAGCTGCCTTAGGTAGTATGCTAGCACATCCAGATTTAACTGGGGTAGAATATTTTGCAGTTGCTGGGGCTTATGGTAGTCAAGGCGGTAGTTATCTACAGTCAAATTCACTTTTCAATATGGCATTTGGAAATAACTGGACCGATGCACATTCTAATAGATCTGCTGCTATCGCTGCTATAACCAGTAAGGTAGTTCCTATTCTTCAAAACGGAGGAAAAGTTTGGGTTCAGGAAGGAGGGCAATCAGATGTTACTGCTGATTGGTTAATGCCAGTAATTAATGCCAGCAATGGTATCAACTCTAATACAACTAAAAACAATGTCATTCTCGTACAACATGATGATGGCTTTAATGAGGGGCAGGCTAATCAATCAAAACTCAACAATGTAAAAGCAAATACTAGATATTTTCTTCTTGATGATGGAAATGCTGGTTGGAACGATGGTTGGGGAGATCATGGACCCTGGTCTACTCCTATGTACAGAAATAGAAGTAATTCATTTGTTGATCAAGCTAAAAATTCTCCCAATAGTGTAGCTAAAGCCCTATGGACAGAGGCTGATCGTCTTTTCAACAGTTATTTCCCAAACGGATTTCCCCATGATTGGTCATTCTTCTTCACAGATGGTGTTGATTATTCAGATTGTGTAGAAAACTGGTGGATTTTTGAAATAGGTTCAAATGCAGATACACATGACAAATTTTGGTCAAGATATGTAATGAATACAACATCAAACCCGGGTCCAAACCCTAATCCAAATCAGCAATTTTTTATAGTAAATCGTCAAACAGGAAAAAAATTACGTCCTCAGAATAATGCAGATGGCATTACATTAATCCAAGTTCCGGCAAGCACTACAAGTAATATTGTAAAATGGGAACAAGTAAATACTTCTAATGGTTATTTTTATTTAAAAAATGTAGAAACTGGGAAATATTTTAGGCCAGTAGGTAATAATGATGGTTCTGCCCTTGAGCAAAGGCCTACTAGTTATAGTGGCAACTATACACAATGGAAAAAAGTAAATTCTTCTAATGGATATTTTTACTTACAAAACAGACAAACTAATCATTACTTCAGACCTACCACTGACTCTGATAACAGTCCAATGGTACAACGTCCTACAACATATTCTGGTAACTACACACAATGGAAGTTTGATGCTGTCGGTTCTAAAACCAGTGTATTAGAAGATAATAAAATAGCAATATACCCTAATCCTGCATCAAGTCAATTGAAAATACTTGGGATTGCTAAACAAGATATTATATCTGTTAAAGACCTATCAGGAAAAATGGTAATAAAAGAAGTTACATCTATAGAGAAAAACATGAATTTGGATGTATCTCGTCTTCAAAACGGAGTATACGTATTAACAATAAAAAATGCTAATAAAAACACCACACTTCAATTCGTAAAAAAATAAAACATAATTTAAAAATAAACCCTGATTATAAATGTAATTATTAAGAGGTGTACAAAAAGTGTACATAGAGTACAAATGGTATACAAAATCATTTGTAATCCTCTTTTAAATAATAGTTATAGTTATTCCATTATAGCAGTAATACATTTAGTATATACAGTTTAAGGTAAAACTAACATTTAAACAAAAAACTTTTTAAACACAAACACAAACACAAATCATGAAATCTAAAATTCACTTTTTTTTAATGATGGTCACTATGGCCATATGTTCACAAGTCTTTGCTCAGCGTCCTAGTTTCAATAAAAACAAGGATATTTTGATCGCTTGTTTTGATATTAAACCCGATCCGGATGATATCCATGCAGTAGCTGCCTTAGGTAGTATGCTAGCACATCCAGATTTAAGTGGGGTGAATTATTTTGCTGTTGCTGGTGCTTATGGTGGTCAAGGTGGTAGTTATCTACAGTCAAATTCACTTTTCAATATGGCATTTGGAAATAACTGGACCGATGCACATTCTAATAGATCTGCAGCTATCGCTGCTATAACCAGTAAGGTAGTTCCCATTCTTCAAAACGGAGGAAAAGTTTGGGTTCAGGAAGGAGGGCAATCAGATGTTACTGCTGATTGGTTAATGCCAGTAATTAATGCCAGCAATGGTATCAACTCTAATACAACTAAAAACAATGTCATTC
>NZ_VLNR01000064.1 GCF_007489275.1 Aquimarina algiphila
TTGGAATTCCTCCCGATCCGTATATATATGCCAATATTTTAATCAATACCTATACTGTACAGGTAAACTATACCAAGAGAAAGCCTACTACTGTAAATCCGAATAAGCTTGATTTCTATCATATGATAGGGAATTCTACTTTACCAGCAGCGCAAGGTCTTGGTATTACTTCTGAGGATAGTTATACTATTTCTAAGGATCAGCCTTGGATTAGTATTTCAAGGGTTAGCGGTACTGGTAATACAAATGTGATTATAGGTGTTAATGTTCAAGCGCTTGTTCCTGGTACTTATAATGGTAATGTTCGGGTTCAGGATTCACTCACTACCTTTACTATACCCGTAAGTTTGGTGGTTGNGAGGATTTTTTGTTTGCTACCCCTAGTGAAATACGCTTGGAGCATACGCGGTATGGTTTTTTATCTTCACCAAGGAGTGTTTCTGTAAACGCATCAGGATCTTTTTCGATAGAAGCTACTTCTAGTTGGATGAATGTTAGTAGAAGCTCCGGAAATCAAAACACACTCAGTTTTGATGTAGAATTAAATGACAATGTAAATGCTTTGGGTATTGGAGTTTTTGTGTCTGAAGTAGTGCTTGTTCTGGGTAGTATTACAAAGAAAGTAAAGGTAGAAGTTGACATCACCCCATTTATAGAAGACCTTTTTGATCCTGATAAACTGTATTTTACAGATGATGAAAATACAATTAGGTTGGTGTCTAGTGCAGAAAAAACTCAGCTGTCGGTTATTGTCAAAGCATCCAACCAAAGTCAGTCCTATAGATTTAAATATGGCATCCCCTTTTTTAAAGGGATTAGTAGGACTCGCGTTGGAGGAGAGATACGAAAAATTATAGGCAAACTACCTAAAAACGACTTGGGAGAATTGATATCAAAAGCCTATATACCCTACACACCTTCATTTACAGACTTGGATATTACAGAGAATAAGATATTCAGTGACGAAATACTAAGGGGAGTACCCTTAAAAGACATTAGATTTATCAAAGGTATAACTCCTCCAGACGCCAAATTGACGAATCTTCCAGAGAAAATCTATATAACCAAAAAAGGAATCCTTTCTTTTTCGTTTTTNTACAATTAGTGGAGCCATTGAAAAAACTATTTCGGTTCAGTTAGAAAGGAACGACCTGTATTCGGTGTTAATTCCTTTGTCAGATTTGGAAGGATTATCAACTGGAGATGAATTTACCATGTCGGTTTCTGGTGTAGAGACCAATATCCAGATCAAACCGTCGGGTATAGATCATTGTATTGTCTTTTGGGAAAATATATGGGGATGTTGGGATACCTTCGAATGTACTGGACAAATACGATCTAGGAATAAGTACAGTTATACCTCAGATGAATATCGGTTAAACCGAAATAGTTTGATAAAGGAAATCTTGGAGATCGATACGATTGGAGAATTCACTATCGATACAGGATGGGTGTATAGTCAGGAGGAAGTACAGTATTTAGAATCAATGTTCATTTCTAGAAACATATGGTTACTTATCGATGGTAGGTTTATCCAGGTCAATACTAAAACCAGTTCCTTCGATCCTTATTTGACACGAAGGTTTAAAAAGTCGTTCAAACTAACCTTTGAAAAAACAATTCGATGATAGCATTTATAACTGATGATTGGCAGCTTGACCTGACAAGTCATAAACTCACTTTTATAGAAGAGAGCTCTTTGTTTTATAATTATTTTGTCAGTGGGTATTCTTTACCATTCTCTATAAAAATCTCCGATGAATTAGCATTAGAACTTGGATTTATTGATGAAGATAATATAACCGATTATAAGACTCGGTATGAGGGGTTTTTACAGCAAGATGGTAATTTCAGTGTAGCTATTTTGGAGTTAGATCAGTACGATGGGGAAAGGTTGTCCGGATCCTTTGTCTATGGGAATCAAACCTTACCTATATTAGATACAAAGTTATCCGATTTGCCTTGGCCAGTAATTAGTACTGATAATATAGAAAACCATGCAAAAAGTATAATTAATAAAGGGTTTCCCGAGGTTGGGTATAATTTCCCTATGATTATTGATACCGAATTCGATCAGAATACCAATTATGAAAAATTCGAGGGGATCTTTAATAGTTTTGATGGAACCAATTATGTACGAAATAACAAAACCATTGAGGATGGCGAAGAGATTATCTATAACAGGAATGTGATCACACCTTATCCATATATTCAGGAAATATTAAAAGTAGGATTTGAACATGCTGGATTGTCTTATGCAGGTGATTTTTTTAGTGATCCTATTAATAGTAAGCTTATTTGGGATACAGGGATGTTTTTAGAACAAACGTTTTCTCCGTTACCTCCCAGTTTTAGATTTGAACTAGCAAACCTTAACACACAAGTGGGTAACAATGTTGTATCGACCTATAAAAAGACATTGAATATTAACACTATAGGTAGTTATACTATAAAAGCTTATCTGAATTTTCCTAGTCATATAAAGGTGGAAAACTTTAAGATTGTAATGAAAGGAAAAACTATATACACAAACACTATAGGGAGATTGGATAAACTCATAAGTCTTAATATTGAAGAGATTACGGACTATGGCTTGTTAGAGTTACAGATGTNTATAAAAAGACATTGAATATTAACACTGTAGGTAGTTATACTATAAAAGCTTATCTGAATTTTCCTAGTCATATAAAGGTGGAAAACTTTAAGATTGTAATGAAAGGAAAAACTATATACACAAACACTATAGGGAGATTGGATAAACTCATAAGTCTTAACATTGAAGAGATTACGGACTATGGCCTGTTGGAATTACAGATGTCTTTGGTTAGATTTAATGTAACTGATTCTATAGAAGATATTTCACCTTATCATAATTTTACATTTTGGGCTAATGATGGTAGGTTAAATGTGTTTCCGGATTCCTTTAGTATTGCTGATGTTTTACCAGATATGACCTTTTCTGCTTTCCTGAACAAATTAAAAAATTGGTTAAACCTTGATATCGATTTTAAACATGATACGGTTACTATTGATTATGTAGAAGAAAAATTTGTGGAAACTTCTTTTAGGGATGAATCCCATTTAGAGGCTGATAGATATATTAAGAAATCAAACCAAAATAAAGCTTATGAACTAAAGGATTCAAAAGAAACTATATATATCACTAAGGATGGAGTGGTTAGTAACATATCCGAATACAAAAGCGAAAATGTAAATACCATTGATACTGGGGTAGATGTAATGAAAATTGAAAAGAAGAATTCTTTATTTACAGCCCGTAGGCGTGAAGGTTCTGATTTTAGAATTTTATTATATGATGGTTTAAAAAATGGTTTGCCTGTTACTGTGAGTGCAATTAATGAAATTGATTTTTCTATCGAAAATGTATACGAAAGATTATGGAAGAACTGGCTTAGATTTCGTGTTACTTCAGAGACGATAAAAGATAAATTTAGTTGTGACATTTATGAAAATCTAACCACAGAACTGGGAAGATATAAATACAACAAAACGCAACTCGTTAAGAAAATCAGTAAACGAAGGGTTAAGGAAAACAGGTGGGAGGTTAGTATTGAGAGTGAGACTCTAGGGTAATGGCTAATAGGATATGAGAACCTATGTTTTTATTATTTCCCAATGAGCTTTGTCTTTTACTTTCTGGGGAAACTTATCTTTGTAAACCGTGTCCATATCGTTACGCTCATGTCCCATTATTTCTCTAATGATATCTACGTCGATTCCTTTGAATTTTCCGATTGTTGCAAATGTATGTCGTGGCGATCTTGTTAAAATGGGATCATTTTTTGGTAGGGTTTCTAATTCGTATTTTTCAAAAACTCTCCTTAAATTTTCCCTGTGCTTTTGATAAAATACTCGATATCTTTTTTTATCCTTGTTCCACGGGAATAAAAATTCGGAATCTTCGGATTTATACTTATCAATTATATCTTGAGCTTTTTTAAAAATTTTGACGTCGAATTCCTCTGCTTTATCTCCAAGTTTAATCCTTTTAAAAAATGCTCTTTGTTTATTTATTTGATTTTTTTGTAAATAATATATGTCAATTAAATATTGGCCTCCAAGATAGAATTGCAATAAGGTTAAATCTATTGCTCTCTGATGAGTTTTAAACTTAGTATCAATTTTTTCTAGTTTTAAAATTGTTTTAGTATCTAAATAAACATTCTTAGCTCTACGACGTGAATGGGGAAGGTCTTTTACAACTCCCTCAAAGGGTCTTAAGTTCGGTATTGCATTAATACGACAGCATGAATTATACATGGTCTTTAACATTCCTATGTACGTTTTTATGCCAGAATTAGAAAACTTGTTGGATTTTCTGTATTCTTTGTATTTTTCTATTAATGAAGTGTTGATCTCATCTATATTACATGATCCTTTAAATATCTTGAAGTCATTTAGTACGCTTTGATAAACATAAGCGGTCCCATCTCTATTGATTGAATTTAAGTGGTCAATTTTCTTTTGACAAAAGTCAATGAAATTTATTTTTTTTTGGTCATTTTCATTAACTAGCAATGTAATAGCTTCTTTGACGTCATTTAGATTCATGAAATTAGAAGTTTGTGACTTAGCTTTGATCATGGATATTGTGACATATAAATTGTCATAATCTGGATGAGTTGGTAATGGAAATTTTTTATTATCATCCCAATCTTCTGGTATTGAAATTCCAATTTGTTTTCTATTTCGTTTACCTTTATGGCTTACATTAACTATTATAGGGTAAGTTCTAGATTTCTTGCGATCAGATGTATGTAGCCTTATTGTCGCTTTCATGAATACTTGCAATTTACTTGCAAATTTATGTAAAAAATAGCTTGTTTTTGACTATATTTGTGAAAACAACTACATATTAATAATTCGTTCTTCGAGTGAAGCCTTGTATTGTTAGTGTTTTCTGAATTGTTTGAATGCTGTAAAAGATTTATAGTATCTTAACGTAACATTAAAAAGTAAATTTTTTTAATGATTTTGTTATCAGTGTTTTAATCGGTTGTTTCAGAGAATACTTGCAAAATACTTGCAAAACTTGAATTCTAACTCTTAAAACAATGAAAAAGCAATTTATCAAAATTCTACTTAAATTAACCTTAATATTATCAGTTTTATTTATCTGCTCTTGTTCAGCACAACAAGAAGAAGAAATTGATCCAATATTAGAAGAATTGAAGATATCAGACTGTGATTATAGTTTGATATCCGGAACTGAAATTGTGAAGTCTAAAATTAAATTTCTATCCTCAACACAAATTTTTGATAGTGAAAACAAACAAGGAGTAGTTAGTGTCTTTTATGAGATTGAATATGATGGACAAGATTATAATTTAAATTTTCATACCGAGTCAAACATATTCGATAACTATTTAGGGTTTAGGAATTCTGATATTTCTAACCACGAAGTAGAGATTGGATTTTATTTCGAAGGTGTAGAAAAAATAATGATAGCCATAGCTAACAAAGTTGATCTGATTGAAAGCAAAAATTTAATTAAACCAGATTCTTTTATTGGATATACTTTTAGCATAGAAAATGTAAATCATGATTTACTAGAGAGTTTAAATGATAAAAAGCTTATTAAATTCTCAATTCATGAAGATATGTTTGGTATTTATTCTTCTTACCGCAAGGATGTGTCTAAAGAGATAAAATGCTTAACATATGCAAATAGATAAAAAAATGTATTTATGACGATTTACCAATCATCATCTTTTGAATTTATGTTCTCGATATTTTGTATAATCTCGGGTAATTTTTTGTTTATTTTTTTTATCCACCCCCTTTTGAATGACCCAGAACCTTCTAGAGGTGTGGTTCCGTTTTTATCTTTTAGCTTGAAGTTAGTTAAAACCAAGCGATATTTATTTGGTTTAAAATCGATCTTTACTTTATAAAAAATCTCAACTAAGGCAAAACCCATTACAAGGTGATTAGTAACACCAATACCCGAAATATTATTTTTGGATTCTGTGATTTCTGTTAGGTTTATTTTTTGAAATCTATTGTAAAACTGTTCAGCGATTTTTTCGTCCGTATGATTAACTACTTTTGAGAATTGAAAAAAATTGTTTTTTTCATTTAATTGTAATTTTTGCGAATAAATACTAATTGAAAATAGTAAAATTGATAGGCTAAGAGTAATTTTCATGTTAAATTAATTATTGTTGGTAGGGTAAAGATAATTTTTTAATAGAAAATTTTTAGTCGGTAGGTTATTATTTTTTTTACTTTTTTTTACAAGTATTTAACACTTAGTTATGAATTTATTACTAAATTTGAATAGTCCTACCTAGTTAAGATATTAGGGTTTACTTATGAATTTAAATATCTTAGAGCTTTAATATATTGCGGGTTTCCGTAGCAAAATGTAACAAATTTTCGATTAAATTTTGTGGTTTTTCCGCAGACGAGTAAAGGCAATTAATCTATATTTTTGTTAAAATTAAATATTGCAAACCACCACTATATGATATCAAGCTACTTATGAATTATGATCATTGACTATTTAATTTAAAAACTTGATTTTTTTGCGGTTTTTAGAGCTTATTTTTGTAAGAACCCTAAAAATTAATCAAGATGAAAAAAATAGCATTATTTTCTGTAGTAGTTTTAACATTATCATTTGTTAGTTGTGAAAATTCTAATATAAATGAAGAAACATCAGATTTGGAAGAATTGGAAATTTTTAATGTTGATCCAGACAAAATTCAGAGACCAGGTAGTCAAGGATGAAACGAGAAATAATGAAAATATAGGAGTAAAGATTTTTGCTTCATTTTTGGTAATCTTATCTGGGTTTATATTATTCGCAGATAAGGTTTCCAATTTTGGTTTGACTAATTCCTATGCTTTTCAAGATGTTCAAACTTTTATTTGGATTATTACCCAAACTTTATCTCCGTTAATTTTATGTCTTGGTGGTCTGCTGAGACCTTACAAGCTGTCTTATACCGCTCCTGTCTATATATATTTCATACAACTTTATTGGGTGTTTAACGCCAGTAAATTAGGTTTGGATGATGTGTTACTTCATGTATATGCTTTAGGTTTTACAATTATAGTTTTTATAGTTGTGTTACTTATTTCACTTTTATTTTCTTTTATCAAGTCTATGGATAGATTGCGAATTCATAACTTAACCACATCCCTTAGGAATTATATTGTTTTTATGTATAAAGATGCGGAGGAAAAGGATTTAATTCGTCCTGAAAAAAGTACAGATTTTAGAAGGATAAGATTGGAATTAACAGATAAGGCTATAGAAAATGAGTGATAGAAAATCAGATAAAATTGAAAAACTTAGAAAAGCAGCTTTTTTCCCTGAAGAGTTCATAGAGGGTTATGAAAAGGATTATGATGATTTTGCAAAAGAAGAAAGGCAGGAAAAGTCTATGTTAGAAAATAAATTTAGATCAAGATTGTTTGAGTTGTTTAATAATGGGTATAACCCTAAACATATTGAAAATATTATTTTAACACAGCTCGCACAAGAAGTTGAGTTAAAAACTATTTAGAAATTGTTTTTTCCCATTCTTGTCTAAATTTTTCTACAATGCTTGGTGTCATTTCATAGGCTTTTTTTGTTGCTATATTTTCAATTTTTTCTTTGAATAGCGGTTCTTCAATTAATTTTTCCCAATGCCTTAAACACTCTTCAGATAATTTATGAAGGCTTATTTTACCTTCTTGTTTGTTTTTTCTTAGCTTTTCTCCGATTCCTTCTTTGATCCAGGTTTTATTATATCCCCATTTTAAGGAGATTACTTCAATATAAATATCTCCAACATTTGCTTTTCCTCTTAGATTTCTAACAGTTGCTTCCGTTACGCCAATGGCATTACCAAACTCTTGGTTGCTTAACCCTAATTCGTTAACTATTGTATTTATTCGAAAATTTATGTTTTCCATATAACTAATGTTGTTAAAATATTCGATTAATTCGAAAATATTTTGATTAATTCGAAAAATATTCGATATTTGTTTCGTAATCACGAACAAACAATGCAAATATATACAAAGTTGTACAAATGAAGATACAGGATACTTTAAAACGGGTTTATGACGAACTACCACGAGAATTTAAAACCAGACCATCACAGATTTGTGATGTTAGTCCCGCTTATTTTAATAGAATCGTAAATGGCGAACCAAAGGGTAAAGATATTTATGTAGAGGCATTAGATGCGGTTATCCAAACAGGAGAAGAGTTTAAGGAGTGGGCAATAGATAAAGCAGATAGAATTATTAACTGTAAATCAAATGAAGAGTAGTATGAAAAAGAAAAAAATACTAGACAGAGATGCACAGGTAACAATGGGTGAGATCGAAGAGTTTTTTAGGGAAAACGATCTAATTGTTGCTCCAAGAGCAGAATTACAAACCGAGATTACAAAAAAGCAAACTGCATACTTGCGTAAGAAGTTTTTATCAATTCGCGAGGTGATGGATGGGAAGTTTTTTCCGCAAGTAAAAACTAGACAAACCATTGATAATTGGCTTAAAAAGGGCAAGCTTAAAGAAGGCCAGGATTGGTTCTTTGACAAAAAAGGCCGTAAAGTAATTCTTACTTCTTATTTAAAAAAAGAAATAAACATTTAAAACCCAAAATATGATTTTCGCAATTACAATAATGACACTAATACTAATAGGTCTTATGATTTTGGCCTTTCAAAAAGATCAATTTTATAAAAACGCAAAATTTTAAATATGGCAAAAGTAGAAACATTACAATCGCAATTAAACAGGGCAAAAGCCCAACTTGACCAGTTATGTACTTCTTATCATTTTACAGAAAGAGATGTGCAGGATCTTGCGCCACAAATGGCTTTAAAAATTAGAACGCTTCAAAAACAGTATAACCATGCAATTACAACTNTAATGACATTAATACTAATAGGCCTTATGATTTTGGTCTATCAAAAAGAACAATATCATAAAAACGTAAAATTCTAATTATGGAAACAATAGAAGATTTACAATCGCAATTAAACAGGGCAAAAGCCCAACTTGACCAGTTATGTACTTCTTATCATTTTACAGAAAGAGATGTGCAGGATCTTGCGCCACAAATGGCTTTAAAAATTAGAACGCTTCAAAAACAGTATAACCATGCAATTACAACTGGAGCTAAAAATACAGAAGTTGCAGAGGCGCTACCAGTCACTTAAACACTAATCAAAATAACATTAAGATGAAACGAAAGAAAAGTCACCAAGAAAAAAGTGTAATTCCTAAAGGAAAAGACGAAATGCTTAATGATTTTTTTGATTCGATGGATAGGACATTGAATCGAGTTCTTGTTTGGGTAATTGTTCTTTCTCTTTTGCAAGGGGTTTTTGCTTTTTTTCTGCATAAGTATCAAAAGACGAAACATGAATCAGAATTGATATTAAAACATTCACAAAAGTAGTTATGGTAATTATGATGTATATTTTTATTTTCCATTTAGCTTCAAACTTTTTTAGCTTGTTATCATACTCGAGATTTTCATCTTTAAGCATTTCCCGTTTTTGGTTTTTTGCTTGTTCTGATGATATATATTCCTGGTATTTAATCCATGAACCATATTCAGATAGTATATCTAAAGATTTATCAGAAAGTTTGTGTTTTGATTTACCAGACTGTACAAACAGTTCTTTTGAGATTAATAGATCTTTTGCTTTATACCTTTCATTACTGTCAAAATTGAATTCTCGTGTTAGAAAATCGGCAAGAAGTATTGAAGGATATTTAGAAGCGTATTCTAAGGTTTTTTCAATTTGTTCGTTGGTCATTTTATATTGTTTTAAGCATATAAAAATACTAAAACATATGGCAAAAAAAATTCATAAATATTATGCTACAACTAGAGCTAAAAATACAGAGGTTGCAGAGGAGGTACCAGTTATTAGTTCATAGGCCTCTTATTTTTCAAGAAGGTACTGAAGCTTTAGAAAAGGAACTTACACAGGCTATTGAATTATTGAATAGAGTAACGGAGATAAAGCAGGAGAAGAAACAACACAAACTAACAGTAGGAGAATTGCACAAAATTTTAAATGAAAATTATGAAAGACCAATTTAACGAAGATATAGATCCTTTGATTAAAGTTTATAAGCCTATCGAAAGACAGGAGATAATGCTTAGTAAAGCAGGATATAAAGTTGAGAAAGGCACTTTAATATACGATTCTAAACAATTCATCGAGGTGTATGATCCAAATGAGGATATTGTAGATGGGCTTTTAAGAAAAGTGGTTTTTATATTTGATGGTACTGGGACTATTTTTGAAAAACTTACCGTAACGGAAACCCCACTTAAGCCTGATTACACAAAAGAAAAAAAGATATTTTAAGATGGAAACAGTAGGTATAAAAATAGCATTTCAATTGATTGATCTTTTATGTTACTGCATTTTCTTTAAAGTAATTCTGGATCCAGTAATAGATTCATTATGTATTACAGGATCTATGAGGATTAAAACAGCGATTTTCTTATTTATAGTCATCTCGGGAGTTTCTGTCATCTTAAAATCTATTGATTTTTATAACGCTCTGGACGGTGTAACCTAGTCCTTTTTTAAACCTTACACATACTGTCATTTAGCACTACCTAATTCTGTTGGGCAAGATTTCTATTATCTAAAAACTAATTATAATGAGCAATAAATATGCATTTGCTGAAGCAATACTGGAGCAAACCAATGGTGGTCTGAATATTATCTTAGATTATTATTCTGATGCGAAGGAAGCTTCTTCTGGTAAACACAAAAAATTCAAAAGACGCGCGAACGAAAAAACAGCTTCAACCACCTTAAAAAAGGGAGACAACAATGTTTGGTTAGTTTGTGACTGGGGAGAATGGGATAAGCCTAAAAATGCTATTGGTGTTTGCATGTTTGAGGACAATCTTTCTTATGGGGAAGCCTGTAAAAAACTTGCTAAATTATATCATGTACAATATCAGGGGACTAAACATACTGCAAAACCTACATTTAAAAAGCGCCCTTTAAAAGCCAAGGAAAAAGAGGGCGAGTATTATTTTAAGTACAAAAAGAAAATTTCAGATTCAGCTTTAAAAATAATAGGTCCATTAATGACCAATGANGTGTTTGCATGTTTGAAGACAATCTTTCTTATGGGGAAGCCTGTAAAAAACTTGCTAAATTATATCATGTACAATATCAGGGGACTAAACATACTGCAAAACCTACATTTAAAAAGCGCCCTTTAAAAGCCAAGGAAAAAGAGGGCGAGTATTATTTTAAGTACAAAAAGAAAATTTCAGATTCAGCTTTAAAAATAATAGGTCCATTAATGACCAATGAAGTTGCAGAACGCTTCAATCTAAAATCTGTTGAATATTTCGCTTATGTGAAAAAAGAAGAAGTTGTTGAGACTTATGCAACAGATGACTATCCAATTTTTGTATTTGATTTTGGGGATTGGCAAAAGATATATCAGCCAAAATCCGCAGATAAATCCTATAGGTTTAGATATGCAGGAGGTCGTCCTGAAAACTTTCTGTTTGGATTATCAGATGCTAAAGCAGGTCATACATCACTTTTAAATGAGGAAGCGAAGAAAGATATCGATGATACTACAAGGAAATCTAATATTAAATTAGATCAGGTGGTTTTATGTAGTGGAGAGCGTGATGCTTTAAATATGGCTTCATTTGGTTATTACGTTGTTTGGAAGAATTCTGAGACTGCAATCCTCACCAAGCAACAATATAAGACATTAAAGGGATTAACAGAGGATCTATGTAATTTACCAGATATTGATTTCACAGGGGTTAAACAAGCCGTTAATTTGGGTCTGCAATATCTGGATATCAAAACGATTTGGCTACCTCAGTATTTATTAAAATCAAGGGACTGGAGGGGTAATCCAAAAAAAGACTTTAAAGATTTCATTGACCTTAAATTTAATTCAGAAAGACCAGGTTCTTTTAAAACGATTCTTAAAAAGTTAGTAGAGAATGCCCTACCCATGAAGTTTTGGGATGAAGTACCTAAATATGACGCTAAAGGGAATTATAAAGGCACAGAGTATTCTTATAATATAGTTCATGGAGAACATTTCTTAAAACACCAGGGATTTTATAGACTGGAGACTCCTAATGAAAAGGATGAATACAGGTATATCCATATAGATGGTAATGTTGTAAAAAAGGTCACCCCTAACAAGATTCAATATTATGTCAACTCTTTTTTGGAAGATCGGCAGATGAATATACCCTTAAGGAATATGGTTAAAAAAACACCATATCTAAATGAGAGTTATTTGTCTAAGCTTCCTTATATGGATATTGATTTTGTTGATTGTGACAGGAATACACAGTATTGGTTTTTTACTAAGTATGTTGCTGAAATAACAGCAGATACTGTTAAAATTCATAAGAAGGGTACAATAGACAAAATGGTATGGGAGGAGAAAGTAATTGATTTCCCAAAGGAGCTGTCACAAAGAAAATTTGAAGAAGCTTTTAATTCTCCACAGTTTAAAATTGAACTAGACAAAGGAGAAGAAGGGGATAATCACGATATCCAAATTTTAAAAAAGGACAGTAAATTTTTAAACTACTTAATTAACGTTAGTCGTATTCATTGGCGTAAAGATTTAGAAGATAGTTTTAAAGGGAAAAACCCAGAATTAGAAAAGGATTATTTCAAAAAACATCAATTCGATATTTCAGCCCCAAATCTTAATGAGGATGAAATCCACGAGCAAAAACTTCACTTGATTAATAAGATTTTTACCCTTGGCTATATGCTACATAAGTATAAAGACAAAAGCCGGGCTTGGCTAGCTTTAGGTATTGATAATAAGTTATCAGATATAGGGGAGAGTCATGGAGGATCAGGTAAGACCTTTATGTATGAGAGTGTAAACCAAATTATGTTAAACTCTTTTACAATACCAGGAAGAAAAAAGGAGGTTGTAGAATCAGAATTTATATATGGGGGTGTTACTAAGGATACTGATAATATTTTCATCGATGATGTTTTACCTGGATATGATTATGGTCGTATCTATACGGATGTATCCGGTCCTATGAGAGTTAATAACAAAGGAGTAAATGCATTCACATTGACTTTCCCTGAATCCCCAAAGATGAGTGCAACTTCTAATTTTACACCAAGGGATTATAACCACCCGTCTACAAAAAGAAGGCTTGTACTTACAGTACATAGCGATTACTATCATTTGAAAAAAAATAATGAATATAAACAAACAAGAACTATTGCTCACGATTTTGGTGGTATGCAAATGTTTATAGATTTCACAGAGCAGGATTATATGGATTTTTATGCATTTATGGCTCAGTGTGTATCCTTCTTTTTATCTACTAATAGAAAAATAGATCCACCAATGAATAATGTAATGAAACGAAACTCCATGGCCATAATGGGAGATCTGTTTAGGGAATGGGCTGAAGTATATTTTAGTCCGGAAAATGGTTTGTTAGATGCAGTTATAAGCAGAAACATAGCTTATGTAGCCTATAAAGATCATGGTGGCAAGAAGGGTCCTAAATCATTTAGAGATTCTGTAGAAGCTTTTTGCGAGTTTAAAGAATACATATTTGATCCGATCGAGGAACATATCCCAAGAAGTAGCGATGGTCGAATAATAAAAAAGATTGATGGCAAAACTCACGAATGTTTTTATATCAAGACAAGACTGGAGCCAATAAATCCAAAAGATTTTGAAGAACCTAATCATCCAGATTATGAAGGTGATACTCCGTACTAATACTATAGAAGTACAACGCCTGACCAGTAAGCTATTAAAACACGGAATTCGTGTGTTTATTGAGCATGTAGGTGGCAGGCCACGTGACCCTCAGTTTGTTATTTCCTTCGATAGGTTGATTGTACCAGGAGTATGGGGAAATAAACATTCGTTTGACAAAAAAGTGTACAAAGAAGAAACTGAAGATGCCTATGTGAAAACTGTTGAGCATTTATACCAAAAGGAAATTGTAGAACAGCGAAATAGAGATAGAAATGCGATTGAAAAAGATAAAAACCTTAAAAGGATGTAAGATTTATCACAATGGAAACCATGTCAAAACGGTTCCTGCCAAGTATTCCAATGTTATAACATTAAAACATATTATAAATCCAATTAAGAAGAGGCTGACAGCAGAAGAACGATTTAGATTAGAGGTTTCTCTTTTTGAGTTTACTCTTTCTTGTAAGGAAAAATATGTATATGACCTTATAAAGCGATCCATTCCACAAGCTGTTCAAAAGGTAGTGAATTATGAAGGTGTAATTCGTTTTGTATTGATTTATAAAAATAGCAAACGCATAAGAATTAGTAAATCCTTATACGATTTGTGTTCAAACAAATTAGAAGTTAACTATTCGAATTATTAAACCATTATACTATGAGACCTAGACCCACAATTATTTTTGGAAAAACCAAACCAGATCAAAAAGGAACGGGTAAATCTTTTTTAGCCAATAACTTTATGATGCTATATAACAATCCATTTTATATAAATGGTAGACGTGAGTATGATCCATTTTACTTTGATGGTCTTGATAGTACAAACGATGTGATTTATGTAGATGATGTTTCTAAGGATAACTTTAAGAGCATCAGTTCTCTACTTTTTAAACCTACAATAGTTGTAAAAAGGTTGGGAGGATGGCCTTTTGAAATTGATACACCCAAAATAGTGATAACCTTGGATGTTGATTATGGGTTTATCAAATCTTTGGATCCTCAAACCTATAAAGGATGTTCTTTTATTCAATGCTCAATCGAACGAGTTGAAGGAAGTACACTTTTTATAACTGATAAAATTTGCTTGTAAGATGAAAACACCAGTAGAGAATTTTCTTAATTCCATATATGCTGTTACCATACCAATGCTGCTTTTGATTCTTGCATTTTCAATAAAATTATCAGCATTGTTTTATACAGTTTTTGAGATACCTGTACTAGAATTAAAATTAGCTGCATCAATACTTTTAGCTGTTGCAGTGTCCTTGACGTTGTTGTCTGTAAGTGTAAATGCAAAGTTATTTGAAACTGATGCTTTCCCAATTGTATTTGCTATCTGTTCAGGAGTAATGTTATTGTTTGTTTTTAAGGTAATTAGTGTGGATGTTCTGCATTGGTCAGAATATGTAAAGCGAGGGTTTCTGTCCGCGTTTCTAGCGACAGTAGAATATGTGTATTCTAAACTGTTTGTAAAGAAATATCAGGAACATAAATTCAATGAAAGTCATCCGTTGGCAGATGAAAGACTAAATAAGGCTAGAGAAAGTCTAAAAAAGTCTGTGTTAGACTTAAATCAGACTAAACAAGACTTAGAAAGGTATAAAGCAGAACTAAAATGTCCTAAATGCCAAAAACAGCACGATACTTTTTCCAGAAGAAAGAACTGCAATCATAAAATTTTGGAGTTAACAGCACATTAAATCAAAGTAGAATTTAAAGAACCAATACCAGAATAAAATATTAACCCTTAAAACCTAAGTAATGAAAAAAGAAAACTACATCGAGAAAGACAAAACTATTACAACAGCATTTGTATTAATAACGGGGATTGGAATTATAGGACTCTTAGCAATTGCTTTTGATAATGTAAATGTTCTGTGGACGCTTAATATCGTTCCTAGCTGTGTTCAAATTATTAACAGAAAAAATAATTAATAGTACAACCGGAAGCTGAAAAGGTTACTTAGAGTAGGCAATATTTAACAAACAAACAAAATGAAAACTAAATTAAAAATTCTAACAGTTTTATCATTGCTTTTATTTTCATCATGCTACGATTTCAACAGAAAGCAAAATGAGCTAGATGCTGAGAGTAATGGAAAGGCAATTTTATTGGAAGCTGAATCTTCTAAAAAAGCAATGATTGAAGAGGCTAAGGCTAAAAATGAAGCTGCAACTTTGGAGGCAGAGGCAAAAATAAAGATTGCTAAAGCTGAAGCTCAAGCAGAGGTTGAACGAGCCAAAGGGGTTGCTGAAGCAAACAAGATCATAGGTGCTTCTTTAAAGGGAAATGATGCATACCTACGTTACTTATGGATTACCGGCTTGAAGGATGGTAAAGGGGAAAGAATTTATATACCTACAGAAGCAGGGTTACCAATTTTAGAGGCAAAATAAGATGAAAGCAACAGTATTTATCGTAATTGGAATACCTATAGCGGTCTTTATATACTTTGGTGTAATGGTAATTATAAGAGAATATTTCAAGAAATAAAAGCAAACAACATGAGTGGCCTAACCTACGAAATACAGAATAGAAAACTGCAATCATACAAGCACACTTTTGATTACAATTTTTGCAAACGAAAGTACAATGAGTATGCTCGAATGACTATAGAAGAATTCAAAGAGTGTTTGAAGGATCGTAATAAGCTAGGAGAGATAGGACATTTGACCGCATTCATACTTTGGGTAAAGAATAAGGAAAGACATGAATACAGGGATGCTTTAGGAGATCAAGGAATAATTCACTTGTTGTTTCATTGTGCAGAGAACAAACACCATGCGGATATACATGCAGAGTATATACATGAATTATTTAAAGAGGATATAAAATTAGTATAAACCAAACATTAAATATGGAAACATTAGAAATCAAAAAAGAAGCAGCATTAAAAGCTCATGAAAATGCATCAAGTAAAGGAAGAGAGCTCCTTGAAAATTTACTAGGAAAGAAGACTTTTCTAAAACAGGTAACTGAGCGTATCAAAACTATAAATGATATATTGGAAGATAACGGTATCACTCAGAAAGAACTCGATACAATGTTTGCCAATGCTCCTGAACATTTAAAATATCAGTACATAGGAGAATTATTATGTAAATCTTTAAATGAAGGATGGTTACCTGATTGGGATAATGGTGAATATGATAAATATTATCCTTGGTTTAAAATGAGTTCTTCGGGGTTTCGGTGCGACGACTACGATAGCTGGGGTACGTTTTCGCTTGTCGGCTCTCGCCTTTGCTTTAAATCTTCAGAATTAGCAAGATATGCCGGGGAACAATTTACTGATGTATATAGAAAATTTATGATAATCGAATAAAACAAAAACCAATGAAAAATTACCAAGATTTAAAAACGTTTGAAGGAGCTTGCAAAGTTGAAGGANTAACTGAGCGTATCAAAACTATAAATGATATATTGGAAGATAACGGTATCACTCAGAAAGAACTCGATACAATGTTTGCCAATGCTCCTGAACATTTAAAATATCAGTACATAGGAGAATTATTATGTAAATCTTTAAATGAAGGATGGTTACCTGATTGGGATAATGGTGAATATGATAAATATTATCCTTGGTTTAAAATGAGTTCTTCGGGGTTTCGGTACGACGACTACGATGGCTGGCATTCGTATTCGCTTGTCGGCTCTCGCCTTTGCTTTAAATCTTCAGAATTAGCAAGATATGCCGGGGAACAATTTACTGATGTATATAGAAAATTTATGATAATCGAATAAAACAAAAACCAATGAAAAATTACCAAGATTTAAAAACGTTTGAAGGAGCTTGCAAAGTTGAAGGATTAGATCCTAAAAAAGTGATTCCTGATTTCTCTTGTTACCCAGAAAAAGACAGAAAATCAATGATTGCACATGCAAAACTCGTGATCATAGTTAGAGCTGCTAACAGGCTAGCCAATGATGGTAAAGAATGGATGCCAGATTTCAGTAACTATAATGAAACAAAATATGAAGCTTGGTTTGATTTAGAGGAGGGTTCTTCGGGGTTTCGGTGCGCCGACTGCGTTCTCTGGGCTACGTATTCGTGTGTCGGCTCTCGCCTTTGCTTTATTTCAAGACAAGTATGTGAGTATGTAGCTAATGAATTTATCGAATTATACAAAGAATATTTCTTATAGAATTAAAGGTTGTGTGATGTGTTGAGCGGAGTTCTTCAGGGTTTCAGTACAACGACTACGATAACTGGAATACGNAGACAGAAAATCAATGATTGCACATGCAAAACTCGTGATCATAGTTAGAGCTGCTAACAGGCTAGCCAATGATGGTAAAGAATGGATGCCAGATTTCAGTAACTATAATGAAACAAAATATGAAGCTTGGTTTGATTTAGAGGAGGGTTCGTCGGGGTTTCGGTACGACGTCTTCGGTGTCTGGGCTACGTATTCGCTTGTCGGCTCTCGCCTTTGCTTTATTTCAAGACAAGTATGTGAGTATGTAGCTAATGAATTTATCGAATTATACAAAGAATATTTCTTATAGAATTAAAGGTTGTGTGATGTGTTGAGCGGAGTTCTTCAGGGTTTCAGTACAACGACTACGATAACTGGAATACGAATTCGAATGTCAGCTCTCACCTATGTAAAATATTAACATCACAAACCGTGCAAACATTGCAAAAAAATACAAACCATTGAAGGCGTTGGTACAAGAATGGAAAGCGACTTTTTTAAAGCAAAGAAATTTAGAAATGAAAGATTACGATAAATACATTGTTGCATTTTCAGGAGGTAAGGACTCAATAGCATGCTTTTTAAATCTATTAGATCAAGGAATACCAAAAGAAAAGATTGAGTTATGGCATCATTTAGTTGATGGAGCAAACGATATATTATTTGATTGGGAAGTGACTGAGGATTATTGTAGGCAATTCGCTAAACATTTCGGAGTTGAAATATTTTTTTCTTGGAAAGAAGGTGGCTTCAGAAAAGAAATGAACAGACAAGATTCATTAACATCTCCCACACATTTTGAAGTTCCTTTTACTGAGTATGATAATGAAACTGATTATTTGACTAATGATTTTGATTATCCTATTAGAAAAGTAGGAGGAACCAGAGGAAAGAAATCAACCAGAAGAAAGTTTCCTCAGATTGGAGCAGATTTAAAAACCAGGTGGTGTAGTGCTTATTTGAAAATAGACATATGCGCAACAGCAATAAGAAATCAAAAAAGGTTTAATGGTAAAAGCACTTTATTAATATCTGGTGAGCGAGGTGAAGAATCGGCAGCTAGAGCAAAGTATAATGTGCTTGAATCGGATAGAGCGGATTTGAGAAATGGGAAATGCCAGAGGTTAGTTGATAGAGCCAGACCAATAAGAGACTGGAAAGAAAATCAAGTATGGGAAATCATAGAAAGATATGGTGTAGTAGTTCACCCTTGTTATTATTTGGGTTTCAGTCGTTGCTCTTGTAAGTTCTGCATATTCGGAAATGCAGACCAATTTAAAACAGCTTTCTACATATCTCCAAACGAAGGAAAACAATTGATTGCCTATGAAAATAACTTCGGTTATACAATGAAAAGAAGTGAAACATTAGAACAATTTATTGAAAAAGGGGAAGTGTATAATAGTGTTAATAATGTGAATAAAGTATGGGCTACAAGTAAAATTTATTTAGGTGCTATAATTACAAAAAATTGGGTTTTACCTTCTGGAGCATATGGCGAAAGTTGTGGACCATCTTAGAAAAACAAATTAAATAAAACACTAAACAATTATAATTATGGAACATAATGTAATTTTAAAATTGAACAAAATAGTTTTCTGGTGGTATTATAAAAGAGTTCCAAAGTTTTTTCACAAATGGACTATTTTAAAAAGCATTAGATTGTTAGTCGATAATTATGAGCATCAAGAATTTGTTATAAAGGGCAATCGGGAAGTTATTTCAAATGCAATTAAAACTGAAAGAGATATGCAAAAACAGATATTTAATTTAAAAATGAAGTTGCAAGGTGTCTCTCAGGAAAAGATCGATCCTTTGAACAAGATGTTCGGAACTGATTTAAAAGGAATATCTAAGGAAGAAAGAGAAAATTAACCAATATTAATTTATATAAATAGTTATGGAGGAGTTTACAGGAACATATTACATATGTGATGAATGTTCACATATTTATGATTATGATGATTTATGCCCAGATTGCGGTAGTGGTTTTGTTACAGATTTAAATGCTAATGAAGTCAAGCAAAGAGCCTTAAATGAACCGGTAAGTGAGTACAGAAGATTACATGATATGCTCCTTAAACACGATGATTTATAAAGCATCAGCTAGTTATGAAATCAATAGGACAAGTAAAACAGGATTATATACCATTTGTTGAAGAATGGGAAAAAGAAGTTATGAAACTTCCGAAAAAAGTAATTGTAAGCCTTTTGCGGGATGCATTAAAAAATAAAGAATTAGACCTATGAAATTAACAGGAGAAGCAAAGAAAGAAAAATATAAAAACAGTTTAGTATGAATTTTGACAAAGAAATAGAGGATTTTGCCACACGATTTAGACTTGTTAAGGCAATGAACGAAGATGATATGGATACATTGAAATTCAGATTAAAAATGTTTGCAAATAATGTTAGACGCAAATCACAAAACGAAATATATAATAACATAAAGAAATGATGAGGAAAGCAATTGTAGTTATCTTAATTACTTTAATACTAAGCTCAATCTTATATTTATCATTAGGACATAGGTTATGCCTAAAAGACAATATTCTACCCATTGGGGCTAAAGTATATGACGAATATGAAGATTATAACTAAACTTTAAAACAAAATACTAAACAATAAGCGCCAAGAAATTATGTGTAAATTGTTAATTTTTCTTTAATTTATGATATTGTTATTTGATAAAAATGTTATACTTGTTAGAGTTAGCCATCATAAGGTTACTATAATTTATTGACCAACATTTAATACACAAATACTATATGAAATATCGAATACTATCAGATACATCAGAAAAAAAGCTAGAAGATAAAGTAAATACTTTTTTGGATGATGATTGGTTACCCGTAGGAGGAGTATCAGTATTGTTTTATGGAACCGAGCAGGGAGTTAGATATTCCCAATCTATTGTTAAGAGGAAATGAAGAAATTACAAAGCCAGTGGAATATAAAGAACTAGTTTTTTAGCGTACCTCATGCCACATCCAAAGCCCTGAGTTATCATTAAAATAATATAGAATATCATCACATTCAAAATTCTTATATCTATCAATTAGTTCTGTAAATATTTTTTTGGACGCTCGTTCACTTCTTTTACCAGAATATTTCTTAATACCATTAAAATAGGAGTATACTTTATTTTTAAGATATGCATACTTCTTCCCTGAATCATTTACTTTAATGTAAGACAGACCACAATACGCACGGTTTATCTTCTTTTCGATAAACTCTGGATTGACATCTATAGCGTTTTGAGATTTATTTAACATGTTATTAGGGATATTTCCCAAAATTAGGAATAATTCCAATTAACTTGAAATTATGTTAATAAGTTATTTCTGTATTGTTTTTGTGTATAAACCATATTTGTTTTGTGTAAATGACGATTAATCAGTATCTTTGAATTATAGTAATTAGAACATTGATTGTTCTCGGCAGGCTCTCCGGCTTAAATTAATTGGGGATGTTCAAACCCTAGTTTCAATAAGGGTCACGCACTCAACCAGAGTGTTTCAGTATTCAATATTATTTTATTGGGAGCTATTGTTATACAAAAGTATAAGGATAAAACCATTCCTCAATTATTAAAGGAAGCCAGAAAGGTATGTCATGCTTATATTAAAGCAAGAGACAGACAAGGGAATTATGCTACATGTATAAGTTGTCAAAACACATTTCTAGCAGATATTATGCAAGCCGGACATTACTTCAAGTCTGAGCTTTATTCCTGTGTACGATTTAATGAGCTTAATATAAATCTTCAATGTGAGCACTGCAACTGTTTTGAAGAGGGTAATCTAGTCATGTACGAACCTAATTTAATCAATAAGATAGGGATAGAAGCTTTCACAGATTTACAGGATACAGTTGAAGCGTATAGAAGATCTTTTTTTAAATGGGACAGATCCTCTTTGATAGATATCATAGACTATTATTCAACCAAATTAAAAGAAGTATCATGACAAAAAAACCTTTTAACAACATAAGTGAGTTTTTAATCATTGCAATATTGATAATGCTCTTAATAGAATTAATAATAGTACTTAGATCTGTTTGGTTAGGGTTAACTCCATTTGGAATTAGATTATTCATAACTCTTTTTGTTTTGATTGTAGTCTCAGTTTATGGTGTTAAGATAATTGAATATAAAGGAACCGATAAGGATTAAATAAATATGAACTGGATAAAAGAATTAATTGATTACCTAACAAATAGCTTTAAGTTCTGGGAAGTTATTAGTCCATGGGAGAGTGGATTAAGAATTAGACTAGGAAAACACATTAAGAAAATAGATTCGGGAATACACTTTAAGATTCCTTTCATTGATTCTATATATGTTCAAACTATTCGAATGAGGGTTGTAAGCTTAAGTCCTCAAACAATCACTACCAAGGACAATAAAACATTAACAATAAGTGCAGCCGTAGGGTACTCAATTGATTCAGTAGAGAAACTATACAATACACTTCATCAACCGCAAGTAACAATTGTAAATATCATAAAAGGAGAGATTTCAAAATACATATCTGAGAATGTATTATGGGATTGTACTCAAGAAAAAATAAATGAAGCAATATCTGATAGTTTAAAAATAGATCAATTTGGACTGAAATATCACTATGTAAAAATAATGAGCTATGCAGTTGTAAGGACATTTAGATTAATTCAGGATCAAGAATGGAACGATGAAGATATAACAATGGATAAAAGAGATTAATTATGCCAGCACCTAAAGGAAATCAGTTTTGGAAAAATGTAGACCCAGATAAAATAGGTAGACCACGTACATATGAAAACAAAGAAGAAATGATTCAAAGGATATCAGAGTATTTTAATTCATACATACCTGATGATACTGGCATAGCTAATCCTGTATTAGGTTTTAAACCAACGGTAACTGGTTTAGCCTTGTTTTTAGGTTTTGAAAATAGACAAAGTCTCTATGATTATAGAGATAATTATAAAGACTTCTCTGGCATAATAAAAAAAGCATTGACATATATAGAAATGAATTACGAAATGCTTTTGGAGTCTAAAGCATCTACAGGAGCAATATTCGCATTAAAGAATATGGGTTGGAGAGATAAAACAGAACTAAGTCATGAAGGAGGAGATCCAAAGAAACCATTACAAATAATAGGAATGAATGTCATTGACTCTAAATCTTGATGTACATGGTAACCAAAAGCAATTAGAATGTTGTAGGTATTGGAGTGATGATACCACAACAGATATAGTATACGGAGGTAGTAAAGGCTCTGGTAAGAGTTACCTCGGATGTTCTTTGATATTTAGTGATGCTTTAACCTATCCAGGTACACATTATTTCATTGCTAGGAAAAAGCTTAACGATTTAAGAAAATTTACCAAACCTTCTATTAAAGAAGTTTTTAAGCATTGGGGAATTGATGAAAGGTATTACAGGTTTGATGGCAATGATAATTTTTTCGAATTACATAATGGATCAATAGTTTATTTGTTAGAAGCAAAATATTTGCCAAGTGATAAAGAGTATGCAAGATTTGGTTCAATGCAAATGACAAGAGGTTGGATTGAGGAAGCGGGAGAATTTGAGGAAGACGCTAAGAATAATCTTGCTGCTTCTATTGGAAGATGGAAAAATGATGAGTATGGTTTAACAGGTAAGCTTTTACAGACATGTAACCCTGCTAAGAATTATTTGTATCGAGATTATTACAAGAAGTTTAAAGCAAATGTACTGGAAGAATGGAAGAAGTTCATACAAGCTCTACCACAGGATAATAAAAGACTTGCAAAGGGCTACTTAGACAACCTGAGAAGGATCTTAAACAAAAACCAAAGGGAAAGGTTGTTAAATGGGAATTGGGAGGCAGACGATGATCCAACGGCAATGTGTGATTATGATAACATTCTTTCAATTTTTGAGAATGATCATGTAGCAACTACCGGAAAGAAATATATCACTTGTGATGTAGCGAGGTTTGGGTCTGATAAAGCAAGGATAGGTGTATGGGATGGATGGGATTTAATTGAGGTTCATTCTTTTGATATTTCTAAAACCACAGAAATACAAGATTGTATAAAGGCAATGAGAGTGAAGCACGGAATACCTAAAATATATTCTATTGCTGATCAAGATGGAGTTGGAGGAGGAGTAGTTGACAACTGTAAGATATTAGGATTCACAAACAATTCAAGCCCTGTTGCTGTTAAAGGACAATCTGAGAATTATAAAAACCTTCAGGTACAATGCCTTTATATGTTAGCCAAGATGATTAACACATTTGAGTTTAATATATCGTGTGAATTATCAGGAAAAGACAAGGATGATATTATAGAAGAATTGGAACAGTTAAAAACGAATAACAAAGATTTAAATAAGCTTGATGTGATTTCCAAGGAAACAATTAAAAGTAATATAGGACGCTCTCCAGATTGGCGTGATATGTTTTTAATGAGAGCATATTTTGATTTACCGAGGAATATAGGGAGAACTAAAAGAGCAGCTTTATTATGACAGTGAAAGAGTTTTTAATGTTGGATGATATGAAGGAGTTAGAAAAGGTGAAAGCTATAAGAAAGTATGTAAAGCCTTCTAATAAGATTGGTAAGAAAGAAGGAAAGGAGCTTCTAAAAATAGCTTATAAAGATGTTAATAGAGTAAAGGATTTATATAAACAAAACAAGATTATTGAGCTAATCTATTTTTTAACAGATTGTGATGAGGATTATTTAATGTCTAGAGATTACAAGGAGTTTATCTATTTCTTAAGGTACGTTGATGATGAATTAAGTATGATACTCAAACTTGAAAATAAATTAAATAAAGCAGATGAAGGAGATGAATTATTAGTAATGAGATTAGAGCAAGCAGGGGCTAATGATTTAAATCAATTCGGAACATTAAATGCAATAGATAGCTTGGCGAATGGTGACTTACTGAAATGGAAATTGATAGAGGAGATGCCTTATGAAATGGTATATACAAAGTTGTTAATGAACAAAATACAGTCAAGAGTTCAAAGAAAGTATCAGGAAATAATGATTGAAGAACATAAATCAAATGGTAAAAACTAAAAAATTTAAAGTGTCACACACCTTGCTAAAAGAATCTTTTGAGATTGAAGGAACAGCTTATTTCATAGTGCCCGGTACAGGTGATTTGTTAATAGCTAATGGCACAAATAAGCGTAGGTATAGAAATGCAATAGGGAGTTTTAAAGTAGAAATAGTATGACAGATGTAGTTGGATTTTTTGAAACTAAAATTGATGAGGCCAATGTCTCGTTAAAGTGTGGTCGTTGTTGGGAATTTCATTATGGACGTAAAGACTATACTAATTTAATCAGGAAGAATTCAACGGATGATTGTTGTAATTACTTTTTGTTGGAATGGTTTAAGGTTAAGCAAATAAAAGAGTTTGATAAAGATTTCGGTACATCTGAGTTAAGCCATGATCTTATAAGTTTCAGAGCATTCTGCGGTGTGGATTCTGATTTCACTAGGCAAATGTATAGTGAAGTAGATAAGAATGATATTGAAGGCAGTAAGTGGAATGTATATATGAAACCTCTAATGGAGTGTTTAGAAGGTTTACTAGATGATAAGTTTTGTAGTACCATTTTCCCCGCTGGATTCTTAGATATCTCATATGAGCCAAAATACAATTATAAAGATCAAACTTTAGACGGGTTTGAAATAGTAGGAATGATAAGAAAGGATTATAAGTAATGGGATTTACATTTTTTAAGAATTTAGAACAAGGGAAGGTTGTTTGGTTAGATGCTGAAAGTATCTCTTATGATGATGAAAAGATAACTTGTTTTGATAGTGATCTAGAACTTATAGCTGTCTTTGACAAATCGTGGAATTGTTTTAAGGATGAAAGTAATTCATTTAAATAGATAGAAAAAGAATAATGCTAAGTCTAGAGCCCAAAATAAGAGAAATACTTGAAGAACTTGAACAAGAGTTCAAAGACAAACATGAATCTCTAGGGATGAAAGCTACCGGTGATTGGCTTGATTCATTTGATATTCAAAGTAGAATATCTGGAGGAACCATTTTAGCTAATGAATATACCGAGCAACTCGTTCAAGGAAGGAGTCCAGGTAAAATGCCACCGATTGACCCTATTGAAAAATGGGTTAATGTCAAGCTTGGAATATCAGGAAAAGAAGCCAGAGGTGTTGCCTTTGCTGTGGCTACAAAAATTAAGAATTCTGGTACAGATTGGTATCAACAAGGAGGTTCTGATTTAGTTGATGACGTGTTTACAGATCAAAGAAGACAGAAAATAATTGATGATTTAGGAACAGAGATAGGCGCGCAGGTAGCAGATAATCTAAGACGTGAAATAATAAAAGTATTCTCATGATTATAAAACAAAGTTTAGAGGCTAACATAATAGCAGCTCACATACCTAACAAAATAATATTCTCGAATGTTATAGGGAATTTGGTGTTTGACTGGACGATGGTTATGAAAACTTCTAGGTCAGGGCAATTTAAGTATAGTCCTGATCTAGATGGGGAAGTGACTGTGAACTTATTGGATATTACAAAGTTAATTTATGAGAGTATAGATAATTTCACTGACCCATTTGATTATACCACAACTACATTATTCAAAGAATCAGACGGCTATCACTACTCTAAGCTTAATATGACTTTCGAAGATGCAACCGAAACTCCGATAAATGTAAATGATATCGCTGTAGTAAATGGTGTGTTTCAGACGAAAGAATGTAGGATATATCCAGAATCAGTTGATGTTGAAATAGGGGAACCGCCAGTGGATGACGACCTATTGTTAAATTTTGATTTAAATGAAGTTGTAGTATGAGTTTACCAATATGGGAAGGATACCCACATACAACCACGGTTCTAAGAGCAAATGGATTAGAGAGAGTATTGGATTATGATCCGGTATTAAACCCAGTTCCTGATATGACTTACGCAACTGAGTTTAGAAAGCAGTGTTCAGGAGTATATGTAAAATGGTTAAATAGATATGGAGCTTATAAATATTGGTTATTTAGTAATGTGTTAAAAGAAAGTATTAAAACCAAGTCATTAGGAACTATTCAAAATGATTGGGATAATAGAATAATTGCATTTTCTGAAAAACATGAAATAGGAAAACAAAGCACTTTGAGTGTAGAAATATATGACAGGATAGAGTACAAATATATGCGTAAAGTTAAGGATGTATTAGAAAGTCCAGAGGTTTATATGTATATGGATCAGTTACCAGTAATTGACAGCGAACTATCAACTAGATATTGTGGTTGGATCAAAGTAATTGTTAAACAAGGGAACTATTCTCTAATAAATACTAAAAATAATACTGAGGAAATAAGACTAAAGATAGAATTGCCAAAATCTTATGTACAGACATTGATATGACAGAGATATTTTTTAATAATTATAAGCTTGATCTCGGTACATCTGTAGTTACAGAAAACCGTCAAATCAATTCTTTCTTTGATTTAAAGGATAGGCAAACTAATTATACCAACAAATTCAATTTACCCGAGACACCACGTAATAGAATTGCCATGGAGATGTTTGGGGCTATTGGTGAGACTTCAGATATACCTCAAAAAATTAATAATGTAAATGTATTTAGAAATGGTATTCCTACTATTCAGAATGGTAAAGGAATAGTAAAAAAAAGAAAGTATGGTAAAGGGTATGATCTAAATATTCAGTTTGGGAATTATTCTATTTATGATGCAATCGAGAACAAAGACTTATCGGATCTTGATTTTTCTTCAATAAATCATACATTCACAAGAGATACTATTGTTAATTCATGGAATAATACTTGGGAGAATGGATATATCTATACTATAGGTGACTTTGGTTTTGTGAACTCAAATAATAATGGTTCTCCAATCGATGCAAGGTATCAGGTGCCTTCTGTTTTCTTTAAGTGGATATGGGACAAGATATTTGAAGAATCGGGTTATACGTATACTTATGACGGGGATATAAACATTTTTGAAATAGAAGATTTCACAACTAGGGTTCATACCATAACTAATCCTAAAGAAAATATATTAGGACAAGTAACCAATTTCAAAGACCTATTATCCGGAATTTCTCAAAAGAGTTTTATTAAATCTGTTATCCAAGATTTTGGGTTAATGATGGATAAAGAAGATTTATCCTCTGAGTATAGATTTATTCTGGTTCAAGAATTTCTTTCATTCGATCAACCAACAGTTGATTTAAGCAGAAAATTTAATTCGGCATCCAGTGTTGATGCCAATCTAAAAGGATATGCAAAAGAAAATGTTTTAAAATACAATTATGATAACTCGGAAGATGAATTCTCCGATGGGGTTTTTGAGGTAAATAATGAAACATTAAAAGATCGTAAGACAATGTTCACTAGTCCTTTTAAAGTTCCTGAGCAATCAAGTATTAATGTTAATAGCTATAATCTGTTCACGTTTTCTCACTTCAATGCAACTAGAAACGATGATGGAACCATTAAGGAAGTAAAGTCCAAAAAAACAAAAGCATATGTGCACAACACAGTAAGAGCAAGTGGTCAAATTAGATATGATTTCGATGATGGATCACAGAAAACAGTTTTAACAAATGCGGCATATGCAGCATTTGTAGGCTTGACATATTCCGAGATTATATCTAAATGGTATAGCAACTTTGTAAATCTCTTGCAAAAACCTCGATTGTATGAAGCAACCATGACTTTTAATTCAATAGACTTGATACAGTTCGATTTCTTTAAGCAGGTATATATAAAACAATTAGGAGCTTATTTCTATATGAATAAAATAAAAGGATTTAAACCTGGAAAAGTCACGAAATGTGAACTTATAAAAATTAACAAGCCTGATAAACTAGGTGAATTCAGTGATGACTTTAATGAAGATTTTAATATTTAGATAATGGCAAAACAAGGGAGATCGGGGTTAAATGGATTAGTTAATTCACTAGTCCCAGACAATTTAATAAAATTTATTACAGCTTTCAGAATGAGAAATGTCCTAAAAGATTACAGGGATTCTCATTTCAATTTGACCGATGATGATATGTATGATGTAAACTTTAATAACCTAGGCACGGGGTTGACTTCTACAAACGCGGGTGATGCTATAATTGAGATCAATAATAAGGTTAGGCCATTTTTAGGAGGAGGGACTATTAGATTTGGAGATATTGGAGGGGAACCAAACGGAACTCCTATAGCAATTTTAGATGGAACTTTTACACAATGCACTGCCATTCAAGATGCAGGAGTCGACATAGGATCAATTTATGAAGTTCGAATGGAGGATATAGGAACTGATCAATATCAGGTACTTCCAACGATTATATACAATGGAAATTTTAACAACAAGGTCTATTTTGGAACTACTGGAGTTAAAACTGCGACTAAGTTTAACTTTTTTATGGGGGAAGCAAGGGCAACTGGAATTTCTCAAAATGTAGATCTAGAGTTGATCCTAATTAAAAAGTTTGGATAATGGCAAAAAAGATAAATCTTGTTGATTTTGAAATTGAAGGTATCGATAAAATAATATCAGATACAGGTGATTTGATTTCTGAGCAGAATAGGCTTAAGAAGTCTAATGCTGATTTAAAGAAAAACACCGAAGGACTTACCAATGCTACTGATGCTCAACGACAACGATATGTTCAGAACCAAATTGAAATTAAAAGGTTAAGTTCTGAAATAAGAACTAATAATAAAATTGTAGAAGCTCAAACTTCAGCACAGAAACTATTAGGTGATGCCTTGAATAGAAATGTTGATACAGAAGCTAAGGCGAGAGCTAGTAATGCTGAATTAATATCTATACGGAAAACTCTAAATAGGAATACGGAAGAGGGAAGAGAACAAATAGATAAGATCAATAAAAAGCTTGATGAGAATAATAAAATCATAAAAGAAAATGTATCTGAATATGAGCAACAAAAAATAGGAATTGGTGATTATACCAGTGCCATTAAAGATGCTTTCGGTCAAACAGCTGGATTTAATAAAATTCTAGGTACTCTTCAACAAACATTTAAAACACTAGCTCCATTAGGTCAGGCCATTAAATCAGATTTTAATTCATTAGCTGCAAGTTATCGACAAGGAGCGGCAGAAGCTCGGGCTCTGTCTGGAACACAAAGATTAGTTGCTCAATCTACCAACATTGTAAATACAGCATTAAAAGCTTTTAAAATTGCACTTATAAGTACAGGGATAGGCGCCATACTTGTTGCCGTAGGTGCTCTTATTGCTTTTTTAACTTCTACTCAGGAAGGGATCGACAAAGTAAATAGTGTTCTTATTCCATTAAGAGTAATTTTTGAATCATTAGTAGGGTTATTACAGAAAGTTGGGAAAGCATTATTTGAAGCATTCTCGAATCCTAAAGAAGTTCTTACAGATCTACTAGATTTTATAAAGAACCAGGTTATAAACCGATTTCAAGGATTAGCTAAAATAGTAAAAGGAGCACTCACATTTGATTTAAGCTCGATTAAGGAAGGTATAGCTCAAACTGAAAAAGCTAATAAGGTAATAATTGACGGAATAAAAGGAGCTGCTGATGCAGTTAGTAACACTGTAAAAGATGCTATATCAAGAGGTAAGCAAATTGCAGAATTAACGAAACAAATTGAAAATGCAGAGGTAAGAATAATCGGGGTAAGAGCTAATCTGAATGATCAGCTAAAACAACAGGAACAGATTGCTAAGGATATTACTTTATCTACAACCGAGAGGTTAGAGGCTACTGAGGAAGCCAGAAGACTAGCCAAAGCCATACAAGATGAAGAGAACAAAATTCTAGAACTCAAGATTCAGCAATTAGAATTAGAACAAAAATCAAATGATACAAGCCGTGAAGAACAAAAAGAACTAGAAGAACTAAGAGCCCAATTGGTACGTAATCAAACTCAGGAAAGACAAACAGAACTTAGATTTTTAGGAGCTAGAAACGCGATTTTAAAAGAACAAGAAGCGGCTAGGCAAAAAGCAATTGATAAAGCGATTAAGCAAAACCAAAATGAATTAAAACTATTCATAGCTACAGAAGGTAAGCGAGCTGAAAGTCTTCAAGAAAGACTAAAAGTTGCTGAGAAGATTGCAGAGGACGAGCTTGCTATTTCTAGAAGAAAACTAGAAACTGGTAGATTAAGCCAAATAGAATTTGAACTTGAAGTCTTAAGAATCAAAGAAGAGTTTCTAGAAAGACAGACCGAAGCAACAATAGAGAATCTGGAACAAGAACTTGAATTGTTTGAAGCGCAAAACCAATCTAGAATTGAACAAGGAGAACGGTTAACAGATGCTTTAGTTGAACAAGAGATTGAAAGGTTAAATGCTATTTATGAAGCAGAACAGGAAATACTAAAAGAACAAAGAGAAGCCGATCTTATTAGCGAGTTAGAATTTCTTACCGCTAAACAAGAATTAAAAAACAATTTCGATGCAGAGCAAGAAGAAATTAAATCTGATTTAGAAAACCAAAAAATAGAGGAGAGGTTAGCTAAGGAAGCTTTAGAATTTGAAGAAAGAATATTAAGTCTCGAGGAACGTAACGCCACTGAATTCGAATTACAACAAGCAAACTTAGAAAGACAACAAGAACTTGAACTTGCTAAAGCTAACAAAGAAATTCAAAACCAAGAATTACTTGAGAAAGCAAAAAGCAATATTGAAAGAAAGTATGCACTTAAAAATGCAGAAATTGAAGGAGCGCTTTCTAAAGCAAAGATCGATGCAAGGTTACAAGTTCTAAGTGCTGTAGGTCAGATTTTTGGAAAAGAAAGCGCTATAGGAAAAGCTACTGCGATTGCTGAAACAACCATAACTACTTTTCAATCAGCTACAAATGCATTTAATTCGTTAGCAGGAATCCCAGTAGTCGGTCCTACATTAGGAGCTGTTGCTGCCGGTGCTGCTGTGGCATCTGGATTAGCAAATGTGGCTAAAATTGTTGGTATAAATATTGGGGGTGCAGATGTTGCCGGAGGGCTTAGTTCATTATCTTCTGGAGTTCAAGCTGTAGGTGCAACTATTCCTAAAGGAGAGCAAGGAGGTTTACTAAAAGGAGCAAGACATTCTCAAGGAGGAATATTAATCGAGGCCGAAGATGGTGAAATGATAATGAAAAGGGAGGCGGTTAGTATGTTTTTACCACAGCTCCAACAAATGCAAATTGCGGCAGGTGGTAATCCTGGATTATTAGGACAACCTTTTGCACGTAATGGAGGGATTACTTCAAGATCGTTAACAAGAGAGTCTAATAACCTACAATCAACACAACAGTTAATAGAGGATAACATTCAAAACATTAAAGTTACCAATGTTGCAGAGGATACTATTGGAGTTTTTAATGATGGGATAGAAGTACAAAATCAAGCAGACTTATAATGAATAGGATAAAATCGGGAATCAAAAATATTGATAAGGTGGCTAAAGCTGTTACCAAGAGAGTTTTAAACATTGATTCAACAGAAGCGGAACGGAGACTTTCAATTTGTAATACATGTATGCATAGTATACCAGACAAAGTATTCGGAGGAGAGATGTGTGGAGCAAAAGATGAGAATGGAGAAATTTGTCTTTGCCCTATTAAGAATCTTATTTATTCAGACAAAATTTGTGTTTTAAAAAAATGGTGAAATACGATTTCATAAAAAAACTAGAAAGAGAAGGTATATTGAAAACCGCATTGAATATGGGTGTAGTGAGCTGTACTATTAATGCTCACAAAATAATATATGAGATGTACTTAAAAAATAAACAGTCAATTAAAAGCAAAATTTTATGCTATCAATTGACTGCTGAAGATTGTAAAGTAAGTAAAGAAACTGTTAAACGAGTGGTAACAGATTTCAGTAGAAGTATTTAGCTTTTTGGAACTAGGCGATATTCTAAAGTCACGAGTTTAAGTTCGCCTTTTACTTCTTTTCTAGTATTAATTTCTATTTCAAAACTACAAGATGAATTTGCAGATATATTAGCACAATCACCTTCTGTAAAATGTGAAACATAACCAACTGGATCACCTGGAAAACCTTCTTCTATAATATCTCCTTCCAATACTGAATCGTGTCCATGAAATCTATATTCAATTCCTTGAATATCATTATTTGAATTATTAAATATCGTTAAGCCTACAACTAAGGTGTTGTAGCTAAGATCAGGATTCTCAATAACTTTAAAAATTGGTTTGGATAATGTTATGGGTTCTACCCCTGAATCATCATCACTAGAACAACTAAATAAAATTAAAGCAAATAATAAAGTAAAGAATGGTTTCATGTTATTTTGGTTTTAAGTTTATAAAAAAAACATTTTTATTATTGAATTCAATGTGCTTTTACACATTGGACTGTGAAAATTTAAATCTCAAAGAGTGTAAATATGATAAAAAACTATCATATAAACAAATTATATTGATAAAATATTATCATTTAACTATTATTTGTATGATAATAAATTATCATATACCTTTGAAGAGTGGAACGAGTACAGCAAATAGCTAAGCTAAAAGGTAAGACCATGAATGATATTGCCAATCATATTGGTATTGCTCATCGTAGTTTATATTCTCGACTAAAATCTCCTAAACTCACAACATTGATACAAATAGCAGATTTTTTAAATGTGGATGTGATAGAACTTATAGAGCCAACTTCTGATTATGCACACTTTTATTCAGATGGAGAATGGTTAGGTGTAAGAAAGAAATAAAGCTTATAACATTTCGTTTAATTCATGCTCAAACTTTTGGTATTCATTACTATTATGAAGTTTCCTAAGTAGATACTGTTTTCTTAATTCTACAAAAATAGATTTCAATAGGTAATAAATTGACTTCATAAAGTAAATAAGTCCTTTACACAAAAAATATATCCCAATAAGGGCTATGATTCCACCTATTATCATGTTTCAAAGATAGAAAAAAAAGGTCAAATTACTGACCCATATTGTAAGACAATTGTAAATAATTTTGGGGTATGAGTATTGGAACAATCTACATAGTAGGAGATATTGGAAATCTAGATGGCAAGGGGATTACACTTGAAAGTGTAATAGCTCAAGTTAATGCTAATAAAGATGCTCCGGAATACTTAGTTAAAATTAAATCATTAGGAGGTAGCGTTGAAGTTGGGTTTGATATCCACAATTATCTTAAGTCTTTAGACAAACCTGTTACTACTCTTGCAATAGGTGAAGTTGCTAGCATTGCTTCTGTAATTTTTATGGCAGGTACTAAACGTATTATGCTACCAAATTCACATTTATTAATTCACAATCCTTGGTTACAACCACAAGGAGGTTATGAGGCTGATCACCTAATTACATTAGGAAATGATTTAAAGAAAACCGAAAGTGAATTAGTTGATTTCTATGCTAAACAAACAGGAAATACAAAAGAAGCGATCTCTCCACTTATGAGAGATGAAACCACTATAGACCCTAAAAGAGCAAAGGAATTAGGGTTTGCTACTGAAGTATTAGAAGTAAAAGCAGAGCCCTTTGCATATTTAACTCACAACAAAAAACAAAAAATGAATACTAAAAAAAAGAAATCATTTATTTCTCAGTTCATGGATGCTTTGAAAGATGAAGAAGTGTTAAACCTCGTAATCAAAACTGCAGATGGTTCAGATTTAGATTTTCCTGAGTTAGAAGATGGGGACACTATAATGTTAGGTGCTAAGGCTACTATTGATGGAGAAGATGCACAAGGGGAATATTTAATGGCTACAGGTCAAACTTTTGTGTTTGAGTCGGGAGAATTAACTGAAATCAAAGAGGAAGAAATGGAAGAAGAGGCGAGCTTTGATCCTGAAAAATTCAAACAAGAAGTGATTGAAGCGGTTTCAACAATTTTCAATAAGAAGATTGAAAAAGTTGAGGAAGAAAATAAATCTCTCAAAGAAACTATTGAGAAGAGAGAGAAAGTATTTGCGTCATTGAAGGCCTTGGCATCTAAGGAAGATGCAGATAAGAAGGGACAAGGGAAAAAGCCAGGTGAACATAAAAATAAAAAGCCCGTAAATGTTCTGGCTAACGGGATTGCTAACAGAAAAAATAAATAATTATGGCATTTAATATAGATGTACAGGTATTATTAGACTCAATTAATAAATTAAGTGATGCTGATAAGGTTTCATTTAATGAAATTATCTTTAAGGAATACATTCAAAGTGGTGATATTACGGAGTATCATGATATTATTACAGGTGTAAAGTGTAATTCACCGATCCCTTTTGGAGATTCAGAACAACCTTGGGATTTTATGCACAATGCAGCTCGTAGGGCTTCTGCCTGTGATAGCATCACTACTGAAGTTGGAGTTACTTTGTCTAAAAAGACATGGAATACAGCAGTATATACCAATGCAATTGAATTCTGTTATAAAGACATTGATTGCAAGCTTAAAGACTTCATGAACTCGGAGCGATGCAGTGACCCAGATCCTAACGGGACTCTATACTTAGATTTTTTAGTTGATTTAGTTGGACAAAATATTAGAAACTCTCATTGGACGAAAACTTATTTCTCCGGTATAACTTCAACTCATCCAGCTCTTAACGGGCATGATGGATTATTTGTTCAATACGTTGCTATTTCAAACTCTAGGCCTGAGCAAAGAATTACTATTGATGAAAATGCAGGCGCAACCTATGCCGATCAGAAACTTGGCTACACAACAGGGTATGATACTTATAACGCTATCCATGAGGCAATGGAGGACAGCGAAACGCTTAGAGAAAAAGGTGATACACCTATTAAATCCACTAGAGAACTTGCTACAAACTATTTAAGATGGTTACGTAAAGAAAAACAAGTTAATTGTTGTGAGCGTGATCCTCAAACGAATGTTTACACTCTTGAAGGATTAAATATTTATGGACGTCCAATAAAGGTAGTTAATGAATGGGATAAAATAATTAAAGCTGTTGATGGGGAGGGGAATCCAATTTTCCCAGAACTTAATAATGGAACTAGATACACGAATCCTCATAGAGCGGTTTGTACTTATAAATCTAATGAGCCAATAGGAACCTGTGATTCTGGTGAACTCTCTAACCTCGATATTGTATATAATCCGTATGACAAAAAAACGAAGGTAGAATCAGAGTATGATTTTGATGTAAAAGTTCTTAGGGATACGGACTTCATTTTAGCAATGTAAAAAAGGAGATATGTTAGATTGTAGCGAATTATGCGGTAAAATAGTAGCAGAACAAGTTATAGATTGTAATTCTATAATTGTAAAAGGAATTGAACAAGCTGTTCTGTTAATCAACCGCTGTGATATTGATAATTATTCTGTAGTGAAATCAGACACGGAGCACAAAGCAACTGCTATTAATTTAAAACCTGGTACTACAGGTTATTTAATTAAGGGGTTGAACGGAAAAAGCTTATTCAACGCATCTCACTCTATAAATGTGAATGACGATGCTCCAGACGATTGGAATCATACAGTGGCATTGAGAGGATGGAATCTTACTGAAGCCAATTTAGTTTATATAAGAAACCTTGGTAGAGGTGCAGATTTAGTTGCAATCACTTTGGATAAAACTGCTTCAGACGACTTAAATAAATACAAGGTATATGGCTTAGAAAACGGTTTGAAAATCGGTGAGTATTCGCAAAATACAGGTGAAAATAAAGGAGCATTTATCTATACATTGGCTAGTAAAGCTCCAGATTTCGAAACAGATCCTCCAGTAGTATGGTTGGAAGCTGATTTACCAGCTACGGATGCTAAATATCTAAACAAGTTAGCCGTAGCCGTAACTCCATAAATATGGAAAAACAAGAAATAATAAGATACTCGGCAAATCAAGTTAGGCAAAGCCCTGAGCTTTTTGCCGAGTTTCTTCGTCTATATGAGATAGAATTTGGGGTAAAACCAAATTGTGCGGGCTGTGCTTTTTCCAGCACCTTTTCAAAATGGAAAAAATCGTTTAATAAAATAATTCAAATGAAAAAACACGATAACACATTTAAGTTGAACCCAAAATATACTCAATTGTATGTTCCTGGTAATGGTGAGGTGATAACTTCTAATAGTGAAGATTCTTTAGTGATTGAATTTCTTACTCAAGAAGATGGTAAATATTTTGAATCTAGAAAATTGACTTTTTTCGAAGAGTTGCCTGAAGGTTTAACTGAGGAAGGGGAAATATTGGAAATCGAATCCTCAGAGGAGTTTTCTATTAGAATCAATGCTTTGATTGATAGTTATTATGAAGAAAACAGTGCTAGGATTCAGGAGCTTACTCTTGATGATCTTGAAACCTTTGAGATTTCAGACCTAGATACAGGTGAATTTGGTGATTTGATAACTGTTTATAATGATAACAAAATCCTTCTTGAGTCTGAATTTGTAGCTGTAAAATCGAATTTAAAATCTCAGGAAGAGAACCGATTAGAAGAAGCAGCGGCACGAGAAGCTGAAGCTGCTAAACAACAAGAAGAAGAACGTATTGCTGCAGCGAAGCAGTTAGAAATAGAAGAGGAAGAACGGAAAGCTGAAGAAGAGCGATTAGCAGAAGAATCTAAAAAATCTGAGGATCAAACCAAAGAAGTTAAGGCAGTCGAAGAGCCTAGTACAGAATTGAAAGTTGTAAAACCAAAAAAATCGACAAAAAACACCAACGTTAAAAAGAAGTAATAATTGGCAAGAGCTAAAATAATAGAGTTGTTTACACGTCTTTTTCCAGTAATGGAGAAAGACAACTCTATTTATTATAACGGGGAAGATAATAACTACCCTGAACGTATAGAAAGGTTAATTAATAACTCGGTTACCGCTAAGTTAGCAGCCAATAAGATGGCTGACTTTATTATTGGAAAAGGTTTTGAAGGTGATATCAACAAAGCAGTAATAAATACAAAAGGAGATACTTTTTATACCATTTTAAAAAAGATAGCAAGGTCAATAGCTTATCAAAAATCGTTCTTTCTACATATCAATTATAATATTGAAGGAGAACCAAATTATTTAGACGTAATTCCAGTAAAGAAAGGTAGAATTTCTAAAGAGGATGATTTTTTAAATAAAGGCAAAATTTGGGTTGCTAATAAATGGGAAATAACTAAGGGGTTTCCTAAGAAATCAAAAGAAAAAAAGAAATGGTATTACCCTTACAATCCAAATTTGGCAGTAATTAATGCTCAAAGAAATAAAGATTTTTATAAGTATAGTGATAATAAAAAGTTAGTTCTTACCACAAAGGAAAAGGTTGATTTAAAGATAGAAGGGTATAGAGGGCAAGTACTATTTGTAAATTTAGAGGATGAAAACATTTATGCAAATGCTTACATAGATCCTGCATATGAAGATGCAGATACCGAATACAGGATTTCAACATTCAGGAATGACAATATCCGAAATGGATTTATAGGCGCCACCGTAGCTACAGTTGCAGTTGATCCAGATGAAGATGAAGCAAAAATTACAGATGAGCAACTTAAATCATTATTAGGTGCTGAAAACTCTTCAAATATCTTAAAAGTAGAGGCTGAGGTTGATTCTAATGGAAAACTTAAAGAGGTCGTAAAATTTGAAACTGTAAAATCTGAGGTTGATACTAAGAGGTTTCAATATGATGAGCAAAAAACAGAGGAAAGACAATTAAACTGTTTTAATAATATCCCTAAGATATTGGTTAAGAATAGTGATTCATCCTTATTTGGAACTAGTGGGGAAGCTCTCAAAGTTGCACAGGAAATTTATAACCAAGAAACCGAAGAAGAAAGAAAAACTATAGAACAAACTTTAAATAAAATATTTAAAGGAGTTTATCCAGAATTCAAAATAAAAACAATTATCGATGGATCTACTGGTACAGAAGTCTGATTTTCAAAATATCACTCAAATAGCACATCATTGTGATTTTGAAGTGTTGGAGCAATATATCTTGGAGCGTCAGAATTTAGATTTAGTTAAGCTTTTAGGGAATTCTTTTTATGTTGATGTCATTGAAAATAGAGAGAATGTTGAGTACAAAGATTTGCTTGACGGCTCCAAATTTACAATAGAATGTGGAGGAAAAACTAAAACCCTAATTCACTTTGGGTTAAAGCGAGTGCTAATACATTATGCTTATGCAGCTTATATATATAGAAAGTCATTTGTAGATACACCATTTTCGGTGGTAGTGAAGCAAAGCGAAGATAGTATTCCGGTTTCTCCATCTGATTTGAAAGTAGTGCATGATGAAAATAGAAAGATGGCATATAGTTATTGGAAAATGACTCTAGAATATTTGTGTGCTAATGAAGACGAGTTTTCAAATTTTGATGAAACTTTATGTTCTGGTTGTACTGCTTGCAAGTGTAGTTGTGGTGGGAATGGATGTTCAAAGTGTAAAGGAGGTAAAACAGATGGTACAAGGAGAAACAAAGTTAAAGTAATCAAGAAGGATGACTAAGATAACATACGACAATAAAGTAGGAGTCAAACCAAAAACTGTAAGGAAAAATCAGGTTTGGGATGATGACATGAACGAGATCAAAGCGGTTGTCAACCAAAATGATGATAACGCTTTGTATCAAGGAGTGAATACATTAAAAAAATCTACTAAAATTCAGGTTACTCCAGACTTTGCAGTAAATATTAATGATGGAAAAGCAACATCTTTAATAGTTGGGGATGAACTAATACAAATAAATGGTAATATTAGAATTATACCAGATGGATTAATTCCTATGCCTGGAAATGCATTAGTTTATACTAATGCAGATGGAACTATTGGGCAAGCTGCTATGACAGGAGGAATGTCAGCTTATCAAGAATCATTTTTAGCAACTGATGCACAAACAAAAATAACACTATCAAGGAATATAGAATCGGCAATTCTAATTTTAAGTGTAGCGGGTGTTTCATTATCTCCTTCAGTAGATTATACGGTATTAAATAATGAGATTTCATTTAGCACACCTCTGGAGGTTGGAGAGAATGTTCTAGTAACATATTTTTTAAATTCAGGAACTGGCAGTGGGGGAAGCGGAGGAGCTGATACAAATATTACGTATAATGTTGATACAAGACAAATTTCATCAAGTACAGGAACAGGTTTTGTATTCCCTTTATCGAATAAAGACAATGCAGGTCTAATGCCAAATGGTTTCTATGAGGAATATACATTCTTTGGTTCATTACTTGATGTGGGTGGAGGTGCAACATATACTATTGGAGGCTCAAATGAGGGGCGAGCCATTAGAATAGGAAAGAAGGTTTCTTTTACCATGATCTTAACCGGAATAAATACGGTCGGAACCCCATCTAGTCAATTGCAAATAGAAGGTTTCCCTGAAACTTCAGTTATCAATGAGGTTCCTGATCAAGCAGGGATTGATGTTACTATTTTTTCAGGTTCAAATATTAACTTTTATTCTTTATCAGGAAATATGTCAAATGTATTTCCAGGGGGCGGTTCAAAGAGAAGGGTAGGCCTTGTTGGTCAGACATCTTTTGATAATTCTATAAGTTTAATTTCAGGAGTGACTTTTACCAATGGTGTAATTGGACTTTCTGGTTTTTACTTCATACCATAAAATTAAAAATAAATGACAAAAATAACCAAAAGATGGATCATTGAAGAACCAAAAAACACACCCGTAAATCCAATTGTTAATGGATACACCATAATGAATGCACTACCAGAAACTACAGCTTTTGCTGTTGGACATATTTTTTTTGGTATGAATGGCGATGAATTTGTAATGGGTCAGGTAATAGCATTACCCTTTGATATTAATGACAAAACTAAAGTGAAAATACACCTAAATAATATATAATGAAGAAAATAATTTTTATAGTAACTTTTTTAATGATATGTATTGGTTTTGCTCAAAAACCTATGGTTGATGTGATACGATTTGAAACGAGCTCTACAACTCCATCAGCCCCTAGTGCCGGATGGCTATATATGGATGATTCATATGGATTAAATATTTATAATGGTACAACATGGAATCCTTTAGGAGGTTTATCAGGAATTAACATCACTGATGGGACTAATACTTTAAATGGAGTATCTACTATTAATTTCACAGGCGCTACTATTTCTGGTACTTCACCGAATGGAATGGTAACTATTTCAGGAGGAGGAGGTTCTGGCACTGGACTGGAACTAAAAACAGAAAATGGAAATGATTTTTGGACATTAGTTGGAAGAGACCCCGCTAATTATGGTGATAGAGGTGCTTTTGCGATTGATTTTTCTTTTAGTAACAACCCTTCGACAACAAAAGGAGCTACGGGAGTAGGATCCGTTGCTTTTGGTACAAGTGATTCACCTGGTTTATTATCATTCGCGGCTAATGGAGATAATAATTCAGGAGGAGATTATTCAGCTTCTTTTAATTCTGATACAGATTCATCAGGTTATGCTAGTTTTTCGGCCGGAGAAGGGACTTCAGCACCTTCATATGCTGAGTTTTCTATAGGCTCTTTTCCGATTGTATATACTCCAATATCTACAACTGCTATTGAATCCACAGATAGGATTTTTAATGTGGCAAATGGAACGTCTTCAAATCCGAAAAATGCTTTTACCATTTTCAAAAATGGATCTGTAATTTTATATCCTGTTTCTAAATCTTCAATTACAAATGCTCAATCTGGAATGATTATTTTTGATTCTGATGAAGCAAATAAAATGAAATACTATGACGGTACGAACTGGAGAGAGATAACAACAACAGTTGATTAAATAATTAAAACCTACTTCATGAATACAATATTATTTATTATAAAGAAATTCATTTATAAAAATCTACTAAGTATACATAGCGGAACTGTATTAGCTAAGGTTAAATCAACTTTTTATTTATCTTTAATTACTTCACCATTTGGGTTTCTTGGAGAAAAGATAATGGAATGGTTTTCTATTAATTTTGTTTATGTACTGTTCGTGATGGGGGCTATAATAGTTGATCATATTCTCGGATCATATATTCACGCATTTGTAAAACGAGATTTCTCAATGAAAGAAAACATCAAGGGATTTGTTCTGAAATGTTTGCTTGTTATTGCTGTTGGGTATCTAATAGAAGGTTTTAAGCATATTCTAGGTGGTGGTAATTTTATCACGGATTATTTTAGTGTAATTAGTAGATTAATGGTTTTTGTATACCCAGCAGGTTCTGCTTTAATGAATTGTTCTATCATTACTAACGGAAAATTCCCTCCTACATCTTGGATCAGCAAAATAACCAAGTTCAATAAAGATATGAACCTTGATGCCTTTAAAAATGCAAAAGGATAAATCTAAGCGTGTTATTCTTTTAAGGCATTGGAGCGATGGTAATCAAACAACTGGTTCTTTACTTGTGGTTAATGAAGAAGGTCAACCGATATTTGGATCATTGTGTATAGAACGTGGTGATCGAAATAACAAGAAAAATGTTAGTAGAATTCCTTCAGGAACTTATCCTTTAGTACTTGAGTATTCACCAAAATTCGAAATGAACCTTTGGGAAATAAAAAATGTTCCCAATCGATCAGAATGTAAAATACATTCGGCTAATTTTTGGGATCAACTTAATGGTTGTATTGCCCCAGGTATTAATCTAACTGATATTGACAAAGACGGGTATTACGATGTAACTTATAGTTCGAATACTACCAAGATGTTTCATAAGGCCCTTAAAAATTTAAAAGAAACTACTATTACCATAATTGATGAGATAGTATATTAAATTTTCATTTTTTTTGATTAGTGAAAATCATATCTAACACCTTTTGGTGCTCTTTGTCAATTACTTCATAAGGTAGTTTTCTTTGATATTTATAGGTAACTCCTTCAGGTTTGTGGCCCTGAATTTGCATAATTACCAATGTATCAATTAATAATTCGCCTGCAAGTGAACGGTAAATATATCTTGGAGATTTAGTTCTAATACGTTCTTTAAATTCAAGCTTATCAGACACTCGATTTAAGATTTTCCCAATATTATTTCTAAACTCAATATAATGGCCTGATGCTAAGTCAGGAATGAAGGAAAATACGTTCTCTTGAGTTTTGTCTCCATATTTGTCAATAACATATAAAGCAAAATCGGATAGCATATTGTCAACTAATGATCCTCCTTTTGGTTTATTCCTGTTTTTATATCTTCTGAATGAGATTCTATTTCTGTCGATATCTTTCCATTTTAAATACGCAATATCAGCAAAATCAAATCCACCTATCGCAATTTGAAAAAGCCACAATTCTACTGCTCTTATACAGGATAAAGCATTTTTTTTGGTTATCCCTTTATTATTAGACAATTTAACCCCTTCAGAAACAAATAATTTATAACTATCTATAAATTGGAATAACTTTTTAATATCGTCAATTGGGATATTTATTACCTCTTTTGTTGTTTCATTATTGATCAGGCCTAGAAATGGATTATCTTTTTTTATGTTTAAAGATTCTCTTTTCTGAGCTTCTTTATAGACTGCACGAATTTTTTTAAGATAAAAGTTAACACCCCCAGCTCCTTGTTTTGTGTTCATTTTTTTAAATCTTATGAATTTTTGAAGCCATTCATAATCAATATTGTTTATCAGAATATCATCTTCTTCTGTATAGGTAAGAAAGTATTTAACCTGTATTTTAGTTTCTTCGTATGCTTTTATGGATTTGGATAAGTCCTTAAGTTCTTTTATACGAATATCAAAAAACTCTAGTAGTTTTATTCCTGAATCATTTTGTATTTGTTGTATACGCTGTTTGAGTAAGAATATTTCTAATTCAGGATTATTGTCAAGGCCTTTTTGAATAACCTCAATAGAGGAATCAAGATCTAATTTTAATTTATTACAGTACTCAACTTCTTTTTCTAGGTTAGTCAACCTATTTGCTATTTCGGAATCTATTTTTAGTGTTTTACTATTCTGATATTTTTTTAATCCAATATATTTGTATCTACGTTTTGAGTAAACTTCAATCTTAATAGCATATCCCTTAGAAGTTTTCCTTTTAGTTTCTACAATTATATTGGCTTCTATCATACTTTAAAAGTGTCGAACATTTGTCTAACAAATCTAGTATTTTTTGGTATAAATTGGTTAGAAATGGACAAAATACTTAAGATTTATTGTCGAAAGAAACTGTCTAAAAACAAGGAAACCTACTGAAAATCAGTAGGTTTTGCCTTGTGAGCCCGATAGGATTCGAACCTATGACCGCCTCCTTAGAAGGGAGGTGCTCTATCCAGCTGAGCTACGAGCCCGTAACTCTGTAAAAGTCGGGGTGGCAGGATTCGAACCTGCGACCTCCGCGTCCCAAACGCGGCGCGATAACCGGGCTACGCTACACCCCGAAAATAAAAGTGCGGAGAGACCGGGACTCGAACCCGGGCGACACTTGCGCGTCGACAGATTAGCAATCTGCTCCATTACCACTCTGGCACCTCTCCTTATTCTTTTATGAACGTCGCATTATTGTTTCAAATGCGGATGCAAATGTAGCTTTTATGAATCTACAATGCAACATTTTTTTACCATATTTTTCTATTTGATTATTGCACGTTTTTAAAAAGTTGAAAATCAGTTTTTTCAGAAGAAATAAATTAGCTTACATTTTGATTTACGAGTTGAAGAATCCTTAAATACTTCTTTTATATATTTGTAAACTATTGACCTATACATTATGTTATGAATATGAACAAAAACAATATAGGAATGAATATGAAATGCTTTTTGGTATTTTTAGTATTTGTTTCTTCATATACTTTTGCCCAAAAGCCTATTCTTTTAGAAGATTTTACATTTAAATTAGGAGAGAAGTATAAAAGAATACGAAGTCTTAATACGTATCATGTAGCTTCTGGTAATCGGCTTGCCTCTATTAAAAAGGGACGTAATTCGATGACAATACAACGATATTCTCTTGATAACCTAAAAGAAGATGTAAAGAAACGACAAGTTGTAGAAGATAAAGGTGATTTTGAAACTGTGATGGAATTGGGAGGGAAAGCAGTTGTGTTTTATTCTATTAATGACAAAGCATATGCTCAAAAAGTTTCACTTACTGGTATAGTGGTAGAAAAACCAATCCAACTTGTAAATGATAGAGAAAATATTAATAGAGATTTTGGTTTTAAGAGCACATATGGGTTTGATGCCGGAGGAAGGATAAATAAGTTTGCTTTTAAAAAGTCTGCAGATGGTAAAAACCTCTTGGTCTTATTTCGTATAGAAACAGGCTCGAATAAAGCTGATAAAATAGGAATTGCTGTGTATAGTGATGCTTTAAATCTTCTTTGGAAAAGAAAAGTAACATTACCTTATCCCTCTAACAGAATCCAAAATGAAGATTTTGCTATAGGTAATGATGGACATTTTTATATGACTGCTTCAATTTTTAATGCAGAATCAGATGATAAAGATAAATTAGAAAACACATATCATACAGAAGTTTTTAAAATCACTCAGGATGGAAGCGAGGTTATTAAAAGTAAACTTGATATTTCTGGAAAATCAATAACTGATGCGGCTATAGAAGTAGATGACTCCGGGAAAATAAAAATCTCTGGTTTCTATGCGAATAGAGGTAATAAAAATGAGATTTCGGGTGTTTTTTCTGCGACACTGACTGATAATGGGACCGTAGGGTCTGTTATAAAGTCTGACATCCCTGAGGAAAATTTACAAGCTCTAATACTTAAAAGAGAAGAAAGGATAAATGAAGGAACTCAAAAAGACAATGATATGAAAGATCTTGAAAACCTTAGAGTTAATGATGTTGTTTTTAATGCAGATGGGAGTACAGTTTTATTTGGAGAACAACGCTTTGTAGAATCTTTTACAACATCGAGTTCGTCGGGATCAAGAACTACGTATAGATATTATTATAGAGATATTTTTGCTTTCAAACTCGATTCTAATGGTAGTATGATATGGATGCATAAATTACCAAAATATCAAATGGGAACAGTGAGTAAAAGGAGTATGTCATATAAGAACTTTATGCACGGAGGAAAACATTATTTATTCTATATTGACGATTTTACTAATCTAAAACGTTCATTTGATGAAACTCCAACACGATATTTTGATGGGAAGAAAGAGTTTATTTATCTAACATCTTATGTTATCGATGATACTACTGGAGAGACTACTAAAGAAGCTATCTTAACAGGAAGTGATGTTAGAAATTCTAGATTAGATGTTTTAGAAATTACTAAAGCTGCTACTTTGCCTAATAAAGATATGATTCTTGAAGCGTATGATGGGAAAAAGAATAATTTATTAGTCAAAATATCGATAGCAAAATAATAAGTAGACTACTTTTTGGTTATACCTTCGAACAAGTGTTTTTTTCTTTTTATAATACTATATAGTTAATGAAAATTATTTCCGCATTATTCCTGTTTTTCTTTATGACTACTGATGTCATTCGTATTGAAGATATACGAGATTCTTACAAAACCTGTACTGTTTCTAAAGAGAAAGCAGATCAGTTTTATGAATTGACAGAGAAAGCACTACAAAATGACGGTGCTATTTATCAGGGATATCATGGAGCCGCCTTAGCATTAAAAGCTTCTTTTTCCTGGAACCCTTTTAATAAGTTGTCTTATTTTAATAAATCAAAGAAAGTAATCGATAAATCAATTGAATTAGAACCTGATAATATAGAACTAAGAATGATTAGGTTAAGTATACAATCTAATGCGCCCAAATTAGCAGGATACTATAAGAATATTGAAGAAGATAGGGACTTTATGTTGGCTAATATTGATAAAGTTAATAATGAAGGTTTAAAAGCGTATTTAAAAGGTTTTATTGAGCATTCTGATGTCTTTTCAAACTCTAATTAGTCGCGTGATACTTTTTTACAATGAATCATGATTTTTTTATTTGTATGATCTGTGGTGAAAAATAAATAATCATCACCTCCATCTTTAATTTTTAACTTTTTTCTCAATAAAGCCACACTTTCTGGAAAGTTCCGCGTAGTTACATTAGCTTTTGTAATTCCTGATTTTGCTATTACTTTTTTCTGATAGAGATATACAATAAGAATTTCAAAACTCCTTCCGGGAAAATCGATGATTTTTTCAGAAGTATAAAGATGAGAGTGATTATGAAGCTTTTTTAATCCCAATGTATTGCCAATAATTAGAAAACCACCACTTTTTAGAATAGCGGCATTGGGTTCATAAAGATAAGATTTAGGAGCGCTTAGGTTTAATGGTTGTTTGATCTCTTCATTCTGAAAAAAAGAAAACTCTTGGTTGCCAGATTTTTGAATATTAACGGTGATCATTCCAATTTCACCAGTATAACCCTTATTTAGAATCCATATCAATTCCTTAACTTCATTATCTACAGCCACAATATGAATTTCCTTAACATATTGTAATGCTTTAATTCCGGTATGAATATCTAATAGCGGCGAGGTTTTTATCATGATATTAGAACTCTTGCCAAATAAAAGTTCTAAGTTATTAGGTACATTAGGAAGACAATCTTCAAGAAAAAATACTTTTCCTTTACTATCATGTCGTCTTGAAGGATCAATATATATCCAATCTACAGTACTCTGATTTTTAAGAATTTCTAATCCATCTCCATGTATAGTAGTAATATTATTTACCTCTAATATCTTAAAGTTATGTGTAGTGATTTCACTTAATGAAGCATTGAGTTCACAGTGAATTACTTTTTTAATTCTTTTTGCGAAATAATAATCATCGACTCCAAACCCGCCGGTAAGGTCAATCAGAGTTTTTCCCGAAATGAGGTTACTTTTATATAGTGCTGTGGCTTCAGAAGAAGTTTGTTCGAGGTTTAAGGTTGGGGGATAATATATTCCACTTTTGGTATGCCACAAAGGTAATTTTCTTTTGGTCTTACGATTTCCTTGAATTTGCTGTGCTAATTCTTGGATGGTAATATCTTTAAATGGACTTCCGCTTAAAATTAGTATACTTAAATCAATAGAACTATTGGATTTCTCCAGGATAAACTCTTGAACCTCTTTATGTAAAATTTTAGTATTCAATGCTTTTTACTTCTGACTGCGATTTACAAATCCTTGGTCAATGTTTTTACAATCTTATATTCTGAAAGGAATTCTTTGGCAATTACTTTTATAGCAGTATAAAATGGAACCGCAACAATAAGTCCTCCTATTCCAAAAAGCAGTCCAAAAATAAGAATGGCTAAAAAGATTTCCAGAGGATGAGATTTTACACTATTTCCAAAAATTAATGGTTGATTAAGGAAATTATCTATCAATTGAATAATGAGGTATCCTATGAGAATGTAAGTCAGTTTAGGTAAGATTATGGTTTGAAAATCTAATCCCAGATTACTGGTAATCGCCAAAATGAGTACAAATATGCCTCCGAATAAGGGACCTATGTATGGAATTAAATTAAAAATAGCTGCAATGAGTGCCACAGCAATAGCATTATTAACACCAAATATTAGTAATAATATAGTGTATAAAATAAATAGAATACTAACCTGTAGTAGTAATCCAACAAAATATCGAGAAAGTAAATCTTTGATTTTGGTAAAAGCTCTCATGAACTTGTTTTCATCTTCTTTTTTTGCAAAAACTAATAAACTATTCTCCAGAAGTTGACTATCTTTTAATAGGAAAAATGAAATAAATAAAACAGAGAACAACCCTATCAAAACAGCTCCAAAACCACTTAAAAATGAATTTATAGCATTTGGTATTATTTTAAGATCAAAAAACTGCATTAAATCAGTTTGTTTAATCAATTCTACAACATTTAATTTATCTACTTTAAGGTAATCACTTACATCTTGATTAAGTCTGTCGAGGTCTTGCCCAACTTTATTGATATCAATTTCTCCTATTAATTGCCCTTGTTCACTTATGATAGGAACGAATAGCATGAAAATACTTAAAAACAACCCTATGGTAATGAATAGTGTTACAACTACAGCCAGAGTGTTGTTAAACTTCAGTTTTCTTTTAAGAAATAATACAAATGGTCTTCCCATTAAAGAAATTACTCCCGCAAAGGCAACATAGATGAGAACGGATTGTATTTTATATAGAAACCATAGTAATCCCAAAATACCAACAATAATTGCTACTGCTCTTAAAATACCATATGCGATTGTTTTTGAATTCATCTATCTAAATTGTTTTATATCTGTTAGAATTAATCCGAATCGATGATACTATCCATCGATATCTCCAATAGCATAACTACCATTGATATTTAAAAATGCAAAATAGAAGATTTTTGGCGTTTCTTTGGTATTGAAAGTTAATTTCCAAACATACCATTTACCTTCAGATTCTTCTTGCGTAATAAACTCGGAAAACTCATAGTCATCATATTTTTGGAATTCTTGAATACGATGACATATATTTTGCACGCGCTCTAACTCTTCTTTGTTTTTAGAATTGCAAGTGTCTTTCCATTTTCTCTTACTATCCTTACCTCTATAAACAATGTAAGGAGCTAATTGATCACACTTATTTTGTTTACATAATTCAAAAATAGTCAATAATGTCTTTTTTACAGTTTCTTGTTTATCTGTATCTTGAGCGTGAGATTTTATAGGTAGTATTAAAACAAGTAAGATGATAACTGATATTTTTATTGAATTTGAAATCATATGAATAAGGTTAATTAATCTTTAGGTATTATTGATGCTATATAAAAATACTTCTTTTTAGGTTTAATAATGATATGATAACTTTTGTGTAATTTCATAAAGTGCAATTCCTGTTGCTGTAGCAACATTCATACTACTATTGTTACCGTACATATTGATATGAATACTCTGTTTGACCTTGGTGAGAATTTGATCAGAAACACCAAAATTTTCTTCCCCTATAATCAAGGCTATTTTTTCATTAGCTTCAATTTTATATTCTGAAACAGGAATACTGTTATCTGTAATTTCAAGAGCTAGTAATGTATATCCATTAGATGTAAATTGTTCTATTGTACTAAGAATATTTTCAACTTGATGATAAGGGATAATTTCATGAGTAGCTCTTGCTGTGCGTTGCATTCGTTTACTAATAACCGATATACCTTCTCCACAAAAATAAATTTGTTCGATACCAAAACTATCTGCTATTCTAAAAAGGCTACCAATATTAGCAGGAGAATTTACTTGATCGCAAATAAGAGTAATAGGGAATTGATTTTTTATAAATCCCGAACTGTGATGATGGAGTTGTTCTGCCATTAATTGTTAGTTCTCAAAAGCGTATTTAATAATATTTGCTCCCATTTTAAGAGCTTTTGTTCGAACTTCTTCTGGATCATTGTGAACTTCGGGATTTTCCCAACCATCCCCAAGATCACTCTCAAAAGTAAAAAGAAGTATTAATCGGTTTTCATGAATAATCCCTAAGGCCTGAGGCCGTTTTCCATCATGTTCATGGATTTTGGGTAGCCCTTGAGGGAAATCATATTTAGAAGAAAAAACGGGGTGTGTACTGGGTAATTCTACTAATTTTTTATCTGGAAATATTTTGACAAGCTCTTTTCGAACATAAGGCTCCATACCATAATTGTCATCAATATGTAAAAAACCACCACTCAATAAATAATTTTTAAGATTTTCGGCATCTTGTTCTGTGAAAAAGACATTACCATGACCAGTCATATGAATATAAGGATACTGAAAAATATCAACACTTTCTGGTTTTACCGTTATAGGTTTAGCATTAATTGTGGTATTTATATTTTGATTACAAAACCGAATCAGGTTAGGTAGTGCAGTGGGATTGCTATACCAATCGCCACCACCTTTATATTGTAAGATGGCAATATCCTGACAGCAAACCGTTGCCGAAATCAAAAGAAAGAAAAGAGATACCGTAAGTTTCCCCATAATAATCGTCTAAAAATAAGACCTAAAAGTACTAAAATTATGGAGATGATAAAACAACTTATGATGGTATTAATACTTATTGTATCGGTAGGTGTTAATGCACAGGATATTGATAAAACACCAATTGTATTAGAATTATTTACTTCTCAAGGGTGCAGTAGTTGCCCTCCGGCAGATAAACTACTTGATGAAATAAAAAAACAATATAAGAATCAGAATGTATTTGTATTGTCGTATCATGTGGATTATTGGAATAGGTTAGGTTGGAAAGATCCATTTAGTTCACCTTTATTCAGCGATTATCAAAGAGAATATGCTTTACAATTTAATAGTAGATCTATTTATACTCCGCAATTAGTAATTAATGGTAGTGAACATTTTACAGGCTCAAATCGTATAAAGGCTGATCAGGCTTTAAAAAAATATTCAAGTTTAAAAGCAAATACAGAAATTGTTTTAAGTGATGTGAAGAAGGAAACTGCTAGTATAACTTTGGATTATAAGGTTAATGGAGGCGTATTTGATAATATAACATTGGCTTTAGTTGTTTCTGAACGAATAACAGATATTTCGAGAGGAGAAAATCGGAACCGTACTTTAAAGAATACGAATATTGTTGCAGGTCGTATTATAAAAAATGCAGATTCTGGAAATATATCAATTACGATCCCAGAATGGATTTCAGAAAAGGATGAACTTGCAGTTATTGCCTATACCCAAGATAAATCATTGAAGACCACAGGAGCTACTAGAATAGAAATATTGTAAAAATGTTGGATTCTAATTTGTAAGAGGAATAACAATTCCTTTGTTTATAGATTATGTTTATTATTATTCTGAGACAGATCAGAATCCATTTTTAATGAAGCCACAATAGTACTATTGTGGCTTTTTTATATAATAGTTTTAATAATTCTAGTTCATTCTGAGTATTTTAGTAAAAGGATTATTTGATGGAGAATGATTAATATAAAAGTTTTGAAAAATGGAAATACAGGATATAGATAATTTTTTGAAATATTATTCGAGAATAAAAGGACGTACTAAGGCACTATTTGAATATATACCAGAAGATAAAATTGAATGGACTATTAAGGAAGGAAAATTCACAATAGGAGATATTATTAGACATTTGGCACTCACAGAACGATTTATGTATTTAGAAAACATTCAGTTAAAGCCAAGTTTATATACAGGATGTGGAGAAGATTTTGCAAAAGGATATCAAAATACGATTAACCTTTATACTGAATTAAATATAGCATCAAATAAAATCATTTCAGAATTAGATAGAAAGTCATTACAACAAAAATGTGAGACACCAGGAGGTCATAAAATCACAATCTGGAAGTTGCTTAGAGCGATGGTGGAGCATGAAATTCACCATAGAGGCGTTCTATATACTTATCTTGCATTATTAAATATAAAGACACCTCCAATATTTGGATTATCCTCTGAGGAGGTAATACAACATTCAAAAAAACAGTAATCTTAATAGTTGTAGAGTACACTAAATCTTATTTAAGTAAATAAGGCTTCCTGTATTAAGAGTTTTAAAGAAAAAACTTTATTAGAGTCCAATATTTTATATAGTTTTTTTTAAAAATATTTGCGTAACCGAATGATTACATATATATATGTAACCGATCAGTTACATAATAAGATGAGAAGAGATGTTTTTCAGGCGATAGCCGATCCAGTTAGGAGAGATATTATAGAATTAGTTTCAAATGATACATTAACAGTGAATGAAGTAGCTGAGAAATTTGAAATTAGCAGGCCTGCAATTTCAAAACATATTAGAATTCTAAATGAATGTGGAATCATTGAAATTAGCCAAAAGGGTAGAGAACGATACTGCCAGATTCAACCAAAAAATTTAATTCCAGCTTTTTTATGGATAGAGCAATATAAGAGTCTATGGGAAGATAAAATTGACTCATTTGAAAATTACTTAATGAAATTACAAACTAAAAACAAAGAGAATGAATAATCAGAATGATGCAAAAAATCGTACAGTAACAATAGAACGAGTTTTTAATGTGCCGATATCTTTGGTATGGGAAGCATGGACTCAGCCAGAGCATATAGCCGTTTGGTGGAGTCCAAAAGGAATGGAAACTAAAGTGATAGAACACGATTTTAGGGTTGGTGGAAATTGGAAATATACCATGGAGATGCCAGATGGAAATGAATTTATAGCAGATGGAGTGTATTCTGTGATTCTGAAGTTTAAAGAAATACGTTCGTCTGCAAACTTCAAACCAATGACAGAAGGTGTAGAGATACAGGCATTGTTTGAAGAAAATGGGGATAAAACCAATTTCACCTTTAATATTATTCATGCAACAGAGGAGTACCGCATTCAACAAGAAAAGATGGGAATCTTAAATGGCTGGGGCTCTGTTTTTGAAAGGCTTGAAGAGCATCTTAAAGTTACTTCTAACTAACCTGACATCATTTAGAAATATTAGGATTCATATAAGTATTCAATTAACCTTTTAAAAAAATAAACATATATGAAAACAATGACTTGTAATCAATTGAATGGAGCTTGTGATATAGAATTTCATGCAGATACCTTTAATGAAATAGCCGAAATGAGTAAAAAACATGCTATGGAAATGTTCCAAAAAGGAGATGAGGCTCATCTTGCCGCTATGCATAAAATGCAGGAACTAATGAAATCACCTGACGCAATGAAAGAATGGTTCGAAAATAAAAGAAAAGAATTTGACAGCTTGCCTTAGAAATGATAGTGATAGTAAATAAACGTATTACTAATAGAATATTAATACCTAAAAAAGAGTAAGCAATAAGGGCTTACTCTTTTTTTCATTATTTTTAATCGATCACAGTAATTAACAGAAAGAGTAAAAAGAAAGTTTTTATATAGTATATCATAATGAACTATGTTTGTAATTATAATGTCATGATAGTATTTATTGGCAATTTATAAAACTCAAAAGAACTTCAGTTATTTATTAAAAGGCCAAAATGGTATTGAAAGCTATGAATTCACTTTTTTATGGTGATGACAATCGATTTAGAGCACCATGGAGGATATTACTATTTAGTATACTACTATTACTTTCTGTTTTACCTTTGATATGGGTGAAAAATTCTGTTTTGCAGTTTTTTGGAGCTGTTGTTATTTTGATTGTTGGGTTATACTTAAACGCAAAATATTTAGATAAAAGAAATTTTTCAGAATATGGTATTGTATTTAAGAAAAATACTATTATTTATTTCCTTACAGGAATTATTATAGGAATAACTTCTGTTGCTATATTATTAGGAATAGGTAGTTTAATTGGTGCGTTGTCTATAACAGAGTTTTCAACCCGTCTAAATATTGTAGCGTTATTGTTTTTTGGCGTTAAAATGTTTTTTGTAAGTATTTGGGAAGAAACATTTTTTAGAGGATACCTCTTTACCAATTTTAATGAAGGATTTCAAAGTAGTATTCTTTCAAAAAATCAATCTCTTATAGTTGCTCTATTATTATCCTCAGTATTATTTGGCTTGGCACATTTTAATAATGGCAATGCTTCATTTCTTTCTATTTTTTATCTTTCTATAAATGGGATTGTTTGGTGCGTTCCCTTTATAATTACAAAAAACTTAGGCTTGTCAATAGGATTACATATGTCATGGAATTTTGCTCAATCCAAGTTATTTGGTTTTACAATGAGCGGAAATAGATCTGAGGAATCTTTTATTAAAATTAAAAATATAGGTACCGATCTATGGACAGGGGGCGAGTATGGTCCTGAAGCAGGGCTTTTGGGGCTTATTGGGTTTGCTCTAATGCTTGTTTTGTCATTGATGTATTTAAAGATTAATCGTATAAAAATCATATAATATTTTCTTTCCTTTCCTAAGAGATCCTGTATGTTTCTATAAAGTTATCTAAAGAATTCATTTCTCAAATAACTATTTTATTTCATTGATCGACCATGCAATAGTTAAAAAAATCGATTTAAAATAGTATGTTCAATAATAATTCATAGTTTTGTAAATGACTGACCAGTCAGTCAGTATTTGATTCTAAATAACTATGAATAAAAAAGACCAAATTGTTGATGCTGCTACAAAACTCTTTTCAGAAAGAGGTTTTGAAAATACTCCAATTTCTTTAGTTTGTGAAAAAGCCAATGTTTCTAAGGGGCTTATTTTTCATCATTTTAAAACAAAAAATGATTTATTAAGAGAAATATTTTCAAAAACAACCCAACTAATAGTAGAGATTAGCAATTCTAAACAAACGCACAATACGGCTCAAGAAAAATTACTCGAATTAATAGAATCATTTTTCACACAATTAGAATTAGACAAAATGCTTATTCAATTAAACTTAAATATAATACTGCAACCTAACACAAGAATTATTTTAAATGATCTCATAAAAGAGAGGTCTTCTTTTATTTTGAATTCTGTTAAAAGTATTTTTCGTGACATTGATTCCAAAAATTCATTGGTAATGAGTTACTTATTTATTGCAGAGTTAGACGGGATTGCCCTCAATTATTTATGCATTTTTGATGAGTATCCTTTACAACAAATCAAAATACATATTATTAATAAATACAGTAAATAATGAAATTTATAAAAACAGATGATATTGTTGTTATTGATAAGTTTAGGGAAGAACTTTATCAAAAGTTTTCTGCCCCTATTGATGCCATGTGGGAAAAGCTTTATATAGCTTCTTCTCAAACGTATTTAATAGAGCATGTTGACCAGAATATTGGATATTGTTGTATAGATGATAAAGGTAGTTTATTACAAATTTTTCTTTCTGATAAATATAATTATCTAATGTATAATGTCATTCAATCTTTGATTGAATCCAAATTGATAAGTTCAGCAAGCTTAAGCTCTATTGAACCGGTTTCATTTAATGCCTGTTTATCTCATTCAAAATCTATACAGACGAATACATTATGTTTTCAATATGTTAATAGAAAATCAAAAAACGAATCTTCATTAGATGTAAAGCTAGTTTCAGAAAGAGATACTCAAGGAATAAAAACTTTCCTTATGGATCAAATAGGATTTGAAGATGATTTTGGATACACAGAAAACCTAATTCAAAGAAAAGAATTTTATATGGTAAAAGAATCTGAAACTATAATTGCTACCGGTGAATGTAGGCTTAGTGATTCTCAGTTAGATATTGCAGATTTAGGAATAATCGTCAATAAAGATTACCAAAAAAGAGGATTGGGTACAGAGGTTTTACAACAACTGGTAAAAAAGGCTCAGGTGATGAAAAGAAAGCCTATATGTTCTACTACTCAAGACAATATAGCTTCAAGAAAAGCAATAGAAAAGGCAGGGTTTTATTGTTCCCATATCATTTTTGATATCAATTTTAAAGAGAATAAAATACAATTATAATGACATATCAAGATTTAGGATATAACGATAGACTTGAAGCATATAGAATCCAACAAAATTTGGATTCATTCGAAACTGGTAGAGTAATAGCTGAACATAAAGAAAGATATGTTGTTAAGACTTGTGAAAATGAGTTTAATGCCGAACTTATAGGTAATTTAAGATTTACTGCAGAAAACAGGTATGATTTTGCCGCAGTTGGCGATTGGGTTGCTTTTTCTGAATATGATGAAGGTAAGGCTTTGATTCACGCTATTTACCCTAGAAATTCTATTATAGAAAGACAAGCTGTTGGTAAATCAGGACAAATACAAATTATAGCAGCAAATATTGATTTTGGTTTAATAGTTCAGGCTGTTGATAGAGATTTTAATCTGAATAGATTAGAAAGATATTTAACCATTTGTAACGCTTCTAATGTAGCGCCTGTTATTGTATTAAACAAAATAGATTTAATAAGTAAAACCGAGTTAGAATCTATTAAGGATAGAATTAAACAAAGAATTAGTGATATTCTGGTATTTACCGTGAGTCATCAAACAGCAGGGTATAAAGACTTAGAAAGTTTTATAAAAAAAGGAAATACATATTGTTTGCTTGGATCTTCTGGAGTAGGAAAATCTACACTCCTTAATAACCTTTCTGGACAACTACAGATGAAAACAGGTGAAATAAGCTCTAGTGTAAATAAAGGAAAGCATACCACAAGCCATCGAGAGTTAATAGTGTTAAATAATGGAGGTATTTTGATAGATAATCCAGGAATGCGAGAAGTAGGAATTGCAGATACTACAAGTGGACTAGAAACTACATTTGAAACCATTTTCGAATATGCCCAAAACTGCAGGTTTAAAGATTGCACACATCTACATGAAAAAGGCTGTGCTATATTGAAAGCTGTAGAAAATGGTGAGATTGATGAAGACTCATATTCTAACTTTTTAAAAATGGAAAAAGAAAGAATGTATTTTGAATCGGATGCTAGGGATAGGAAAAAAAAGGATAAAGATTTAGGAAAAATGATTAAAAATGTAAAAAAACAAAGAAAAAATAATAAGTACTAAATACAGAGTTTAAACTTTTTTTAACTGATCAAAAAAGTTTAAACTACTTCTTATATTAAAAACCTTCAAACAAATATGTATTTGTTCTCCGCGAATATAACTTTTGGTGTATGTGTATGGCGAAAAAGAAATATCTTTAAATAAATACTAAGCTGTGCAAACAGTTATAATTTATCATTTCTGAATTTGACTGGCTATTTCGGAGTGACTGTGCCACCTATTTCGGTCAAATGGTGCCACTAAGAGAGATCTTGCAATAATAGTTAAATTTTGTTATTAGTCCTTTTTAATTTTTCCTTTTCTTAATGATTCCCCCACA
>NZ_VLNR01000065.1 GCF_007489275.1 Aquimarina algiphila
TTGAGGGATTTAAAAATAGAATCTTATCAAAGATCACAGCAATGACCATTATTCAATATATCAATAGGTTTGAATTCAACAGAAATATAAACAACCTAAAAATTAATATTAACTAAATGCACAACGGGTGAATTATATATAATAAGAAACAAAAAACCCTCACTGAGATTTCAGTGAGGGTTACATTATAATATTCTATTGAAACTACTCTTTAGCCTCAGTCTTTGTTTCTACAGCAGTACTATCTTTCTCTTTCTCTTCTACACTTTCTCCACCATTTAATTCCTCAAGAATCTTATCTGTAAGATCTAATTCTTCTTTGCCATAAAGAATAACCTTGCTAGCATCTGTATTTCCATAAATATAGGTATATCCATTTTTCTTACCATACTCTTCTACATAATTCATCACTTTATTAATGATAGAATCTATTTCAACCTGACTACCTTGTTGAATCTGCTGCATTTTGGCTTGTTGTTCTTGTTGCAGACCTTGTTGTTTAGCCATTAGTTCTTGCTCTTTTTTCTCTCTATTAGCCTTGGTCATAGATTTCTGGATCATCTGGTATCCTTGTACTTCAATCTGAAACTGTTTAGCTTTTTCCTCAAGTTCTGCTCGAACTTCATTATTACGTTTTGTCCATTTTTCCTGAGCTACTTTCATTTCTTTAAAATCAGAAACAACTTTAGTGTTATTAACAAAACCTGTTTTCTCTATTTGTTGATTACAAGAAGCAAAAATTAATACCGCCCCCGCAATCCATAAAAATTTTTTCATTTTTCAAAAATTTAGTTCTGAGCAAAAATATCAAAGTTCGAGTGATGTTATTCATTATATCTCCTCAAAAAAATACTATATAAGAAAAAACAATAGTGCGTGTGGTTTCAATCCAGAAAATCTATTAAAAATCATCAAAAATAAGACGTTTTAAAGCGTTTTTGAAAAAAAAGAATACAAATACATGTTGTTTGTCTCAAAAAAGCAGAAAAAACACTTAAAATAGAAATTACATATTTTTTAGCACATAAATATGAGAAGAATATTCGCCTGATCGATTTCCTTTACCGTTTGAACGTAATCCCAACCAAAAGGCTTTGAAAAAATTCATTTTACCATTTTTATATTTTTCTGATAGCAACGCAACATAAAAAGAGTCAAATTTCATCGGCAGCGTTTTTTCAAGCATTAAATCCTTCTCTTCAAAAAGTTTCTGTATTGCTGTTTTAGAAAAATGCCAAAGATGTCTTGGCACATCATAGGCAGCCCAAAAGGATTTATAATAGGTTGCATCGTACGATTTGAAATTAGGGACAGCAATTAGAATAACACCATTAGGTTTTAGAAGACGCTTTAATTCTATAATTTGAGCTTTTAGATCAGGTATGTGTTCAAGAACATGCCACATAGTAATTACATCAAAACTCTGTGGTTCTAAGTTTGTAGTATTTGATCTTAATTCAATTCCCTTTTTTCTTGCTAACTTCTTTGCTTGATCATTTGGTTCTACTCCCTCAACCTTCCAGTTCTTTTTTTTAGCTGTATTTAAAAAATCTCCTGTTCCTGCTCCAATATCCAAAAGCATTCCAGATTCTTTACTTAGCTTATTAATAAGGTTTACTTTTTTGTTTAGAGAATAGGTTTTAACAATATGATATAATCTCTCAAAGAGAGATCGTTTAGCATCTGTATGAGAAATGTAATCTTCACTTTCATAATATTTATGTAAATTATTTTCATTTGGTTTTGGAGATGTAATCAACATATCATATTCTCGATCATAAAGTAATTGGAATTTTTCTCCAGAAACTGTGTGATCCTTACACTCAATAAAAAAATCTAACACTTTTTGTTTATTCATTTATAATAATAATAATGAAAATTTAAAATCAATTCTAGTTTTGTTTAAAATTTACTCTTTTGACGTATCATAAACTTCAACTTGTAAAAGCCCTCCTAAATCATTAGCGATTTTTAAAGCTTTGTTATAGTCATCTAATTTCAAAACTGTAAAGTGAGTATTGTCTTTAAAAAATCTGACAACCCATTTTTTAAATCTAGTTTCATCTCCATCTATTTCTTCACGATGAACAAATGAGGCATTAAAAACAGAAATGTAATCTGGAAATTTTAACTCTAGTTTAGATTTCCAAATAATCAATCCAAAAAACAGATATAACTCTTCATTCATGAAATCTTTAGTAATCTTAAATGCTTTTGTATATCCCAACCAAATCAACCCCATACAGAAAAATAAAACAGTTGTAAGTAAAGAAGATTTTTCAAACCAAAAAGAAAGAATAGCAAAAATCATTATAAAGATCGAAAACAATTTATTAGGTATTGTTTTGGGCTCTTTGCAAATTATACTATTCATTATCTATTTTTCTTTGTTGTATACGTTGTCATAAAAATGTTCCACGTGGAACTATTTTTTAATCGTATCATATATTTCTACTTCCAAAAGTTCACTTAACTCATGAGCCACCTTTAAAGCCTTCTCATATCTTTCTGTTTTATAAAGAGTAAAATTTTTGTTTTTGGTGAAAAAACGAACTACAATTTTACTATGCCTTTCTTTCGTTCCAATTGCACTAACCGCACCCCATTCATTATCCAAACTAAAAGAGGCAGAGAAAACAGAAATATAATCTGGAAAATCCAAATTGAGTTTTGTTTTTAAAACAGGAAAACCAAAAACTGAGAAAAGTTTTTGATTATTAAAATCCTTATTAATTTTATAAGAAACAGAATATCCAAACACAATTAATGAAAAAAAGAAAAAGACTAATCTAGATAAAATTGATTCTTCTGTATAGAAAAGAAATACAATAGAAACCAGCAAAACTAAGACAGAAAGAATTCTTCCTTTTATAGGTTTTTCTTGTTTACAAAATACACTCTTCATTATCTACCCATATAAACCAAAAGCACAGAAATATCACTCGGAGAAACTCCACTTATTCGAGATGCTTGAGAAACCGTTGCAGGTTTTATCCTTGACATTTTTTCTTTTGCTTCAAAAGACAAAGATTTTAATTTAGAATAATCAAAGTCCTTTGGGATTTTTAAATCTTCTAAACGGTTAAGTTTATCTGCATTATTTTTTTCCTTCTCGATATACCCAGAATACTTAACCTGAATTTCTGTTTGTTCCAGAATCTCTTTATCCAAATCATTCTCTTTAATATACTTTGTTATCGTATCAAAATGTTTTATATCTTCTAAAGTAATTTGTGGTCTAGAAAACAACTTAAACAATTTTCCACTCTGGTGTATCGGAGAGGATTTCTTTTCTTCTAAAACCGGATTTGCTACTTCTGGAGAAACACTAGTATCTTTAAAAAACTGAACAAAATCATTTGCTTTTTTCTCCTTTTCCTCCATTCTCCTCATTCTTGAATCCGAAGCCAAACCTATTTGATGAGATTTTGGTGTTAGTCTAAAATCAGCATTATCTTGTCTCAGAAGAGTTCTATATTCTGCACGAGAAGTAAACATTCGATATGGTTCTTCTGTTCCTTTAGTAATTAAATCATCTATTAAAACACCAATATAAGCTTCACTTCTTTTTAAAATAAAAGATTCCTCCTCTTTAACTTTTAGTGCTGCGTTTATCCCTGCCATTAATCCTTGAGAAGCCGCCTCTTCATATCCTGTAGTTCCATTTATTTGTCCGGCAAAAAATAACCCTGAAACTAATTTTGTCTCCAACGTATGCGTTAACTGTGTTGGTGGAAAATAATCATACTCTATAGCATAACCTGGTCTAAAAAACTTTACATTTTCAAAACCAACTACAGATTTTAAAGCTTTGAACTGAACATCCTCTGGTAAAGAAGTTGAAAATCCATTTACATATACTTCAACTGTATTCCAACCTTCTGGTTCTACAAATAATTGATGTCTATCTTTATCCGCAAAACGATTAATTTTATCCTCTATAGAGGGGCAATATCTCGGGCCTATACTTTTTATTCTCCCATTAAACATTGGAGATCGGTCAAAACCTTCTCTAAGCAAATCATGAACTTCTAAAGAAGTATATGTCATATGACATGATCTCTGCTCTGTTAATGGCTTAGTTAAATCTGTATAACTAAATTTTTCTGGATTATCATCTCCAGGCTGTTCTATCATTTTGGAATAATCCAAAGATCTTCCATCGACCCTTGGAGGTGTACCTGTTTTCATTCTTCCAGAATCAAAACCTAAATCAATCAATTGTTCTGTTATTCCAGTCGCTGCTCTTTCACCTGCTCTACCTCCTCCAAATTGTTTTTCACCAATATGAATTAATCCATTCAAAAAGGTTCCATTAGTAAGGACAACAGTCTTTGCTTTTACTTCAATTCCGAGAGAAGTTCTCACTCCTTTTATCTCACCATTTTCTACCAAAAGACCGCTAACCATTTCCTGATAAAAATCTAAATTAGGCGTCTGCTCTAACATCAATCTCCAATCTTCAGCAAAGCGTATTCTATCACTTTGTACCCTTGGACTCCACATTGCAGGTCCTTTTGATTTGTTCAACATCTTAAACTGGATTGCCGTACGATCACTTATGATTCCACTATATCCACCAAGCGCATCAATCTCTCTTACAATTTGTCCTTTTGCAATTCCTCCCATAGCAGGGTTACAACTCATCTGCGCAATATTCTGTAAATTCATTGTAATTAACAATGTACTACAACCTAAATTTGCGGCTGACGCCGCAGCTTCACTTCCTGCATGACCCGCTCCAACTACTATAACATCATACTCCTTATCAAACATAATTTCTATTCATTTGTTCCACGTGGAACACAATTTTTACTCATTTAAATCACATGTTCCACGTGGAACATTTCTTAAAATATTATTCAAAAACTATTAATGTTCCACGTGGAACATTAATAGTTTTTCATTTTCTTTTTGTCTCATAACAGCTTTCTCTTCCTCTGTTTTATCCTTATATCCGCAAAAATGTAAAACCCCATGAATTAATACACGTCTCATTTCTTCATCAAAAGAAACACCAAAATCAACAGCATTCTCCTTTACCCTTTCTACAGAAACAAAAATATCTCCGTTCAACTGATTACCCATTCTATTATCAAAACTAATAATATCAGTATAGGTGTCATGGTTTAAAAAATCCTGATTAATTTTTAGTAGATATTCATCATCACATAAGATAAAATTAATCTCACCTTCTGATTTATTTTCGGATGAAATCACCTGACCAATCCATAAGGAAAGAGTTTCTTGGTAATTAAGTTTAAAGTCTGTTTCGTAAAAGAAATTAATCATTGTCTTTATTAAAATACTCTTGTACCTTCTGTTTATAATTTTGCCGCAAAGGTAATACTTGTCTATTTAATATTTCAGTAGTATTAAAATATTGTTTAGCCTTCTCTAATTGACTAGCTTCTTGGTTACCAAACTGAACCTGATTCGTTTTACTTTCTCTCTTTTCTTCTTCTCCCTGTTCTAATGTAGCATCTTCTAACTTTAATAATTCATGTTTAAGATCCAACATTTTTCCAAGGGTTTTTTCATTAAAACCTCTCTCTAATAACTCCTGTTCGACTTGCTCCATTTTCTTAAGTAAGGCACTTCCTTTCTTATCTCCTATTCCTTCCTCCTTAATTTTATCCTGCAAAGCATTTCTTAATTCTTGTTGTTGTTTATAAATCTCATATAATTCTCCATTCAAATCCTCTCTTAATTGTTCAGATTCTCCCTCTCCATTCTCACCATTACCATTCTTCTTTTTTCCGTTTTCTCCTTGTTTATTACCGTTTCCTTCTCCCTTGTTTTGTTCTCCATTTTCTCCCTTTCCTTCTTTTCCTTCACCCTTTTTTCCTTCACCTTTTTCCTCACCCTTCTTTTCACCTTCCTTCTTACCTTTCTCAGTTCCTTCACCCATTTTCTCATTAAGCTCTTGTTGCTTTTTTATAATATCTGGTAACTGAAATTCGTTCTTACCACTTTTACCTTTACTTCCTGAGGCAGACATACTGTTCTGCATCTGGTCCAAAGTTCTACTTAATAAATAAGCTAAATCATTAGACCCTGTTACCGTGTACTGCTGATTAGCGGAACCTTGTACAACTTGATTTTCTGCTAAACGCTCCAACGATTTATCTATATTAAATTCTATGTCTGTAAGCTTTTGGGTTACGCTTTCTGTGATCTGTGGTGTACGTAAAGCCAAGGCATAAAGACTATCATCAACATGAATAAAGTTTTCTCTCAAAACACTTTGTCTTCTTAGCTTTGTAGAATAACTAGGGTTATCCATATTTATCCCTTTAAATTCCTTCATCAACCCTTCCTGTGCAATAGAGAAATCAACAAGATTATCTAAGATTTGTCTAAGCATTTCCATATCTTCCTGTTGTTGCTCTCCTCCCGCCATATTCATCTGCATTTTCATCCCATTACTCATTTGCTTCATTTTCTGAGCAGCACTTTTCTGATTATTCTTAGCTTCAGGTTTATTTTGTTTCTCTAGATTATCGCTCGCTTTTTGTTGTTCTTCTTTTATATCATTTTCATCCTCTTTCTTCTGATCTAGATTCATTGGTTTCTTTAATCCTTCATTTTCCTTTCTTAGTTCATCCATCTGTTTTTGGAATTCCTCAAACTCTTTATTTATTTCTTCTTGTTTTTCCTTTGTATTTTCTTCATCCTTTTTTTCTGATAATTCTTCCTGCTTTTTAGACAACTCGTTCAATTCATTAGTCAATTTTTCATGCTTTTCTATTACGTAATATCGCTTTGTTAACTCTAAAAGCTGCTCCAAATTTTTCTTTAGATTTTTATTCTCCTTTCCAAGTTCCTCTAATTTTTTTGTCAATTCCTCTTTCTGAATTTTATCTGCTAACCTCTCTATTTCTTCCAGAAGTTTTTCATTCTTTTTAAGCTTTTCTTCATTACGTTCTAGTCTTTCCTTAAGCGCATCCTTGAAAGGTTCTTCCTCTTCTTTTTTCTCAAACTGTTCAAGGTTATCTTTGAGTTTCTTAGAAAAATCCTGCATCATCTTCTCCTGTTGTTTTTGTCTTTTTAGAAAATCCTCAAGTTTTTTCTTATCATTAAAATCTAATCTTTTCTTTTCTTTCTGAGTTTTACTAAGACTTTTTAACACCTTTTCTTGTTCTTTAAACTTGTCGAGAGATTTATTTAATCCAGAAATCGCTTCATTTTGTTTTTGTAAAAGTGAGTTTTCCTTTTCATCTTTTGTGAGTTGTCTAAAATTAAATACCTGGCTTTTTGTGCTTTTATAATTATGTATAGCATCATTATCAAAAACTTCAAAATAAAACTCATAATTGACTCCTTCTTTCAAATCAATCTCAGCTGGAAAAGCGTATATAAATTCATCAAAAACCGATTGGTTAATATCTAAATTTTTAATTTTTTTATCAGTAGCATTTTCTGCATCATAGTATACCATTCTCAGTTTACTTAAACCGTAATCATCACTTATTCTACCAAAAAAATAGATCGTTTGATTATCTACAGTATCTTTTTCCGATTTTAAATTCAACTCAGGATATTGATCTTTTACCACATTAAGATTGAAAGCCAAATTATCATAATGTTCCACGTTTTGATTTGAGGTAGTGATCTCATAATCCAAGTTAGCATATATTCTTTTTTGATAAGAAAAACTAGTCCCTTCCTTCAAAAGAGAAACTATAGAATCTTTAGTTTTTAACTCTACCCTGTTGGTGTTTCTAGTATGTACAATCCAATCCACTTTGGTTCCTTCTGGTATAGTTGCATTACCAGAGCTTTTTAGAATTTCATCTTTTTTTCTTGTATATCCAGGATAATCTAATTTCATTTCAAAATTCAATAACGCAGGAATAGGAACAACAGAAAGATTATATGGAATCGAATTTACATCATTAGCACTTATCACAAATTCTAAAGATTGCTTAGGCTGAATGAAAGTATATTCAAATTCACCTACGCCAGTATTTTTAAGAAAATATACTTCATCATTATATGTGATTGTAGCATTATCAGGAATAACATCTCCTGTTGTTCTTACTCTAACAACAAAATCCTTGTTTTCGAAAGCATTTAAGTCATTATTTACAATAAAAAATCTAAAAGGAGCTGGCGGCTCATACGCAACTTGATAATTTACCACTCTATCGTAACTATCTGAAATCCAGCTAGTTTTATTAAAAGCAAACAATATTAAAAAAATCACTACCGGTATGGCAGCATATCTCAAGTATTTGATGTTTTTCTTAAAATTAATAGCCAATTTAAATGGAATTGGTCTTAATTCACTAGATTTTTGTTCAATACTCGCCAACAGTAACGACGATGAAGATTCATTCTCACTAAGCTGAAGAAGATTAAGAAGTCTATCACTAACCTCTGGAAAATGATCACCTATTATTCCCGATGCTTTTTCATAATCTATCCCTTTAGTCAATCTAAATAATCTAGCCAATGGTACAAGTATAAACCTAACAAATAAGCTAAGCTCTACCCCTACAAATAGCCAAAATAATATGGTCCTGCCCAAACTGCTTAACCATAAAAAGTTCTCTATCAATAGAGTCATTAAAAAATAAAGAACACCTATTGAGAAAAAAAGGATAATACCTCGTATCAGTTCATTAACATAATATTTCTTTATAAACCTTTCTAATTTTTCTCTTATGAATTGAAAATTCTCCATATTTTAAGCCTTCATTATGCATTAACCTCTAAATCTACAATTTTATTTTCAATAGAATTGTTATATTTATGATAATTCAACCTCCTAGAATATAAGTTGTTATGAAGGATCTTAAATACATGTGTGCCTATACCATACCACTTATGGCAATACTTGGTCTTTGGCTACAAGGTATTTATACTTATTTAACTCCTATCTATGCCTTTGGATTTATCCCCTTACTAGAATTATTTACGCATTCATCCACTAAAAACTTAGATCAAAAAACTAAAACATCCACTCTCAAAAAAAAGATTTTTGATTGGATGCTTTATCTTAATCTTCCCATCGTTTATTCTATTTTAGGAATCACGTTATATGTAACATCAAAAACGTCATTTGAAACTTATGAAATCATGGGAATAATTATTTCTACCGGTATAGTTTTTGGTACAAATGGTATAAATGTAGGACATGAATTAGGACATCGATTTACCAAGGAACGTTTTCTCGGTAAAGCCCTTTTATTACCTTCTCTATATATGCATTTTTATATAGAACATAATTTTGGTCATCATCAAAAAGTGGCAACAATAGATGATCCTGCCACCGCAAAATATAATCACCCTGTTTATCTATTTTGGATAACATCTGCAATTGGTCAATATATTGGAGCCTGGAAGATATAATTAGATCAATTGAAAAAAAATAAACGATCTTTCTTTTCTACCAAAAATGATATGTTTTGGTATCTAATTATAACTTCTATCTATCTTGCACTTATATTTTATTTTTTCAAAAGCTTTGGTTTACAAATTGCAATACTAAGTGGGATTGTTGGGTTTCTGCTTTTAGAAACTATCAACTATATAGAACACTATGGTTTAAAACGGATTAAAACATCTTCTGGTCGTTATGAGAGAGTTAGAGAAATTCACTCATGGAACTCTAATCATACTTTAGGTAGAATTATGTTATATGAACTTACACGTCATAGTGATCACCATCACAGAGCATCCAAAAAATATCAAACCCTAGATCATCATAATCAAAGTCCACAATTACCTTTTGGATATCCCACATCTATGGTTTTGTCACTACTCCCTCCTATATGGTTTTTGATTATGAATAAACGTGTTCCACGTGAAATGAAAACTATTAGAAAGTAAGTAATAAAACAAATATCTACTTATCACAAAATTCATTTTAATAGCCTATTTAAGATCGTATCTTTGTAGTTTTAAAACACATCATCATGACACAAGATATTAGGGTACGTTTTGCACCAAGTCCAACCGGACCCTTACATATAGGAGGTGTAAGAACCGCACTGTTTAACTACCTTTTTGCAAAACAAAATAAAGGAACATTTATACTTAGAATTGAAGATACAGATCAAAACCGATATGTTCCTGGTGCAGAAGAATATATTAAAAATGCACTTGATTGGTGTAATATTCCATTTGATGAAGGACCAGGAAAAGACGGAGGGTTTGGGCCTTATAAACAAAGTGAGCGCAAAGATTTATATAGACAATACGCAGATGAATTAATAAAAAATGGATCTGCATATTATGCTTTTGACACTACCGAAACTTTAGACGCTCATAGAAAAGATCATGAAGCCAAAGGAAAAACATTTATCTATAACTGGCATAATCGAGAAAAACTAAACAATTCATTGTCTCTTACACCAGATGAAGTTAATTCGAAACTAAGTTCTGGTAATCCTTTTGTTATAAGATTTAAATCACCACAAGATGAGACACTTCATCTTACCGATGAGATCCGTGGCGACATAAAAATTGACACAAATATCCTTGACGATAAAATACTTTTTAAAAGTGACGGCATGCCCACCTATCACCTTGCTAATATCGTTGATGATCATTTAATGAAAATCAGTCATGTTATACGTGGTGAAGAATGGCTACCCTCTATGGCATTGCATGTATTATTATATAGAGCTCTTGGGTGGAATGCTCCAAAATTTGCTCATCTACCTTTAATACTAAAACCCATAGGTAAAGGAAAGCTGAGTAAACGAGATGGAGACAAATTAGGTTTCCCAGTATTTCCATTGCAATGGGAAGATCCAAAAACACAAGACATTTCTTCAGGATACAAAGAAGATGGATATTTACCGGAAGCTGTAGTAAACATGTTAGCCTTTTTAGGTTGGAATCCAGGAACAGAGCAAGAACTATTTTCTTTAGAAGAACTAATTGAAAAGTTTGATTTAAAACGTGTTAATAAAGCAGGAGCCAAATTTGATCCAGAAAAAACAAAATGGTTCCAACAACAACATTTACAAAAAATGGATAACACCATACTATCCAAACAATTTGAAACTCTGCTCTCTGATAAAAATATAACCACAGCATTAGATTTAAATACTATCATTACCACTGTAAAAGAACGTGCTACATTTATCAATGATTTATGGAGTTTGACTCAATTTTACTTTTTGTCTCCAAGTGAATATGATGAAAAAGCCGTTAAAAAAGCTTGGAAAGAAGACACTCCTATCCTTATGCACGAGCTAACAAGAATCCTTAATGATATTACAGATTTTTCTGAAAATAATATTTCTTCTATTGTAAAAGGATGGATTACAGGCAAAGAAATAGGTTTTGGAAAGATTATGATGCCTTTACGAATTGCACTAGTCGGTTCACTACAAGGGCCAGACTTATTTCAGATCGCTGCACTTATTGGTAAAACAGAAACTATCAAACGTATAGAAAATGCTATAGAAATAAATTAAAAATCTATATAAAAAATTTAAGAAAACACCATTATTACTAACTGTAATAATGGTGTTTTTCGTTATACAGGGTGTAACATATTCATAAAAAAAGCTACACATTAATAAGCACTATTTTAATTTATAAACTATGGGGAAACAATTTAAAGTAATTAAGGTATCTGAAACCTGGTCAATAGAGAAATTAAGAAAAAAAGTCGAAGATGCTTTAAATAAATCTTCTAAAGAAGGTTGGGAAATCATTGATATAACATATGTCGCTAATTTATATACAGCCATGATAACTATATCAAAATAAAAAACATTCATCTATTATTTATTAGTAACTTGATTAGCAATTAACTTTTAACACTTAAACATAAAATAATGAGTCTATATTTAATTCCATTGGTGATTTTCGGATTTATCATTCTGATATCCGGTATTTTTACCGTGAAACAGCAAACTTCAGCAGTTGTAGAGAGATTTGGTAAATTCTTGAGTTTTAGAAACTCAGGATTACATTTTAAAATCCCAGTCTTTGATCGTATTGCGGGGCGTATTAATCTTAAAATTCAACAACTAGATGTATTAGTAGAAACCAAAACCAAAGATGATGTATTTGTTCGTCTTAAAATTTCTGTACAATTTCAGGTAATCAAAGAAAAGGTTTACGATGCATTTTATAAATTAGAAAACCCACATGATCAAATTACTTCCTACGTATTTGATGTCGTACGTGCAGAAGTACCTAAAATGAAACTTGATGATGTTTTTGAACGCAAAGATGATATTGCAATTGCAGTAAAACAAGAACTAAATGAAGCTATGGTTAATTATGGTTATGACATCATAAAAACTCTAGTAACCGATATAGACCCTGATCTACAGGTAAAAGAAGCTATGAACAGAATTAACGCTGCCGAAAGAGAGAAAGTAGCCGCAGAATATGAAGCAGAAGCAGAAAGAATCAAAATTGTTGCCAAGGCACGAGCAGAAGCAGAAAGTAAAAGATTACAAGGTCAAGGTATTGCAGACCAAAGAAGAGAAATAGCTCGTGGTTTAGAAGAAAGTGTTGATGTTTTAAATAATGTGGGTATCAATTCCCAAGAAGCATCTGCTTTAATTGTAGTAACACAACATTATGATACATTACAATCAATAGGTGAAGAAACAAATAGTAATTTAATTCTTCTTCCAAATTCTCCACAGGCAGGTAGTGATATGTTAAATAATATGATTGCATCATTCACAGCATCAAATCAAATTGGTGAAGAGATGAAAAAACAAAATGCAAAAAAAGGTATTAGGAAAAAACCTGATAACGAATAATTGAAATACAAATTGAATCTTATAACCCGATCATATTTTTTGATTGGGTTATTTTTTATCTAGAAACTTAAAATTTTAGTGTATTCTATAAAAAACTCAAAATAAAGCGTTCTAAGAATGTTTCTACAACAAAACAGTAATCTTATATTACTATTGTTTTATTTGCTTTTATATCCTTTTATATAAACTCATTTTTAATAGTTATCATTTATTAAAAATACAATATTTATAATAATTTCTTATATATAAAAATTAACACAATTCTATATCAATAAATGAAAAATTATTTAACACGTTTATCCTTTATCATCATTTCTTATAGAATAGATAAATATCATCAATATTATAAATTACACATTTGTTATACATAATAGATAATTCATTCTACATTACAAAACATCAGAAATAGAACAAATATCATATTATCAGTAATTTTAATTTATAACATCCCGTTTTGAAAAAAATTACTTTAGTAATAACACTTCTATTTATACATTTCTTGTCATTTGCTCAACCTCCTATCCCACCTAGTGGTTATCGATGGGTATTGTTTGATCAATATTCTGACGAATTTAATGGTAACACCCTAAATATGTATAAATGGAGGGATTCATTCGAGGGGTGGCAAGGACGAGTTCCAGCAAAATTTGATCCTTCAACAATTTCACTACAAGATGGGAATATGCAAATCAGAAACAAAAAACTAACAGTACCAGATGGACAATATACTATCGCAGGAGGTGCTGTTCAATCTCTGCAACAAACTGCACATTTCGGTTATTATGAATGTAAATTTAAAGCTTCAAAAATTCCTATGTCTACCACTTTTTGGATGTCTAATGACAAAAAAAATATTCTAGAATCTACCAAACTTACTCCAGATTGCGAAAAGGATAAATGGAGCCAGGAATTAGATATTATCGAAAGCGTTGGAGGTGATTTCAATCAACCCTGGGCTTCTGGATTTAGAACCAAAATGAATTTTAATACACACTATCGTTATGTAGACTGTAATGGAGCTCCAGAAGTATTTTACTCTGCAGGAAACAATGCCATAGAAGGAAATGGTATGCAAGCTAATGCAAATCTCGTAGGTGGAGAATCATGGGAAGATTTTCATACTTATGGCTGTTATTGGAAAGATGCTAAAACATTTGACTTCTATGTAGATAGTGCATACGCCGGGACTGTCATTGCAAGAACAGACGTGGTAGACACACCATTTTCTGAGCCAATGGGCATTAATATGGTTACTGAAACCTATACTTTTGCTCAACCATATCCTTCTGATGCACAACTAGCAGATAATTCTATCAATACTTCATATTATGATTGGATACGTTCATATCGATTATTTCCTATAGATCAAGCAGAACCCTTGCCTTCAAATAATATCATAGAAAATAACGGGGGTTTTGAAAAAGGTAATTTAATTGAATGGAGTGGTTGGAGTGAAGCAATTAGAGAAGTTGTTAGCACAAATACATTTGAAGGAAAATACGCTGCGCATATCAAAGGTACTGGCGCTTATGAACGTGTAGTTTCTCTAAAACCAAATACCAATTATACCCTTACGGCTCAAGCTAAAGTAATTAGCGGATCTATAAACTTTGGAATTAAAGAAAATGCGGCTAGTAATGTAGCCATTGCTAGTAAAAATCTAACTAATACAGAATATACCAAAAGCTCATTAGAATTTAATACAGGAAACAAAACTAACTTAAAATTTTTTTTCTATGCTCCGTCAGACGTTGACGAAGCTTTTGCAGACAACTTTAAACTAATTGAAAACACAGTAAATACAACAGAAATCGTAGAAGTATTTGAAGAAAGCTTACAATTTCTTAAAGATCCCGTATTAGATAATCAAAAAAAAGAAATTACCATTTCATATCTTTATAAAGCTAATCAAAACAGAGAATTCAAATTTCGGATCTTAAATGATACAGCAACAGAAGTTTTTGTTACAGATCTAGTCCTTCTAGAAGGGTATGGTCAAAATCAAGTCACTATATCTTTAAATAATCAATTACCAAAAGGATCATATCAAGTTGTTGCTGATATTCGACCTATTGGGGGATACAATGATCAAATTATTACACAAACAAATACTGTAATATTGCTCTAGAAACTCCCACAGATATCCAAATAGTAGAGGATATTATTGATGTAAAAATGTATCCAAATCCAGCTGGATTAGAAGCAAGTTTTATAACCAAAGGATTGGATGACCCTACCTATATAAATATTTATGATATTCAGGGTAAACTTCAATATACAGACCAGATTCAAAATCAAGAAATGACCCTGAATACAGGTAGTATTCTATCAAGCAGAATATATCTTGTTGTCTTCCAAAATGGTACCTATAAAAATTCAAAAAAACTAACTATAAAATAACAATTTATAAGTCCATTCGTTCTAAAATTAGTGTACCTTAAGTTTTTAATACTTAAAAGAATAGTACCTTTGTTAACAAAATATATCTAATATATTTATATAAACACCTTATAATAAGTAAAATAAGTATATTATTAATTTTGAAGTATAACTATAAAAAAGAACAGATGAAACATTATATTATTATTTTCCTTTTTGTTACAGGAAGTGTTTTTTCTCAAAACATAGATACCTTAAAGGAATTTGCTTTAAGAGATGCAAAAGCTACCTCCCAGGCTTCACTTGATCGCAATTTAAGTAACATCCTAAAACATACTCATCCAAAGATTCTAAAAACGTATGGCCAGGAAAATCTTATGGAAACTATGGATGAAATTTTTAAAACCATGGATGCTCAAAAAATAAAAATAGTTAGTTCTGAAGCAGATGAAATAACTGATATCAAAAAAGAAAATAACGAATATAGATGTTTGGTAAAAAATACTATTAAAATGGATTTTAATGGAAGGTTTGTAACCTTAAAAAGTTCATTATTTGGGTTTTATGATAAAAAGAAATCACAATGGTATTTTGTAGAATCTAACAAGCTTCTGGATGATCCTGAAACCAAAAAATTGTTCCCGAGATTTAAAACCGATATTGAAATTCCATTAGATGAACATATCGCAGATAATTAATCCAGCGATTACTTCTTAATTCATAAAATACCCCTTATTAAATAGATTATTTAATAAGGGGTATTTTATTAGGGCTGTATTTTATATTTGGTAGCTAATTGTTGACTTTCTATTTGCAAAAGTTCATTTTTATCATCTATAGCTTTAATAATAAAATCTTTAGCCAATTGATCAGGCTCAAGTTCATTATTTTCTAAAACTATATGTAACGCAATCATAACTGCTATACGAGTCCCAGCCTTTTTCACAGCAGTTTCATAAAGCGGGACTAGTTCCTCTAGTGTTACCGATTTTGCAGCTTCTTCAATTCTCTTTTTAAGAGCCGCTCTTTTATCTTCTGGTAGATTGGTATACTTCTTACCCGCTCTTTTTATTTCTTCAATTGCAGGTACCTCTCTTTGCTTATTTTGAGAATTATTCTGCGTGTTCTGTTGTGTAGATGCAGGTTTAGTCTTCGCCCAGGTATCTCGTAAGCCAACAGTTTTATTAAAAACTAAAGTATTTGATTTACTATCATTATCAACATTAAAATATCCTAATCTCTGAAATTGGAACTGGTCTAAGTGATTTGCTTCTGCAAGACTTGGTTCTAAATGTCCTGTGATTACTTTTAGAGAATCTGGATTTAAAAATTCCATAAAGTCTTTATCCTTATGTCCATCAGGTGCTTCATCATTAAATAATCGATCATAAATTCTAATTTCTGCAGGAATAGCGTGTTGTATAGAAACCCAATGTAATGTGCCTTTTACATTACGCTTAGACTCCTCGGTACCACTACCCGACTTACTTTTTGGATCATATGTACAATGAATTTCTGTAATATTTCCTTCATCATCCTTAATTACACCTTCTCCTTTTATAATGTATGCATTCTTAAGTCGTACTTCTTTTCCTAACGTTAGTCTAAAGAATTTTCGTCCTGCTTCTTCTTTAAAATCCTCTCTTTCGATAAATAATTCTCTAGAAAAAGGTACTTTTCTAGAACCTGCAGCCTCATCTTCAGGATTGTTCTCTGCATCTAACCATTCTTCTTCTCCTTTCGGATAATTTGTAATCACCAATTTTACTGGATCTAAAACAGCCATTACACGTTTTGCTGTTTTGTTGAGATCTTCTCTTACACAAAACTCTAATAAGGATACATCTATTACATTTTCTCGCTTTGCTACCCCTACAGTTTCCACAAACTTTCGGATTGATGCTGGAGTATATCCACGCCTTCGTAATGCCGAAATTGTTGGCATTCTAGGATCATCCCATCCAGATACAACTCTTTCCTCAACCAATCTAAGCAGCTTACGTTTACTCATAATAGTATAGCTCAAATTAAGTCTTGCAAATTCTCTCTGTTTTGGTCTTATATTCTCATCATATACCTGATCCAAAAACCAATCATATAGCTTTCTATGCGGTTTAAATTCAAGAGAGCATAATGAATGCGAAATATTTTCTATATAATCACTTTCACCATGTGTCCAATCATACATAGGATAAATACACCAATCGTCACCTGTTCTATGATGAGATTTTTTAAGAATTCTATACATTAAAGGATCTCTCATCAACATATTGGGATCAGCCATATCGATTTTGGCCCTTACCACATGCTCACCTTCATCAAATTTACCTTCTTTCATCTTTTGAAAAAGGTCTAAGTTTTCCTCAACAGAACGATCTCTATATGGACTATTGGTACCAGCTTCTGTTGTGGTTCCTTTTTGAGAAGCAATAGTTTCTGCAGATTGAGAATCTACATAGGCTTTTCCTTCTTTTATCAATAAAATTGTCCAATCATATAATTGTTGAAAATAATCAGATGAGTAACATTCTTTATCCCATTGATATCCTAACCAACTAATATCCTCTTTGATAGCATCTACATATTCCTGCTCTTCTTTGGCTGGATTAGTATCATCAAAACGTAAGTTTACAGGGGCATTATATTTAAGTCCAAGTCCAAAACTTATACCTATTGCTTTAGTATGACCAATGTGTAAATACCCATTAGGTTCTGGAGGAAAACGAAAACGTAAATTTTCTTTACTCATTCCTGTAGTAAGATCTTCCTCTATAATATGCTCAATAAAATTAAGCGGTTTTTTCTCTTCTGACATTTGTAATTCTAATAAAACACAAAACTACAAATTCTAATGTTCTTCAGCTATTCTATGAAAATCTTTAATACAATTATTCTGTTTATATCATAATTGATTTGAAAAGGGGGTATTCTACCCTTCTATTAATGAAGATTCTTTTTACCTTTGTATAAAAACCCAGTGGGATTAATAAAACTAAAAAATATCAAGGTATATGCTTATCATGGATGCCTTGTGGAAGAAAAAAAAATAGGATCTGATTATAGAGTAGATCTAAAAATTAAAGCTAATTTATCAAAATCTGCATTATCTGATCGTTTATCAGAAACTGTAGATTATGTTCATCTTAATCATATTGTAAAGGAAGAAATGGCTATTCGTTCTAAATTACTAGAACATGCAGCCGAACGAATTTTGGTTAGAATATTTGATGAATTACCATTAGTTGACAAAGCAATTGTTGATGTTTCTAAAATTAACCCACCAATTGGCGGTAATGTAGAGATGGTAACCATTACCAGAAGTAAAAATCGTTAACTTTAATATGTTAAATTTATACGAATATCGTTTTAATGTAAAATCATTCAAGAAGTAATCATAAATTTTTTTACATTTGCCTTCCAAGCAAAAATTGGGTGTCGTGGCCGAGTGGCTAGGCAGTGGTCTGCAACACCATCTACAGCGGTTCGAATCCGCTCGACACCTCAAAAAAAACCTATACAGCTGTATAGGTTTTTTTATTTAAATCTACTTTCTGGAGTTATTTTTTCGATTTCATCCTGTATTCGTTTCTCCATTGTATCAGGAAGGACACCTTTTAAAATAAGAAATACACCAAATACGATCATGATTATACTAATGATTCTCTTGATAGTATATGTTCTTTTTGGGGTTAATTTTCTTTTTAATCTCTTAGCAAGCAACATTTTAAAAAAATCAATAAAAAGATAAGTTCCCAATACCATTGCAAAGAAATATAAAATCCTATTAGTATTCATATCCAATTGTGGTCCGATCACAATGATAACACTTAACCAAAAACCTAACACTCCGATATTAATAAAGTTAAGAAGAAACCCTTTTATAAACAGCATAATATAATTATGCTTATTGATAATTTCTACAGATGTATCTCTAACTTTATTATAATTTTTTCGTTCCTGAATAAAAGAAATTACTCCATAAGTTGATAACAACATTCCACCAAAGATAAATAAGGCAGGATCATCTTTTATTTTTTCTAAAATTTGATTAGTACTAAAATATGCAATAAGAATAAATACAATATCAGCAAAGATAACACCAAAGTCTACAGCCAATGCCGCTCTAAATCCCTTTATAGCTGCTGTTTCTAGTAGTACAAAAAAAACAGGCCCTATTAAAAAGGCTAATAAAAAACCTAATGGTATTGCTGCTTGAGCATCTTGAAGCATAGGGTCTAAGCGTATTTACTACAAAGTTAAAAACTACTTAGTTAACTTCAACAATTTTTCCAACTAAAAGTTTTTGAGTATCCATTTGTTTTGGATTTCCAAAAATCCTTATCCTTCCACCAGCATTAGTATTGGCTTTTATATAATTTTTAGCATTTACTTCTGCTATTCCTCCAGCACTAATTTTTACCTGAGTATCATTTGTTCTAAGATCTCTTCCATAGTATTGCCCTCCTGAAGTAATACTTACCTCTTGCTCTTTTGCATTACCCCTAAGTTCTATTTCACCACCTGTAATTGCCTTGGCGTATATGAAACCAGCATCTATTTTTGCCATCATACTAGCTCCTTCCTGCGCTCTAAGATCTAAAGTTTCTGCAGTAATTAAACCATCGACTTCTACTCTCGATCCTTCATTAACATCAATCTTATTAATTTGTTTATAATATACAGTTACTTTAGTATTATTATTATCCCACAAATTATCCAATTGCATTCTCACTTTAAGAAGATTACCATTTTGAACAATATCTACATCTCTTCTTTTAATACCAGTTATCTCAATTTTGTTCTCTTTTCCCTCAATTAAAGTGAGTTGTATCTTATCAAAAACTTTTAATTCATTAAAGTCTCCTACATTTTTTGTTATGATATCTTGTGCCTGTCCTAACGTCACTAACAACATAACTAACAGAAATGCTAATTTTTTCATCGCCCTATTTTTTAAGATTTATATTATATTTTTTATTTCTATAAAAAACGACACTTATTCCCAAATTATTCTACATCTTCTTTACTTCCTAACAAGGTAAAATCCAAATGTCTTTTTATAAGATCAGCGTTTTTTACTTTCACATACACCTCATCTCCTAACTGATATACTTTTTTAGTATGTTCTCCAATCACTGCATATTCGTCTTGATCAAAAATATAGTGATCACCACTCATATCCTTAAGGCGGATCATGCCCTCACATTTATTAGAAATTATTTCTACATAAATACCCCATTCGGTCACTCCAGAAATTACTCCTAAAAACTGTTCATCTTCATGATCTTTCATAAACTTTATCTGCATAAACTTGATAGAATCACGTTCTGCGCTAGCTGCAAGGTTTTCCATGCTACTGCTATGATTACATTTTTCTTCATATTCATCTTCAGAAGCAGATTTTCCTTTATCCAGATAATGTTGCAACAAACGGTGTGCCATAACATCGGGATACCTTCGTATTGGGGATGTAAAATGAGAGTAATACTCAAAAGCCAAACCATAATGTCCAATATTATGAGTAGTATATTCTGCTTTACTCATACTACGAATTGCTAATGTATCTACTAAATTTTGTTCTTTTTTACCTTGAACATCTTTTAATAATCCATTTAATGATTTTGTTGTTGTTTTTCTATCTCTAAGATCAAGTTTATATCCAAATCTACCTATGATATTTTGTAAAGCTGCTAACTTCTCATCATTTGGCTCATCATGCACTCTATAAATAAATGTTTTCTTAGGAGATTGTTTTCCTATAAACTCTGCAACCTTTTTATTAGCAAGTAACATAAACTCTTCAATAAGTTTATTAGCATCCTTAGAAGTCTTAAAAAACACTCCTACAGGTTCATTATTTTCATTTAGAGTAAACTTTACTTCTACTTTATCAAAAGAAATAGCTCCAGCTCCCATTCGTTTTGCTCTCATAATTTTAGCAAGATCATCCATTTTTAAGACAGCATCGGCTATTTTTTGATCGGTCTTATACTCTTTTCCTGTAAGTGAAATTTCTGCTGGAATCACATTTTTACCAGTTTCAATAATATGCTGCGCTTCTTCATATGCAAATCTAGCATCAGAATAAGTCGCAGTTCTACCGAACCATTGGTTTTTAATTTCTGCTTTATCATTTAATTCAAATACAGCAGAAAATGTATATTTCTCTTCATTTGGTCTTAGAGAACATGCATTATTAGATAAAACTTCTGGTAGCATAGGTACTACTCGATCTACCAAATACACCGATGTTGCTCTTTCATATGCTTCATCATCTAATATTGTTCCTGGTTTAACATAATGAGATACATCTGCAATATGAATTCCGATCTCATAATTACCATTATCCAAAACTTCAAATGATAATGCATCATCAAAATCTTTAGCATCTTTAGGATCGATAGTAAACGTGAGTATTTTTCGCATATCCCTACGATTCTTCACTTCAGACTCCTGAATAGAAGTATCTAATGTATTGGCATATTCTTCTACCTCTTCAGGAAATTCATATGGTAATCCATACTGTGCTAAAATAGAATGGATTTCGGTGTTATGTTCTCCTGGTTTACCAAGTACTTTAACTACTTTACCAAACGGAGAATCAGCTTTTTCAGGCCAATCTTCAAGGCTCACCAGTACTTTATCTCCATGTTCTGCTTTTCCTATTTTGTTTTTAGGAATGAAAATATCAGTATACATTTTAGCATCCTGCATATTTACAAAAGCATAATTTTTCTGAATTTCAATTACACCAACAAATTCATTTTTCTTACGTGAAATAATTCTAGAAATCTCTCCTTCACTCTTTCCTCTTCTTTTTCTACGATAAATATATACCTCTACTTCATCACCATGTAAAGCTTTATTCAAATTATTGTTAGGTACAAAAATATCATCCTCTAAATCTTTAACGATAACATATCCTGTACCTTTTGAAGTTATCTCAAGAATACCAGTATATGTATTTATATTCGGAGTTATTTTAAATTTTCCTCTTTCAACTTCTTCAATCTGTTTTTTTGCAGCTAACTGTGTTAACTTCTTAATAATCTGATTTCTACTACTGGCATCATCCACTCCAAATTTTGCGGCAATTTGCTTATAATTAAAACTTTTATTGGATTCTGACTTTAATATTTTGAGTATTCCTTGGGTAATATTCTCTATTTTTGGGGACTTCTTTCTTCTTCTACTCTTTCTTTTCATTAATATCTGTTCTATTATTTATGATAAAAGTACAGCTTATCTTTTAACATTAATAGTTTTAAGATTAAACTTTTATTAATCCTTAAAAGGATATAACTGTTTATACCCAATAAATTACATTATCTCTAAATCAAACGGTTACATTATTATTTTTTAAACAAAAACGTTTTTTTTTCTTAAAATTTACTTAATTTTAATACACTAGGATTACCTTTTGTTCGTTAAGTATTTATTTAGATATGAATAAAATCAAAAAAATACATAAAATTATAGTGTTTTTTGTTCTGATATTTTTATTGGGTATTTACTCTTTTACTCTATATATAAATAATACTATTGATCAGAAAAAAGATACTTTGGATGAATCTGAAATAAATAGCTCAGTTAAAATTGATCGTGAAGCCACTCAAATTAACTAGTTTTTACCTTTCTATATTCTATTTTAATCACTTATTTATCTTATTACCAATTTAATAGTTCTATCATATTTTGTATATTGTAAATAGACTACAATCAAGGAAAAAACTATTGAATGAAAGATTTTGTTATCGTTAAAACGTATACTTATCCTTTTGAGTATACAGTATTAAAACACCTTCTTGATCAGGAAGGAATTTCTTATTTTTTTGAAAACGAAACAATGATAGGAGTTTTTCCTTTCTACTCCAATGCCTTAGGAGGAATAAACCTCAAAATCCATAAGAGAGACAAACAAAGAGTACTTCAAATCATAAATGATCTTAATACCAATTCTCATCTCACAATTGTATAAATTTAGAATCTATAGTCTATGTTACAATTAAAAACAGTTGTCAACATATATTATAAATATCTTTTTCTTTTTTTAAATTTAAAATTAATAATGATTATTATTATGTAGTGTGGATAGCGGTATAACTTTTCTAACTTTTATTTGCTTTTTAAGTAATATCAAATTTTCAGAAACATATAAACAGGATATCAATATACTAATTGCTTGAAAATCTTCTAAAAGTAAAATTTAATTAACAGTTGTTAATAGATTATAAACACATAAAATTTTTAATATTATTACGGTAAAACCGTAGTTCATAACATTGAGTTAATACCTGAAAACTTATCTAAAAAAAGACAAGTTGAAATTTTGATTTGTTGTTGAGTTGCTTGTATTCTAATAAAAATTTAGATTACCAAAAAAAGTTTCTGAATTTTAAGAACTATTTATGCACATCCTATGTTAACAGAAGGTTATGAGTTATTAACATTGAGGTAATATTGATTTAAATTATTGATTTTTTGGAGTTTACTTTTTTTGGATTGAATTATCTTTGTTCAAATAACGAAATCAACAAAAAAATGAAAATAGCTATTGGAAACGATCACGCAGGAACTGAATATAAATTTGCAATTGCGTCATATTTAGAATCTGAAGGTATAGAAGTTACAAATTATGGAACCGATGATAATTCTAGTGTAGATTATCCTGATTTTGTTCATCCTGTAGCAAAGGATGTTGATGGTGAGAAAGTTAATTTAGGAATTTTAATTTGCGGAAGTGGAAATGGAGTTGCAATGACAGCTAATAAATATACTAATGTTCGAGCAGGACTTTGTTGGACAAAGGAGATTACAGAATTGACAAGATTACACAATAATGCCAATATCGTATGTATACCTGCAAGATTTACATCACAACCACAAGCTATTGAAATAGTAAAGACGTTTTTAGAAACAAAATTTGAAGGGGGTAGACATTTAAACAGGGTAAATAAAATACCAATGTGCATCTAATATATGATAGAAAATCACGCTCATAATCATTCACATTCTGATCATGAACTCACTGGGCGTAGTTTATTATTTTCTATTTTTCTAAATATAGGCATTACCATTGCACAGGTGATAGGTGGTTTGCTATCAGGAAGTCTTTCTCTGTTATCAGATGCTCTACATAATTTTAGTGATGTAATTTCATTAATTGTTAGCTTTTTTGCTAATAGATTAGCAAAGAGGGAAGCGTCTATAAAAAGAACATTTGGTTTTAAAAGAGCAGAAATTATGGCAGCATTTATAAATGCTGCTTCATTAGTTGTTATAGCAATAATACTTGTTTTTGAAGCAATAGAAAGGTTACAAAACCCTCACAAAATAAGTGCAAATATTGTCATTATACTTTCTGTAGTAGCAATCTTAGGTAATGGATTAAGTGTGCTACTTCTAAAACAAGATAGTAAAGTAAATATGAATATGCGATCAGCATATTTACACCTTATTACAGATTTAATGGCATCTGTAGCGGTTTTGATAGGAGGACTGTTAATGAAATATTATCAACTGTTTTGGGTAGATAGCGTGCTTACTTTTGCAATTGCAATTTATCTAATTATAGTGGGCTATGATTTATTAAAAAGATCTTTCAAAGTGTTGATGTTGTACACTCCTGATACTATAGAAGTAAAGGAAATCGTAAACACAATTAATGCATTACCAAAAATTAAAAGTATCCATCATATACATGTATGGCAACTTAATGAAGAAGAAACACATTTAGAAGCTCATATAGATTTTAATAGTGATATACAGGTTTCAGAGTTTGGAGAAGTATTACATACTATTGAAGATGTTCTTCAGAAAAAATTTGGTATTAACCATGTTACACTTCAACCCGAATATGGTAAAGAAGATAATAAAGATATTATTGTACAAGACTAAGAAGATATGAATATTAAGTTTGAAGTTAAGCGATTTGATGAGCTATCGACAATAGAAATGTATAAAATTTTGCGCTTGCGCGCAGAAGTTTTTGTGGTAGAGCAAGATTGTGTATATCAAGATATTGATAATAAAGATCAAAAAGCACTTCATGTTATCGGATGGAAAAATGAAAATATAGTTGCATATACCAGATTATTTGATGCTGGAGATTATTTTGAAAAAGCAAGTATAGGAAGAGTTGTAGTTTCCAAAAATGAAAGACAATTTGGATATGGTCATGATTTAATAAAGACAAGTATTAATGCAATAGAAACCTATTACAAAACAAAACAAATTAAGATATCTGCTCAAACCTACTTAAAAAAATTCTATGAAACTCATAATTTTAAAAAGATAGGTGATGAATATCTTGAAGACGGAATCCCTCATATTGCCATGATAATTTAATTGATAGATACCTTACTACTGTTTTAAAATGTAGTATAAATATTGTATATTAGTTGACTAAGTCAACTAATAGTTGTTATGAATAAAAAATACATTAGTAAAATAAGAGCTTTTAATAGATTTTATACCAATATAATAGGGCTTTTAGACACTCATATTTTAGACAGTAAATATTCTTTGCCTGAGGCTAGGATTATATTTGAAATTTATCATAATCCGGGGTTTACAGCATCAGATATTATTGAACTTTTGGATATTGATAAAGGGTATTTAAGCCGTATTTTAAAACGTTTTGAAAAACAAAAAATAATTTCAAAAACTGTTTCACTAACTGACAAACGAGTTTTTATGTTGCAATTAACCAAGTTAGGAGAAAAGGAATTCCTGAAACTTAATACCAATTCAGAGCATCAATTAAAAAGAGTATTTGCACATTTATCTCCTTTGGAGTCGCAAACACTTCTACAAAATATGGAGTCCATAAAAACATTGTCTAACAAGTCAAAGATCGCACTTGATGATATAAAAATAAGAACATATTTAAAACCAGGAGACTTAGGTTTTATTATATATAGACATGGAAAGTTATATGCTGAAGAATTTCAATATGGTATTTCTTTTGAAACTTATGTAGCTCGTGGTATCCACGAATTTTATCAATCTTATAACCCGGATAAAGAACGTATTTGGGTTTGTGAACATAATGGTCAAATAATTGGATTTCTTTTACTTATGAAAAGAGAAAATAACAGTGCTCAGTTGCGTTATTTTTATATAGAAAAAAGATACAGAGGTATTGGTTTGGGTCGAAAATTAATGCAACTGTATATGGATTTTTTCCACTCCTGTGGATATACATCATGTTATTTATTGACAGCAGATGAACTAGAGACTGCAGCTTCTTTATACCTTAATCACGGATTCGAGTTAACAAAGGAAATAGAATCAACAACCTTTGGTAAACCAGTAATAGAGAGAAGGTATGATCTACATGTTTTAAAAAATAAAAATTCTATCAAAAAATGATAAGACTACTTACTTCAAAATTTCGTTGTATTTCTTAGTGTTGTTAAGGATTTCTTGACTTTTAGCTACTTCGGGATTATGGGTTACATAATAATCATATAATCCCTCACGATAGAAATAGCGTTTGATAATCTCATCGGTAAGTAAATTAACGATCTCATTTTTGTGTTTGTCTAATGCAGTCTGTTTAGAAGCATTTACAGAAGCAATTAAGGCATCATAAGAAGTATTTATACCTTGGTCTAATTTTTCGCGTTCCGCGATTTTAAGTGCTTTTTCAAACGCTTTTTCGGTTTCTGTCTCAAAGTTAAAATCACTTTGTTTCACAAACTTTTTAAACTCTTCATAATCACTATCGGTAAATTTAAAATCGCCTGATTTTTCTAATTTATGAGCATAATAATACTTTGTTGCATACCCAAAAATAGCGTCTGATTTTAATAAAGCAGTAGTTATTTTACTGAATTTAGAGGTTTCTAATTCTATATCTGGTTGTATACCACCACCATCATATACTGTTCTTCCATTTTTAGTTTTAAAAGCTTTAAAATCTTGCTCATCAATACGAACAGCATTGTTGTTTTTGTCTCGATTCCAATAATCCAAAGCCTGAATACATCTGCCGCTTGGGGTATAATAGCGAGAAATAGTAATTTTTAACTGAGTACCATAAGTTAATTTTTTTGGTCTTTGTACCAATCCTTTTCCAAAACTTCTGGCACCAATAACTACTCCTCTATCTAAATCCTGTATACTACCAGCCACAATTTCACTGGCAGAAGCACTACGACCATTTACTAACACAACTAAGGGTATCTGAATATCAACAGGTTCTCGTTTAGTGAAATATTCCTTATTATACTTTTTTACTACTGATTTTGTTGTAGTGATAAGTTCTCCTTTAGGAACAAAGATATTAGTAACATTTATAGCTTCACTTAATAAACCACCAGGGTTACCTCTTAAATCAAGAACTACCTTATTTGCTCCTTTTGTCTTTAAATCATTTAGGGCATCAATGGTTTCACTAGAAGCCTTATTATTAAATTTTGACAAAACAATATATCCAGTATTATCGTCAAGTAAAGTATAAAAAGGAACAGCATCTACTTCTATTTCTTCTCTTGTAAGCACGGTGGCTTTACTTTGTCCTTGTCTGGTATAGATGATATCGACTTTGGTACCACTAGCTCCTTTTAGAAGTTCTCCAGCATCTTCTTTAAAATCTGCTACCTTGATATCTCCAATTTGTGTGATTTCATCTCCGGCTTTTAAACCGGCTTTATCTGCAGGATAATTTTTATATGGCTCTACAATAATGATTTTATCTTTTATTGTCTTTACAGAAGCTCCAATACCTGTATATTCTCCAGCGTTACGAATTTTTGAAGCCTCGACGTCTTGTTCATTCCAATATTTGGTATACGGATCTAGATCGTCTAACATAGCCTTAATAGCTGTATCCATTAATTCAGCTGGATTTGTTTCATCTACGTAGTTCATGTTTAATTCTTTAAACATTGTAGTGAAAATTTCGATCTGTTTTGCAATTTCAAAAAAATCAGATTTAAAACTAACCGTAGATAGTAAAACAACGACAGCAATAGCAGGATAGATGATTCTCTTCTTCATAGGTATTTTTTTAATGGATAAGTTTTGCAAACCATATAATGGTAATCATTATTTTGATGTGATCTCCTGTTCAACAAATTTTTGTAAAATTCCTTTTATTTTAAATTCAACTAATGAATATTCGGGTATTTCTTTACCTGAATATAAAAACATAAAAGTGAATTGATGAGTAGTGTTGGGTACAATATACTTATTTTTTCTATAACTTTCGCGTAATAAACGCTTTATAAGATTGCGATCCACAGCATTTTTAAAATGTCTCTTACTTACCGATACGCCTGCTTTTATTGTTACATTCTGTTCAAAAAGGGATTTTCTGTATACTAACCTAATAGGGTATTTTGAGATAGATTTTCCTTCAGAAAAAAGCAATTCTATCTCTTTTTTACTTTTTAATTTCTCTTTTTTATTAAAAGTAGCCTTCATGGGGCATTAAATGTAGTGATTATACTAATACTGATAAAAAAACCGGCTCTAAAGCCGGTTTCTTCTATAAAAATTCTTTTATAAATTATTCAGAAAAACTATTGTTACTAGGGTTTATATCAGCTAGTGTATTACTAATGTCTATAGTTATTGATTTGATTTCAGACTTTGATTTTGAAAGATCCAAGTAATAATTTGGATTAGTCCATGGCCAATCTGCTAAAACTGTACGTTTCATTGATGGAATTGGATTTGCTTTTTCTGCACGCATCATTCTTAAAGGTATATAAAATGACTCTATCGTACTGTCTTTGTATTCTACATAAACATCTAAAGGCATAGGCATTTGCCCAATTCGTTCTAAAACGACCTGAGTTCTATTATTATTTTCTGTTATTTCTTTAATACCATAATCAATAGTATTGGTAGTTTGAGTCCAATCGGTTAAATACCAATCTAATTGCATTCCTGATACTTTTTCTGCTACCCTCTTAAAATCATTAGGAGTAGGGTGTTTAAATTTCCAATCATCAAAATATCTTTTAATTGTTTTAGCAAGATTATCTTCTCCTATGATATATCCTAGTTGAGATAAGAAAACAGCTCCTTTAGAATATGCAGAAGCGCCATATGCGGCATTATGCATATAACGATCAGCCTGTGTAGTTTGTGGCTGTTCTATACCAGAAGTTGCTAGTTGATAATATCCGCCGTAAATTCCACGTAATGAATTAGGATTATTTTGCTTCATAACTTCATTCATAGCAAGTGTAGAAATATAACTAGTGAATCCCTCATCCATCCATTCATGTTTGGATTCGTTAGTTGCTAGAATATGTTGAAACCAGGAATGTGCCATTTCATGTGCAGTAACGCCAACCAAACTACCAAAGCTTCTTTCACCAGTAATTAATGTACACATTGCATACTCCATACCACCGTCACCACCTTGGAGGACAGAATATTGTTCGTAAGGGTATTTTCCTATTTTTTCACTGAAATAATTCATGAGTTCAACCGTTTTTGGTTGAAGATCTTTCCATTTATCAATAATTTCTTTATTATTCTTGTATAAAAAATGAAGCGTAGGTCCATTAGGAACTTTTACCACATCATGCAGATATTCTGGATCAGCGGTCCAAGCAAAATCATGAACTTTTGGAGCTTTAAAATGCCAAGAAAGTTTTTTTCCTTTTTTAGTAACTTTAGTACCCGGCTTTTCATAACCATGTCCAATCTCTTGTGGGTTTTGCAAATACCCCGTACCTCCTAGAACATATTTTTTATCAATGTTTATCGTTACATCAAAGTTGCCCCAAACACCATGAAATTCTCTTGCTATATAGGGGTGAGCATGCCAACCCTCGAAATCATACTCTGCCATTTTTGGATACCATTGGGTCATCGACAATGCAATTCCTTCTTTATTGTTTCTACCAGAACGACGTATTTGTAAAGGAACCTGACCATTAAATTTCATTGAAAAAGTTGCTTTTTCACCAGGTAAAACGGGTTTATCTAATTTAACTTCGAGAACGGTACCAGAAGTTTCATAAGTAATAGGTTTTCCGTTTTGTGTTAAAGAAGAAACTTTGAGATACCCTATTTCATCAGGTTTAAGCTTACTTATTCTATTTCCAACCCTAGGGTCTGGATCAGGAAAATTAAGAGATCTAATATCCATTTCACTTCCCGGTTGAAATGCGTTAAAATACAAATGATAGAAGACCTGATATAAGGTATCTGGAGAATTATTAGAATAGATTAATTCTTGTGTTCCCTGATATTGAAAGTTTTCAACATTCATGTCCACTTTCATAGTATAGTCTACTTCTTGTTGCCAATATGAAGTATTGTTTTGCGCAAGTATAGTGTAGATTCCTATAAAAAAGATAAAAGCAATTTTTTTAATCATCATACTAAAAATTATTTAGACAATTTATCTGCCATAATAAAAGCATTATACAGATTCACCATTTTACCAGACTTGGATAAGTTTGAAAAACTTCCAACATTGGTTTGTTCACCACCAATGACCACAGAGGTTTTTGTATTTAATCCACTATCCATAAGTATTTGTTTTACTTGTGCTGCTTTAAGAGACGGAAAATAAGATCTAATTAATACTGCAACACCAGCGACAGCAGGAGCAGCCATAGAGGTTCCTTGTAAATATTCGTAAGAATTGTTAGGAGTAGTAGACCAGATTTTAACTCCTGGAGCAAATGCATCTACATTGCTTTTTCCATAATTAGAAAAATCTGCGACAAGATTTGATCCGTACACATAATTTAAAGCACCAATAGTAATAAAGTTATCCGCTATTTCTGTGTTATTATCAGTTTGATCATTAGGGTATACTGCTTTTTGATCTAAGTCTGTTCCTTCATTTCCAGCAGCATTAACAATAAGCACATCCTTGGATGCAGCATAACGAATTGCTTCTCTAACCCATTCTGGATGCGTACTATAATATTTACCAAAACTAGTATTAATCACTTTTGCGCCGTTATCTACTGCATATCGTAATGCTAGAGCTATATCTTTATCATACTCATCACCATTAGGAACTGCTCTGATAGCCATTATTTCTACATTTTGAGCTACGCCATTCATCCCTTTACCATTATTTCTTTTTGCAGCAATAATACCTGCCACATGGGTTCCGTGTTTTAGTCCTTCTTTTTTAGGATCAGGCCCCATCACATTACTGTTACCATATTTGGTATCTGTTATATCATCAACATTATCACCAACCACGGTTCTTCCATCAAACTCTGCGTTTAAATTATAATTTAGCTGTTCTGTAAAATGATCTATACCTTCTTTAATACTTTTTATAAAATCTGGTATGGTATCTCCTGGATCCATGAATCCAAACATTTGAGCCAAAAAAGCAACGTATTGTTGCATTTCTGCTGTTTTAGCTTCTGTTTTTAAAAGCTCTTCTTTAGAATAATCCTCTTTTCCTAGAGCAGCCGAAATAGCTTTATGAGAAGCTTCTGAAAGTTGTAGAATTTGTTCGTATTGTATTTTTTGTCCCGAATTTTCTTGATATTCCTTTTCGAATTCGGCTTTTGCCTCAATATAATTTTGATATTCACCTCGATCAACTTCTGCAACAGAAGCTAAAGTTTTACCAGTATATTTTGGTTTAAGCTTTTTCATAATTCTTACAAACTCCAGGTTTTCATCTTCAGAATCACCTAAGAAGTTCCATCCGTGGATATCATCTACATATCCATTATTATCATCATCTTTTCCGTTTCCTTTGATTTCCTTTGGATTGGTCCAAACAACTTCTTTAAGATCTTCATGTTCTATATCAACACCACTATCGATAACACCAACGATTACCTTTTGTCCTTTTTTATTCTGAATAAGTTCAGTGTATGCTTTATTTACACTCATTCCCGGAATTGTATCAGATACTAAATCAAAAGAATTCCAATTCTTCAATTGATTTTCAGTAAGATCCATGTTTTTTAAAGGAATAGAATCAATATTTTCTATAGGAACAGAAATAATAGAGGGGCTACCACAACTTGCAAGAATCATTGATGAAGCAATAGTAACAAAAACTTTATTTGATGATAAAATCATTTGATTTTTTCTTTTAATTAAATATTTCATAGCAGGTAAAAACTTCTTTAAGACGTACACCTTTTTCTGTATGTCGTACGGTTATTATTTCATTATGAGCATCATGCTCCAGGAATAAATACCAACCATTTGTTGCGGCATTTTCAAGAAATAGCTTCTTTTCATCTAAGGTCAACAATGGCCTGGTATCATATCCCATCACATAAGGTAGGGGTATATGCCCGACTGTAGGCAGAAGATCTGCCATAAACACAATCGTTTTACCTTTGTACTCTATATGTGGGATCATTTGCTTTTCTGTATGTCCATTAACAAATAGTACGCCAAAACCTAATTCAGAGTTTTTTTGAAACGAAGTATCTGTTCTGGATATAAAGTTTAATTGACCACTTTCTTGAATTGGGATGATATTTTCTTTAAGGAATGATGCTTTTTCTCTAGCATTGGGTTCTATTGCCCATTGCCAGTGCTCTTCGTTACTCCATATTTTAGCATTTTTAAAAGCCAATTCATATCCAGTTCGAGCATTATTCCATTGTACCACACCGCCACAATGATCAAAGTGTAGATGCGTGATAAAAACATCAGTAATATCATCTCTGTGAAACCCTTTTTCTTTTAGAGAAGCGTCTAGACTATCATTACCCCATAGCGAATAATGGCTAAAGAATTTTTCTGATTGCTTATCTCCCATTCCAGAATCAATAAGAGTTAACTTTTCACCATCTTCTATAAGCAAGCATCTTGCAGCAATATCTATAAGGTTATTTTGATCTGCAGGATTGGTTTTATTCCATAGTACTTTAGGAACGACTCCAAACATGGCGCCTCCATCAAGTTTAAAATTTCCTGCTTTTATTGGGTATAAGTTCATAATCAACTAAAAATCTTTGCAAAATAGAAAAAATGATAAGGATCAGGATTTAATTTTTGGACTTTTTAACACTATTTCGTTAGATTGTATACTAGATATAACTTTTTCTAAACGAGTTCCATAGTCTAGAAGCGCTTTAATCTCTTTAATACTTGCCAGGCGTTCTTTTCGCATTACTAATAAATAAATACCGTTACATTCTATATGATAATACGGGTTACTTTCAAAAAACAGGACTAGTTCATCTTTAAAAAATGATCTAATTTGCTCGGGATGTTCTCCCAAAAGATAAAATCGTTTAGAAAAATCAGGATGCCCCTGTATGTTAATGTCTTTGAAACCAGCAAATTTATATACAAATTCTAACAAACCTTCTTTGTCAAGTGTAAATTTAGGAATCTCAACTTTCAAGTTTATAGTTAAAACAGTTGTTCTGACAAGTGTTCTGGCGATAAACTCTCCTTCAGAAAACTCAATGTCTGAAATTTTGAAAATTGACTGAGTGTCGTAAATAGAATTGTTTATATAGTTGATTTTTTTGGTTTTAAAAAACACAAAATCTTGTACACTAGAAATATCAATATTTTTTTTTGGATCATACTGCCAAGAAAAATTAGATGCAATATGTTGTAGATCAACTTGTCTTTTGGTAAAATTAGATGTTGCGCTGATTTTAATTTTTTTAGAGAAAGGAATTAAACTTCTTACTGCGAGAGGATGTTCTGAAGAAGTGCCATGAATATCAAGTCCAGTAATTTCAAAAGACCCTCCTTTTCGTTTAAAAGTTTCTTGATATCCTATTAAGCTTTCCTGTACTGTATAGTCTACAAAATCACAAAGCGAAAAATCTATAATTGCATCTTGAGTCTCAGGGATGGTATCAAGTCTTCTTTTTAGTTGTGAATAATTCATAAAGTTTGAAAAATTCTTAACACTCACAAAATAATTACCATTGATTTCTTCTTTAAACATAAGTACATTAGGCTTAAAAAGGTTTCTGGCAAAAAACATAACACTTTTATTTAAAATAAAATGTATGATAATAGTTGCTAAAATTCCGATTAGAATTCCTGTGATTAGATTGGTAGTTATTGTAGCTATAATAGTGGCAAAGAAAATAAGAAGCTGTTCTTTACCTATTTTTGCCACATCTTTCAGGTTTCTGGGAGCGGCTAGTTTATAACCTGTGTAGACTAAAATTGCTGCTAATGCTGTAAGTGGGATTCTTCTAAGTTGATCCTGAAACAAAACGACAAATAGAATCAGGAAAATAGAATGGAAGAAATTTGAAGTTCTGTTTGTCCCTCCATTGTTCACATTGACAGAGCTTCTGGCAATTACTGTAACTACATTGAGACCACCAATAAAACCACTAACAATTGATGCAATCCCTAATGCTGTTAGATCTTTATTTACATTAGATCTTCTTTTTACCGTATCTAACTTATCTACAGCTTTTATACTCAATAATGATTCAATACTTGATATTAATGTAATGGCAAGTACTACACTTATAAATTTTAAGTCAAAAAGCAAAGAGAAATCAGGAGAAGGAAAATTAGAAAAAACGTCATCAGGCATCTGAACCAAAAGTGAAGTATCTATGGGATAAGGCTGACTAGAAAAAATTTCATAATAATAACTTAAACCAATGGCCAAAAGAACAATCCACATAGGTGCAGGAACTAATTGAAAATATTTGTTCCTGATCTTGCCATAAAAAACCATTATAAGAAAGCTTATAATTCCAACCAGTGCTGCAATAGCAACAGCTCGGTATTCTGGGTTAAAGAGCACTAAAATACTATCTGGAATACTAGCCAATAAGGAAATGGTATCACCTTTTATACTTGTATTAGCAAGCATAACATGAAACTGTTTTGCGAAAATACTTATTCCTATGGCTGCTAACATACCCTGTATAGCAGAAGAAGGAAAATAATCACTTAAAATGCCTAATCGTAATTGACCTATTATAATCATTAATGCACCAGAACAAATAATAGCGGCTAAAGTAAAAAGATACCCTTGAAAGACATCACCATTTGCAAGGGTGGTAATAGCGCCAAGCAAAACAACCACTAATCCATTCCCCGGGCCCGTTATGGTAACATTAGAACCTCCAAAAATACTTACAATAATCCCTCCGGCAACAGCTGCAATTATTCCAGAAATAGGAGGCGCTTCTGAAGCTAATGCCAAACCTAATCCCAAAGGCAGAGCAATTAATGAAACCACAAAACCAGAAAAGATGTTTTTTGGCAACTGCGATATAAAACCAGATGTTGTAGTGTTCGTCTTTTCCATTTATCTCATTATTAGAACATCTGTTGGTAATTCTGATAGAATATGTTCGATATCATGAACAAAAATACGGTCCAAAAACGTAGTTCTATCTGGAGCGTTCATAATGAGTAAATCTGCCGCAACGACTTTTGCATAATGCCCAATAGAATATCCTCTCTTTCCAAAAATGGATTGCGTTTTAATTAAAATACCACTTTTAATATCTTCAGGTACATCATTAAGAATATGCTGTACTCTAATATCTTCTTTTTTTGCTAATTGTTCTTTTATTAGCGTGTCTTTAAGTAAAGATTGGTCATCTTCTACTACGATTTTAACTTCTTGATGAGAAATTTCTTCTATGATTGTGAGTTTTTGTGCACCCAAATTTTGTGCAACTTCAAAAGAATCAATGATGGTTTGCTTTGTTTTTTTATCCTTAAGACCATTGACCACAATGTGATTACAAGGCCTCAAATCTTCTGAAGGTTTTATAATTAAGAGTACAGAGCAATGAGCATTTCTTGTAATTTTTCGAGCAATTGATCCTATGTAGAATTTAAGAAAATCCTCTCTAGGGATAGCCCCAAGCATAATAAGATTTGCTTTATGTTGTGTGGCAGTATCAATAATAACGGTTACAGGATCACCTTGTTTCCAAATAATAGTTACTTTTTCATCATCTTCAGAAAACCCTGAAATTAATTCTTTAATTTTTTTTTCTTTTTCTTGTGTTTTCTCTCCTACATGGACTATAATCAATTTTGAATCAAAAAAATCGACCATCCGCATGGCTTCAAAAATATTGTTTTTTAGATTAGGAGAAAAGGCTACGCCAATAAGAATAGTATTAAATTTATGATTGAATAATTCGTTCAAGACCGTTTTTAAATTTTTAAATTTTAAATGGGGTAGAATATAGACTTAATTTTTGAAACCCGAAAATAGCATTTATTTCTACTGTGTTTTAAAAAATAATGATCTTTCTTGTATATATTTGGGTAAAGACAAATCATGTTAGAACTAGCAGGAATAATTATTTTAGGGATTTTGGCACAATGGGTAGCTTGGAAATTTAAAATCCCAGCAATTTTACCATTGATTTTAATCGGACTTTTGGTAGGTCCTTTTGCCACGTTATATACAAGTGATGGGACCAAACTGATACAACCAATCTGGAATGGTACTAAAGGTTTGTTTCCTGGAGAAAGCTTGTTTTATTTTGTGTCTCTCGCTATAAGTATTATTCTTTTTGAAGGTGGACTTACCCTTAGGAGAAGTGAAATTTTTAATGTAGGGCCAGTGATTATAAAATTAATTACAGTTGCTGTGGTCGTTACATTTTTTGGAGCAGGATTAGCTGCACACTTTATTTTTGAACTCTCATGGCCCATTTCATTCTTATTTTCTTCATTAATTATTGTAACAGGTCCTACTGTTATAACACCAATTTTAAGAAATATACCTCTTAAGAAAGATGTATCTGCAGTACTGAAATGGGAAGGGATTTTAATTGATCCTATAGGGGCCTTAGTAGCAGTTTTAGTTTTTGAGTTTATCAGAGTAGGAGGAGGCGAAGAATTTACGTTTACAGCATTAATAGAATTTGGTAAAATAGTATTATTTGGTTTTACCTTTGGTTTTACTTTTGCACACGGACTTGCTTTTTCTCTAAAAAGGAAGATTGTTCCTCATTATTTGTTAAATGTAGTTACATTAGCCACAGTATTAGGTGTATTTGTATTGTCTGATGTTTTTGCTCATGAATCGGGACTACTTTCTGTGGTAGTCATGGGAATGGTGCTGGGAAACATTAATCTTCCTCATATAGATGAGATTTTATATTTTAAAGAATCACTTAGTGTTCTTTTAATTTCAATATTATTTATTCTTTTGTCTGCAAATATTAATATTGAAGATTTACAACTAATATATAACTGGGAAGCAGGTTTACTTTTTATCATTGTCGTTTTTCTGGTTAGGCCATTGGGAGTATTTCTAAGTTCAATAAATTCGGGACTCAAAATCAAAGAGAAACTTTTTATTAGTTGGGTAGGTCCAAGAGGTATTGTTGCTGCGGGGATTGCTTCATTATTTGGGTTAAAACTGTATAAAGTAGGTGTGCCAGGAGCAGAGTATATTACTCCTTTAGTATTTATGATCGTACTTGGAACCGTTTTACTTAATGCTACAACAGCACGTCTTTTTGCTAAATTAGTTGGGGTTTTTCTTAAAAAATCAGATGGGATTCTAATCATTGGCGCCTCCAAAGTTTCTAGACTTATTGCAGTATATATCAAAAAAAATAATCGTCATGTAGTATTGGTAGATAGCAATAGGGATAATATAAAGAAAGCAAAAGATCTTGGTCTAGAAGCAGTGGAAGGAAATATTTATGGAGATCAACTTAAGGATAACATCGAATTAAATGACATAGGATATCTTATGGCACTTACCGGAAATAGTGATATTAATAAATATGCAATAGATAAATTTAGAGACCAATTTGGGGAACATGGATCATTTAGATTAATTACTACAGAAGAGATGAAAGACCCAAAAAATAACCCTCAGGAGGGATTATTTTCTCATACAGATGATTATTATAAACTTATTGAGCTTGCCGAAAAATATCCTGGAATTCAGGAAATACAAATCAAAGATAAAAATCATTACAAGGTCATTATAGAACTAACCAAAGAAGACCCAGAAATTATCCCTTTATTCATTAAAGATAACGTTAAGAATATTAGAATTATATCATCGCACAGTGAAGAAATAGAGAGAGTAGAAGATGGTAGTTTTTTAGCATATATAGGTAAACCTATTGATATAGAAGTAGTAAAATAAAAATATTGATTTTTGATATCCCGCTCTAATATATAATCGCGAAATCAAAATGTAACTTTTTTTAAATCAAAATGTTCTGTTTTTGACACAAAACATATTTACTCTAAATCTTCTAAATCTTTTGACATATGATCTTTAAATTCTTTAATTTGAGATTTAGACAAGGTTATTGTTGTTGTTTTTCCTTCTTTTAACTCCATACCGCACAAGGAAATTTCAACTTTTTTCCATTTTTGTTTATCTGTCATAATCTTCCTATTACATTATAATATTCTTTAATTTTATTAGCTCTTTCGGTTATCATCTGGTCTATAAAATCTAGTTCGTTTTGTACTGAATCACTAAACTTTATGACAAATGATGTCTCTTTACCTTCTTCAATTATTACTTTAGGCTTGCTATGTCTTTCAAAAATAGCAGCTTTTCTATCTAACAATTGTTTTATATCTATATCGTTTAATATTGCTTTGTGTGCTTTTTCAATATTGTTTTCCATACTTTAAAACCTATTTAACCCGTTGTGCATTTAGAAAAAGTTGCGCAAACTGCTAAAAGGCAGTAAATTGTAGTTACGACACTATAATTCATATGCACAACTTTCAAGCAAATTACGATAAAATACTCAAGGTTTTAAAAG
>NZ_VLNR01000066.1 GCF_007489275.1 Aquimarina algiphila
CTTAAAGTAACCGTATGTACTAAGTCAGTGCCTTCCGTCTCTGATTCGCTAGTCACACTAGCAATAGTCGGTGCATTATCATTATCTTCTATCGTTCCGGTACCTGTTGTACCACCAACACTGAGGGTATAGGTCTCATCAGCCTCATCGATAGTATCTTCTTCTCCGCCATTCGTTACTGTAAAGCTTGTTACTCCGGCTGGGATAATAACGCCATCTCCCGCAACATTGAGTGTTACTCCATTACTAAAAGTAGGTGGAGTATCATAATCTGCTGTCACTGTAGCCGTAACATCTGTAATACTAAAAGGGAAGTTAGTGATACTTGAACTACCATTACTTAAAGTAACGGTATGTACTAAGTCAGTGCCTTCCGTCTCTGATTCGCTAGTCACACTGGCAATCGTTGGAACTCCATCATTATCTTCTATCGTTCCGGTACCTGTTGTACCGCCAACACTGAGGGTATAGGTCTCATCAGCCTCATCGATAGTATCTTCTTCTCCGCCATTCGTTACTGTAAAGCTCGTTACTCCGGCTGGGATAATAACGCCATCTCCGGCAACATTGAGTGTTACTCCATTACTAAAAGTAGGTGGAGTATCATAATCAGCTGTCACTGTAGCTGTAACATCAGTAATACTAAATGGGAAGTTGGTGATACTTGAACTCCCATTACTCAAGGTAACGGTATGCACTAAGTCAGTGCCTTCCGTCTCTGATTCGCTAGTCACACTAGCAATGGTTGGAACTCCATCATTATCTTCTATCGTTCCGGTACCGGTTGTACCGCCAACACTGAGGGTATAGGTCTCATCAGCCTCATCGATAGTATCTTCTTCTCCGCCATTCGTTACTGTAAAACTCGTTACTCCGGCTGGAACAATAACCCCATCTCCGGCAACATTAAGTGTTACACCATTACTAAAAGTAGGTGGGGTATCATAATCAGCTGTCACTGTAGCCGTAACATCAGTAATACTAAAAGGGAAGTTAGTCACACTTGAACTACCATTACTTAAGGTAACGGTATGTACTAAGTCAGTGCCTTCGGTCTCTGATTCGTTAGTCACACTGGCAATCGTCGGTGCATTATCATTATCTTCTATCGTTCCGGTACCTGTTGTACCCCCAACACTTAATGTATAGGTCTCATCAGCCTCATCGATAGTATCTTCTTCTCCGCCATTCGTTACTGTAAAGCTCGTTACTCCGGCTGGAACAATAACTCCATCTCCGGCAACATTGAGTGTTACACCATTACTAAAAGTAGGTGGAGTATCATAATCAGCTGTCACAGTAGCTGTAACATCTGTAATGCTAAACGGGAAGTTGGTCACACTTGAACTACCATTACTTAAAGTAACGGTATGCACTAAGTCAGTGCCTTCGGTCTCTGATTCGCTAGTCACACTGGCAATCGTTGGAACTCCATCATTATCTTCTATCGTTCCTGTACCTGTTGTACCCCCAACACTGAGGGTATACGTCTCATCAGCCTCATCGATAGTATCTTCTTCTCCGCCATTCGTTACTGTAAAGCTCGTTACTCCGGCTGGAACAATAACGCCATCTCCCGCAACATTGAGTGTTACTCCATTACTAAAAGTAGGTGGAGTATCATAATCTGCTGTCACTGTAGCCGTAACATCTGTAATACTAAAAGGGAAGTTAGTGATACTTGAACTACCATTACTTAAAGTAACGGTATGTACTAAGTCAGNTTCTTCTCCGCCATTCGTTACTGTAAAGCTCGTTACTCCGGCTGGGATAATAACGCCATCTCCCGCAACATTGAGTGTTACTCCATTACTAAAAGTAGGTGGGGTATCATAATCAGCTGTCACTGTAGCCGTAACATCAGTAATACTAAAAGGAAAAGTTAAAGCTGCTACACTCGAACTGCTTAAAGTCACCGTATGGACCAAAGCCGTTCCTTCTGTTTCACTGGCATCACTGACACTAGCAATGGTAATACAAATATTTTCTGAAGAAGAAAGGATAGCTGTATTATATGTTGTTGAATAATCCACTCCAGCCTCGGTTACAAGCCCATTCGATGAATTAACAGTAGCAGGATCTATTGCTCCAAACTGTTGTCCATCACCTCCATCGGTATTAATATCATCATAAGCTTCGTTTGCATCACTACAACCATCGCCGTCACTATCTGTGTCCAAATGGTTAGGGATATTATCTCCATCAGTATCAATGTATGTACAGTACGAAAAACTAGAAAATAAAAATGTTACATTACCATTATTTACAACATTACCATCTTGTCTTTGTTTTCTGGTAATAACATCAAAAGAAGATACAAGACCTATAATTGTTATATCCGAATAATTAAGTGTTGTATCACCAGAACCATTAGTATAAGAAGTAATCGTAGGTGATAAACTATTATTATTAAGTATGATATTTGAGTTACCTCCAGAAGTAGTTGTATAATCACCATTAGGAAAAGCAGTAGGGCTCATTAAATCACTCATATTTATAGCTTGCACATTTGGCCCTGTAGCATTAACCGTAACCCTATCCCCTTGATCTATACCTGACCATCTAAATTTAACATCTGCAATAGGTTCACTAAAAGTGAATGTATACACAACAGTTTCTCCAATACCATCATCTACTTGTTGCCCTTGTATTCTCAAAGAAGTTGCATTTTCAACTTGAAGTTGAGATAAAGCTCCTCCATTAACAAGATTTGCAACCGCAGTTACATCAACATTTACACTATTAAAATCATAAATATCATTGATAAACCCAACACCATTTTGATTTCCAGAAGGCGCTGTACCCACGTTAATAGCTGCTGAAGAACAATTAAAACTTTCATTTGTATTTAAAATACCATCATTATCTGCATCAAGATCACAACCATTAGGTACATTATCACCGTCACTATCTACTGTATCATTAAAACCTGGACAAGCATCCGAAACATCGGGTACCCCATCATTATCACTATCATTATCGGTAACTGCCTCTTCAAGGGCTAAATCATCTACAAAATTCCATGTATTTGCACAAGATCCTGAAGCAATAAACTCAAGTAAGAAAGTTCCACTTGAAGGAGCTACAAAACTAACACTTGGTCTACTCCATACATTTTCTATACTTGGAGCCGAAACCGTACCAACAACTATTCCATCCAATCTAAGTTCTAATTGGGGAGTACATGCCGTCTGAAGAGGTCTTGTTTCAATAAGATAATCAAATGAAAAAGTATATTGAGTTCCTGCAACAACAGTTACATTTTGTGATATCCCTTCGGGATTTGCCCCAAAAACTCTAAAACCAAAATAGCAACCTCCATTAGGAGATGCAGGTCTAGATGCTGTGGTTACAAACCATGCTCTTTGTGTCTCTGTAGACCTATCAGGAGTAAATATTTGCCCCCAACTATCAGGCGCTACACTATCTGTAGCATTATCTGCCGTACAGTCTACTCCAGAAACATCTAGACCAGGGTTTGTCAATAAATTCTGTGCATAGCCTTCAACTGAAAAAAATAAAAAAAGTAAAGGTATTATCTTAAAATACGAAAAAGATCTGGATATAAACTGCATAAGAAGAAACATTAATAGACAAAAAACTAGCTGATTATAAGTAAGCTACACTTTGAATAAAGTAGGTTAGTAAAATATAACACTATAGAAGGCTAAATAATAGGTTGTAGACATATAATATCTACTACAGCAGGATTTTTTATTATGCCAATATTAGGAATCTTAAGCAAGGATTTTTTAGATAAAAAAATCCGAAGAAAATTTAATAGCCGCAAGGGCAACAAATCTGAGGTAAAAGTACTTTTTTTCATATGACGATTATTTATAACATCTACGAAAACTTAATAGGGTTAGTTCTCATAAATCGTTTACAAAATATTACAAACAAAACACACGGTACACATAAGCCACACATAAGTTACTGTTAAACCGTAAGTTAATGTTTGCGAAATTAAGAAAATAAATCTTCTTATTTTAACATTCTAAAGAAAAATTTCTTAATAATATCGATGTAACACCAATTTTAATCGATTAAATGCACAATTAAAATCTCGCACAACATCTGCTCGCCAAAGTTATTTTTATAATTAAAAGGAATTATCCTTTGTTGGTTCTGTTTAATTGCTATCTGTATTTAATAAATACACACAGCATTATCACTAAGTTAATAAAGGAAGTAAAATCTATTCATATTCATTTCAGCCTTCTTAGAAACCCTTATTATTAGCAAATTACTATAAATATAAAAACTTTAACATTTATTTTTATGACAAAAAACACGATAATTGACATAACATCAATTTTCATCGACCAAAAACATAGTCTTTTGAACTATTGTATGATTTTAGCTTCTATTTTTAAACATATACTCAAAAAAGTCATATACCATGATTATCTATTTTTAGTACTATATTTGCAACCTTATTAAGCCAAGCTATACCAAATTCATTGAAAAGGGAGCATCATATATTCTATTAAGGCTATAAGATAAGATCTGAAAAAAATAATACAATTAAATGAAATTTACAGACGAAATAGGAAGAAGAAGAACTTTTGGAATTATCTCTCACCCAGATGCAGGTAAAACTACATTAACAGAAAAATTATTACTTTTTGGAGGAGCAATTCAAGAAGCTGGAGCAGTAAAGTCTAATAAAATCAAAAAAGGTGCTACAAGTGATTTTATGGAAATTGAGCGTCAACGTGGTATATCTGTAGCAACTTCTGTATTAGCTTTTGAATATAAAAACATCAAGATTAACATCCTAGATACTCCTGGACATAAGGATTTTGCTGAGGATACTTTTAGAACATTAACTGCAGTTGATAGCGTTATTGTTGTTATTGACGTAGCAAAGGGTGTTGAGGAACAAACTGAAAAACTAGTTTCTGTATGTAGGATGAGAAATATTCCTATGATTGTGTTTATTAACAAATTAGATCGTGAAGGAAAAGATGCTTTTGAATTGCTTGATGAAATTGAACAAAAATTAGGACTAACTGTAACCCCTTTAAGTTTTCCTATTGGAATGGGTTATGATTTTAAAGGTATTTATAACATTTGGGAGAAAAACATCAATCTGTTTAGCGGGGATAGTAGAAAGAATATTGAAGAGACTATAGAAATATCTGATTTGTCTTCTCAGGAGCTCAATGCGACAATTGGAGATACAGCTGCGGATACATTACGTGAAGAATTAGAACTCGTAGAAGGGATATATCCTTCTTTTGAAAAAGAAGATTATCAAAATGGAAATTTACAGCCCGTATTTTTTGGATCTGCTCTAAATAATTTTGGAGTAAGAGAGTTGTTAGATTGTTTTGTAACCATTGCACCTCCTCCAAGACCAAAAGAAAGTGATATTAGGATAGTAAAACCTGAAGAGAAGGATTTTACAGGGTTTGTTTTTAAAATTCACGCTAATATGGACCCTAAACATAGAGATCGACTGGCATTTATAAAAATTGTATCAGGCACTTTTGAAAGAAATGTACCTTATCTACATACAAGGCATAATAAAAAGCTTAAATTCTCAAGCCCAAATGCTTTTTTTGCTGAGAAAAAAGAAATTGTTGATATTTCATACCCAGGAGATATTGTGGGCTTACATGATACAGGAAATTTTAAAATTGGAGATACTCTTACTAAAGGTGAAGTATTACATTATAAGGGTATACCTAGTTTCTCTCCAGAGCATTTTCGATATATCAATAATGCTGATCCAATGAAATCTAAACAATTATCAAAAGGTATTGATCAATTAATGGATGAAGGAGTAGCTCAACTTTTTACTTTAGAAATGAATGGAAGAAAAGTTATTGGTACCGTGGGCGCTTTACAATATGAAGTGATTCAATATCGATTAGAACATGAGTATGGAGCCAAATGTACTTATGAAAATCTAAATGTTCATAAAGCTTGTTGGATTGAGCCGACGGATATAAATAATGAAGAATTTAAAGAATTTAAACGGGTAAAAAGTAAATTTTTAGCAAAGGATAAACAAGATCAATTGGTCTTTTTTGCAGATTCTTCTTTTAGTCTTCAAATGACTCAGCAAAAATATCCTTCGATACAATTTCATTTTACATCTGAATTCTAAAATTAGCTTTAAATACTTTTCAATAAAATAACAAAGACCTATAAAAAACCCTCCTAATCTGTATTAGGAGGGTTTTAAATTTTATATATAACTATAGATAATATTAAGCTTCGCCTGTAGGGCCAAAGTTCATAGGAATAGGAGCTTGCTCATAATCTTTAATCTCTCCATGAGCAGCCTCAAAACGATTTACATTATCATTAAGTGCCTTAAGTAATCTTTTGGCGTGCTGCGGAGTCAAAATAATTCTACTTTTCACTTTGCTTTTAGGCCTACCCGGCATAATATTTACAAAGTCAACCACAAATTCGGAAACCGAGTGATTTATAATAGCAAGATTACTATATATCCCATCTGCGATAGCTTCATCCAATTCAATATTCAATTGATTTTGCTTCTGATTATTTTTATCTGCCATAACTAATTTTATTTTAGCATCTTTCTATAAAAAAAGAAAGCCTGCCTAAAAAGGCAGGCTCTTCTTATTAATTATAATTAACTTCTTGTCGTTGTTCCATTCGTTCTTCAAATTCATCATTCGAACCAACAATGATACTTTCATAGTCTCTCATCCCTGTTCCTGCTGGTATTCTATGTCCAACAATTACATTTTCTTTAAGACCTTCAAGTGTATCAATTTTACCACTTACAGCAGCTTCATTTAATACTTTTGTCGTTTCCTGGAACGATGCCGCAGAAATAAATGACTTAGTCTGTAGCGATGCTCTTGTAATACCTTGCAGTATTGGAGTAGCCGTTGCAGGAGAAACATCTCTTGCTGTAACTAAGTTTTTATCATCTCTACGTAATGAAGAATTTTCATCTCTTAGATCACGAGGAGAAATAATTTGTCCTGGTTTAAGGTTCTCACTATCTCCAGCATCTTCAACTACCTTCATTCCAAATATCTCATCATTCTCTTCAATAAAATCAGCTTTATGTACTAATTGATTTTCTAAGAAGATAGTATCTCCCGGATCCTGAATTCTTACTTTACGCATCATCTGACGAACTACAACTTCAAAGTGTTTATCATTAATTTTCACACCTTGCAATCGATATACTTCCTGTACTTCATTAACCAAATACTGTTGTACAGCAGAAGGCCCTTTAATTTTAAGAATATCTTCTGGAGTAATCGATCCATCTGATAATGGCATTCCTGCACGTACATAATCATTCTCTTGTACAAGGATTTGATTCGAAAGTTTTACAAGATACTTTTTAATCTCTCCTATTCTAGATTCTACGATGATCTCTCTATTACCACGTTTGATTTTTCCAAATGAAACCACACCATCAATTTCACTAACCACAGCAGGATTAGATGGGTTACGAGCTTCGAATAGCTCTGTTACTCTTGGAAGACCTCCAGTAATATCACCTGCTTTAGCAGATTTACGAGGGATTTTCACTAAAATCTTACCTACACCAATCTTATCATTATCATCCACCATAAGGTGTGCTCCAACTGGTAGGTTATAAGAACGTAATACTTCATCTCCTTTACCTAGTACATGAAGTGTTGGTATCTTTTTCTTATCACGAGATTCAGAAATTACTTTTTCCTGGAATCCTGTTTGTTCATCTATCTCTACCTGGTAAGTAATACCTTGTTCAATATTTTCATATTTAACTCTACCTGCAAATTCAGAAATGATTACACCATTATATGGATCCCATTGACAAACAACCTGATCAGTTTTGATCGTATCACCATCTTTAATAAACAACTGAGAACCATAAGGAATTAAGTTTGTACTTAAAACAATCTTGGTTTTTGGATCGATAACTTTAATTTCTGATGTACGAGAAATTACTACATCGATCTCATTTCCATCATTATCTTCTCCTTTAACTGTCTTCAGTTCTTCAATTTCAGCTTTACCTGCAAATTTAGATTTCAGTTGATTTTCTTCTGAAATGTTACCTGCAATACCTCCTACGTGGAATGTACGTAAAGTAAGCTGTGTACCCGGTTCACCAATAGATTGAGCTGCTACAACCCCTACGGCCTCTCCTCGTTGTACTGTTTTACCAGTAGCAAGGTTACGTCCATAACATTTTACACAAATTCCTTTCTTAGCTTCACAAGTAAGTGCAGAACGAACTTCTACTGATTCTACTGGAGAATTCTCAATATTCTTGGCAACTTCATCGGTAATCTCTACACCTGCTTCTGCTAATACTTCCTGAGTTAACGGATTAATAACATCTTGTAGAGAAGTTCTACCTACAATTCTAGCTGCAAGTCCTTCTATAATCTCTTCATTTTTCTTTAATGGAGATACTTCTACACCTCTAAGCGTACCACAATCTTCTATATTAACAATAACATCTTGAGCAACATCAACCAAACGACGTGTTAAATATCCTGCATCTGCAGTTTTAAGAGCTGTATCTGCAAGACCTTTACGAGCACCGTGAGTAGAGATAAAGTATTCTAAAATAGAAAGTCCTTCTTTAAAGTTAGAAAGAATTGGATTTTCAATAATCTCTCCACCAGCAGAACTAGCTTTCTTAGGTTTTGCCATCAATCCACGCATTCCTGTTAGCTGTCGAATCTGTTCTTTAGATCCCCTTGCTCCAGAATCAAGCATCATATATACAGAGTTAAATCCTTGTTGATCTTCTCTAATACGCTTCATCGATAATTCTGTCAATTCTGCATTTGTAGACGTCCATATATCAATAACCTGATTATAACGCTCATTATTAGTGATCAGACCCATGTTATAGTTCCCTACAATATCATCTACCTTAGCATTAGCATCAGCAATCATGGTATGCTTCTCTTTAGGAATAATAATATCACCTAAACTAAATGATAAACCACCCTGGAATGCAAAGTTATATCCTAAAGTCTTGATTTCATCTAAGAATTCAGCTGTTTCAGGAACACTTGTTACCTTCAAAATACCTCCGATAATATCTCTTAGTGATTTTTTCGTTAGTACTTCATTAATATATCCTGCTTTTTCTGGAACTTTCTCATTAAATAATACACGACCTGTTGTAGTTTCTATAATTTTAGTTACTACTTCTCCTTCTTCATTGATATCTTTAGTACGAACTTTAATATTAGCATTAATATCAAGTCTCTTCTCGTTATATGCAATAGTAACTTCTTCTGGAGAATAGAACGTAAGATCTTCACCTTTAATTTCTAACTCAGGAGTAGACCTACGTGATTTAGTCATATAATACAGACCCAATACCATATCCTGAGAAGGAACTGTTACCGGTGACCCATTGGCAGGGTTAAGAATATTGTGTGATGCTAACATCAACAACTGTGATTCTAAAATTGCTTCTGGTCCAAGCGGTAAATGTACTGCCATTTGATCTCCATCAAAATCGGCATTAAATGCAGTACACACTAATGGGTGTAATTGTATCGCTTTACCTTCAATAAGTTTAGGTTGAAATGCCTGAATTCCTAATCGGTGAAGCGTAGGAGCACGGTTTAATAATACTGGATGTCCTTTTAAGACATTCTCCAAGATATCCCAAACCACTGGCTCTTTTCTATCTATAATTTTCTTAGCAGATTTTACTGTTTTTACAATACCACGTTCGATCAATTTTCTAATCACAAACGGTTTGTATAATTCGGCTGCCATATTCTTTGGAAGACCACATTCGAATAATTTCAATTCTGGTCCTACAACAATAACAGAACGTGCTGAATAATCCACACGTTTACCAAGTAAGTTTTGACGGAAACGTCCTTGCTTACCTTTTAACGAATCAGATAACGATTTTAACGGTCTGTTAGAATCTGTTTTAACAGCAGAAGCTTTACGCGTATTATCAAATAATGAATCTACAGATTCTTGAAGCATACGTTTTTCATTACGCAAAATAACTTCTGGAGCTTTGATTTCCATCAAACGCTTCAAACGGTTGTTACGAATTATTACTCTACGGTATAAATCATTTAAATCTGATGTCGCAAAACGACCTCCATCTAATGGTACTAAAGGACGTAATTCTGGCGGAATTACAGGTACAACTTTAAGTACCATCCATTCTGGATTGTTCTCTCTATTTTTATTAGCATCACGGAACGACTCTACAACCTGAAGACGTTTTAATGCTTCAGTTTTACGTTGTTTAGATGTTTCGTTATTAGCTTTATGTCTAAGTTCATAAGAAAGGGCATCGAGGTCGATTCTTCTTAAAATTTCGATAAGGCATTCTGCTCCCATCTTTGCAATGAACTTATTCGGATCTGTATCATCAAGATATAGATTTTCCTGTGGAAGGCTATCTAAAATATTTAAATACTCTTCTTCTGTAAGGAAATCCATTTTCTGTACAGCTTCACCCTCTTCATTTTTGGCGATACCAGGTTGAATTACTACATAACGTTCGTAGTAGATAATCATATCTAACTTCTTAGAAGGAAGACCTAGTAAATATCCTATTTTATTTGGTAAAGAACGGAAATACCAGATGTGAGCCACAGGAACAACTAAGTTAATGTGCCCTACTCTATCTCTACGAACTTTCTTTTCGGTAACTTCTACCCCACATCGATCACAAACGATACCTTTGTAACGAATTCTTTTATATTTACCACAAGCACATTCAAAGTCCTTTACAGGTCCAAAAATACGCTCACAGAACAAACCATCACGCTCAGGTTTGTGAGTACGATAATTGATAGTTTCGGGTTTTAATACCTCTCCCTTAGATGCTGCCAAAATTGACTCAGGAGATGCTAAACCTATAGAGATCTTATTAAACCTCTTTACTGTATTCTTATCATTATTTCTTGCCATAATATATGGTTGCTAAAGAATTATTGTAATTTAAAATTGAATAATACATTGATAACAAACTGTCTCCTTTGACGAGCTCAGGATGACAGTTTGGTTATTTTTATATTATTCTTCTAATCTGATATCCAGACCAAGACCTTTTAATTCATGCATTAATACATTAAACGATTCTGGTAATCCTGGTTCTGGCATAGGTTCACCCTTAACGATACTTTCGTATGTTTTAGCTCTTCCTATAACATCATCAGATTTTACAGTCAATATTTCACGCAATGTTGCAGAAGCACCATAAGCTTCCAGCGCCCAAACTTCCATTTCTCCAAAACGCTGACCACCAAACTGAGCTTTACCACCAAGTGGTTGTTGAGTAATCAATGAATATGGACCAATAGAACGTGCGTGCATTTTATCATCTACCATGTGACCCAGTTTAAGCATGTAAATCACACCTACGGTAGCTGGTTGATGGAAACGGTCTCCCGTTCCTCCATCGTATAAATATGTATGTCCAAATCTTGGAATTCCAGCTTCATCTGTAAATCCGTTGATTTGATCAAGAGATGCACCATCAAAAATTGGAGTAGCAAATTTTCTATTTAATTTTTGTCCAGCCCATCCTAATACAGTTTCATAGATCTGACCTATATTCATACGAGAAGGTACTCCCAATGGATTTAATACAATATCAACTGGTGTTCCATCTTCTAAGAATGGCATATCTTCTTCTCTTACAATACGAGCAACAATACCTTTGTTACCGTGACGGCCTGCCATTTTATCACCTACTTTTAGTTTACGTTTCTTAGCGATGTAAACTTTTGCAAGTTTAATAATTCCTGAAGGTAATTCATCTCCTACAGAGATTGTAAATTTCTCTCTTCGCAGATTACCTTGTAAATCATTTTCTTTAATCTTAAAGTTATGAATAAGATCAGCTACCATAACATTTAAGTGATCATCAGTAGTCCAAGTTCCTTTAGTAAGGTGAGCATAATCATCAACACTATTAAGCATTTTTTGGGTATACTTTTTACCTTTAGGAAGTACTTCTTCTCCAAGATCATTCATTACCCCTTGAGAAGTTTTTCCACCAACAATAGCAAATAATTTATCTACTAATTCTGTTTTTAACAACTCGAATTTAGTATCATAAGATCTCTCTAAGATATCAATATCTTCCTTATCTTGAGAACGTTTTCTCTTATCTTTAATCGCACGTGCAAATAATTTTTTATCAATTACAACACCATGTAAAGAAGGAGAAGCTTTTAAAGAAGCATCTTTAACATCTCCCGCTTTATCACCAAAGATCGCTCTTAAAAGTTTTTCTTCAGGAGTAGGATCACTTTCTCCTTTTGGAGTAATCTTTCCTATAAGAATATCACCTGGCTTAATTTCTGCACCCACACGGATCATTCCATTTTCATCAAGGTCTTTAGTTGCCTCTTCAGAAACATTTGGAATATCGTTAGTTAATTCTTCATTACCTAATTTGGTATCTCTAACCTCAAGAGAATATTCATCTATATGTATAGAAGTAAATATATCTTCTCTTACTACTTTTTCAGAAATTACAATTGCATCCTCAAAGTTATACCCTTTCCAAGGCATAAAGGCTACTTTCATATTTCTACCAAGAGCAAGTTCTCCCTTTTCTGTAGCATATCCCTGACATAATACCTCACCTCTCTTAACACGATCACCTACGCTTACAATAGGCTTAAGGTTAATATTAGTTCCTTGATTCGTTTTTCGGAATTTTATTAACTCGTAAGTTTTAGAATCTCCATCAAAACTTACCATTCTTTGTTCCTCTGTCCTATCGTACTTAATAGTAATTTTCTGTGCATCTACATATTCTACAACTCCATCACCTTCAGCATTAATTAAAACACGAGAATCTGAAGCTACCTGACGTTCTAATCCTGTACCTACGATTGGAGCGTCAACTCTTAATAATGGTACCGCCTGACGCATCATGTTAGATCCCATCAATGCACGGTTTGCATCATCATGCTCTAGGAAAGGAATCAATGAAGCAGAAATAGAAGCTATTTGATTAGGAGCAACATCTGCATAATTTACATTTGTTGGATCAATTACCGGGAAGTCACCTTCCATACGGGCAATTACTTTTTCACTAGTAATATTTCCTTCTTCGGTAGTAGGAATATTAGCTTGTGCTATTAATTTCTCCTCTTCCTCTTCTGCACTTAAATATCTATATTCTGCTATATCAACTTTACCATCAGTAACTTTTCGATATGGAGTTTCTAAGAACCCCATAGAGTTAACTTTAGCAAAAACAGCTAATGACGATATTAATCCAATATTTGGTCCTTCAGGAGTTTCAATTGGACATAGACGACCATAATGAGTATAATGTACATCACGAACCTCAAATCCAGCTCGCTCTCTTGATAAACCACCAGGCCCTAGGGCAGATAATCTACGCTTATGAGTAATCTCTGCTAATGGATTTGTTTGATCCATAAACTGAGATAATTGGTTTGTACCAAAGAACGAATTAATAACAGAAGATAATGTTTTGGCATTGATCAAATCAATTGGTGTAAATACCTCATTATCTCTAACATTCATACGTTCACGTATAGTACGAGCCATACGAGCAAGACCAACTCCAAACTGCTGTGATAATTGCTCTCCTACGGTTCTAACACGACGGTTAGACAGGTGATCAATATCATCAATCTCAGCTTTAGAATTAATTAGCTCTATTAGATATTTTATAATGGTAATAATATCTTCTTTGGTAAGCACTTGCTTATCCATTGCAATATCAAGTCCCAGTTTTTTATTCATTCTATAACGACCTACTTCACCAAGGTTGTAACGTTGGTCAGAGAAGAATAATTTATCGATAATACCTCTTGCAGTCTCCTCATCTGGCGGTTCTGCATTACGTAACTGACGGTATATATGTTCTACCGCTTCTTTTTCAGAATTGGTAGGGTCTTTTTGTAAAGTATTATGGATTATTGCATAGTCACCTTTCTGATTATCTTCTTTATGAAGTAAAATCGTCTTTGCTCCTGCATCTATAATCTCATCAAGATGGTCTTTATCAAGAATCGTATCACGATCCAAAACAATCTCATTACGTTCAATTGATACCACCTCACCAGTATCTTCATCCACAAAATCTTCATGCCAAGTGTTCAACACACGAGCAGCCAGTTTGCGACCTAATACTTTCTTTAATCCGGACTTAGAAACTTTTATTTCTTCTGCAAGGTCAAATATTTCTAAAATATCTTTATCACGTTCAAAACCAATAGCACGGAAAAGTGTTGTAACCGGTAATTTTTTCTTTCTATCGATATATGCGTACATAACGCTATTAATATCGGTAGCAAATTCTATCCAAGAACCTTTAAAAGGAATTACTCTTGCAGAATATAGTTTTGTTCCATTTGCATGGAAAGATTGTCCAAAGAATACCCCAGGAGAACGGTGTAATTGAGAAACAACAACTCGTTCTGCACCATTGATACAAAAAGTACCACTTGGTGTCATATAAGGAATTGTACCTAAATACACATCCTGAACAATAGTTTCAAAATCTTCGTGTTCTGGGTCGGTACAGAATAACTTCAGACGTGCCTTTAATGGCACACTGTATGTAAGACCTCTTTCTATACACTCCTGAAGATCATATCTTGGAGGGTCTACGAAATAATCTAAAAATTCTAATACAAATTGATTACGTGTATCTGTAATCGGGAAGTTTTCCATGAAGGTATTATATAGACCTTCGTTTCCTCTTTCTTCAGATTTGGTTTCTAATTGAAAGAAATCCTGAAAGGATTTGATCTGAATATCTAAAAAATCAGGATAATCAGGTCTATTCTTTACAGAAGAGAAATTCAATCTTTCAGTTTGCGTTGCTAACATCAATGGACGGAATTAAATTAAAATTTTAAAAAATGCGCGTATTATAATGCATAACATTTATATACGCAAAACGGTTTAGACCACAGAGAGTATTTTCTCTGGGTCTAAACCTATATGTCAATATATGGTAAGCTTACTTAAGCTCAACCTCAGCTCCAGCCTCTTCTAATTGAGCTTTAAGAGCTTCTGCTTCGTCTTTAGCTATTCCTTCCTTAACAGGTTTAGGAGCACCATCAACTAGTTCTTTAGCGTCTTTAAGACCAAGACCTGTAAGTTCTTTAACAAGTTTTACAACTGCTAATTTAGAACCACCAGCAGCAGTAAGGATTACATCAAACTCTGACTTTTCTTCTGCAGCTTCACCACCACCAGCTCCACCAGCAGCAACAGCTACTGCAGCAGCAGCAGGCTCAATACCATATTCTTCTTTTAATATATCAGCTAACTCATTAACTTCTTTTACTGTTAAGTTAACCAATTGTTCTGCGAAATCTTTTAAATCTGCCATTTTCTATCGTTTTAAATAATTTTTTTTAATTGAAATATAATTTGTTAAAAAGTGCGTACACTACTATTATTATCCTTCTTTTTCGGATAATGTTTTAAGGATACCAGCAAGTTTACCTCCACTTGACTTTAACGCAGAAACTACGTTTTTAGCAGGTGATTGTAATAGTCCAATAATATCTCCGATAACTTCTTCCTTAGACTTAATATTAACTAAAGCGTCTAAGTTTTCATCACCTACAAATACTGCTTCCTCTACAAATGCTCCTTTTAATAAAGGTTTTTCAGATTTCTTACGAAATTCTTTAATAACCTTAGCAGGTGCATTACCCGTTTCAGCAAACATTATTGAAGTATTACCTTTTAATGTACTTGGTAAATCTCCAAAATCCTTATCAGAATTCTCCATTGCCTTAGCAAGAAGTGTATTCTTAACTACTTTTAATGATACATTAGCTTTAAAACAAGCTCTACGTAAATTCGAAGTTGTACCTGCATCTAAACCTGAAATATCAGCTAAATAGATATTAGCATTTTCAGCCAACTGAGCAGTTAAGTCTTCAATTACTAGTGATTTTTCTTCTCTTGTCATAATCGTTTATCTTAATTACCCAGCAAAGTTTTTAGCATCTATCTCTACACCAGGACTCATTGTAGAAGACATATATATAGATTTAATATATACACCTTTAGCGGTCTGTGGTTTCAACTTTACTAATGTTGTTAATAATTCTTTAGCATTTCCTTCGATCTTTTCAGCATCAAAAGATGATTTACCAATTGCCGCATGAACGATACCAGTTTTATCAACCTTGAAATCGATTTTACCAGCCTTAACATCAGATACAGCTTTTGCTACATCCATAGTTACTGTTCCGGTTTTAGGGTTAGGCATTAATCCACGAGGTCCTAATACTCTTCCTAATGGTCCTAATTTACCCATAACACTTGGCATTGTGATGATTACGTCTACATCAGTCCATCCTCCTTTAATTTTTTCAAGGTATTCATCAAGACCTACAAAATCAGCACCTGCTTCTTTAGCTTCGGCTTCTTTATCTGGTGTTACTAATGCTAAAACTTTAACATCTTTTCCTGTTCCGTGAGGTAAAGTTACCACACCACGTACCATTTGATTCGCTTTACGAGGATCTACGTTCAAACGAACAGCTAGATCTACAGATGCATCAAAATTTACGTTTGTTATTTCTTTCACTAAAGCAGAAGCTTCTTCTAATGAATACGCTTTATTCTTATCGACTTTAGCGTTTGCCTCTTTTTGCTTTTTAGTTAATTTCGCCATTTTGTAAACTTTTTTGGATTAAAAAGGAGCTTGTCCTTTTACAGTTACACCCATTGAACGAGCGGTACCAGCAATCATTTTCATAGCAGACTCAACAGTAAATGCATTTAAATCTTGCATTTTGTCTTCTGCAATTGTACGAACTTGATCCCAAGTAACACTAGCCACTTTTTTACGGTTAGGCTCTCCTGAACCTTTCTTTTGTTTTGCTGCTTCCAGTATCTGGACAGCCGCTGGTGGAGTTTTGATAACAAAGTCAAAAGACTTGTCTGTATACACATTGATTACAACTGGTAATACTTTACCAGCTTTATCCTGTGTTCTACCATTGAATTGCTTACAGAATTCCATGATATTTACTCCGGCAGCACCTAAAGCAGGTCCAACTGGTGGGGATGGGTTTGCCGCTCCTCCACGCACTTGTAATTTTACTACTTTACCTATCTCTTTAGCCATTTTTCTAATTTTAAATTAGAATTGTTCTATAAGTGGAAGCAAAAGAACAATTCAGGATCTATAATGTAACAATTATTATATTTTCTCTACTTGCATATAACTTAATTCCAATGGTGTCTTTCTACCGAAAATCTTAACCATAACTTCAAGTTTACGCTTTTCTTCATTTACTTTTTCGACAGTACCATTAAACCCGTTAAAAGGACCATCGATAACTTTTACTGTTTCACCAACTGTGTAAGGAATTGCTACATTATCAGTTTTCACTGCAAGTTCATCTACCTTACCTAGCATTCTATTAATTTCTGACTTTCTAAGTGGCACAGGGTCTCCTCCTTTTACTTCACCTAAAAATCCAATAACACCATTAATAGATTTAATAATATGTGGTACTTCTCCAGAAAGGTTAGCTTCTATCATTACATAACCCGGGAAGTATACACGTTCTTTATTTATTTTTTTTCCATTACGGATTTGTACTACTTTTTCTGTAGGAACAAGAATCTGAGAAACATAATCCTCAAGTCCCATATGAGCAATTTCACGCTCAATATAGTCTTTAACTTTATTTTCCTGACCGCTTACCGCTCTTACCACGTACCATTTTTTCGTATTATCCACTTCAGCCATTTTAAAAATTTATGATTTAACTAAAGTAAAGTAATACTCTATTAGATTGCTAAATGCAGTATCGATACCCCAAATAACTAAAGAAAAAATAACCGAAAAAACTATAACAACCACGGTAAGTTTTTGTGCTTCTGCCCATGGAGTCCAAGTTACATGATTCTTTAACTCGTTATATGATTCTGTTATGTAATTTACTAGTCCAGCCATCTTATTCTATATATTTAAACGAAATCAAAAAACATTTTTCAAAATCGTTATAAAGCATAATACTTTATTAATTCTTACATCAAAAATGTTACTATATTTTAATCAAACAATTCACATTTCCTAAGCACGGGTTGAGAGACTCGAACTCCCGACACCTGGTTTTGGAGACCAGTGCTCTACCAACTGAGCTAAACCCGTATAACATAAGTCAAGGTATTCGTAGTACGAATACCTTAACTTTTTATATACAATATTGTATTAGTCTAAAATTTCAGTTACCTGACCAGCACCTACTGTTCTACCACCTTCACGGATTGCAAAACGTAGACCAACATTCATCGCAATTGTCTGAATTAGCTCAACTGTAATTGTTAAGTTATCCCCAGGCATTACCATTTCAACTCCATCAGGAAGTGCAATATTTCCTGTTACATCAGTTGTACGTACGTAGAACTGTGGACGGTAGTTATTATGGAATGGAGTGTGACGTCCACCTTCTTCTTTTTTAAGGATATAAACCTCAGCTTTGAATTTCTTATGTGGAGTTACAGAACCAGGCTTAGTGATTACCATACCACGAGAAATCTGAGTTTTCTCAATACCTCTTAATAAGATACCTGCGTTATCTCCAGCTTCTCCTCTATCAAGGATTTGACGGAACATCTCGATACCAGTAATAGTAGAAGTTAATTTCTCAGCTCCCATACCAATGATCTCTACAGGATCTCCAGTATTTGCGATTCCAGTCTCAATACGACCAGTTGCAACAGTACCACGACCAGTAATAGAGAATACATCTTCGATAGGCATTAAGAAATCTTTCTCAACATCACGCTTTGGTAATTCGATCCACTCATCTACAGCAGCCATAAGCTCCATTACAGTATCTACCCATTTTTGTTCTCCGTTAAGAGCTCCAAGTGCAGAACCAGCGATTACAGGACCATTATCTCCATCATACTCATAGAAAGAAAGAAGATCTCTAATTTCCATTTCTACTAATTCAAGAAGTTCTTCGTCATCTACCATATCCACTTTATTCATGAATACAACAATTCTAGGAATACCTACCTGACGTCCTAAAAGGATGTGCTCACGTGTTTGTGGCATAGGACCATCTGTAGCAGCAACTACTAAGATCGCACCATCCATCTGAGCAGCACCAGTAACCATATTCTTCACATAATCCGCGTGACCTGGACAGTCAACGTGAGCATAGTGACGATTTTGAGTTTGGTACTCTACGTGAGATGTGTTAATAGTAATACCTCTTTCTTTTTCTTCAGGAGCATTATCGATTTGATCGAAATCTCTTGCTTCAGAAAGACCTGCATCTGCCAATACTTTAGTAATCGCAGCAGTTAAAGTCGTTTTACCGTGATCAACGTGTCCAATAGTACCAATATTTAAGTGTGGTTTGGAACGATCAAAAGTTTCCTTTGCCATAATTATTTATTTAATCTTAGTTATATATTAGTGTTCAATTTAAAAATTCTGAACCTAGAGCCAATGACGAGATTTGAACTCGTGACCTCTTCCTTACCAAGGAAACGCTCTACCCCTGAGCTACACCGGCTTTTTAATGAGTATAATGACAAACCAGAGCACTTTCATTACCTTAAGAAAGAAATCCAATCAATCATTATATTTATGTTAAAAATCCAACCTTAACTAGCTAATAATTAAGATTTGCTCTATTTTTAAAGCAGAACAATTGAATTAAATCAAAATCTTCTACTTTACACAGGCGTTTCACCCTGTTTTCTTATACCCAAAAATAAAGTTTAAAACATTACCTATTGTAGTAAAGAAAATTCATTGAGCGGGAGACCGGGTTCGAACCGGCGACATTCAGCTTGGAAGGCTGACGCTCTACCAACTGAGCTACTCCCGCTTTTAGTTCTGAATATAAATTCAGAACCGAATTTCTATCTTTAATTTCGAAAAAAAAGCATTAAAAAATATTTTTATTCAATGCTTAATTTTAAAATTTTGTGGGGAGAGCAGGATTCGAACCTGCGAAGACATAGTCAGCAGATTTACAGTCTGCCCTCGTTGGCCGCTTGAGTATCTCCCCGATTGATAAAATCAATATTTCACGATGAACATATGAATTTTGAGTGCGCAAAATTAATCAATTATTTTACAATTCAAAATTCTATTAAAAAAGTTTAATTTTTATTACAAAAATAAAGCTTTTTTAGAGCCGATGGAGGGACTCGAACCCACGACCTGCTGATTACAAATCAGCTGCTCTAGCCAGCTGAGCTACATCGGCTTTTCACTATGTTTTAGAACATAAAAAAGTCCGCTATTTCTAACGGACTGCAAATGTATATAATTTATTTCTTTCACAAAACTATTTTTCAAAAAAAATAATCAAACATGTGCATTTAATTTTTCCTTTCTTTTTTTCAATTGTCTTTCTAACGAACTAACACACTCATCCACACCTTCTTCGAAGGATTTATTTATTTTCTTGATCATAAATTCATCTCCGGGCACACTTAATAAAATTTCTGTAATTTTATTCTCCTTACCACTTGTATTCATAACTTTCAAAAAGACATCTGCATGAATTATACGATTAAAATGAGTTTCTAACTTATCTAATTTATTCTGAGTAAAATCCACCAGCTTCTGATCTGCATTAAAATTTACGGATTGCAAGTTCACTTTCATACGTTGTTAGTTTAATTAGTTTAACAAAAAATATTAAGCCTAAAAGAATGATAAATCAAGAACTTATCTTTTACTTTTTATTCCTCGGATGAGATTCTTTATACACTTTAGCCAATTGAGCGACACTATGATGAGTATACACCTGTGTTGCGGCCAAACTAGAATGACCAAGTAATTCTTTTACAGCATTAAGGTTTGCTCCTTCATTAAGCAAGTGTGTTGCAAAGGAATGCCTCAAAATATGAGGGCTCTTTTTCACTTTTGAAGATGCCTCACTAAAATAACCATTTATGATGCGATACACAAGCGTTTCATAGATTTTAACTCCTTTTTTAGTCAATAACAAAAACGAAACTTCCTCACCTCCTAACAAAATAGACCTCATATCCAAATACTGCGTGATAGTATCACAAACTGATGACAGTAAAGGCAAATACCTTTCCTTATTACGCTTACCTAACACCTTTATTTGCTTATTACTTATATCAACATCAGAGAGTTTTAAATTTACCAACTCTATTCTTCGAATACCTGTAGCATAGAAAAGCTCTATAATTAACCTATCTCTAACACTTTCAAAATCTTTATCATCTATTAAACTATCCAGCACACTCTCTACTTCTTTTGCCGAAAAGGGTATTTGAAGTTTCTTTGCAACTTTTAAAGCCTGATGCTTAGCAAGAGGATTCTTATCTACTTGCCCTGTTTTGAGTAAAAATTTATAATAAGTTTTTAGAGATGATATTTTTCTATTTATAGTACGATTAGAAACACCGCTATTTACCAAAGTCACTATCCATGAACGAATCTGAGCATAATTAGCTCCAGACACCTCCCCTGTATCATATTCTTTTTTAAAAAAATCAAAAAAAGTCAATAAATCAGCCTTATAAGCCTTTACAGTGTGTTCAGAATATTTTTTCTCTAAAAGCAAATACTCTACAAACTCAGATATAAACATAAAAAAACCGTTAGAAGACAAAAGTATGAAACTTTTGATTTCCTAACGGTTAAAATTTATACTGAAAAACGGTATCCGGTTTCTTCGTAAAGAAACACTATAAAGACAACGTTATTTACTTTTAAATTTCTTCTTGATCTCTTAAGTGCTGAATATATTGCGCTTTTTGGATCTGAGCTCTTCTTTCTACAGAAGGCTTTGAAAACGCTTGACGTTTACGAAGCTGACGCATCGTTCCTGTTCGATCAAATTTACGCTTAAAACGTTTTAACGCTCTATCTATATTTTCTCCGTCTTTAACTGGTATAATTAACATAGTTGCACCTCCTTTCTTTAGAAATTATTAGGGTGCAAATATACTACAAAACTATTACCTGCAAAGTTTTATTTAATATTATTTTAAAGACCACACAGAATACCCTTTTGGTGGTGCCTGAATCTTAACCCATCTTCCTCCTTGTGTGGTTGGCTCCCATCCCGAATTGCCTGTATAATCCTTAATTTTCCTGTTAGACCAATTTGTCTCAACCCATCTTTCTTGCCAAGAATTAGAATTATTAATATACACTATTAGTCCATTTTTTCCTCCTCCTCCATTTCTTTTTGCTATATATTCATCAGTATCTGTCCAGAGATTTGTAGTACTTCCACCTGCAAGGTTATTATGGATCCAAATAAGATTATTCATTTTAGTCTTACTTAACCAATCTTCATAATCTCTATAAAAAATTGCCGGATATCCTTCGTGTGTAAGAATATATGCATACGCCAATATCTTATTATTAATGATTTCATCTGTATCATGATTTGCTACAAAAGTTACTGCTCTTGACGCATTTCTTTTCCACAACATATCACCGCTTAGTGCATTTAGGTTATTTCCCATAAACGCGTCTCTCATTTTATAGTAACATCCAAAATCAAATGCTGACATTTGGGCCTGATCCGTCCACCATTTCAATGTATTCACATTACCATCCCAATACTCTCCTACTGCAAATCCTCCAACAGCATCTCTAAATTGTCTTGGCACCCATGGTTCAAACCCTTTTACATAATCGAATCTCCACCCATCAAACTTCATTGTGTTTTTATAGTATTTAGCCACAGAATTTGATCTTTTCCACAACCAATCTTGCACATAAGGTTTCTTATGGCTTAAATCAGGAAAACCTCCAAAAAAACCACTATCAGAGTTATATTTATCATTTGGATGAAAATCATACTTAGTTCTATTAAACTTACCTGACAATGGCATAAACTTGGTATACGTATCTTTTCCAGCAAATTCATTAGACTCTAGATCACCACCACTATTATGATTAAGTACCATATCTGCAATTACGCTTAACCCATTATTATGAGCTTGTGTAATCAGTGACTCTAATTCTGATCTAGAACCAAAACGTGTTTCGGTACTCCCCATCTGATTATATTGACCAAAATCATAATAATCAAAAGGATCATACCCCATTGAAAATGGGCCATTCTGAGCTTTACTTACCGGCGGTAGCCAAATTGCATCTATACCCGCATTATTCCATGAAGAAACTTTCCCTTTTACGACATTCCACCAGGTACCTCCTGCAGGAACATCCCAATAAAATGCTTGCATCATCACTCCCGAACCTATTGGTTTCAGGGCTTTGGAAGAAACCTCTTCCTGTAGGTCATTAGACTCTGCTTCTAAAGGATCCAGAACCTCATCCTTACTACAACTTATAAATAAAATCGTTATAGTTAAAAATGCATAAAAAAACGTGCTGATTTTCATAATTACTTAGTGTTTGTGTTAAATTCTTATCAAATTAAGTATTTAATACCAATCGCAAACGTTTGAAATCTAACGCAAACGTTTGCGTGTTGATAAAATATCTAACATTAACACTTGACACTATTAAAAAAAGCAAAGAGCAATAAAATATAATATCTTATTGCTCTTTGTTTTTATAATTAAGGAACGTAATTATTTAATTTTAAGTTGCCGCTTTATATTCTTTCTTATCAATAACTATTTTAGCTATTATTTCTCTTAAAATTTCCGAAGTACCTCCTCCAATAGGCCCTAATCTACTATCTCTAAGCAATCTTGCCAGTGGATATTCTTCCATATAACCGTATCCTCCAAGTAATTGCAAACATTTATAAATAGCTTCATCTGCCATTTTTGTAGATAGCAACTTAGACATTGATGCTTCCTTTACTACATACTGTCCGTCATCAAGTCTTTTAGCAATTGAATAATTAAACTCTTTACACATTTCTACTTCACTAGCTATATCTGCTACTGTATGACGCAGCGCCTGAAACCTATCAATTGTTTTTCCGAAAGCTTCTCGTTCTGACATATATTGTATCACATAATCCAATGCGTATTCTGCACGTGCATGTGCATTAACACCCATGATTAATCTCTCTAATGCAAAATGTTGCATTATATATGAGAACCCCTTATTTTCCTCACCCATAAGGTTATGAGCAGGGATTTTTACATTATCAAATGCTATCTCCCCAGTATCAGAAGCTTTCCAACCTAATTTTTCTAATTTGGTTGCAGATATCCCAGGAGTTTCTCTATCAATAACAAAGATACTTATACCTTTATTTCCTAGTTCAGGATTAGTTTTTGCTGCAATTACAAGATAATCACTGTACACTCCATTGGTTATAAATGTTTTAGAACCGTTTATGATGTAATGATCTCCATTCTTTACTGCTGTAGTTCTCATACCTGCTACATCAGAACCTCCAAAAGGTTCTGTAATCGCCAAACATCCTATTTTCTCCCCAGATATACTCGGTCTTAGATATTCTTCTTTAATTCGATCATCTCCCTCTTTATTTATATGAGTCATAGCCAAATATGCGTGTGCCCAAATAGCAGCTGCAAATCCACCTGAGTTAATCTTTTGTAATTCTTCTAACAGAATAACCGTATAAAAAAGATCGAGTTCTAATCCTCCATATTTTTCTGGATAGGCAATACCAAAATACCCCATCTCACCAAATTTCTCCCAAATAAATCGATCGATATCTCCAGTTTTTTCCCATTTATCTATATGGGGGGTAACTTCTTTTTTTAGGAATTCTCTAAGGCTTTCTCTAAATAATTCGTGCTCTTCTGTAAAATACATACTATCCATATGGTAACTCTAACTTTTTTAGTTAACATATTACTGTGGGAAGTGATAAACCAATATAGCAAAACCATAATCAAAAACAGATTTTGGAATTATATATTAGAGATTCATCAGGAATTCACAGCAATTTTTTTCCGATTCTCAATTTAATGTCAAATATAGCTTTATTCTATCTATTTTTTCTAAAGAAAAACCTTCGATTTTTTTCAATTCAGTAAAGTCCGAAATATCACCATTACTCTCTATAAAATCTTTAATATCTAATGCGGTCTCAAAATCAAAATAGGGCACATCCATTAGGTCTTTGACAGATATGGTATTAATATTCATTCTTTTAACCGTTTTTGGAGTCTTAACTGTAAACAAGGACAATATCATATTTCTCTGATGATCATAGAGCCCTGAAATATCCTGAAGTTGTATATCGCTCACAAATCCTCCTATCTTGTTTCTATATCTTATAATTCGTTCAGCAATAAAATCTGGCACATTAATATTTTTTTGAAGCTCTTCTGAAGTAACACTATTCAAATCTTTTTTTTCAGCATAGGACTTGCTCGGATATTTCTTTTTGAAATACGACTTGGATGTTTTATTGTTTTTAATCCATACAGGAAATCTAAATAGTGGTGAAATAATTTTCAATAGTGAATCAGAGACTTGTGTTACTTTTTTAAAATCAGAAACAGAATTAATCCATTTACCTTTATTTCTATACTCATGCAAACGATCTAATTCTTTAGCAGAAAGACCTAATACATATCCTTTATGATCAGAAATAAAATTAGGGTTAAATGTTGACACACGGTATTTTGTCTTACTATTTTTTGCTACCTCCTTAAGAGAGTCTATCTGATTCTGAAATTCGGTAAGTTCAATAAAACTACTTTCAGACACTTTTGGTTCGGGGTAAAAATAATACCCTAATATAGTTAGCAGAAGAATTATTGATAAAAGAAAAATCCCATTTCGAAAACGTGTATGTATCTCAAAATGGGATCTTATATGTTTCATTGTATATGTTGTATTATTTTTTTGAAGCTTTTATTGCTTCAAAATAACGTCCTAACTGTTTTTTAACTACAGGGAACAGGAAGAATAAACCTATCATATTAGGAAAAACCATTGCAAAAATCATTGCATCAGAGAAATCCCAGATAGACCCCATACTAGCCGCTGCACCAATTACCACAAAAGTCAAAAACAATAATTTATATGTTAAATCTGCAACCTTACCTCTTCCAAATAAATACTTCCAAGATTGCAATCCATAGTATGACCATGAGATCATTGTAGACACTGCAAAAAGCACTACTGCAATGGTCAAAAATATATTAGAATAAGGTATATATTGTGCAAAAGCTTTAGAAGTAATTCCGGCACCTTTAACTATTTCATTACCTATCATTACTGCTCCACTACCATCTGAACTAACGTCAGCTCCATATTCGAAAGCTCCTCCAAAATTAAATATAATAATTACTAGGGCAGTCATTGTACAAATCACTACAGTATCAATAAACGGCTCTAACAAAGCTACAAGTCCTTCACTAGCAGAATATTTTGTTTTTACTGCAGAATGAGCAATAGATGCAGATCCTGCTCCAGCTTCATTAGAGAATGCTGCTCTTTTAAATCCTACTAACAAAACTCCTATAATACTCCCAACTCCTATTGCAGTAGGGTTAAACGCTTCTGACACAATCAATCCAACAGCATCATCTATTAATGAGAAATTACCAAAAATTATATATAAACAAGCGATAATATACATAACCGCCATAAAAGGAACTACTTTTTCTGTAACCGAAGCAATTCGTTTAATTCCACCAATAATAATAATTCCAACAAAAATTGCAAGTACAATTCCTATCCAGAATCCGGCTCCTGTACTTTCTAGACTAAATATCTCTTTTAAAACTATTGTTGCCTGATTAGATTGTGCTGCATTTCCACCACCAAAAGAACCACCGATACAAAATATTGCAAATACTACAGCAACAATTTTACCAAGAACGGTAAATCCTTTTTCTTTTAAACCTTTACTTAGGTAATACATAGGTCCACCATACACAGTTCCATCTTCACCAACATCTCTATACTGAACCCCAAGAGTACACTCTACAAATTTAGTTGACATTCCTAATAACCCACAAACAATCATCCAAAAGGTAGCTCCCGGTCCTCCGAGGGCAATAGCTAGTGCTACTCCTGCTATATTCCCGTTACCCACTGTTCCTGAGACTGCAGTTGCTAATGCCTGAAAATGACTTACTTCTCCTTCTTTAGACTCATCTCGTATTGTATCCTTAATATCTCCATCTACAGCTGCCGATGGATCTCCTAAACCATGTCCTTCTACATCATCATATTTACCACGTACCACATTAATTGCTCTTCCAAAATATCGAATATTAGGAAAACCAAAATAAAGTGTAAAAAATAAAGCACTTAATACTAATAATATAAGAACAAATGGAACTCCAAAAACTTTAAAAAAGACTACTGCAGAGAAAAAATCAGCTACTGGTCTAAACGCTTGATCTATTTTTTGATCAAGTCCAACTTCTTGAGTTTCTTGTGCGAATGTTAAAAATGGAATTGTGAGTGCTAACAGTGAAAGAAGAATTCTCTTCATGATTATGTGAGTTAATTAAATTTTAGTTATAAGAAGTGAGCAAGATGCTAAAAAAAACGGTCGTGTACAATTTTTAGTGAGTTAAATGTTTTGTAACAGTTAAATATTAAACTCTTTATTAAGCAAATTAATTTGTTCTGGACGTCCTAAAACTACAATCTTAGAACTCGGCCTTAAAACTGTGTCTGCTTCGGGGTTTACAATATACTCTCCCTCTGGGGATTTATATCCTATAATTGTACATCCCGTTTTAGATCTCATATCAATGGTTCGAATCGTTCTTTCTTGTTCATCATCAAACATATCTTCAAAAGAAACTTCTTCTATATTTATTGATCTTTTACCTACAATAGAAAGATTATCCAAAAATTCTATCAAATCAGGAACTACAACTAAAGAAGCCATATGATCTCCTCCAATACGATCTGGCATAATTACATTATCAGCTCCGGCCAGTCTTATTTTTTTATATGATGTATCTTGTGAAGCTCTACTTATTATTTTAAGTTTTTTATTAATTTGTCTAGCAGAAAGTACTATAAACAGATTATCAGCATCTTCTGGAAGTGTACAAATTAAACAATCTGCATTTTTTATACCTGCTTCAATCAAAACATCATCTTCTGTAGCGTTTCCTTTAAGAAACAACAATTGATCACTCTGATACCTTTCTATGACATCATTATCTTTCTCGATAATAATAAAGGGTTTATTATAGGCTAATAACTTTACCGCCGCTTGTTTACCATTACGACCATATCCAATGATAATAATATGATTTTCGAGCTGATGTATCATTTTTTGTGTTTTTCGATATTGTACTCTTTTGGGATCATTTTTGCTTACTATATACTCTGTAATTACAGAGACAGAATATGCAAATATAGACACACTAGTAGCGATTAGGAAGATTGTAAATAATTTGGCATTCTCATCCAAGGGATGCACTTCACTAAATCCAACCGTTGACATCGTTATGACGGTCATGTAGAGGGCGTCTGTCCATGAATAATCAGAAAAAAACTTAAAACCTATTACTCCAATACTAATTACAATAATTAATAAAATTAAAGCAATATATACTTTTCGTCTGCCCCAATTATAAATTTTTATCATAAGTCAAATACAGAAGTTCGTTTAGTATACACCAAGTCTTTTAATTTCAACCAAAACGCCATATTAAGATATATTACAAATCCTAATCCTGCTGTAGCAAAAGTTAAGTAAATAAAGAATAATCGTACATTCTTAGCTCGCATACCTAACCGATCCGCTAATCGTGAAGAAACATAAAATCCGTTACGTTCTAGAAAATGTCTTAAATTATAAAGCATACCGCAAAATAATTATATTAAACTAAATTCTAATCACCATTTAATAAATAATTCCCAATTGCACACTTTAAACATGCTTTTTGATCACAATATCGACTCTTTAACTGAATCATAGCCTGAGAGTGTAGTGCATTCTCAATAGGAATTTTTAATCCTTCAAATTTATCAACAATACTATTTTTTTCTTTAGAGAGTTGAGAAATTAATTTAAAAACCTCATCATCAGGATATCGACCTATACTTCTTGCATGTAAAAATTTAATTGGAATTATAGTATTGATCAATAATAGATCTACAAAAGATTTTGTTATCCTTTTCCTTCTAATTTTTGATTCCTTTTGAAATGTATAGTGATTTTCCCAAAAACTACTTGCCTCAACACTAAACAGTGTATAGAAGTCTTCAATATTATTAACACGAATAATTGAACTAAAAAGCCGATTATTATTAAAATATAACATGGCTAATTGAGCTAATCGTATAGTAGGAAAGTTTGATGGTCTCAACCTAAAAAATTGAAAAGGTAATATTCCTTGAGTATCCAATTGAAATTTAGATTTTAAAAATACATATTCTTTTTTAAGAGATTTGGCATACTCATTTTCATAATCTTGTTCTAAAAAACCTGCTTGACCAAAAAACAAGGCTTCTAATTTTTCACATGCTATACTACATTTCCTAAGAGTAGAAAAATCTATCGAGTTTGCTAAGCTCAAAAAAGCATCTCCGTTTACTTTTAATCCAAAATTTTTTGCCAAAAGTTTAAAAAGCACTGCTTCCCAATCATTAGCTGATTGATTTAAAAGTTCTGTTATATAACTTGATTTCTGCTCTAATCTTTCTAAATACAATCTTTCTTGCCAATTAGACAAAACAAAATTAGAAATATAAGGGAGTTGTTTTTCACATCCGATCCAGTGTTTATTACTTTCTGTAAAAAGCTTTTTGTATCTATTTAATATTTCATGAGATACATAATCCTTAAGTTGTAGTGTGGGAATTATCGTATTATCTTTTCTAAATATTTCGATGTCATCTTCCCAGACTACGTGAAGAATTACATTATCATAGGCTGGATCATTTTCATGATTATGCACATACCAATCGCTTGATCTGATATGAATTTCTACATTCCCTGCCCATTTCTGACCATTTATAATAAGTCGGGCATTAAAAAAATCAGGGCCTGAATGATCTGTATTATGTAATCCAACTTGTTGCAAAAGAAGGTTTTCTTGCTTTGTTGTTTTTAAATCAGAAAGTTCAAACTTTTTATACTTCCAAAGGTATTGGAGTAAATCTTCTTTCATCTGTATTGCGTATTGTTTTATATTACAAATTGTAATTTGCTACTAAACATCACGGGTAGGATAAAGAAAATGTAATAGCGAATCTAAATAGTGCATGAAAATACTAAATATTATCTTAATCTTGTAAGCTCTACATTAGAACATTGACCAAATTACAAACTCCAATATAAATGAACAATATCTTTAAATCTGTTTTTATATCAATTTTTCCTGTAATTGCTCTCTATTATGCTATAGACAGTATTGTACACCTCATTAATCATAGTGTATCATATCGATATATAGGAAGATTAATCTTAGCTTCTACTATTGTTACCTTTTTTCTTTTTCTTTTTATTAAACCAGTAGCAAGAACAGATTCGAATCTAAAAAAACATACTATAAGTATTGCGATAGGCCTTTTAATAAGTCTAATATTTGGAGGAGCAATAGAGCAAGATATACATGGTTCATTACCTAGTATTGCTCTATTTTTAGGATGGGTTTTATACATAAAATGGTATTCAACTTTTGAAGATAGAAAAAAAAACACAATGCTTAAGATTGGTAGTTATTTACCAGAATTAGAACTACAAAATATTGAAAAAAAAAGAATCAATACCTCAAAATTTATTGGTAATCCATCTATTTTTCTTTTCTATCGCGGCAACTGGTGCCCATTGTGTATGGCTCAAATCAAAGAAATTGCCTCACAATATAAAGAACTTGAAAAACGAAACGTAAACATCATATTTATCAGTCCACAATCTCATGGTCACACAAAATCACTTGCTGAAAAATTTAATTTGAATTTTAATTTTTTAGTAGACCATAAAAACAAAGTTGCTAAACAGTTACATATTCTTTCAAAAAATGGATTACCAATGGGTTTTCAAACCTTAGGATATGACAGTGATACGGTGATGCCAACTGTATTAATAACCAATAGTGAAGGGAAAATCATTTTTGCAGATCTTACAAATAACTACAGAGTACGCCCAGAGCCTGAAACTTTCCTCAAAATTATAGACACATATACCTCAAAATAAAGTCATATTTATCTAATTGACTCCCTAAAAAAGCACATATAAAAGAGTGTAAAAACACTGAAAAATACTTTAAAACCCTTCATAAAATGAGTTTAACAAGTTAAATTTCTTAAAATCAAGTTAATTCGATATAGAAATGTACTATTGGTAAGATTTTATGTATTAATGGAAAACACTACTACAATTTCATTTCTTTTCTTTGTTTGGAATTAAAAGGGAAAATTAATTCATTCAAAAAATATTAAGATTACAAAACCCTAAGCTAAGTTGAGTTTGTGTTAGGTTATTGATGGTTGTCATTTTTGACGACCATCTTTATTTTTAGACTATTTCTAAACCTCATCAATCTTTTATATGTCTTATGAATTCATATCCGGGTATATATCAAACTTATTAAAAAAAGCTTTTCTAAATTTTGAAGAATTCGAATAATTAAGAGTATCCATTACTTCTCTTATCGAAAGGCCATCACCAATGATCATATTATATGAAATCTCAAGTCTTCTATTATTAAAAAATTCTAACGGTGTCTGATTATGTATTTCTTTAAACATATTAAAAAAATTAGTACGACTCATATGTGCCATAGCTGCTAATTGGTCAACGCCAATAAATGGTTCTTGAATATTATTTCTTAAATAATTACTTACTTTATATATACTTCCAACCTGAGCACTATTAATATTAAAAGGATTGCTTTCTGTTTCCCATTTTAATACATCTTTCCAAAATGTTTCTAACAAACGTATCCCTCTGGCTATAAAATAAAGGTAATTTTCGACCTTATCTACATCAGGTTCTACAATTTGGTCAAAAAGATTTGATTGCTTGTATGAAAGATAAAACTTATTAATGTGTTGATGTGAATACCTAATATAGCTATCTACTCTTTCTGCCATATCGTTATTTTTCATAAAATATGGTTCGGTGTAAGAGCTTTTTAACACAATCATAGTAGATTTTACTTCTGCTCCCTTTGTGATAAAAACTTGTTCTCCCTGCTGACCATCCATACATCTCATATTACCTGGTGTATAGCTATCAGAATAGGTGCTTATAATTTGATTTTTTTCTAATTGATGATCTAATGCATACTTTCTAAAATGAAGTATAATATCCTTTTCATTAATCGGTTGTCTTATGTATTCAATATCTGCATTAGCTCTGTAATTATTAACCAAGAGAAAGACTTCTGGAGATATTTTATAATATGATAAATATCCTTCTCCTATTTCGGGAGGAAAATAAATCCGATCGGTAGTACTATTCGGATCCAATTGAGACCTAAAATAGTTTCTTAATTTATCGATATCAGAAAAGTCAAATGTATATTTATGCATATTCCCTCATTTTACAACTATATTATTTTAATTAAGATCATTATTCCCTAATAAAGTTGCGCAATATATATCCAAATAAAATATAAAAACAACCCCTTTATCAGCCAATAACGCTAATAGAGGGGGTAAATTATATTTTAAATATAAGGATTTATTTTATATGACTAATTACGTCATATTTTGTAATAATATGATGCTTCCCATTATCTAAAGCAACCAGAACTGCAGGATTGCCGTTCTTAATCAACTTAGAAATTTCATCAAGAGAAGTTTTTGAAGATACAATAGGATACGGATCTTTCATAACATCCTTAATAGGAGTATTATCCATATTTTTATCATCAAGAAATGCAGAAAACAAAGCACTTTCATCTACAGAACCAACAAAACCTTCACTATCAACAACAGGAATTTGAGAAATCTGAAATTTACGCATACGCTCGATCGCGTGTGATACCAATTCTTCAGTTTTAACAGTAATTAATGGTTTTTCTATATGATCTTTTACGAGGTCATCTGCGGTAGATACTTCTTCATCAAGAAATCCTCTTTCTCGCATCCAATCATCATTAAACATCTTGCCCACATATCTACTACCATGATCATGATATAAAATAACCACTACATCATCTTTAGTAAAATTTTCTTTTAATTGAAGTAATCCTTTTATAGCAGCTCCTGCGCTATTTCCTAGAAACATCCCTTCTTCTTTAGCTAGTTTTTGTGTATATACGGCAGCGTCTTTATCTGTTACCTTGGTAAAACCATCTATAACTGAAAAATCTACATTTTTAGGTAAAATATCTTCTCCAATACCTTCTGTGATATAAGAATAAATCTCATTCTCATCAAAAACACCCGTTTCATGGTATTTTTTAAATACCGAACCATAAGTATCAATTCCCCAAATCTTAATATTTGGATTTTTTTCTTTTAAATATTTTCCTACACCAGATATTGTTCCTCCTGTACCTACTCCTACTATAAAATGTGTTACTTTACCATCTGTTTGTTCCCAAATCTCTGGTCCTGTACTTTCATAGTGTGCCAGAGCATTAGAAGGATTATCATATTGATTTACATACCATGAATTTGGTGTTTCTTCTGCTAATCTTTTTGAAACTGAATAATATGATCTTGGATCGTCTGGTTCTACATTAGTTGGGCACACCATTACTTTTGCTCCTACAGCTCTAAGAATATCCATTTTTTCTTTAGACTGCTTATCTGCCATCACACAAATTAGCTTATATCCTTTTACAATTGCAACCAGAGCCAATCCCATTCCTGTATTTCCAGATGTCCCTTCAATAATTGTTCCTCCTGGTTTTAATCTGCCATCTGCTTCTGCATCTTCAATCATTCGTAAAGCCATACGATCCTTTACAGAATTTCCTGGGTTAAAAGTTTCGTATTTTGCTAATACTAAAGCATCGACATCCTTTACCATAGCATTCATCTTAACCAGGGGTGTACCACCAATGGTTTCCAATATATTATTTGCGTATTTCACTCCAATATTTTTAAGTCTCCCAACATGGGTATTTTGCAGCGCAAAGATACAATCTAGATTATCGTTTGACAATTTTTAGGTAAGAATACCTATTTATTGAAAACGTATCGATTTGGTTGGCGATATTTTTGATATAATGTAAGAAGGAATAAGCAACATTAATAGACACAACATCATAGTTCCAATATTAAGTACTAAAACATAACTTATATCAATGTAAACTGGAGCTGTGCTCACATAATATGTTTCAGGATTAAGTCCTACTATACCATAATGTTTTTGAAGAAATAGTAACCCGACTCCAATAAGGTTTCCCCAGAATAAACCAATTAAAATTAGATATCCGGCATTGTACAAAAACATTTTTCTTATACTCCAATCACTAGAACCTAAAGCCTTTAATATTCCTATCATAGGAGTTTTTTCGAGAATCAAAACTAACAAAGCGGTAATCATATTAATTCCTGCTACCAGGATAATAATTCCGATAATACCTATAATATTAAGGTCAAATAATTTTAGCCATTCAAAAATAGTAGCATACTTTAAAGCGATGGTTTGACTATCTAATGTAGAAGGTATGTTTTCATAAATTTCCTGCCCTTTTTGATCTATACTATCAAAATCATCAATAAATACCTCAAAATTTCCAATTTCATCTAGTTTCCACTTATTCATTTTCTGAATATGTCGAATATCTGCGAAGAGAAAAGTTTCATCAAATTCCTGAAATCCAGAATTATATATCCCAACTATTTGAAAAGCTCTTATATAAGGATTTGAATTACGCTTAGCATTTTTCTTTAAAAAATAAGTAATTGCTTTATCCCCTATAGTTAACCCTAAACGATTTGCAATATGTGAAGACAATAAAATTTCTTCATTAAGTTGATCTCCATAATTAGGTAATCTTCCTTCTATCAGATATTCTTTAAAGTAATCCCAATAATAATCTTTTCCTACTCCTTTTACTACAACTCCTTCAAAATCTGTTTCTGTGCGTATTAGTCCCATTTTGGTTGCTACTCCTTGCATATGAACTACACCATCAACATCAGTAAATTCGGGATAAAAACTCTGATTTATTGTTATCGGAATCAAGGACTCAACACTATTGTTATTATCAAAACTTGAAATTAGCACATGCCCATTAAAAGCGGCAACTTTTTCTCTTATTTTACGTTGTAAACCCACACCAGTAGCAACAGTAATCAACATCATAATCACACCTATTGCGATAGCGGATATTGCAATTTTTATGATTGGAGTTGAAATGCTACTTTTATGTTCCTTACCTTTGATAAGGCGTTTGGCAATAAAATACTCGAAATTCAAGCTTAACTATGGTTTTTATTAGAAATGCATTCAAAAATACATTTTTATTCGTTTGCACCCTTCTTATTTTTTATGGAAGTATAACAAAAATGTATTCACAGGATTTACCTGATGCACAAAACACAATAAAAAAAGATAGTATTATAGGGGATACTACAAAAATCAAATCACCTCTCGTAGGAGCAAATCAGATAAAATCATATCTACCACTCTTACAAAATAAAAAGGTTGCTATTGTAAGTAATCAGACATCAGTAATTTTTAAAGATAGTATCACAAATCAACATTATATACATCTTGTCGATTCATTGTTATCACATAATATCAACATTCAAAAGGTTTTTGCTCCAGAACACGGTTTTAGAGGTAAAGCTGATGCAGGAGAACTGGTAGCCGATGGTAAAGATGCTAAGACGGGACTTCCTATCATTTCATTACATGGTAAAAACAAAAAGCCTTCTGCGGCCACTTTAACAAATATAGATATTGTTGTTTTTGATATACAAGATGTTGGAGTTCGTTTTTACACTTATATTTCGACATTACATTATGTAATGCAAGCCTGTGCAGAAAATAAGATTCCTGTACTTATATTAGATCGTCCAAATCCTAATGCTCATTATATTGATGGGCCTACTCTAGAAAAAGAACATTCGAGTTTTTTGGGGGTCCATCCTATCCCCCTTGTACACGGTTTAACTATTGGGGAGTATGCAAATATGGTAAATGGTGAAGATTGGTTAGGAAAAGGACTAAAATGTGAAGTCACAGTTATCCCTGTAAAAAATTACACCCATACAACTCCATATAGTTTACCAATAAGACCTTCTCCTAATTTACCAAATGATAAAGCAATTAACCTGTACCCTAGTCTTGGTTTTTTTGAAGGCACAACTATAAACGCTGGTCGTGGTACTGAAACTCAATTTCAGATCTTTGGTTCTCCTGATTTAGCAATAGAAAAATATGACTATGCATATATTCCTAAACCCAATTTTGGTGCTAAGTATCCCAAACATAGAGGAGAAGTATGTTATGGAAAAGATTTAAGAAAAAGTGAATCCTTAAGTGCTATACATCTAGGATGGTTAATCAATGCCTATAATAATTCTAATGATAAAGAAAAGTTTTTCAATACCAAATCGTTCACCATTCATGCGGGTACAAAAAAGCTACAGCAACAGATTGAAGAAGGATTAAGCCCTGAAGAAATTAGAAGTACTTGGATGGAAGATCTTCAAAAATTTAAAATAAAAAGAGAAAAATATCTAATTTACCTGTAATACAAAACTGATAAAACCCCCTTTTTCAGGGGTATTAGTGTATGTAGGAATTAATACATTTGTTTATGTTGAGATTTTTACGAAAACTGATAGTATATCACTTCTTTATATTCTGCCTTGTACTGAAAGCACAGATAAAAGAAGATACATTCTCACGCCCTTCTGAAAGCTTAAAAACAGAATACAGAGAGAAAAAACGTATTGAAGAAGCTTATAATCTCCTCAAAAACAACAAAGAAAAAGAAGCGTATATCATTGCGCATGAATTATTAAAAAAAACACTTGATAATCGTTCCAAAACTAATGTCAATTTACTTTTGGGGTACTATTTTAATTCAAGGCAAATAAATGATTCCTCATTATTCTACACTAAAAAAGCATTAAAGTATAATAAACTAATAAAAAATGATTCATTAAAAAATAGAACTTATAGTTTAGGTTACAATTTGTTTGGTATAAATAATAAAAGAATAGGGCTATTAGAGGAAAGCAGAAAATGGCATCGTAAAGGAATTGATATTTCTCAAAAATTTAAAGAAAAAAATCTTTATTACACACATACTCATGGTCTTGCATTAGTATATAGCGAAATGGGAGATTATAAGAGCGCATTAAATTTATTCAAAGAATGTTTGACCTATAAAGACAACCCAACTATTACATATGGGAGTTATATTAATATTGGTAGTATTTATGCTAAACTTAACGATTACAAATCTTCTAATGACTATTATCAAAAAGCTTTAAAACTTAGTCAACAAAAAGAAAACTACCACGCTATTGCAGTCATCAAAATAAATCTAGCTATAAATTATCAAGATCAAAAAGATGTTGACAAAGCTACTACCTTATACAATGAGGTAATTTTATTATCAGAAGAAAAAGAATATAAGCATCTTTCACTAATTGCCCGCCTTAACAAAGGAAGCGTCTATAAAGATTTAAAAAAATATAATGATGCAGAAATCGCATTCTATTCGGCTTTACATGATGCCATTGAACTAGGTTATTTAGATGATCAAAAATTAATATATGACAATTTAAAAGATATTTTTATTGCCCAGAACGATTATAAAAAAGCCTTTGAATTTGTAACAAAATCTTTTGAAATCAAGGACTCAATTAACAAATTACAAAGTGATAAAGAGATTGATGAACTCGAAGTAAAGTATAAAACGTTACAAAAAGAAAAAGAAATAAAAGTACTACAGGTAGAAAATTACAACCGAAAATTAGAACTTAAAAACCAGGATGAGGCCATTAAAAATCTCAAATTGCAACAAGAAGTGCAAAAAAAAGAAAATGAAAACAAAATTTTATCCTTTCAAAATGCTTCAGAAAAAAAACTGAATGAAATTACTTTGTTAAAAAAAGATCAGGAAATTCAGGAAACTAAATTAATTAGACAAAAAGGTATTAAAAACACAATTTTGTATTCTTTTTTAATACTTCTTGTACCTGTTATTGGTTTATTAGTTACATATTATCAAAAACTTCAAACTCAGAGTGAATTAAATAAAAAGCAAGAAGAAATTAGTGGACAAAAGATTTCATCATTACTTAAAGATCAGGAACTTAAACTTATTAAAGCTTCAATAGAAGGTCAGGATAAAGAGAGAAAACGTATTGCCCAAGAACTACATGATAGTATTGGAGGAAATCTGGCAGCTATAAAATTACAACTTAACAATCCCACTAATAGCAATAAAGAAGATTACTTAAAAACTATTAACTATCAAATAGATGACACCTATGAGCAAGTGAGAAGCCTTTCTCATAATTTAATTCCTAAAAAATTTAGTAAAAATAATTTCTGTGATGTACTTGAAGAATATTTTAGTAATATAGGAAAAAGTAGTAGTCTTACTACTTCTTTTGTAGTATACCCCAGAATTGAGATTGATTTCTTAGAAGAAATATTACAAATCGAAGCTTTTAAAATTATTCAGGAATTAATCACCAATACAATCAAACATTCAAAAGCCTCTTCTGTAGAACTACAACTAAATCTGGTAGACAATGTATTAAGTATTCTATTTGAAGATAACGGGATTGGCTTTAATCCAAATAACAATAATGACGGAATAGGTTTTGAGAATATAAAAAGTAGATTAAACAAAATTTATGGTACTTTTCACATTGATTCAAGAATTAACAGAGGTACCATTATAAATATAGAAATTCCAACTTTAACCACAATCGCAAATGAAATATAATTTAATTATCGTAGACGACCATAAAATGTTTTTAGATGGTTTACTTAGTATACTTAATTCAGAAAATGAGTATAATATTTTACTAACCGCCAAAGATGGAAAACACATAGCAAAATATCTAGAAATCAATCCAGATGAAAGAGTTGACCTCATTATCACAGATATTTCTATGCCAGAATTAGATGGCATTGCTCTCAATAAAATCATAAAAGATAGAAAGAAAAACACGAGAACTCTTGTGGTTAGTATGCATAATAATGCGGACATGATTGATAACCTCATTGAGCATGATGTAGATGGGTATGTTCCTAAAAATGCAGAAAAAGAAGAACTTTTAAAAGCAATAAAAACAATCCTAAAAGGAGAGAAATATTTCTCGAAAGAAATAAAAGATATCTATCTGGAAAACAAGTTCTCTAAAAAAAGACAAGAAGAAATTAAACTTACTCAAAGAGAAATTGATGTTATTACTTTGATAGCACAAGAACACACTACTCAGGAGATTGCAGATAAACTGTTTTTAAGTAAGCATACTATCGAGAGTTATAGAAAGAACCTCATCGCAAAACTTAATGTAAGAAACCTAGCTGGACTTACTAAGTATGCATTAAAAATGAAGTACATCAAAAATGGATAATCTCAGTATATTTAACCACAATTTCAAAATGGACAAAAACTCTTGTAACCCACTGTTTTTCACTGAAACCAGGTTTTTGTTTCACTGGAAATAGGGTGATTATCCTTGCTAGTATCGCCTAAATTTATTGTAGAAAATTATATTAATTAAAACTACAATTATGGTGAAATTAACATTCGCACAGCTTGAAGAGCAAGGAAAACAAATTCTAAGTAAACAATCATTGTCAAAAGTATATGGGAAAGGAGGAATAAAAAGGCCTATTTTTGAAGTTCCGGGCCCCTCTCCAGTATATCATGAAGAAGAAATAGAATAAAGCTTTTCTATAATAAAAAGACTGTCTTTTCTGACAGTCTTTTTTTATTGTTATTTGTTTATATCATTTAATTTTTAAGTATTTTTAAAGTGAGTTAAAAAATATATTAAACTCAAATGATTTTAAAAACAAATTAAAACTAAAAGTTATGGTGAAATTAACAATTGGCTATTTCGGAGTGACTGTGCCACCTATTTCGGTCAAATGGTGCCACTAAGAGAGATCTTGCAATAATAGTTAAATTTTGTTATTAGTCCTTTTTAATTTTTCCTTTTCTTAATGATTCCCCCACAAGATTAATACGATGTG
>NZ_VLNR01000067.1 GCF_007489275.1 Aquimarina algiphila
AGAGTCGATGAGAAGAAAAAGAAAAAAATCGTAATTTTAACACTGAAATAAACACGCTTTTGGGAACTGTTTTGCTATGCTCTATTTAAACAGGAATACCCGGGTCAATTTCATAGGAATCTCCAATAAGCATATCGACTGCTTTATTTAGTGTGGTTTTTACCTATATTTTCTATGAGATATTATATCCCAAATATGTAAATGAACTTCTTTTAGCGATGAAAGAAAAGATGAACCTTTTAAGCATCCCAAAAGAGAAAATCGATGAAAAGCTTGCAGAAAGGACTACATACTACAGCACCGCTATCCAAAGTGGTTATTCTTTTATAGGAAATTTTATTACCGGTATGGCATTTACTCTTTTATTGAGTTTTTTTTTAAAGACAAACAAAAAGATATAAATAAAAAGAAATAGGAATGATTACAATAACTTATAAAAAAATAAGGTAATTTGGATGCTTAGTATTTTACTAACAGCAAATCAATGATTAAAAAACTATTAAAAGTAGTACTTGCCTTGATTCTTATTGTTTCCATTGGCGCTGGGTACCTTTATTTTAGATTACATAATGATATTGATAATATTCTTGATGCAAAAAGTGATTGGCGAAGTGAAGTGCTGGAATTTCCATTACTCTTTGCTGGAGATCTGGACTATGAAGGTGAAGAACATATTCGATTTGCTCCGGGTTGGGGAGAACCCAATAGTGAGGATTACTTTTCGTATGTATTTGTATGGATGATTAAAGAAGACCCTAATCTCAATCCCTCTGAATTAAAAAATATCATCAGTACCTACTTTGATGGATTGATGAATATGGGGGCAATAACCAATCTCAGTTTCTTTAAAGATATTCCAGAAACTATAACTACCATACAACAAATAGATACAAATACATATCAAGGTACTATAACCCTTTATGATGAATTTTTTTCAAAAAAGATCTTTGTACTTAATGCAAAAATCAAAAATGAATATTGCTCTACTAAGGAAAAACATTTAGTTTGGTTTTATCTGTCTCCACAAGAATACAATCATCCCATTTGGAACGACCTTATAGGTATACAGTTAACATCAACATGTGATTAGTTCATAGAGGAAACACTATGAACCGTAAAATAATAGTAAACAAAACTGCTTCTCTATTGGGCGTAGCTAAGTATATTTCTGGTAATGAGCTCCTAATTAGGACTCAATTCTTCCTTAATAATGGATTGAAAATATCGTACTCCCAATTGACCTCCGTAGGCTAACACAAATATTCCTGCGGTAGGTTTCCAGCCATCTTCTAAAAAAATATTGACTTTCTCTTCTAATTTGTGTTCAGATTGATCAGATAGTATTTTATATTCCATAAGTAATTTTTGATTAAACGTATTTCACCTAAAACAAATTTATTTTAAGTTTTCTTCATTTTCTTACGGATTACCGTAATGAGATTACCATATAAAACCCTTATCAGAGTTACATTAACAAAAAACAACACCTGATCTACTAGAAAACAGATCATTAGCCAAAACATATACCATGAAGTATAAAAAATGGTCAGTAGTTTTTTTTCACTATTTAGTTTCATCCCAATAGTAGCCATCTGGATAGATTCTTTCTCTAAAAATAGCAGTTTCCACTCTAATTATCGTAGCTCCTTCTTCTATGCGATTTCCAGATCACCACGCATCCCCATAGATAATTCATTCATGGTTACATTGGGAATATTGAGGTCTATCACCTCATCCTGGATTTGCTTTAATAACTGGAAACATGTTTTCACTTCTGTAGTATCAGAGCTAAGCAATCCTATAGTCATCAAGCCTTTTATATGAATATTCTTGAATTAAGTTCTTGCACTTTATTCTCTCCAATAATCGTTTCTCCTTGTTGTAAAGCAAAATTTATCTTGTACTGTATCTACTGTTTTTGTAGCCAGTAATAAACGAACCTGCTTTGGATCTCTATGAACACGCATACAGGTTTCCTGTATTCTTTTATGAATACGGCTTAAATTACCTGTAATAGTTTCCATTATTCCACAAGTGTTTGATGGTCCGGACAATCGATTTGAAGTTCGTGATTATTGAGTGACTTTTCCAAGAAAGAACAATAATGCTCATTACCGTTTTTTGAATAATGATAGCAGGTTAGACACATGCGTTGGATTGATATTATTGAATTTTGGTTTAAATTTTCAATAATCTTTAACAACCCATTTAAAAATATCCCTTTTGTGGTATCTGTTAATTTACCTATAGCATGATCTAATGCATTGGTATACCCTGAAACTTTATTTGCTATTTCTTTTCCTTCTTTTGTTAACTCGACCATATAGCTTCTGGAGTCATAGGTATCAGGAATTTTTATAAGCATCTTTTTTTCGAGCAATACTTTAACCGAATCGCTTATGGTTGCTTTGGTCAAATCAAATTCTTTAGCAAAGAAACTCACCTTTAACATCTCCTGCTCATGAGTAAGGCAGAATATCAAAATTTGTATTTGTATAGGGCTTATTCCGTATTTCTTACTTTCCTGCCATAAGAGCACTCTAAACGTTTTCGATATTCGTTCTAGGGCTTGAGTAATTTTATAATTTATCTCTATATCAGTCATGATCTTGGGTTACCAGGATTCCTTTGGATTCTTCTCTTTTAATAATTTCCTTTTTCATTTCCTTATACATATGGTCTTTTGCCTCTGCATACGAGATCCCATAGACTCTTTTTACATTTCTATGGCTTTTAGGAAATTTAGTCAATATATCGTCATAAAACGTATCTAATTCATTTTGATCAGGAAGTTCAAATTTTAATTTTAATTGAAAACGTCTCAATAAAGCAGTATCAATACTCCTGGAATGATTGGTCGCTGCAATTAGCAAGGTTGTATCGGGCAGGTAATCAATTAACTGAATTATTGTATTGACCAGACGTTTCATTTCTCCAGAATCCTTATTATCATAATCTCGTAGTGTACCGATATAATCAAATTCATCTATAAACAATACCGCTTTTTCTCGATCTGCTTTGCGAAATACATTGGTCATATTCTTAGCAGTTTCTCCTAACTTCGAAGAGACAATGTTTCCCAGATCTAAAATCATCATCTTTTTACCTATCGCATTGGCAATAGCTTTTGCCGTAGTTGTTTTTCCGCAACCTGTATGGCCGTATAACAACAATTTATTATCCACCGGCAAGTTATAGCGCTTTAAAGCTTCAACGTGCTTAAACTCCTTTAATAATTGATCTAAAGCATTTTTATTATGCTCATTAAAATGAATTTTATCCAAAGGAAGTATCGTTTCTTCCTTATGAATCAACAAATCATATATATTCATTCCCTTCTACTTCTATATCATTAAGATTACAAAGTTAGCAATCCTAATTAAAAGAAGTAATCTTATCGGCTATTTCTTTATAAGTAATATGACCAAACCACTCTGCTATGATTTCATAACTATTATTAAATAAAACAAAACTTGGGGTACCTCTCAATTGATTTAAGGTAAATGTAAGTGCTATTTTGTCTAATGACCTTAGATAATGAGCAACTCTTTTTTGCAGTGCTACTTTTTCAAAATCTGGCCATAGTGCATAACTAGGATTGATGTTACAAATAGTTTCTATGGCAACATTTATATCGCTTAGGGTTTCTTCTATCTTATCCATCACAATAGGAAAATCCAGTGAATATGGAAGCGTTTCTATACCTTGTTGTAACATCATCTTTTTGGTCTCCCCTACCAAAGCCCCATCATTAACCAAATGTGTTGTATGCGCTATGGTATTTTTGTCATAATCCTCAAAAGCTGTGGATAAGGCTAAAAAAGAAACATCTTCTTTATGAAACTGGTGATATAGTTCATTAAAGAGCGGTAATGCATAAGAAAAGCATCCCGGACAATTTACTTGAAAGACCAAAAGGAGATTAAGATCTTTGATCTTAAAATCTCCTTGTAATGTCTTTTCAAAATGTAATTCAAGTTTTTTCATATTAATTACAGTGTTCCATTTCAATAATATAATATCCTTTTTGTCGAATTTCTTGTTCAACAGCTTCCGGAGCACGCTCCATATGGCAAAAATTACATTCTTTTGTCGTTAACTGAAAATTTAAAATCCCTTTTTGGGCTAAATATTCCTTTCCATAGGCATATACATCTTCTACTGATGTATGATCTTCAACCAGGATATCAAAATGCATGTTAACATTGGTTGCTTTGGGCACATAGGTATCATAAACAGAAACTTTCATCATCTTTATTTCAATTTTACAGTATAGGGTAATGATAAATCTCCACTGGCTACACTAAACACATCATAGACTCCTAACATAGGTTGATCTTCTTTACTTGTATTTACAATCATATAGGCTGCTACTCCATCATATTTAAAAGAAGTTTGATTATTCATTCTATAATCAGGAATTACCACTTTGATCGTGTTCTCTATTGTCGTCACGGGAAAACCTGGAGAATCCATATACATAGGCATTCCTGGATTTGTAGGTGGTAATGTAACATTATCTGTATCTGTAAATTGTTTTACAGCCAATCCTCCTGGTACACGCTCATCTTTATGCAAAACTACCCAGTGCGGGTGCCAGATCACGCCATCATTATCAAAGATAGCATCATTGTTTTCATCCCAGATCGGTGTATCATCAAAATCAGGATGAGAAGTAAGTGCCATAGCAACTATTCCTTCTGTCTGACTAAAACCTACATCAGTTGGTTTTAAAGATGTAGGGAAAACATATCCTAATACAGGTGCTCCATCCAAAGATCCATTAGGAGTTGGAGTAGTTTTACCTGCTGTTCCTTTAACATTGATTTCCCATACACTTATACTTAGATTAGAATGATGTGTTACTTCTGCATTCTTAATGACAAAGTCGTCGTTGTTATATGGTCTTTCCTGAGCACATGAAGTGGTTATTACACCAAGAACTAAAATTGCTAATATTACTAGTTTATCTAATTTCATTTTATCTTATTTTTAAAAGTTAGGAATCTTAAAATTAGGATTCCTAACTTTATAGATTAAAAAAATTACCCTTTTACATCTGCCATTGAGGCTCCAAAGTTTAAATGCAATACATTTCCTTTTGGAGTTAACAATGCTGGTACCGATTGCACTCCTGCTTTTTCGGCTTCGGGGATTCGGTCTCTGACCTCTCCTATATTTACTATTTCGACATTTTCATTACCTACTAATTCTAAAATGTCATGTTCTGCACTTATACATACTGAACATCCTGCATGATAAAAAACTGATTTATTCATAATTTTATTTTTATACTTTTTATTTTTTAGCAATATTGCCAATACAAATATAGTTAGGATTCCTTACTGTATAAAATGTTTTTTCACTTTTCTCATTATTCATAAGCAATTAATCTCATTAGGTCCTTATATTACTTATCTTTCTTACCTCATAATTTTTTTATGTTATCAAGCTTTACCTTTTATATTATCTAAAGAACGGATTGCAAATAGTATATATTTCTAAAATTTAATTTTGCAGTTACAAAAACATTCTTATCTTTGTACTGTAACAATTTTTAATACAGTTATATTGGTCAAAAGCAAATTTTCTATATCATTACACATTATGACACTATTGGCTTTGTATAAAGATGATTGGTGTTCTTCTTCTGACATTGCGAGTAGCCTAAACATTAACCCTGTTCTGGTTAGAAAAGAAATTGCTGCTCTTAAAAAAGGAAATTTGATTGAAAGTAAAGAAGGAAAAAATGGAGGTATACGTTTGCTTAAGGATGCAAATAAAATTTATCTATCTGATATTTTTACAGTAATAAAAGGAGATAGTAGTGTCCTGTCATTATCCAATAATATACCAGACCCAACGTGCAGAATTGGAAAACAGATAAACACAAAACTCGAAACGCTGTTAGAAACTATTGACAATTCTATTGTAAGGGAATTAAACAAACAAACCTTGGAAGAATTTAAAAATCAATTTTAGCTTTTTTTTAACCAAAACTGTAACAAAATAAATTACAGATAAAATAAATTATTTAAAATGAAAACAAAAAAAATACTCCTTGGACTACTCGGTCTTGCTTTGTTGTCTGGATGTACCAGTATTGATCAACAACATAAAAATTCAATATTAATTAAAACCGAACCTATGAAAACAAAAAACAAAGTAGTAAAAATTGATGATCTATCTATTTTCTATCGAGAAGCAGGAATACAAAACAAAGAAACTATTTTGATGTTACATGGTTTTCCTTCTTCATCTCATATGTATAGGGATCTTATAGGACAATTATCCAATGAGTATCATATTATCGCACCAGATTATCCTGGTTTTGGTTTAAGCTCTATCCCTCCTATATCTGAGTTTGAATATACATTTGAGCATATAACTGACATCATGAATCAGTTTGTTGATAAACTTAAGTTAGATGGTTTCTATCTATTGGTTCAAGATTATGGTGGACCCATTGGTTTTAGAATTGCATCGCAGAGACCAGAACTCATTAAAGGGTTAATAATTCAGAATGCAAATGCATATCTGGAAGGATTTGGAGAATGGGGTATTAAAATTGGAAACTATATGAAGAATAATGATATCGAAGCTCTAAATACTTATAAAGATCATTTGATGTCTTTAGATGGTATAAAAGAACAATATCTAACTGGAGTATCAGATGCCACCAAAATTGACCCTATTTCATATCTCACAGACTATGCTTTTTTAAATCGTAATCATGTCAAAGATATACAATCGACAATGTTTGATAACTATAAAACAAACTTCGCCAAGTATTCAGAATGGCAAGAATATTTTAAAATGCATCAACCTCCAACATTAGTGGTTTGGGGAGAAAATGATAAATTTTTTAGCAAAGCGGGAGGAGAGGCATTTAACAAAGATCTCAAAAACATCGAATCTCATTTTTTTAATGGAGGACATTTTATGCTAGAGGAATATGCCATAGAAGTAGGTGATCTAATTGATCATTTTATAAAAAAACAACACTAAAATTCTTTTGTTATGAGCACTTACTTTCATAAAGGAGAATTAGAGCTTCAAAAAAAATATGACGCCTGGCATGATCCAAAATTAGTGGAGCGGTTACTTAAGGATAGTATAGTAAGCACTCTAATCCCATTCATTGAACATCAAACCACATTAATTTTAAGCACCTATGATGATGACAATATATGGGCATCTATGCTTATTGGAGACACTGGCTTTGTCAAAGTAAAAACATCAAAATTAGTACATATCGATCTCAGTAAAGTAAAAAGTACCAAAACAGATATTGGTTTTAAAAATATCAAAAAACATTCAAAAGTGGGACTTCTTTTTATCGATACCTCTACACGAACCAGATATCGTCTTAATGGTTTTGCCCATTTATCTAAAGAGTTATTAAGCATTGAAGTGTTAGAAGCTTATCCTAATTGTCCTAAATATATTCAGCAGCGTGTCATCACTCTTTCTGAAAATACTTCGAGTCTAGGAATAGAAGTGGTGAAAGGAATGACCTTATTGGATCATCATAAAGAATGGATTAAAGAGGCTGATACATTTTTTCTTGGAAGTATGAACACTGATGGAGATATGGATGCATCTCACCGAGGTGGACATTCTGGTTTTGTCGACATATTAAAAAATGGAACCTTAAAAATTCCAGATTATACGGGAAATAACCTATTTAATACGTTAGGGAATTTCCTTGAGTATCCAAAAGCTGGTTTGTTATTTATAGATTATGAAAAAGGACACTCCTTACAATTGTCAGGGAATGTAGAACTCTTATTGGATCAAGAAACCTCATCGGATATAGAAAAAACTACCGGAACCGGACGATATTGGTTGTTTAAAACCAAACATTGGATTCAAACCCAAAACCATAATAAAGTAGATTGGAAATTTATCAATTTTTCTCCTTTTAACCCATAAACAAATATTCATAAACCATAAAATCATGAATGAAATATTAAAAAATGAAATTAGAAACGTCTTAAACCAATGGTTAAAAGCATTTAACGACAATGATCTGGAAGCGCTAATGCAGTTATATGATCCAGAAATAAATTATATGAATAGTAATGTTCCTATACAAGTAGGAATTCCTGTTGTAAAAGAAGGATTTGCCGCAAGTTTTCATATCCAACCAAGTGTGGTTTTTAAAGAAGAACAGGTCATTGCCCAAGATGGGTTAGGCTATATTGCAGGGCAGTTTAGAGTCACAGGAACAAATCCAGAAGATGGAGAAACCATTGATGAAGCGGGTCGTGTGGTATGTATTTTTAGAAAAAACACCGAAGGTGATTGGAAACTTGTCTTTGATATGGATAACCGACCACCAGACATCAATTTATAAACTTCAAAAAGATAATAATGAATACTGAAATAAAACGTAAAGCAATGCGTCCTCGTGATATCGCAAATCATATTAGCGAATGTATTAAAGAAGGAGATCTGGAAAATATAGTAGATTTCTTTCACCCTGATTATATAATGTCTTTTCCGCCTTCAGAGAATCCTAAAAGTGGTCTAGATACAATACGTGAAGTCTTTGGTGAATTTATAGCATCCAAATCTATATTATCCAGTGAAGTTACTGGAGAAATCATAAATGGAGACACAGCTCTTTTACAAGCAACCTGGACCGTCACAGATATCTCTGATACCATAATAGCAGAAGGAAAGTCTACCGAGGTGATAAAACAAAGAATAGATGGTTCATGGGTTTATTTTATAGACTGCCCAATGGGACTTCCTAAAATATAAGCAGACCAAGAATATTACAAAAGCCTTATAGATTTTTATAAGGCTGTATTTTTTTTAAAATTTAAAAACGAAACTTTAGAAATCACTTTTTTTCTCCTAAATGTTCTTCTTTTAATTTTTTAATAATATCTCGAATAGCCTCTTCTCCTCCATCTAGAATTGCCTGTGTTTTTATAGCATCTTGCTCATTTACTGGCTTATATTTTAAACTCCATCTGGCATTTTCTATTAAGATCGGAAAAAGATCAACTCCCTTTTCTGTAAGTAAATAGATAATCTTTTGCTTATGACTGGGGTCTTTTTTTTTATGAATTATCCCTTCTTCCTCCATTACCTGAAGACGATTTGCTAAAATATTAGTAGCGATCTTTTCTTTGGATTGAAGAAATTCTCTGAAATATTTCTTTCCATCAATCATCATATCTCTAATAATCAATAACGTCCATTTATCTCCAAAGGCCTCTAAAGCTAGGTATTGAGGGCAATATGATTTATATTTTTTTTGTTTTTTCATATCTAATAGCTTAAAAGCAATTTGCAAAGTAAAAATATTATTTATAATATTACAACTAGTTGTTTTACACAACCAGTTTTCAATATTCAAAATTATGTCACAACTAAAACAAAATGATAATAGTTATCAAAAATATGTCATCATCGATACAAACGTTATTCAGGTTTTTGAAGCATTAACTACTAACATGGATAAATGGTGGGCCAAAATAGAAGGTTCGGCTCAAAAAAAAGGTGATGTATTTAAAATATCTTTTAATGGTAATTCGTATTGGAAGTTTAAAGTAACTAATATAACCGAATTTAGCAGTATTTCCTGGAAATGTATTGCATCCCATCAGAATCATAATATTAACGGAATGGACGAAGAATGGCTTGATTCTACATTACATTGGGAGATTAAGCAGGACAATGATCTCATACAAGTGCACTTTTTACATCAAGGTTTAGTCCCCCATGGTATCTGTTATAATGCATGTTCATCTGCCTGGGACTTCTATATTACAGACAGTCTAAAAAGATTTTTAGAACATGGAGAAGGCAAACCCGAATTCATATAATTTTTTATCGCTTGCTATATATTTACTATCAAGAAAGAAAACAACACAAATTAAGATTACAAACAATCAGTCTCTCAAAACACATATCAAAAAAGCATTTGACGCTTTAACAATAAATATTGAAACCTAGTGAATAATCGCAGATCATTCTCCACAACGATTATGATTTTTGTTCTTCTACTTAGGATCATTTTGTAACAAATGAATTAAAGGTGTTTCAGGAAGAAAATGAGTAATTATATAATTCTTTATGTATTTCTTTTTTACCATGAGAACACCTTATATATTGTATCCAGTAATTATATCTTCCCTGATTGTTCTAAATCTTCTATTTTATCTTTTGCCATCACAAAATCAGCATCTAATTTTATGGCTTCCTTATACAATTTTATTGCCTTGTTTAGCTGATTATTTCTTTCATAATACACCCCCAAAACATAAGTTGTATAAGCATCGTCTGGAAATATCATTTTAGCAAAATCTTGAATTTTTATTGCTCTTTGAAGATTATTTTTTAGGTAATTATCAACGTATGATAATCTAATTAGATCATCGGGATGAATAAAAACCCAGTTTTTAAACTTTGCTTTGTTTTCTAGATATATTTTTTCGGCTTGTTCAATGCCTTCGTTTTTTATAATTTCAATAAATTCCTTACTTGTTGGAGGCACTTCTTTATTTTGAAGCTTATAGTTTTCTCTTAAATACTCATACGTTTCTGTATTAGGGGCTTTCATTTTTGAGATTACATATTTTATTCTTTTTTCAGCTTGTTCATATGCGCCTTTTTTTGATAATTTATCTGACAAATTAAGTATCTCACCTGGGTATAGGTCTACTTTCCAATTCATTGATTCAAAATCATTTTCTGTTAACTTTTGATTTTTGATAATCAATCCTTCTTCGGGAATCCATTTATCATATTCTAAATCCCGGGCCACCTGTTTTGCAAACTTTTCTCCTTTTAACTTTGAAACCAAATGAAGAGCGCCATCGATTCCTGCAGATATTCCCGCGGTAGTTATTACTTTACCATTATCCACAAATCGTACATTATCTCGTACATCAATTTTTGGAAACGTAGTTTTTAAATACTCGATTGATTGATGATATGTAGTTGCTATCATATGATCTAAAAATCCGATTTCGGCTAGGAAAAAAGCTCCTGTACAAACAGTAAATTGTAATTCAGTTTTAGAAGATACATCTTTTACCCATTCTTTTATATTATCTTCTTTTGCAACAGCCAGATCTCCTCCTCCAACAAATGCAATAATATCAGGTATAGGAGCATTATCTATTGAATAATCAGGAATAATGGTTAGTGAATGCATTGCTTTCATAGGTTCTGTTGTTTTTGCCACGGTATATACATTAAAACCTGCTACTATAAAAACTTCCATGGGTCCTGCAAAATCTAAAATCTCCACGTTATCTTGTAAGAAAATAGCAATATTTTTGATTTCCGTTTGATTTTGACTATAGGCGAAAAATTGAAAATGTAGCCCCAGAATTAATACGATTATTTTTTTCATGATGTATGAGATTAATTATTGTTTTTTAAAGAATACTCCTCTATATTCACTAGTTTCAAGTCCGATAATGATATCCTTTTCATTTCTTTTAAAGTTCATTATATGAGAAGAGTGTGATGTCAAAAATCTATCTTTCTCTAGATAAAATATTGGAAATAACCTCCCCTCTTTAAAAAGGTGAAGTTGACCTTGTTCTTTATTCAGTTTAATAGATATTTCTTCAGTAGATATTGACATAAAAACCCCTCTATACTGTTGCAAGATTTTGATGTTGTTCATGTCTTTATAAGGGTTTTCTTCACATGGTACTACTCCTCGATTTGGCACCCAATCATACTCCATATAAAAAGCTGTTTCTCCTGCTATTGCTAAGCTATTGAGTTTGGCAACCATATGTAAAGCCCCATCTATTCCTGCAGATACACCTGCAGTGGTAATCACATTTCCATTATCAACATATCTAACCCCTCTTAAAACATCTATTTTGGGATAGTTTTGTTCTAAAACATCCAAAGTATTGCGAAACGTTGTTGCTTGCTTGCCATTCAAAATTCCTGCTTCTGCCAATATTAAAGCTCCGCTGCACACCGAGAAATAGTACTTCGTATTCTTCTGTTGCTTTAGCCATTCTATAAGTTTTGGATCTTTTGAAGGTAAAATGGCATTACCTCCAAAAAAAACTAAAATATCAACAGAGGGCGCATCTTCTAAATCATAATCAGGGGTAACTTTTAGTATCCCTTGAACAAATACCTGATCTTTATTTTTGGAAATTGTAATGACATCATATCCCGAATAATTAAAAACCTCCATTGGTCCGGCAAAATCCAATATCTCTACTCCGGATTGTAAATAAAATCCAACTTTCATACGATTTTTTTTAGGCGATTCTTTTATTTCTTCTTGTGTAATTAACTTCATATTACAATGCTCACAAACACCTGCTGTTTCAAATTCTAAATCATCACATCTTCTATTGCATGGAGGGCAGACATAGATTTTTTTATCATTAGATGCTAAAAAAAATTCTGGGACTACCACTCCTTGAGAAAAACACAGATTGGTACCTAAAAAAAAGAGTAATATGACAGCAATTTTCATAGTATCTAAGATTGATTACTACAAAATTAATTATGACTGCGATTTATTAAAAGGACAGAATAGGATGATTTTGGGACATTATTTCTATTAAAAGAACATTAAAAATCAGGAAGGTGTTTTCTGTATTTATTTAAGACCACTCTTAACTGACTAACACTTTTAAACCCACATTCATCAGCTATTAACTCAATTTTATTTTTCTCTGAAAGTAGATTTAATGCTTTTTCTACTCTAAGTTTTTCTGTATACAAATGAATAGTTATTCCTGTAGTTTTCTTAAATAATCTAGTTAAGTTTCTAGAACTCATGTGCACTTCTTCAGCTATATCAGAAATATTAAATGATCTATGTATATTCTGAATTATAAATTCCTGAGCATTATGAATTCGTTCCTCAAGATGATTCCTATATTGAAGATAGATACTAAGCTGTGGATCAAATTCACCTCTCCTAAAATAAATCACGGCTTCCTTTGCCACATCAACTGCTATTTTACTTCCAAACTTTTCTTCCAAAATATATAATGCCAGATCGATTCCTGAAGAGATTCCAGCACTCGTATAAACATTGTCATCTATAACAAATAATCGATTATCCTTCACATCTATTTTTGGATATCGCTTTTTAAATGTCTCTAACCTTTTCCAATGTGTAGTGCATGATCTTCTCTCCAGAATACCAGATTCGCCTAGCAAAAATGTACCCGTACAAACGGAACAAATATGAACTCTTTTGTTATTCTGGATAGATAACCATTCAAAAAAAGGAGTACAATTTTTAATAAAATGAGAGTTCTGAAGAAGTGAGAAATATATACCTGGTACAAATATAAAATCTCTATCCGTTAGTTGAAACTCACTAAAATGAATCAAGTCAGAAAAAATAAGTCCGGCACTACTGGTTACTTTATTTTCTATAGTTGGAGTTACAAAATGTAAATCTACGTCAGCTCCGTACTCCTTTGCTTCGTAAAAAATATGAGCAGGACCATTGATATCTAAGAGATGTACCTTGGGAGGTACAACAAAAAGAACCTTTCTTCTAGTTGTATTATTATCCTTATGCAATGACTTAAAATTATGTTTTGAATTTTAAATAAACTTTAATCCATATCAAAAAGCAATTCAGAATCTAAATCTACGCATTCAATTCCATTTCTTTTGAGTAGATCTATAACTTCTTGTGAAATATCACTTGTACATTCGATCCTTAATACATTATCGCAATCTTCCAGATCAAAATTCCACCTAATTATTGCTGGTAATGCATCTATAAATGGTGAGATCGAATTTGCTTTTTCAGTAGAAGTTACAGTCGTTTTAAATACTAAAATCATTTGTTCTCATTTATGATTTCTTCAAGATCGCTCCAGACACCTCCGTTGTATACCTTTTTAATCCCCCGCTCTTTTAATAAATTCACTGCTTTAATACTTCTCAATCCATGAGAACAACAAGTAATATAGATTTTACTTGTATCCAGCTCAATATACCTTTCTCTTATGCTACCAAGAGACATATTAATAGCGTTATTAATATGACCTTCTGAAAACTCTTTTGAAGTTCTAACATCTAAAATAATTGCACCTTTTGCTACTAAACGATCTAAGTCTTTGGCAATATTTACTTGCTGATATATTTTATAAGTACCATATATGATGATTACAAGTATAAGTGTTAAGAGTATTTTGTTCATAATGTAGATTGATGTATTTCTTTAAGTATTTTTTTATCGATATAAAAAGTGCCAAAAGGAAAGAAACAAGCAATAATAACTTTACTTGTTGTTCTTTTAAAATTCCATTTCTGTTCTACTGCGACCTTCAATGTATTAAAAACAAAAAGTACAAAGAATATTCCATGAGCCTGTCCTATAAATTTTACCAGAATTGGTTCTCGAAGCATATACTTAACCGGAACAGCTACAAACATCAATAACAATAAAGAACATCCCTCAAGATATCCTAATATTCTTAATCTTCCGATAGTAGAGTTTAAATAATTCTTCATTATAATGAGTTTAAAAAGTTCTTATGTAAGGGCGATTTGAAAGAGGAGAAAATGGCCAGGGGATTGCTATTAGAATAATTAGTAATGCGATTGTAAACCAGATCACCGTAGTTTTATATTTATCTTTTTTATTCAATTTCCTTTTAGCTAAAGCAGAACCTATCGTTAAAACTATAATAGCCGAGCACATCAATAAAAAATGAATCAAACCAAAAAAAACTATATCCATTTCATAAAAAGCATCTTTAAGGTTTCTCCAGAAGTATTGAATAATTGGACTTTGAGCGTATAAAATAATTCCTAGTACTAACTGAATGTGAGCAATCGTAACAGTCCAATGACGTATTGAATTATCTATTTTGTAATATGGTAAATTGTAAAAGTACCCTTTATAAGACCTGTATAACGTCAATATTAACGCTAACAAAACACACCACTTTACCAATGAATGTAAGATCAAAACTGTAGTATACATATATTATTTCTCTTATTATTTTTTAAAACTTACCAAACGGTATGTTTTTGATTAAAAAAAATTACTCTATACTGCTTAAGTATCTTTTTAACTCCTTTAAATATACCTGATAGCAATCAACACCATACAACTTACCTAGGTTTCTAATCCCCATATAACTTGTAATAATAAAGACAGATGATTCTTTTACGTTTAATTCTTTACAAATTTGACCAGCTTTTTTACCTCTTGTTAGGACTTCTTCTAAGGTATTTTGCATTTCATCAATAAGTCTTGACAGTGCTTTGTTAAAAGAAGTATTAAGTGGAGCCATCTCTTCAATAATATTTACAGCAGGACAACCGTATCTTGGATCAAAGGCAGGATCTTCAATCAAAATAGATTTGATCATATCATAAATGCTTTGAGTTGCCGGTTTATTCTCATTTAAAGGAATGACTAATGCTTTATACATCCCCGGATACATTATTTCATTGATCATGGCCAACCCCATTTCATCTTTATTTTTAAAATGATAAAAAAATGATCCTTTAGAAACTGAAGTAAGCGCAATGATATCATCCACACTAGTCGATTGATATCCCTTTTTGTAGGATATCTCAAACGCTTTCTCCAGAATCGTATGCCTGGTGTATTCACCTTTTTTCAAAAACTTACCATTTAGTATGTTTTACAAATATACAGATTTATTTAAAATAAGCATGTCACGTTCATAAGGTTTCAATTGTCATATTGTATTAAAACGAAAAGTTTATCTATTTTACAATGTAAATTAAAGCTATACTATTCGTTCATAATTTCTAAACACTACTATGAAATGAAAAATGACACTTTAGATCTACATACCTATCACAACCTCTTGTTTCCTTACGCTTATAATATTTTAGGGTCTGCAGAAGATGCTAAAGATGTTGTTCAGGAAGTTTTAAGTAAATATTTAAAAATAGATGCTACCGTTAAAAACGAAAAAGGGTATCTTATTACCAGTGTTATTAATCAAGCTATAAATATCAAAAATAGACAGAAAAAGAACCTTTCTGGAGATATTCTTCTGCCAGAACCTATTGCTACAGAAGAGTCAGATATAGCATTACATCTAAAAGATATTATATCCTATTCTTTACTCATTCTACTGGAACAACTTAATGTAAAAGAAAGAGCTGTCTTTATTTTAAAAGAAGCTTTTAACTATTCTCATCAGGAAATTGCAGAAGTAATTTCGGAGACTAAAGAAAATTCAAGAAAACTACTTAGCCGTGCAAAATCAAAGCTCAAAACCTCTAAAAGACCTAATAATACACTAAAACGTAGTGAAAGCAATATCTATTTAAAAAAATATATCGCTGCTATCCAGGATAGGGATGTAAAAAAACTAGAATTACTTTTTACAGAAGATATACAAATTGTTGCTGATGGTGGTAACGAAATTAAAGTGTTACGAAATCACACTAGCGGAAAATCTGCATGTATCGACCTCATGTTTGAAGTATTCAAAAAATTTCTACAACACCAAGAAGTAAAGCTCACAGAAATTAATCACCAACCTGCAATTCTTTATTTTACAAAAGGCAAACTATTATCTTGTTTGGTTTTCTCTATTGATGATAATGAAAAAATCTATCGCATAAGCTCTATTATAGATCCTAAAAAGCTAATTAACATTACTGAGCATATTAATTAATGTCACGTTTTCTTTTTCTGGTTTGTCTTATTAGCAAATCTAAAATTTAAGAAAATGAAAATATTGTTACGGATTGATTCCAGCTCAAGAACAGAAGGTTCACATTCAAGGAAACTTGCAGATTTTATTGAAAAACATTGGAAATCTAATCATCCAGATGGCCAAGTACGATATCGTGATTTAGCAACATATCACATACCACACATACAAAATGATACTATCCTTGGTTTTTATACTCCAGAACACCAACACAACAACGTCCTTAAAAAAGCACTATCAACCTCTAATGAGTTAATTAGTGAATTAGAAAATGCAAACGAAATTCTTATTAGCAGTCCGCTATACAACTTAAACGTTCCTTCTAATCTTAAAGCCTATTTTGATCAAATTACCAGAGTTGACAAAACATTTGGAGTTGATGAAAAAGGGAATTATTTTGGAATGCTAAAAGAAAAAATAGCATACCTAGCACTTGCAAAAGGAGGTTCTTATAAAGGAACTCCAATGGAAAAATATGATTTTCAGGAGCCTTATCTAAAAGCAATTTTACATCACATTGGTATTGATGTAAAAAATACATTTTCTATTGAGGGTACTTCTAACCCAGAAGTATTACAAAAAAAACTCAATGAAATTCATCAACAAATTCAAGAAAACATTTAAAAATAGTATACCATGAAAGAAGATTTTTTTAATGATGCATTAGAAAACAATGCTGTAGTTGTTCAACCCAATGAAGGAGAAACGTTTACTATGAACGGTATTTCTTTTACTTTTAAAATTACCAGTAAAGTGTCTAATGATCAATTGGGAGTTTATAATATTGTTTTAGCTCCGCGAGCAATTGGTGCAAAATTGCACTATCATAGATTTATGGATGAAACTTTTATTGTAAATAAAGGAATATTAACAATTATTACCGGTACAGATAACACTGCTCATAAAGTTGGACCAGGTACCGTGATATATGCACCCAGATTTACTCCCCATGGATTTCAGAATGACACTAATGAAGAAGTCAACATAACTCTTATGTTCAATCCATCTCAAAAGCGGGAAGGATTTTTTAGAGGGTTGAATGAAACTCTTAGTGATCAACCTATTGATCCTGAAAAATACTTAAAATTGTATAATAAATACGATAGTTTTCCTGTGGACACAGCGAATATGTTACCTATAAGAAACAAATAGCGTTTTCAAAAATACTAAGTATATGTAAATTTAAATTTAGGATGATAACAGATTTGATAATTATCCTGATAAACCTTTACATTCTTTTTATGTTTATTGTTATATCTCAAATGTTTCTTATAAATTGAGCATTTATTATCGCATACAATGAAAAAGAAAAGAATAACCTTAAAAGATATAGCAAATGAATTTAATGTGTCTATTGCTACAGTTTCTAAAGCTCTCAATGATAGTTACGAGATTAGCACTAAGACTAAAGCTAAAATTCAGGAATACGCAAAAGAACATCATTACAAACCCAATAGTATTGCGTTAAACTTACAAAATAAGAAGACCAAAACTATTGGGGTTATTATTCCGAATATCTTAAATCATTTTTTCACCAAAGTATTTGTTGGTATAGAAAAGACAGCTACCGAAAAAGGCTATAACCTCATCACTTGTATTTCTAATGAATCTTATGAAAAAGAGGTTAGCGCAATGGAGCTTCTTAAAAACTCTGCATTAGATGGTTTTATTCTTTCTATAGCAGAAGAAACGCAGGTAAAACAAAACTTCACTCATTTTCAAAACACAATAAATCAAGGCATTCCTATTGTTATGTTTGACAGAGTAACTGATGATATTGAATGTGACAAAGTTATTGTTAACGATAAAGAAGGAGCATATAACGCCACAAATCATTTTATAGAAACTGGCTGTAAAAACATAGCTATTGTTTCTACTATACATAACCTAAGCGTAGGGAAATTAAGATTAGAAGGATATAAGAAAGCACTTTTGGAAGCAGGTATTCCGGTAGATAAATCTCTTATCTTAAAAGTGGATGAATTTAACGATATCAATACTTTACTAAAAGCCTTGCTAGACTCTAGAAAAGTTGATGCTATGTTATGCTTAGAAGAAGATTCTGCAGTAAATACATTAAAAATGGTTTCTTCAAAAGGATATAAAGTTCCTGAAGATATTTCTATTATTGGTTTTACTAACGGAGTCCTGCCTAGATATGTTACACCCTCCATTACTACAATTAGTCAACATGGTATCTACTTGGGAGAAACTGCTACCAAAATGCTTATTGAAAAATTAGAAAATGAGAATTCTGAAACGTCTCATACTACAAAAGTGATAAAGACCAATCTCATAGAACGTGAAACCACCAAACCTCTCTATTAACGTATATTTTTTGCTATACTAAATTTAAAAGTGCTGCTATTTTTATAAAGTTCTTTTGCTTTTAAAAGTGCAGACGGAAAATGCTCATGATTGGGAGCGTCTGGATAATTCTGAGTTTCAAAACAAATAGAAGGAAATGTACCATATTTTACTCCATTTCTGAAGTTCCAATCCGGAAATTCTTCCAAGGTATAAATAACAACTGCAGGTTGATTTGTATACACATCCATCTGAATCCCTGTTTTTGGAGAATAAACAGATGCCTTTGCTTCTTTTTCTTTATCAAAAATAAAAGCATCATCAATGATTCCTTTTTCTTCAAGTGTATCTAGTTTTCTTGATACCAAAAAATCATATTTTGTATTAGCAACGGACTGTATTTTTCCTGTTGGTAAATGTTTTTTATCAACCTCTAAATAAGTAGAGCAGTTCAACTTTAACTCATGATCAGCAATTGTATTCTCTCCACTTAGATTATAGTATGCATGATTTGTAAGATTTATTATAGTATCCTGATCTGAAATTGCCTGATATATAATATTTAATTCATTATCATCAGTCAATTGATACGTCACTTTAACCCCAAGGGCCCCTGGATATCCTTCTTCCATGTGTTCACTATAGTAAGAAAGAGAAACTGATAATTCTTCTTCATCGATATCATCTATTTCCCAAACTTTTTCATCAAAACCTTTTCTTCCCCCATGCAGATGAACTCCTTGTTCATTATGAAGTTGATATTCTATACCGCCTACAATTATTTTTCCCTTAGAAATCCTACCTGCATACCTCCCTACAGAAGCACCTAAAAACTTGGATTCTTTTCCTTCTGATTTTGTAATATAGTCCTGCAATGTATCAAAACCTACAACCACATTAACTAATTCTCCTTCAATACCTGGTACTTCTAAACTCGTAATGGTTGCTGCAAAATTGGTAATTTGCAATTGCATCCCAGTGTTATTTTTTATCGATAAAATGAATACTTCTTTTTGATTATGAAAGCCAAATGATTTCTGCTGTATTCGTGTTTTTAATTTCCCCAATCTAAAAATTTATTTATTGTAATTTAATCAAAGTTATACATATAATCGGTAAGAATCTTTAATATCATTTATTTTACAAAATATCACAACCTATCCGAATTGAATATTTAAAAAAAACCAGAAACTACTATTTAAAATAGTAGTTTTTGGTTTTTATGTTTGTTAAGAGTATTCTTCAAGAACACTCAATAGACCAAAAAAATAAATTCTAAAAAAATCTTATATATATTGATTTATAATATTTTCAAAAAGCTCTTGTTTACCGCTTTGTAATTCTAATTCTCCATTTTCTACAGCGATATCATAAAGTTTGTTTAGATCTAGTTTTCCTTCTTCGAATGCTTTACCATTACCTGAATCAAAAGAACTATATCTTTTTTCTCTTAAACTCTCATATGAAGAAGATGAAATAATCTTATCTGCTATAGTTAGAGCTCTTGCAAATACATCTGCACCTCCAATATGCGCCAGGAATACATCTTCCATATCTGTAGAGTTTCTTCTTATTTTTGCATCAAAATTTACGCCCCCTCCTTGTAAACCACCAGATTTAAGGAAAACCAACATTGCTTCTGTTACCTCAGCAATATTATTTGGAAATTGATCTGTATCCCAGCCGTTCTGATAATCTCCTCTATTAGCATCAATACTCCCTAGCATGCCTGCATCTGCAGCAACTTGTATTTCATGCTGAAATGTATGTTGTGCCAATGTAGCGTGATTCACTTCTATATTAATCTTAAAATCTTTATCTAATCCATGTTCTTTCAGAAAAGCAATAGAGGTTGCCGTATCAAAATCATATTGATGTTTCATAGGTTCCATCGGCTTTGGCTCGATAAAAAATGTTCCTGTAAACCCTTGCCCTCTTGCATAATCTTTTGCTGCAGTAAGGAATTTACCCATATGGTCCAACTCTCTTTTCATATTGGTATTAAGAAGTGACATATATCCTTCTCTTCCTCCCCAGAAAACATAATTTTCACCATTTAGGGCAATGGTAGCATCCAATGCTAACTTTACCTGACCTCCAGCTCTCGCTAGCACATTAAAATCGGGATTTGTAGCAGCTCCATTCATGTATCTCGGGTTCGAAAAGCAATTCGCAGTTCCCCATAATAATTTTACACCAGAAGCTTTTTGCTTTTCTTTTATATACTCTACAATGCTCGATAATCTTTTTTCAGATTCTGAAAATGTCGATGCTTCTCTTACCAAATCATAATCATGAAAACAGAAGTAATCAAATCCCATTTTGGTAATAAATTCAAAAGCTGCATCTGCTTTTTCTTTTGCCGCCGTAATGGCATCCTGAGATGAATCCCATGCAAAATTTAACGTCCCTGGCCCAAATGGATCTGCTCCTGTGCCGCAGAAGGTATGCCAATATGCAATAGCAAATTTAAAATGTTCTTTCATTGTTTTACCAGCAACCACTTTATTAGCATCATAGTGCTTAAATGCCAATGGGTTATTCGAAGTAACACCTTCAAACTTTATATCTCCAATCCCTTTAAAATATTCTTTATCTCCAACTAAAGCCATCTATTTATTCTTTTATGATTTTTTTTAATTCTTTTTTCCAATTATTATACGCCTCCAAATAATCTTCTTTATTCTGAAGTGGGTGATATGTCATTACATGATCATTTTTAGTAATCATCGTACCAAAATCTTTAAATGTACCTTCACTCAAACCTGCTGCTCGAGCTGCTCCTATGGCACCTGTAGTATTATAAATTTCTATTTCCTGATTTATTAGGGTTGCAACAGTATTTGAAAAAATCTCTGAACGGAATAAATTATCATTACCAGCACGTATCACTTTAATATCTGTTCCATCTTTCTTTAAAATTTCCATCCCATACACAAATGAAAATGCAATTCCTTCTAATGCTGCTCTAAAGATATGAGACCTTGAATGTTTATTTAAATTAATATTACATATATGAGTTCCGATGGTTTGGTTGTCAAACATTCGTTCTGCACCATTACCAAATGGAATTAATTGTAAATTATTAGAACCTATAGGCACTTTTGAAGCATGAGAATTCATCGTCTGATAAGAATTCGTCTCAAGGTTAAGATTATTTTTCAACCATCTATACTGAATCCCAGCTCCATTAATACATAACAGTTTTCCAATACTTGTAGTTGTATCAGAATGATTAACGTGTGCAAAGTTGTTAAACTTAACTCCTTCTTTTGCATAAAGGGTATCTGTTACCGCATAAAGAACACCAGACGTCCCTCCTGTAGCAGCAACTTCTCCCGCATTAAAAACATTAAGGGATAAGGCATTATTGGGCTGATCCCCCGCTCTATAAAGGATGGGGATTCCAGCACTAAGGCCACTTTCTTCTGCCCCTTCTGAAGATAGTTCTCCCTGGTTAGAAAAGGTCGAGACTACCTCTGGTATCAAATCTGGATCTATATCATAATGTTCTAATAACCATTTTGCAGGTTCATCCTTTTTAAAATCCCAAAGTGTACCTTCTGATAAACCAGATCTTGTAGTATTAGCAATTCCTGTAAATTTATAAGCAATATAATCTCCCGGTAATAAGAACTTATGTACTTTTTTATATTTTTCAGGTTCATTATCTCTTACCCATTTTAATTTAGAAGAAGTAAAATTTGCAGGTGAATTGAGTATCGTAGTCATACATTGTTCCTCCCCTATCTCTTGGAATGCTTTATTTCCTATTTCTACAGCTCGGCTATCGCACCAAATGATAGAATTTCTGATCAATTCTCCATCCTCATCTATAAGCACTAATCCATGCATTTGATATGAAATCCCAATTCCTTTTATTTGATCAGGACCGATCATATTCTCTTTAAGAATACGTTTTGAAGCTTTACAAACATTTTGCCACCAGAATTCTGGATTTTGCTCTGCCCACTCTTTATGAACCGAAATAATATCCATTTCTTCCTCAGGTTCATTTACTGAAGCAATCGACTTACCAGTTTTGGCATCAACTAAAGCTGCTTTTATTGAAGAGCTTCCGATGTCAAATCCTATATAATACATACTATTCATTTTGAGGGTTCTAAATTAATTTTTATAAGATTTCATTCAAAGAAAGTATGCTTTAAAACCTCAAAAATCACTTTCAAAAAAGCAAAAAAAAAGAATATTTACATGCAGAAAAAACTCACAAAACATTAAATATCAAATATATACAAACATTTTTACAAACATTTCTTTTTCTCTCAAACGTTTAAGTAAATAATCAACTTACTAAAGCATCTATTCTTCATTTTTAAACCTTAGCCACGTAAGTAAACAAAATTTTAACATTTAAAATTTTGTTTTACTAGACGACTGGTCATACTTTTGTATCGGAAAAGAAAGATAATGTCAAAAACCCTAAAACACGAAACAAAAGCCGATCACCTTCTTGAGAAAGGTATGGAAATTGTTTGGTCAAAAGGGTACAATGGTACAAGCGTAAATGATATTGTTAAAGCCGCTGAAGTACCTAAAGGTTCTTTTTATTTCTATTTTGATAGTAAAGAAGATTTTGTTGTTAAAGCACTGGATAAATATTTTTCTTCGCAATTTACACCTGCATTAAATATTTTACAGGATAAATCAGTTTCTCCCAAACAACGTTTAACCAATTTTTATGAGTATAGGATTGAAGTACTCAAAAAAGAGTTAGAATGTAAACTAGGCTGTATGGGATGCAATTTAAGTAATGAAATGGCAGAACATAATGATAATATTCGTGAAGCCGTTTTGCTAAAAAATAATTTTGTAAAAGGAGAAATTACAAAAGTAGCTCTAGAAGCTCAAGAACAAGGAGAAATTGAAGCCTCAATGGATGTAGTGAGCATGGTAGAATTTATAGAAGATGCAGGTAAAGGTGCTATGACAACTATGAAAGAAATGCAAAGTGCATCGCCTATTGACAACCTCTTAAAAATGACAAAAAAGGTATTTTTAAAATAATTTTTTTTTGACCACATTATAGATGACTGGTCAATTATATAATATTAAACAATTCTAACCTATAATTATGAAGTAAAATTTAATAAATCAATAAACAATCAAAAAAATAGATGACCGGTCAAGTATTTAAATTTTTCTTTAGTACCGTGTCCAATTATTAATCATTTATTCGTCTACATATAAAACTCGCATCATGTCTTCTTATTTTAACCAACAAGTCGACTGGTCAACTAATCAATAAAAAAATGAATGCACTTAAAAAAGCGAGCAACGTTACTAATACGTTTGCAAAAAAATGGGCTGAATTTGTTATCAAATTTAAATGGCCCGTACTAATTACAACGCTGATTTTAGCTTTAGGGCTAGGTTCACAAGGTAATATGGAATTTGATGGAGATTATCACGTATTTTTTAGTGAATCCAACCCTGAATTAGAAGCCTTTGATGCTTTACAGGAGAAGTATACCAAAGATGACAATATTGTTATTGTTTTATCCCCTTCAAATGGTGATATATTTACCAAAGAAAATCTTATTGCGATTGAAGAACTCACTGCAGAAGCCTGGAACACTCCTTACTCTTCCAGAGTAGATGCTGTAACTAATTTTCAGCATACAAGCGCACAAGGAGATGATCTCTATGTAGATGATTTATCCTATGAATCTGCATCCAAAACAGATGCCGAAATCAAAATTATTAAAGAAAAAGCACTTAAAGAACCTTTACTCGTAAATCGTATTTTAAATGAAAAAGGTAGTGTTACTGCAATTAACGTTACTGTTAGACTGCCAGGTGAAGATAGTGCAAAAGAAATTCCAGAAGTAACTGCTTTTATTCGTGGAGCCATTTCAGATTTTCAGGAGAAACATCCAAATTTTCAGGTACATTCTTCAGGTTTAGTACCTCTTAATACAGCTTTCTTCGAATCTTCTATGAGAGATATGATGTTAACTATGATTATGCTAATTATTGTAATCATTACTACATTGATTCTTACCAGAAACTTTTTTAGCACCTTAGCTACTTTAGTTGTTGTATTATTCTCTATTATGAGCGCCATAGGGTTTGTAGGTATTATGGGTATTAAACTCACTCCTCCTTCTTCTGTATTCCCGACTATGATCTTAACTCTCGCTGTAGCCGATAGTATTCATATACTGATCACTATGCTTCAGAAAATGCGTAAAGACGGGTATACAAAAAAAGAAGCTTTAGCCGAGTCCATGCGTCTTAATTTTATGCCAGTTTTCATCACCAGTTTAACCACAGTTATTGGATTTCTAACTATGAATTTTGGGGATGTTCCTCCATTTTGGGACCTCGGAAATATCACAGCATTCGGAATGACAATGGCGTTTATTTTCTCTACAACTGCACTACCAGCCCTAATGGCAATTTTACCCGTAAAAGTTAAAGAGAAAAAAGAAACAACTGAAACAGAAAAATTGGGATGGTATACTAACCTTGGTCTTTTTGTAGCCAAACAACCCGTAAAACTCACTTTGATTTCAATAGCTATCATTAGTGGACTTACTTATTTGGCAACCAAGAATCAATTTAATGATGAATTCATCAATTATTTTGATGAGACCGTACAATTTAGAAGTGATACTGATTATATAAGTAACAACTTAACCGGAATATACAATGTTGAATTTTCTGTAGGAAGTGGTGAAAGTGGTGGAATTAATAATCCACAGTATCTTAAAAAATTAAATGAGTTTGAAGACTGGTTAGATGAACAACCAGAAGTTGTTCATGTAAATGCTTTTAGCGAGGTTGCCAGAAGGGTAAATAGATCCATGCATGGCGATAATGAAGCCTATTACAATGTTCCCAGTAACAGGGAAGAAGCTGCTCAATATCTATTATTATACGAGCTTTCTCTTCCATTTGGATTAGACCTAAATAACCAAATTAATGTAGATAAATCTGAGACACGAGTAACAGTAACTATCGAAAATATCTCGAGTGCAGAAATGATTGCTTTTTCTAAACGAGCAGAAAATTGGTTAAAAAATAATACTCCAGAACCTATGCATACTATAGGCGTAAGTCCAACACTTATGTTTTCAAAACTAGGGTTTCGTCAAGCCGATAGTATGTTTAAAGGAAACATTATTGCTTTAATCTTGATTTCTTTAGTATTAATGTTTGCTTTAAGAAACTTTAAGCTGGGGCTTTTAAGTATTATCCCGAATGTGACTCCTGTCTTGGTTGGGTTTGGTTTTTGGGCTATGTACAAAGCACAAATTAATACTGGTATGGTTATCGTTTTTGGTATGACTCTAGGAATTATAGTAGACGATACGGTTCATTTTATGAGTAAGTTTCTTCGGGCTCGTAGAGAACTTGGATATGACTCAAAACAAGCTGTGATTTATGCCTTCGAAACCGTAGGTAAAGCATTAGTAACGACAACCATAGTTCTCCTGGCAGGATTTGCAGTACTATCTACCTCATCGTTTGCTTTAAATAGTTACATGGCTCGAATCACGGTTATCATTATTCTAGCCGCACTAATTATCGATTTTATATTACTTCCCTCACTACTTATTCTTGTGAGTAAAAAAAGTGAAACCAAAGCTCCTGTGCAGGAACTAAAACCACAAGTACAACTTGATAAATAACATATTCAATATTAAAAATTAAAACAATGAAAAAGCTAATTTTTACAGTAATAGCATTAGTAGCAATAACCAATTTAAACGCTCAAAATGCTGCAGAACGAGGTTTACAAGTTGCTAAAGCAGCTGATAAAGCCGATCAAGGTTTCAATAGCTCTATTGTAAACCTAAAAATGACCCTTAAAAATAAGAATGGGCAAACCAGTGAACGATTATTAATAACAAGAACTTTAGAGCAAACAGAAGATGGGGATAAATCTTTAATCGTTTTTAATAGTCCAAAAGATGTAAAAGGTACTTCCACACTTACCTTCACTCATAAAGTCGGATCAGATGATCAATGGTTGTTCTTACCTTCTATTAAAAGAGTAAAAAGAATCTCTTCTAATAACAAATCAGGTCCTTTTGTTGGAAGTGAATTTGCGTATGAAGACCTTTCTTCTCAAGAAGTTGAAAAATACACCTATACATTCTTAGAGGAAAAAGGAAATCTTCTGATTGTAGAACAAGACCCCGTTGACCCAAAATCCGGTTATACCAGACGTCTGGTAACCTATAATAAAGAAAAAGGATATCGTCTTGAAAAAGTGGAATTTTACGATCGAAAAAATTCATTATTAAAAACGCTCAATTATAGTGATTATAAATTGTACAAAGGCAAATTTTGGAGAGCACTCACTTTGCATATGGTAAATCATCAAAGTAATAAAGAGACTGTTTTAAAATTTGGTGAATATAATTTTGAAGCAAAACTTGCAGAGGAGGATTTCACCCAGGTGGCGCTTCAGCGTGCCGGACAGTAAATACATATCATAATGGAACACACAAGGTTAAGTTTACTATACTCTATAGCAGTTCTTTGGATTAGTGGATTGTTATTATTAGTTAAACCAAGCCTTGTGTTCTCCTTTTTAAATAGTAGCACAACATATCCGCTAGAATTGGCTAACTTATTGGGAGTACTATTCTTAATCATAGGGTCTTTTATAACTCTAATATTTAAGTATAAAGTAGAAAAGATTTATAAATGGACGATCTTGATTCGTATCTTTTTTAGTTTATGTTCCTTAGGACTATACTTCGTATATCACAATTCTTTTTTCGTTACTCTGCTTTTTATGATTCTTATCGGAGTATTGATTACAGTGCTTGGCCTTGTCAAAGATCAGGAAATAAAAAAATAGTACATGAAAATTAAATATATTTATTACCTACTTCTGTTATCAGGGGTATTTACTACATATGCTCAAAACGAAGATGTAAAAAAAGTCAATCATGATTTTGAGCTAGAATTAGAAAGTGAATACCGATATTTTTATGACGATGCTCTTTTTGAAGATCAGAAAGATCATTTCCCTTCTTTTGCTATACGTCCAGAATACGCTATTGATTGGAACAAAGGTTATGAAAGTATCAATTTTAAAGGTTTTTTCAGACTTGATGTTGATGATGAGCGTACTCATTGGGATATACGAGAATTATATTATCAAAAAGCCAAAAATAATTGGGAATTCAGTCTTGGACTCAAAAAGGTATACTGGGGTGTAACCGAAAGTAACCATCTGGTAGATATTATTAACCAAACCGATGCAGTTGAAACTTTTGATGGTGAAGAAAAACTCGGACAGCCTATGGCACAATTTACCTGGATTACTCAAAATTTAGGGACTTTTGATTTCTTTTATCTCCCCTATCACCGTAAACGTACTTTTGCCGGTGAAAAAGGAAGATTACGTTTTCCTGTAGTTATTGACAAAGAGGATTTGCAATATGAAAGTAGTGCAGAAGAATGGCGTCAGGATATTGCATTTAGATGGAAGCATTATTTTGATATTGTAGATATTGGAGTATCACACTTTTACGGTACAGGTCGAGAACCTCTTTTTGATTTTGATGCTACAGGAAATATTAATGCCTTTTATCCTGTAATTAACCAAACTGGTTTAGAATTACAGATTACTCATGATGCTTTTCTCTGGAAACTAGAATCTATTTATCGTAATGCAGATGCTCAGGATTTCTTTGCTTTGGTTGCTGGTCTGGAATATACGTTTTCTAATATTGATGGAAATGGCCTGGATATAGGATTATTAGGAGAGTATTTGTATGATGAACGCGATGAACTTGCTTTAAATGCATTGCAAAATGATCTGTTTTTTGGAAGCAGAATAGCTTTTAATGACACTCAAGATACTTCAATCTTAATTGGAGGTATTACAGATCTAGAGTCTGATAGTACCATATTCAGTCTAGAAGCTTCTCGACGTTTTGGTAGTAGCTGGACTGCAGAAGTAGAAGCTCGAATATTTAATAACATCGATCAAAATGAATTAATCTTATCTAATTTTAGAGAAGATAGTTTTTTCAGAATTTCAATTTCTAAATATTTTTAAGTATTAATTTCTAAATCCTTTTCATAGAAAGAAAGTTTTTTACTCTTCATACAGCAAGATATCTTTTAGTATTTTTACTAAACAAGTGATATCACATGAAGAGAAAACAACCTGTAAAAATCAAAAAAACAAAGTTAGCTAAGAGCTTTGGAAAAGCTCCGGGAACTGTAGTATATATAGGTGAAAAAGAGCATCTTTCAACAAAAATAGAAATTCATGATTACACTAAAGACTCTTATAATATAACCGAAACTGATAATATTGAAGATGCTTTTGTATTTAAAGGAAATGATCATACTTCCTGGATTAACATAAACGGATTAAGTCACACAAAAGAGATTACCCGAATTGGAGAATTTTATGGATTACATCCTTTGTTGCTTGAAGATATTGTAAATACAAATCAACGTGCCAAAATAGAAGAGTATGAGACTCATATTTTTTTGGTTTTAAAAATGATGTATTTTAATAAAAAACAAGAATTTACAGTAGAACATATATCAATTGTGCTTGGCAAGGGCTATGTAATTACTTTTCAAGAGTCAGAAGAAGATATTTTTGACCCCCTGAGATCAAGAATATCTAATTCAAAAAGTAGAATTCGTAATTCTTCTTCCGATTATCTTGGGTATTCACTGTTGGATGCAGTCTTTGATAATTACTTTGTAGTAATTGAGCATTTAGGAGATAAAGTTGAACTTTTGGAAGATGAACTATTTAACGAAAAAACTAATAGTAATATCACGCAAGATATTCAATCCCTAAAACGTGAAATCCTTAGAATACGAAGAAGTGTTCTACCATTAAGAGAAGTTATTGGCAGAATAATAAAATCTGAAACCGATCTTATTCAAGAGAAAAATAAGGATTATTTTAGAGACTTATATGACCACATTATTCATGTTCATGAAAATATTGATGTATATCGTGAAATGATTTGGGGGCTAATGGACATGTATATGACGACCATAAGTAATAAAATGAATGGAATAATGAAGGTCCTAACCATCATTTCAACTATTTTCATTCCCCTGACTTTTATTGTGGGGGTTTATGGAATGAACTTTGAATACATTCCCGAATTAAAGTGGAAATACAGCTATTATGTCCTTTGGGGCATTATGTTCCTCTTATTTTTGGCATTATTAATATTCTTCAGGAAGAAGAAATGGCTTTAAACTATTCATAATATCACCACGAATTTCCAAATAAACAAAAACAGTTAAATCACGGTTAACATTTAGATCCAAGGAGACACCTAAAGGCTTAGAGGATTTACAGCCAAACTATTAAACAACTTAGCTTTTGTTGTGAAAAACTTGTTCTGTACTTCTATTTCCTTAAGTTTTGCATCAATAAGGCTTTTTTCTCTTGAATTGATGAGAAATAATGAACTCTCTCCAAAACTAAATTTACGTTCTTCTGCGGCAAGCAAAGTATTATAATCTCTGACTATATTTTCTATTAACTCATTTTGGTTAATAAAGGATTCTAATTCTGCAAATATAGCTGTCACTTTATTTTTAATTTGTAACTGTGTAGTTTCAAGTTCGAATCTAGCATCTTGAACTTTATACTTTGCCAATTTTAAAGCTCCTCGTTCTTTCCTTAAAAAAAGAGGGAAACTAAAACTAACACCACCCTTATATTCTGCAGTGTTAAAAGATCGTGCTGTTTCTGGTGTTTCTGTTAAAAAATTATATTCTAGATCAATCTTTGGTAATAGCTTATTAGCTTTTAACTTTCTATCGACTTCCAAACCTTCAATTTTATATGCTAAAGATTTAAGTTTAGGGTGGTTTTCTAATGTAAAACTACTTAACGGACTACCTTCTATTTCTAATGTACTATCAATAACTTCTTCAACTTTCTGATCTGGTATCACATTAGATTGCAATTCTATTGGCACATTACCTTCTAACCATAAGAAATTAGATAATGCTAAGGACGACTTCATGAGTTTTACTTTTGCCTGCTCAAGGCTCAAGGTTCTATTCTGAAAAGCAATTTTAGCCTCTGTTGTATCAATAGCTGCTTTATCACCAGCCAAAGCACTCCTCTTTACACCTTCAAAGCGAATTTTAGCATTTTGTACAAAGTCATTATAAATCTCTTTTTCAGCATAAGCTCTTAACCAATCAAAATAAGCTAAAGAAGCATCATATAAAATTTGATTTACCAATAGATCTCTATTTGCTTTAGTTTGTTCTCTAAAAAATTTAGCTTTACGCAAGGTTGCCATTCTATCATTAATCAATAAACCTCGTGCAATAGGGATAGAGACTCCTGCACTAAAAAGACCATCATCAGGAACAGAATTTTGGGGATTTAGAAAATCACCATCATTTTGTTCAAAACCTCCTTTAAACTCTATACCATACCAGGTTGGAATCTTAAATGTAGCATTTAACAGATCATAATACTCTGTTCCTTTAAATTTCTTTCTATCATAATCTACTTCCATTTTAGGATCAAACCCTCCACGAGCTTTCATAAGATTTGCTTGTCCGATATCTATATTTAACTCAGCTTGCTTAGTTATCGGATGATATTTTTTTACATACCCCAGGTATTCTTTAAAATTAAGAACAATAGTATCGGTTTCTATTTCTTGAGAAAAGAGTGAAGAGACCAAAAAAAGTAGGGAATACAATAAATAGTTCCTCATTTTATTTTTTTTCAGATATTACTTTTTCTCCATTAGGTTGATAATAATTTGGTGGGAAACCGTTGAGTTTACGCCATAATTCAAACCATATAGGTACATCTTCTAATAATGCAAGTGTTCTGGCTCCGGATCCAACTTGTATTTTTGGCCACTCATGATCATCTTGATCAGGAGCAATTAGAATTCTGTATTTTCCATTTTTACTGATAAAAGTTTCGATAGCAACAATCTTTCCTCCATAAGTACCATATGAAATATTAGGCCATCCGCTAAAAATAATTGCAGGCCAACCATCGAATTGTATACGTATCTTTTCACCTAAGTGAATTAAAGGAAGATCTATAGGTTTTACATAGGTTTCTACTGCCAAATCATATTCAGAAGGCATTATATTCACCAACTGATCTCCTTCTTTGAACGTTTCCCCTACTCCTGATCGTAATGTTTTATTAATAAAACCACTTTGGGGGGCTTTAATGTAATGCATATCATTACGCATTTCATAATTCGTATATTGATTTTCTAGTTTGGTCACCTGAGCCTCTGCATCAAACTGGCTAGATTGCGCCGTAAATCTATCACTCTGCGATTTTGATATTTTATCTGTGTACTCTGCTTGAACGCGATTAATTTCTACTTGTGCATTAATCACTTCATTTTTGCTAGCTAACAATTTATTTTCTTGCGAAATCAATTTTGCCTGTGTTTCCTGCAATTTCAATCTTTTTTCCTCTACATCTGTAACTGCTTTTAATCCTTCATTCTGTAATTGCTCAGTACGATTATATTGACGTTCTGCTATTGTAACATTGGTTTTTGCAGCTTCTAAATCTATACTGTCACTTTGTACCTTTAGTTTTGATTGTAACAGTTTATTTTTGGCTTGTTGTAGTTTTAGACTTCGCTCATTAACCAAAGCACTTGCTTGATTTTCTAAAGCCTTCACCTTTTCCTGATAGGAATTCACTGCCATTGATTTTGCCTTAATTTGTTGACCAGTACGAGCTACCAGATTAGGATCAAAATATTCGTTTTTCACTTCAGAAATAAATAAAATAGTATCTCCTTTCTTTACAAAATCTCCTTCTTGAACATACCATTTTTCTATTCTACCAGGTATCGGTGATTGAATGGTTTGCGGACGTTGATCTGGTTTTAAAGTGGTTAAATAACCATCTCCAGAAATATTTTGAGTCCAAGGAAGAAAGAGTATAATAAATACAGATACGGCAAATATTTTCAAAAAACGATTAAAATATTTATGATGCCTTTTGTGAAAGACCTTTTGAATCGCATTATAATCAGAAAGGTCAACCTTCTTATTTAATGTATTATGTGAGATATTCAACATAGTTCTTTATTTATCACTTATAATTTTACCATTTTCGATATTGATAACTCTACCGCATCGTTTTATCCATTTGTTATTTTGACTCACTACAACTAGAGCCCAAGGATTGGAAGAGTCTGTAAGAAAATCCATAATTCTATTTACTTCCTGATCATCAAACTGATCTAATGGATCTTTTAAAATTAAAAGTTTAGGTTTTCTAACAATACTTCTAGCCAAAACTATCTTTTTAGCTATAGTATAAGACATTTGTTTTCCTTCTGGATACAGTATCGTTTTTAGACCTTTGGGTTGTTCCTTTACAAATTGAGTAAGTCCAACTTTTTCAAGAGCCCAATACACATCTTCAAAAGGGATATCGGTATCCCCAAAAGTTATGTTTTCCAGTATTGTACCTTCAAAAGGGGATTCCTCTGTTAGAGACTGTCCCAAATGAGCTCTGTAGTAATTAAGATTAATTCCTCTAAGTTCTACATCATTTATATAAATACTCCCTCTATTAGGTTCGATAAGCCCAGCTATTAATCGTAATAACGTTGATTTACCAGATCCATTAGACCCCTGCACCAGAATAGTGCAGCTTTCTGTTATTTTGAGTGAGACATCATCCAATATTTTTCTTTTACCTTCAGGAGTAGCATAAGAAACGTGATCTAGTTCTACTGTGAATCCTTCATTTGTTTTAAAAGGTTTTTCACCTTCTTGCGGTTCTAAATCTTTATCCACAACCTGTCCTAATTTTTCGAGAGAAGTTAGAACATCATAGAAAGATTCTAAGCCAGTTATTAATTTTTCTACAGAACCAATAACTAATACTATAATAATTTCTGCAGCAACAAATTGTCCTATATTCATTTCTTGATTAAGGACGAGAATACCTCCTATGAGCAAAAGTCCAGCAGTTACCAAAACTTTAAAACCAATCATTTGAATGAATTGAATCACTAGCACTTTAAAATGACTTTCTCTTGCCGAAAGGTATTCTGATACTAATGCATCATTTTTTTGTAATGCAAGATTTGTTTTTCCAGAAAGCTTAAAACTTACTATAGATCTCGCTATTTCTTGAATCCAATGCGCAACTTTGTATTTACTTTTGGATTCTTTTAGACTTGTTTCTAAACCACGTTTAGCAGTATATTTAAAGACTATATACACCAGAAGTAATAATAATAATCCATAAATTATAAAAAATGGATGATAAAATGAAAGTAGCGTCAATCCAAAAATTATCTGTAAAAGAGCAGCCGGAAAATCAACTAATATCTTAGCTAATCCTTTTTGAGTTGTTAACGTATCAAAAAAACGATTGGCCAACTCTGGCGGATAATAATTACGTAATTCACTCATTTTGATTTTCGGGAAACGATATGAAAATTCAAAAGAGGCTCTTGTAAAGATTTTTTGTTGAACATTCTCTATTATCCGAATTTGCATAAGTTGTAATAATCCAACAAACAAAACACCTGCTGTTACCAGAATTACTAAAATAATCCAGGAAGTGCTAATTTGAGCACCTTGTACCAGATTGATAATTGCCTGAATACCTAGAGGAAGTGAAAGATTAACTAATCCTGCAAATATCGCATAATAAAATGTCTGCAAAATATCCTTTTTGTCAAGCTTCAAAAGCCCTATTAGCCTTTGCCAAGCCGTCAAAACGTTTTTTGCCATAAATTATTTCTTTATCGAATTAAAAACAAGGTTCATAAAATAGGTAGTGGGAGTCACATTTTTATTACAATCAGTTAATGAAGGAAAATGCTCTCTTAAAAAATGTTGATGTAGCGCTCCTTCAATAATTGTACTCGATAAACTAGAGCTATATTGATATTGAGAATCAAATTCTTTAATCATATCACTAAGTCGCATTACCAAACGTTTATATATAGAGAAGTAACCTTCTTTATTTTCTTCATCTACTTCTTTGGTTAAATATGATTTAGAATATTCGTTAATTACAATTTTGTTTAAAAGCACTTCATTAATATGAGAAAAAGAAGAATCTTCTTTTACTGACCTGGTAATGATTTCTATTGCTTTTTTTAATTTTTCTTCCGGATTAGCAATACTATTGGTCGAAAACACCAATTGATATTCTAGCCATCCCCAATACCAAGATGTTAAATACAACAATAGCTTATGCTTGTTTTCAAAATATCGATAAATAGAACTTTCATTAGAACCAATTTTCTCACCAAGTTTCTTAAATGTGAAACTTTCAAAACCAACTTCCTGAATCATAAGAATACTATGCTCTATGATTCTTTTGCCTAATGCAGAAGATTCTGGATCTTTGATATAAATCTTCTCATTAATCCTAACTTTCAAATCCTGAAGTAAATATTTCATTTGTTTATCTTGATTAATTTTAAAAACATTTAGTGCAAATTTAAAAGTAATACTATCAATTACTAATAGATTAACTTTTATTTAACCAATGATATATTTACAAGTCCTTAATAATTAATAATTTTATAATTAGACAAGCCATTTAGTAACCATAAATAAGAATAGTCATGAAAAAAATTCTAATTTTTGCATTATTATCATTTTTTATAGCAAAAGGACACGGAAACACGTCTAATGCACAGGATCCAATTGAAGTTGGAGATATTTTGGTTATCGGAAAGCCTTCTGCCCAACAATATCAGCACATACACTTTCCTAAGACAAATTTCATTATAAAAAAAGGAGGTATCCCTAATTACAAATCGTTGATTGGAGAACGCGTAATCGTTACCGAAGTAGCTCAAGATAAAGAAGGAAATCGCAAGATTACTTTGAAAAGGGAAGATGGACGTAAATTCTTCAATAGTATATCTCGAGTTAAAATAAACCTAGAAAAAGCGCTGGAGAACAAAGAAGTTGTCCTCGTTAGATGATCAGAAAATAAAAAACCATCCCTAGTAAACGGGATGGTTTTTATGCAAAAGTTCAAAGCTTTTGTATTAAATTTTAATTCTTAGTATAATGCTTCTAATGCTATACGGTCAAAATTACTGAATTCTCCGTCTTCATTACCGCTAAAACAAGCGATCATAAAAGAATCAGTATCTAATCCTGCTTGACCTGTTTGGTTGGCAGTTGGTGTACCTGGAATGTGGATTGCTCCTACACCTCCATCACCTTCATTAGAACCATCAGGGCAATTTCTTCTTGCATAGTTAGTATGTCTTAGACCTACAGAGTGACCCATTTCATGACCAATTACATGCTCATTAACATTAGTACTAAAACTATCAGTACCCGCATTGATCTGAATGTATTTGTTAGGTCTACCACCACTTGGGAATCCTGCAGAACCACCACCACCGGAACGGTTGTTGTTATATACAACCATATCTACATTATTACCTTGATCTGTACCAAAAGTAAGTACAAAATTAAGGCTGATATTAATACGGTTATAGTTATTTACTGCCCATTGTAAACCAGTACGCATTTTACTGGTAAGTGCGTTTCCACTTCCAGTCCAACCTGTTACACGAATAGTTCTACCCTGACTTACAAGGTTTCTTGTTCTATACTGCTTAGCATTATTTTCACTTTCCTCCAATGCTTGCTCTGCTAGTTGGTCTAATGCAAAGATAATATCTCCATCTGCAAGAATAGCGTCAAAAGGCTGCTGCCCTGGGTGTTGTACAGTAATATATTCTGCACCAAAATCACTCACACCAGTTTTCAAAAGAGCTTCTCTATGCTCTTTAGATATTGATTCTGTAACTGCTTCTGGTTGAGCTTCGCTGGCAACATCACTTTTTTCACAAGATGTTGAAAAACCAGCAACGATAGCGCAAAGCGCTAGTACTTTGATTTTTTTCATTTTAATAAGTTGAGTTTGTGTAGTTATTAAACTAAAATAGAATTTTTACATCCTATCCTAAATGCAATTATGTAAAAAACTTTGAACTTTTTAAATTTTTGCGAGCTGAAGATATGATATTTTTTTTTAAATATCAGTTAATATTTTAAAGAATTCTCTGTAAATACGGTAAAACCGTAAGATTCTTCTAAAGAAAACGAGGGAAACTTAAAGTGTAATTAATAGAAAATCGATCAAATACACAAAGTATGAATTGTACAAATATGTGAAAAAACTGTTAAAACAAAAGAAAAATAAGGATGTTAAATAAAACTTAAACTACCCCAGGAAAAACAGACAAGAGAGTTTTTTCTTACAAATTATAAAGTTTACAATACAAATGTTAAAAAAAACTAAAAAAATTATATATATAACCCGTTGTGCATTTAGAAAAAGTTGCGCAAACTGCTAAAAGGCAGTAAATTGTAGTTACGACACTATAATTCATATGCACAACTTTCAAGCAAATTACGATAAAATACTCAAGGTTTTAAA
>NZ_VLNR01000068.1 GCF_007489275.1 Aquimarina algiphila
TCCTTTTAAAACCTTGAGTATTTTATCGTAATTTGCTTGAAAGTTGTGCATATGAATTATAGTGTCGTAACTACAATTTACTGCCTTTTAGCAGTTTGCGCAACTTTTTCTAAATGCACAACGGGTTTTATTAATATTGTCATAATAAAAGACTTTTCTCATCCTATTTATTTATGTTTTCTCAAAATCAATGTAGTATAGTTCAATAGCAATAAATATGTAACACACCTTTTACAAATAATTATAAATCCTTGTAAAAGGATGTATGTTATAATTTATTAATTATGGTAAATTATAACATATGCTGGTTAAGTTAATTACATATAAAAATAGCTCACCAACTAAAACAATCAAATCAAAAAATAAAAATTTAGATAGTAAGTCAATAGATAATGTAAATCAAATAAAATTTTCAATTTTAATGACCTTTTAAAATAAGAATAGCAAGTTAATTGGAACACTTATTTCGAATAATTTTCAACCACATAGTCGCCCCAGTCAGCAATAGATTGAATTAACGGAATTAAAGTGTTACCAAAATCTGTTAAAGAATATTCTACTCTTAAAGGAGGTTTTGAAGTGTAAACCTTTCTTTTAATAATTCCATCTTCTTCCAAAGTCTTTAACTGTAAACTTAAAGTTCGTTCGGTTACTGTTGGCATTTTCTTTCTTAACTCATTGTAACGCAACGTTTTTCCCATTAAGTAGAATAAGATTACTGTTTTCCACTTTCCTCCAATAATTCCCATTGTTAGGCTTGCACAACAAGGGTATTGTCTTCCATTAAATTTATGCATAACTCATATAAAATTAAACTATCCTTTTTGACCGTTATTGCAAAACTATAATACTATACTTAATTTTGCAACTATAATTAGTATAGTTAAATTAAAATATAGAATATGAGCTTTCTAGAATCAATGCAGCAACGCTACACAACCAAAAAATATAACGCAACAAAAAAAATTGAAAGTCAAAAAATTCAGGAATTAAAAGAGATTTTACATTTAAGTCCTTCTTCAATAAACAGTCAACCTTGGAAATTTACTTTTGTTTCAGATAATGACAAAAAACAAAAACTTTCAAAAGTTTCGTGGTTAAACACAAACAAGGTTCTTGATAGTGATACTGTTGTGGTATTTAGTCGTATTAACAATATAGATGTATTCGAAAAACAAATTGATCAAGAACTACCAAAAGGTGCAGTTGACTATTATAAAGAATTTATAAAGCCCCAATCTGAGGAACAAATAAAAGCCTGGTTTGATCGACAAGTTTATTTAGCTTTGGGTGTTTTATTGAGTGCTTGTGCTGAAATGGGAATTGATGCAACACCAATGGAGGGAATTGAACCAAAAAACTATGACAAAATCTTAAATCAGACAGACTACTCCACCCTTATGGCTGTCGCAATTGGCTATAGAGACAAAGAAGATTTTAATCAACCAAGCAAAAATCCAAAATCAAGAAGAGACATCAATAAAGTTATTACAACAGTATAAAATAGAAAGAATGGAAAATCAAAAGTTAACAATCGTAGCTAGAATTTTAGCAAAAGATAAAAAGAGAGAATTAGTCAAAAATGAACTAATAAAGCTTATCGACATCACAAGAAAAGAAAAAGGATGTATTAATTATGACCTGCATCAGGACAACCAAAATAAAAACTTATTTCTGTTTTATGAAAATTGGGAAAGCAGAGAACTATGGCAAACGCATATGAATAACACCCATTTGGCTGAGTATATAAAAGCAACTGATGGTGCTGTCGAAGAATTTATTCTCAATGAAATGTCCCATATCGGATAATAACCACACACAGACAACATATAAAAATAGCAGAAAAGAACTACATTTTAAAATGTAGTTCTTTTCTGCTATCACAGTTTTAAATCAAGTCCATCAAATCTTTTTGGTTTACAACAATCTCTTATTATAAAGTGCTTTAGTACACTCCTTCTTATCCATTTAAATCAAAAAGTGCAATTTTTAGTCCTTTTTTTGTACTTAAAAAGCTTTAATTCTACTTCATCTTTGTAGTGTATTAATCACTAAAATTTAGAATTATGAAATTTGTAACCAAAAGAATACATGCTTTTTTAGATTATCCAGTAGCAATTGCATTAATTATACTTCCATTTTTACTAGGCCTAGGTGCATCTAACCCATTTGCATTTTGGCTTTCTATTGCCACTGGAATAGCAGCACTAATTTTAACAATATTAACAGATCATCATTTAGGAATAGTACGAGTTATTTCATACAAAGCTCATTTAATCGTAGATTTTCTGGTGGCTATAGTTTTTATACTAGCACCATTTATTTTTTCTTTTAAAGGAATAGATGCGTACTATTATTGGATTAATGGTATTGCTGTATTAAGCGTTGTGAGTTTACATAAACCAGAACTAGCTGTTTAGTATTGACTCACAATATATATAGACAATAGCGATTTGAATTGTAATTCAAATCGCTATATTTTTATTTTGTAAATTACTTTTCGAATATAGAGGTTACATTATTCTAATTTTATGGTAAAACTTGAAGAAGTAATAGATATCCCAAAATTTTCAAATCAGTTAGAAAATAAGGTGTTATATTCTAATCACTCTGATGATATTTCTATATCTTATGATTCTACATATACATTAAAATATGTCATAGAAGGTGTAAAACATTATAGCTTTAATAATCAAAATATTGAGGTATCAAAAAATCAATATTTAATTTTAAATAACAATAGTAGAATTACTACAAACGCAAAAAGAGGAACAAAAGGATTGTCATTCTTCTTGTCACCTAAACTCATCAATGAAGTATATAGTTATCATACCAATACTAAACCTCAACCTGAATTTCTAGAAGTAATTCAAAAACAAACCAATAATAATGTAAGTCTGCTATTGGAAAAAATAACTCATCTTTATGAGAAAGACTCTATTACTTTCAAAAATCAAATAGATCATTTGTTTATTCGACTTTCTGAAACAATTATTCAGGAACAAATCAATATTGATCATAAATTTTCGGCATTAAAAATAATTAAACACAATACAAAAAAAGAGCTCTTTCAAAGGGTATCTTTGGCTAAAGAATATTTAAATGATAATGTAAGTAATACTGTTTCACTAGAAAAAATCAGTAGCAATATTGGAATTAGTAAATATTATTTACATCGATTGTTTACAGAAATTAACGGAATTACCCCTTTAGAATATCTCACTTCTATCCGTTTAGAAAAAGCCAAGAATAGATTACGTTATTCTAAATGTTCTATTTTTGAAATTGCTATTGAGTGCGGCTTTGATAACATTTCCTATTTTTCTAATACATTTAAAAAGCATATAGGTTCTTCTCCAACTCAGTATCGAAATAATGTATAGAAATCTGCAAGATTCTATAAATACATTATCAATCGCATAGGTACTTTTGTTTTCTTAATTAAAATAAAGATTTATGCCTATTAGATTAGCACATATCACTGATTTACATTTGGATGAAGAGTTACCTTCAAAAAATGGTATATCAACAAGAAAACGACTCGATGACATTGTAAAGGATATAAAAAATGAAAAAATCACAGAAGTAATTTGTACGGGTGATATTGGTGAAAATGAAGGAGTATCTTATTTCTTCGAACAACTTAAAACGATCTCTTTATCGATTACTCTTGGCAATCATGATTCATTTACCGAAATTTCTAAATATTATGGTAAAGGAGCGCATTACGATTCTCTAAAATTATATAGTAGTGTGGAGAAAGAAGAATATAAATTCATATACTTAGATTCTTCTGAAGGTATAATTGATAGCCAACAACTATTTTGGCTTGAAAAAGAACTTGTTTCGCCAAAGCTCATTATCATTTTCATGCATCACCCTGTAATCGGTTTGAATTTAGAAGTTGATAATATAGGAAAGCTTAAAAATAGAGACGCCGTACTGTCCATATTAGAAAGTTATCCTAATAAGATTACTATTTTTTGTGGCCATTATCATATGGAAAGTAAAGTTGTTTACAAAAACATCACTCAGAACATAACTCCCGCTGTTTCCTTTCAAGTTGAGAAAAACCCAAATACCATAGAAATAAACACATCTATTTTTGGTTACAGAATTATTGAGTTAGAAAAAAATCATCAATCTTCAACAATTAAACTTTTAAGCGATGCAAACTAAAAAACAGTCGCTTATAGAAAGCTTAGTTAATGTTACTGTTGGTTTTTTTATTACTATGATTTCACTACATATTATATTTCCAATACTGGGAATAGAAAATGATTCTGGAAAAAATGTAATCTTAACAATATACTTAACCTTTTTAAGCATACTAAGAAATTATTTTCTTAGGCGATATTTTAATCAGAAGTAAATACATGATTAGGATTCAAAAATTGGTTTCAATTACTAATAAAAGATATAACAGGATTATGTAAATAATTTGTTAGCTAGCTAACAAACTTTCAAGTTTTATAATATTAGATTTGAAATACCAACTTAAATCCTCTTATTACATGAAAAATCTAATTAAACTTTCCGTTTTCTTGACAAGCGATATTTATGCCTATTTCAACTTTAATTGAAATAGGTATTTTAATATTCTACATTTTTTCCATTTTATCTGACTAGTCACGAAGTGATATAGATTTGTATCTATTTTAACTTATATCCGGTATACCTATACCCATAAGTCAGATCAATATCTTGGTAGAATATTGTTAATTATATTCTGATTCTTTTCTAAATCTAGAGAAACCTTCTGCTACAGCATATTTTTAAACAAAATATGATAATCAAAAGCGCTAGTCTCTACAAACTCTATTTGAAATACTAGGAAGATTAATGCATCGTCCTACATATTACCATACATCATACAATATGTAAATCATTTTTAATTTTTTAATAATCTTTAAAATAAAATGTCATGACTCTAAAACCGTCCTTTTTAATTGTTAGTATTCTATTTCTATCTTTAAGTGTTTACAATGTCCGAGGGCAAAACACTATCGGTGGTCACTTTGGTTTTGTTCAGCCCATAGTAACCATTCAGGATGGAGATACCACTGATGGATTTGATCCGTATACTATTGGATTTCCAATAGGTGTTACGATTCGCAAAAGTGAAAAATTTGCTTTTGATGTAGAACTCGTTCCTTTTATAAGTTCTATTGAAGATTCTGATGGAGATAATACTAGTGCTGTAAATGAGCTTCTAATACATCCTGGTTTATTATGGGGCATTGGTAATAAACTTACGTTTGGAAATCGGATCGCTTATGAAACTAAAAGTGGAAGATATGGAATTACACCACTTTTAAACAGAGGGTTTTCCTTAGGAAAAACTAATGTATTTGCAGAACTCGTATTGCCCATAAGAGTTGGTAATGACCAAGAAATATCATTTACTGCCGCGTTACATTTTGGTATTGGTTTTTAAACTTGTATTCTTTATAAAAGTCTGTTTGACGATATAATTTTTTTAGATGCTTTATGTGTTAAATCATAGATATTATCTATCTAACTATAATTTTATAAATAATATCAACTTTTATCTGCAAAAAAATACATTTAACTTTATGAACCGACAATAAAACCACATATTAACTAAAAATTACACAAATGAAAAACAAACTCTTAATAACATTAGCTTTTGCTATGATTCTTTTAACCGGCTGCCATCAAAGTGAAGTAAAAGGTGATGGAGAAAAAAAAGGAAAATGTCCTTTTGGTTTCACTTCTGAAGGACCATCTGGAGGGCTTAATGTAAGCAACGATGGCAAAACCAATAGAGATTGGTGGCCAAACCAACTTGATCTAAGTGTACTTCGACAACATTCATCGCAATCAGATCCTATGGGGCAGGGTTTTAATTATTCAGAACAATTTAATAGCTTGGATTATGATGCACTAAAAAAAGATTTAACCGAATTAATGACAGATTCTCAGGATTGGTGGCCAGCAGATTATGGACATTATGGGGGCTTATTTATTCGTATGGCATGGCATAGTGCTGGTACATATAGAACTGGTGATGGCCGTGGTGGTTCACGAGAAGGGCAACAACGCTTTGCTCCTTTAAATAGTTGGCCTGATAATGGCAATCTGGATAAGGCAAGAAGGCTTCTTTGGCCTATTAAACAAAAATATGGAAGTAAAATCTCTTGGGCAGATTTAATGATACTCACTGGTAATGTTGCTTTTGAATCTATGGGTTTTAAGACCATTGGTTTTGCCGGAGGACGAGAAGATGTATGGGAACCTGCAAGTAATGTGTATTGGGGACCCGAAGGTAAAATGTTGGATGATGAACGTTATACTGGTGATCGAGAACTAGAAAAACCTTTAGCAGCGGTACAAATGGGACTTATATATGTTAATCCAGAAGGGCCTAATGGTAATCCAGATCCTGTTGCCGCAGCAATAGATATAAGAGAAACATTCGGACGAATGGGAATGAACGATGAAGAAACAGTAGCCCTTATAGCCGGAGGACATACATTAGGTAAAACACATGGTGCTGCAAGTGGTTCACATTTGGGGGCTTCACCAGAAGCTGCCACTATTGAAGAACAAGGACTAGGTTGGAAAAGTGATCATGGAACCGGAAAAGGTAAAGATGCTATTACTTCTGGTTTAGAAGTTATTTGGACCGCTACACCTACCAGATGGAATAATACTTTCTTTGCCAATTTATTTAATTTTGAATGGGAACTAACTAAAAGTCCGGGTGGAGCTCATCAATGGCAAGCAAAAGATGCTGACGAAATATTCCCAGACGCTTTTGATGACAAAAAGAAACATAAACCAACGATGCTAACAACAGATCTTTCGTTACGATTTGATCCTGCATATGAAAAAATTTCAAGAAAATTTCTTGAAAACCCCGAAGAATTTAATGCTGCATTTGCTCGGGCATGGTTTAAATTAACCCATAGAGATATGGGACCTCGAACTACATACCTTGGTCCAGAAACTCCTAAAGAAGAATTTATCTGGCAAGATCCAATTCCATCAGTTGACCACGAATTAATAAATGCAAAAGATATTGCCGCATTAAAATCGAGTATTCTTAATGCAGATGTTACAATTAGTGAACTAGTATCAACAGCATGGGCCTCTGCCTCTACTTATCGTAATTCTGATCGAAGAGGTGGTGCCAATGGTTCTCGTATCCGACTAGAACCTCAAAGAACCTGGGAGGTTAATAATCCAAAACAATTGAATAAGGTTTTAGCAACTTTAGAAAAAATCCAAAGTGATTTTAATACAACAGGAAAAAAAGTATCTATCGCTGACCTGATTGTTTTAGGAGGTTCTGCAGCCATAGAAGAAGCAGCAAAAAAAGCTGGTTATTCTATTGAGGTTCCTTTTACTCCTGGAAGAATGGATGCCTTACAAGAGAAAACTGATATAAATTCAATTGCATTACTCGAACCGATGGCAGATGGATTTAGAAACTATTTAAAAACAAAATACACTTTGACTACAGAAGAATTGCTTGTTGACAAAGCGCAATTATTAACATTAACTGTTCCAGAAATGACAGTTCTCGTCGGAGGTATGCGTGTTTTAAATACCAATCATGATAACTCCAGACATGGTGTTTTTACTAAAAGCCCAGGAACATTAACCAATGATTTCTTTGTTAATCTTTTGGACATGAGTACAGAATGGAAAGCCGTTTCTGAAGCAAAAGAAAAATATGAAGGAAGAGATAGAGCAACTAATGAACTAAAATGGACAGCTACACGAGCAGATCTTATTTTTGGTTCTAATTCTGAATTAAGAGCATTGGCCGAAGTCTATGCTAGTAACGATGCAAAAGAGAAATTTGTAAAAGACTTCGTTAATGCATGGAGTAAAGTAATGAAACTTGATCGATTTGATCTATAGCCATTTATAGAATAAAATGTATATAATCAACCCGCTTAGTTTTAAGATCTAAGCGGGTTTCTTTTAGATGTTTCAATCTTTTGTTCAAAATGTTATAAAGTAACAAACTCTTTGCTTATGCGTCGTAATAAAAACGAACATTATCATGGGAGATATTAAAGAAAAGGTCTGGAGTCAAATTTTTATAATTTACACGAGGTTATTAATTGGTGGAGCATTTGTCTTTGCAAGCATCGTAAAGATTAAAGGAAATCGTTTCACTGCTGAAAGTGGAGAATTGAACCCCATTAATAGCGCTTGGCATTTCTTTGAAACTATGTATCAATCAGGTTTATATTGGAAGTTCATCGGAATTGCTCAATTAATAGCTGGTTTTTTACTAATGACTCAAAAATACTCTAAACTTGGAGCCTTATTTAATCTCCCTATTATTTTGAATATATTCATTATAACCCTATCATATTATTTTGCATATACCCCGGTAATAACTGGATTAATGCTATTAGCCAATTTATTACTTATTATTTGGGAATGGGACGAAATCAAAATTTTATTTAATTTAACTCCGACCTTAGACAAAAGAATGCGACTGGAAAAAGATTACATTTGGCAAGTTATTGGACTGATACTATTCTCTTTTATATTTGCTTTTGGATTATTCTTTCATGAGCATAACTTTGGTTTTTGGATTATAGCATGCTTTTTAATCGCTATACTTGGTTTAATATTAGGAATACTTCGAGAAAAGAAACGAAAAAATTATATATAACAAAGTTTATAATGAGTTCGATAATAGTTCTCCATTCTATAGTTAATAATATACCGAGTTTATATTTCAACTAAGAAATAATCATAATTAAAATGTCTAAAAAAACCACAATTAGCGAATCTCTACATCGAACTGAGTTATTCAATCGCGGGGATTTTTTTCTTCAGTATGGTAAACCTTGCATAGAAATAGGAATGCTCATCAAAGGAATTATGAGAGGGTTTGTATATGATAATGACGGTAATGAAATTACGACTCACTTTTATCAGGAGAACGATATGATTATTGGTAGTTATATCCCGAAAACAAATGTCGTAATGTCCATAGAAGCACTAGAAGAATGTAAGATTTCTATAGCCGATTATTCTGAAGTTATGTCATGGGTTAATAAAGACAAAGAAATCACGAAAATAGTAACTAACGAATTCCAAAAACTCAATAAACAATTACAGTCAAGATTGGTATCATTATTAAATCTGAATTCTGTTGAGAAATATGAGTTATTCTTAAAAGAATATCCAAATTTAATTAATCGAATACCTCATTATTATATTGCAAATTATCTGGGTATTACACCAACACAATTAAGTAGAGCACGAAAACAATTTATCAACAAATGTAAATGAGAAAAAAATAAGAAATCCATTTCTTTACATTAAAATATATAATGTAATATACTATGGAAAAACATTTTGAACTCACAGACAAAGCTTTTGAAAACTCATTTACTGACTGTACTCTTGATCCAGAAATCTTCAGTCACGAAGCTCATTTAAGACTAGCATGGATACATATTAAAAACTATGGAATTGAACAAGCAGAAGAAAATATTCAAAAACAATTACAAAATTTTATAACTTTTGTTGACGCAAAAGATAAATACAACAAAACCCTAACTATTGCAGCAACCAAAGTTGTAAATCATTTCATACGACAATCAAATTCTAATAATTTTAAAGATTTCATACTTGAGTTTCCACAATTAAAAACGCGCTTTAAACAACTTATTGAAAGTCATTATAATTTTGATATTTTTAATTCAAAGTATGCGAAGAAAGAGTTTTTAACCCCTGACTTACTTCCATTTGATTAAAACAAAAAAATAACATTCATAATAAAAGATATAATTAAGCTTCTCTAGATTTCTTCATCAAATCAAACTAGTTATCTTTGAAAGAATACTTAGCAAGTATAAATAATGGGGTTGACTTCACTGATACTTAACGTTATAATTACTTATGGCACCTGCCAGGCTTTTTTCATTGCATTTATTCTATTAAAGTCAGACAATAAAACTCTGTTTAAAAATTTATTTGCATCCCTTTTAATAATTGAAGGCATTACGCTTTTTGAAAGACTTTTAGTAGAAACTCAATTAATTCTTTCTATTCCCCATCTATTGGGTATAAGTTATCCTATTAGTTTTTTAAAACCTCCTTTGATGTTATTTATGACACTTGCAATAACAATTAAAGGTTTTAAGCTATCAAAAAAAATGTATCTGCATTTTATTCCTTTTGGTTTAATATTACTTTCTAATCTTCCTTTCTATTTTTTAAACGGAATTGAAAAATTAGAAACCATAAAAGTCTTCATGGAAAAAGTCCCCTCATTTCAAAGTTTTGATTTTTACTTTAGCTTAAGTTTCTTCGTATATATAGGTGTATACATATATTCAAGTATCAAAAAATTAACTCACTTTAAACTACAGGTCACCAATAATGTTTTGGTAAACTGGTATCATATTGTTTTATCCATTTATTCAGTGTTTTTAGTATTACATCTTATGTATTTTATAATTCAACCCATAGGTAAATACAACTTTGCTTTGGTAAATCAAATGAGTATGCTTGTAATGACTTTTATTATTCAGGCCGTAGCTTACAAACTAATTGACAAATCGACTATATTTAGTAGTAAAACCCCTGATTTAAGTGATTTACAAAAAAGAAAAAAAGATGAAATCCTGATCGCTAATAAATTTGAAATCGACAAAATTTATTTGGATGACACTCTAAATCTTCAACGTTTTTCTGAATCAGTTGCACTTCCTTCTGCTTATGTTTCAGAAATTATTAATCAAAAATTCAACTATTCGTTTAAAAAATTGCTTAATCAATATAGATTAAATGAAGCCAAAAAAATTATGCAAAAAGCTAATGGAGAAAAAATAAAACTAATCGAAATTGCCTTTGAATGTGGTTTTAATAACAAGGTTTCATTTTATAGAACATTTAAAGAATTTGAAGGCATCTCTCCTTCAGAATATCTTGAAAAGATAAAACGTAACTAAAACTGTAAAAAAATAAGGTTACAAAACGATTCTGTAACCAAAATGTAATTTTATCTCTTTAACTATGCCTCAAGAGATTAAACGACTATAATTATGAAATATAAAGGTTCAGTAGCAATACATCAAGAAAGAGAGGTGGTTGTCGCTCTTTTTATGAATGAAGAGTACAACAAAGAATACCAAGATGGGTTTATAAAAAAAGAGTTAATTAATGGTGTTTCTGGTCAAAAAGGAGCAAAATCAAAAATGTATTATAAATATGGTAAACAAGATATGGTAATCACTGAAACGATCACTAAAAATGATTTACCTCAATCTTTAGAAGCTTTTTATCATCACAAACATATGGACAATACCATGAAATATACCTTTACAGAAGTTAATTCTAAAACAACACAATACGATTATGAATGTGAATATATCAGGATTAATTGGTTTTTGCCAAAAATAATAGCCCTCTTTTTTCCGGGTATATACAGAAAACAAGTAGAAAAATGGATGAGTCAATTTAAAGAATTTGCTGAAAAACAATAAACTATGTGGGAAAAAAAGTTAAAAACATACGATCAACTTGTTGCAAAATGTAACCGATTTGAAAGAAAAGGAAAAACAATGCCATACACTTCTGCAAATGGACATATGTTTTCGCTTTTTAATAAGGCTGGAGAAATAGGGTTTAGGTTTTCAAAAGAAGTTCAGGAAAAATATATCAAGGAATTTGATACTACTATTTATAAATCTTACAATGCAGTTATGCGAGGTTATGTACTCATCCCAGAGAATATGCTAAGTGATTTAGACAAATTATCAGAATATTTAAATGAAAGCTATGATTATGTCATGAGTTTACCTGCAAAATAGTAGTTATAGCATACTATATATAAAAGCTTTTTATTAAAAAAAATATAAATTTTACATGAATAGCAAACAAAAGCAATGATTATATTTGAATATTCGCTAATTTACCGCGTCAGGTGTTTTATACCCAATGTGAGATCCAATTAAAAAACAGAATAGTTTTTATGAACAAAACATTTATTTTATTAGCAATTTCTATTGTTTTTTGCTGTTGTAGGTCTAGTGGACAAACAACAAATATTTTTGAATCTGAAATACTAAAAATCAAACAAGTTGGTAATAATGTTTTTATGCATATTTCTTATCTAGAGACAAATGATTTTGGAAAAGTTGCGTGTAACGGAATGGTATATTTTAATGAAGATGAAGCTATTGTTTTTGATACTCCCACAAATGATCAGACCTCAAAAGAGCTTATACATTGGATTGAAAAAGAACGAAAAAAGAAAGTTAAAGCTGTTGTAGTTACTCATTTTCACACAGACTGTTTGGGAGGATTACAGCAATTCCATGATAACGAAGCAAAATCATACGCTAATAATACCACGATTAAATTGGTAAAACAAAATAATCTAAAAGTAGTACCAGAATATGGTTTTAAAAATAAAATGAAAATTAAAATAGGTGCTCAAAACGTTCATGTTAAGTTCTTTGGTGAGGGACATACCATAGATAACATTGTCGGATATCTCCCCAATGAAAAAGTATTGTTTGGAGGATGTTTAGTTAAATCAGCCAAAGCAGGCAAAGGTAATCTTGAAGATGCTAATACTAATGAATGGTCTAAAACTGTTGAAAAGATAAAAAAGCAAATCCCTGATTTAAAAATTATAATTCCTGGGCATGGTAAACCGGGAGGAACAGAACTTTTGGATTATACAATTCAATTATTTAAGAAGGCTTAACAATCTAGCCTAACTTATCATAATACTAGAAAAGCATATTTACTCCTAATCATTAAACCAGAATTACTACTGCTTAAAATAGGTTGTTTTGTATTCTAGTCCTAATTCTTTTTTTATAAGCAAGACCTCTGGTTTATCTTTTCTTAAACCAACTTGCCAGTTATTGAAAATCTCCCAAGCATCATTTACAAAAATTGGATCACCATATTGATTAGTTAAAGCCTTGCGAATTCTATCTTCCTCCCCTTTTCCTGTTAAAATCCATACCACATTAAGCTTGTTATCTCCAAAACGCGCTTCTACTTTTCTTGGAAACCCTAAATAATCAACTCCAAAACAGTTTATTTGCAGTTGTGCATTAGGGTCAGAGCCATCTAATTCTTCTATATTTATAAATTTACTATTGGCTTCTAATACTGGTTTTAATTCATTCAAAGTCTTTCCTGTCTTAAGAAATGGTGGTATTTTACTTGAATCATTGGATTCAATTTCAGTTGTCGATGGAAAATTGAGATATGGATTTTCCCAAGTAAATAAATTGGTATGCATAGCTTCTTTGGTAATTATCCAGGCTATATCTTTTTTCTTGTTTAAGAATAGTTTATCCTTAACATAAACATCATAATCTATATACGTTCTGGCAGTGTCATTACGTGTCTCTGTAAATGTATTAAAAACATTTCCTTTGGCTTCAATATAACTAAGTTTGTTATCGGCAAAAGTAAATACCGCTTTTTCAATTATCCCATGCTTTGTTTTTATTTTTGAACAAACCAAATGTTCTTCTTTGGTTTTGGCTAAAGGAAAACTTGGATTATCAATCGAAATTACATTCGTAGTTTCAGAGATATCTTTTAATTTTTGAGTTACGGTCTCCAATGATTCATTCAATTGAGTATCATTGAATATCATTTCTGCTTGTGCACAAAGTACCATGGGAAGTGCAAAAAATAGAGAGATTATAAATTTTTGCTTTAATTTCATAATTATTATAATTAAATCATCTTTTATATAGATAAAAATTCAGAGCCCATGTTACAGTATTTTAAAGTAAAAAATAATTTAAATAGTTTTCATATCATCAACTGTCAAAAAAAGAAAGAAATTAACATCCATATAATATTATAGAAGGTTTAGTAAAAAACAAAAGGTCTTTACTTTTTTGTAAAAGCCTTAAATTTTTATAAGTTTAAGAAAAAACCAAAACATACAAGGTTTAAAATAAATATAGTCTGGACAAATACCTAAGAAGCTTCATGAAATATAGATATATATCAATAATTGTATTGTCCGTTTTCACACTTTTCTTTAGTGGAAAAAAACATCAAAAAAATTCAGCTATGGATATCCCCAGAGGCCTGCAATCTTCTATTTCAGAATTTACAAATCTAGAACAAAAACTTATTTTAAAAGTTGCTAAAAAACTAGAAAACAATGGGTTTCCCATAAATCAATTGACGAGAATTCATCTCAAAAAAAGAATTGATAATACTACAGATTATTATTCTGATAATGAAATTACTTTTTTTGTTAATCCAGGAATTTACAAAAAAGATAAATTTAATTGGGGAATTGAGAACATCGGTATCGGTTGGGAGGATCCTTCTTTGATAAGAACACCAGATGGAGGTATTGAATTTGAAGTTGGTCGCAAAATAAAACCCGAAGACCTTATCATGAACCTTTATCGCTTACAAGATTCTTATGATTATGGCACTCTATTAAAAGATCATAATGTTATCCTGAAAAAAATAAATAAAACCATCGTAAGCAGCACACTAGAAGAAATCAAATATTTCACTGCAAACGGGGTAGCAGAATTAATTAAAAATTATCTTATTGTATTGACCCAGGAGCAAGAAAACATATATGAAATGACAATAAGAAGAATGGACAATGAATTTATTGATGTTAAACATTTTAATACACTTTTTGAGCAGTATCGTTTAAAAATAAATTTAAATACATCAAGGATCGAAATATTAGATAGATTTGATCCCACTTTTTTCCCTACTCCTGTTGCTCATCCTCCTACGCCTATTATTAAAAACAAGAATTAAAGATTAAATTTTACACATCAAAGATTAATTACAATACATTAAATAAAAACGTGAAAAAAATTATAGTATCCATATTTGTATTCTTTATATTATATAACATTAGCGCACAAAAGAGTATGAAAAAGATATCATTAAAACATGGGCAAAGTGGTATTATTGAATATAATGAGCTAAAGATAACCACCAACTTAAATATATATGATAAAAGTTCTGCGGCTCACTTAATTGGAGATATATCTTTAGAAGTCCAAAACAATGGCGAATCCATTGCCTCTTTTTATATTAATAATGATCCATCAGAAAGCTCTTATTATACTAAAGCATATAAAAAATACTTCTTAACATTTTTGATTGAAAACAGCAATTATTATTTAAGTATTGAGCCAATACGATTAGGAAAAACGTTTGCATTATTAAATACAGGAAGTATAATGGTGGGTGATAAAAGTGACTTAGAAATAGAACTAATCGATTGCTATCATGAATGGGGATATGATGGACCTCCCGAAGATAAAGACCGTAAGTACTTTGATACTGCAAATTACACGCTAAAAGTGATAACAAAAGATACCATAAAAAGCTTTAACTTTTATGATAGTATAATCAAAAATAAATATACTATTGCTTTAGAAAATTATACTATTGATATTCTTTCTGATCGATATACACACACCTCTTGCTTACTAGAAATGATTATTAATAAAAAATAGATATTAGATATTAATCATTCTGCTTTTACACTTTCATTTAGCAAAGAAAAAACTAATGAAGTTGTCAATGGTTTTCCATTAGCCTTTTCTCGTATAGTATCGAAAGCATATCTAAAATCACATCCATTTTTATACGCGCTACATCCGTACGCTGTTTTACCTTTTACAACAGTTCCCTCTTGACAAATGGGGCAAGACATGGTATTAGGATTTTGTTCTTGATGAGTGGTCTTAGCAACTTTCTTCTCTTCTAAGAGTAATTGAAATTGATCATCGAAACGAATAAGTCCTTCTTTATTCCCTTCAGAAGTTTTAAAACCTTTAAGGTTAACGGTACATCCTTTTTGGAGTAATCGTAAATACTGTTTTTCTGATATCTTTTTTCCCTCAAAAGAAAACGGAAGTACAAAATCACATCCATTTTTATAATCACTACATCCAAAAGCAGTTTTCCCTTTCAGAAGTTTCCCATGCTTACATTTTGGACATACTTGTTCATTAAGTTTTGCTTGTTGTTTTTTGTTTCCTGAGATGGGTTTCTTAGCCGATGTTGTATGGGAGATATTAGCTCGTACTTTTTCTGTACGAACTTCATATACCAAATGATCCACCATTTGTTTCATGTTTTTAATAAAGTTACCAGCATGAAAGTTCCCTTTTTCAATCTCTTTTAGTTGTTTTTCCCATTGTCCTGTAAGCTCTGCAGAAGTGAGGAGTTTATTCTGTATAGTATCAATAAGTTGTATTCCTGTTACTGTAGGAAGAATTTGTTTTTTATTTCGCTCAATATATTTGCGCTTAAATAGAGTTTCGATAATGTTTGCTCTTGTAGATGGTCTTCCAATACCATTTTCCTTCATTAGTTCACGCATTTCATCATCATCTACTTGTTTTCCGGCAGTCTCCATAGCTCTTAATAAAGTAGCTTCAGTATATTGATTAGGAGGTTTGGTTTCTTTTTCTAAAAAAGAAGGTTCATGTGGACCTTTTTCTCCTTTTACAAAAGAAGGAAGTATCCCCTTTTCTTTTTTTTCTTTAGTATTTGGGGTTTCAAAAACCAATCTCCAACCTTTTTCCAAAATCTCTTTTCCTGTAGTTTTAAAAGTTACGGTATCTGCTTTACCAATCACAGTTGTATTGGCTACAGAACAATCATCATAAAACACAGCTATAAATCGTTTGGTAATAATATCATACACCTGTTGTTGGTTATATTGTAAATTGATCTGAACTCCGGTAGGAATAATAGCATGGTGATCTGTAACCTTCTTATCATTAAAAACTTTAGTTGACTTTTTAATCTTTTCATTAAGGATTGGTTCGATCAACTTTTGATAATTCGTTAATTTTCCTAATATGCCAGGTACTTTAGGGTAAATATCATTAGGTAAAAAAGTGGTATCCACTCTAGGATAGGTAATTACCTTTTGCTCATATAACTTTTGTGCAATTTTTAATGTTTCATCTGCAGAAAAACCAAACTTAGTATTACAATAAACTTGCAGTCCAGTAAGATCAAAAAGTTTGGGAGCATATTCTTTGCCTTTTTTCTTAGTGATAGATACAATCTCAAAATCACTTTCTTTAACGACTTTAGCAAAGGTCTCTCCTTCTTCTTTTTTTAAAAACCTTCCTTCCTCACAATTAAACAAAGTATCTCTATAAACCGTTTGTAACTCCCAATAAGGTTTTGGTTTAAAACTCTGAATCTCTTTAAATCGATTTACCAGCATCGCAAGTGTAGGCGTTTGTACTCTACCAATAGATAATACTTGTTTATATCCACCATGCTTAACGGTATATAATCTTGTGGCATTCATACCTAATAACCAATCTCCAATTGCTCTCGAAAACCCTGCATAATACAGATTATCGTACTGCGTAGAGGGTTGTAGCTTTTCAAAACCTTCTTTAATCGCTTCTGTGGTTAATGATGAAATCCATAAACGTTGCACTTCTCCTTTATAATTTGCCTGGTCTATAACCCATCGTTGTATTAGCTCTCCTTCCTGACCGGCATCACCACAATTAATCACTACTGTAGCTTTATCAAACAATTTTTTTACAATACTAAATTGTTTTTTGATTCCAGAATTGTCAACCACTTTGGTTCTGAATTTATCGGGCAACATAGGAAGATTATTAAGATCCCAACTTTTCCAGTAAGGTTTATAATCATTAGGTTCAAATAATGTACAGAGATGACCAAAAGTATAGGTTACAGCATATCCATTACCTTCATAATATCCATCGCATTTTACATTTGCTCCTAGTACAGAAGCAATTTCACGGGCAACACTTGGTTTTTCGGCAATGCATACTTTCATAACTAAAAACAAAAATAGTCAAAATATAGATTGATTTTTAACAAAACAATTTGACAAAACTCTGAATTAACCAATACATTAGATTTACAATTAAAATTTAACCATGAGTGTAACAAAGACCGTAACTATTAATTTCTATACGATCCTAAAAGCCAAAGTATATAATTTTATAAATCGAAGTATTATTAAATATATAATAGCATCTATTTTAATTGCGATTGTAAATCCAAACCTTTTTGGATCAATGCTTAAAACGGCAATAGGAATCACGTTAATCATTATATTTATCTCACTAATAATCATAGTATTAAGTGCAAAAATTCAATCAAATCGTTTAATATTCAATGCTGTTATCGAATTTAACAATGAATCTATAGCAATACATCATGTTGGTAGTAAGCAAAAACCTGAATACAAGAACTGGGATTGGATAACTAGTATTACCGAGAAAAATAATGAAATTTGGTTAAAAACAAATGAAACAAGACTGCGCTATATCAACTTTAATAAAAAGAAATTGACAGTAGAAGAATTAGATTTCTTTAGAAAACAGATGAAAAAATATAACTAGTTAAGTACAAGGTTAAACTTGTTCTTACGACAACAATCAAACTAATGAAAAGAATACAACTTTTTGAATTTGAAGATTTTGATTGGTTCCCGAATACAATAAGAACCAGTATGACTAATCTTATAGTAGTTTTACACAAAATACTAGGAACTAGCGAGGTTATTACCAATCTAATTATAAATATAAAGAACAGACACGATTTTTCACAAATTGTTGATTTAGGCTCTGGATCAGGTGGTGCCATGTTGGAAGTAATAAAAAAAATAAATGACACTAATACATCAGAGTTGGTTCAACTAATTTTAACTGACTTACACCCCAATCCTGATTTTGTAAATCGAATTAACAATAGCCAATTAGCCAACATTATTTATGAACAGACATCTATTGATGCTACTAATTTAACCGAAACACCACCTGGATTAAAGACCATGATGAATAGTTTTCATCATATGCCACCCAATCAAGCAAAAAACATACTAAAATCTGCTCAAGATAATAACGAACCTATTCTTATATATGAAATGGGAGAAAATTTTGTTCCTACCCTTTTATGGTGGTTATTTTTACCCCTCTCGTTAGCTATACTTTTTATAATGTCACTTTTTATGACACCATTTGTAAAACCATTAACATGGCAACAAATTGTATTCACTTATATCATACCCATCATTCCTCTTTTTTATGCATGGGATGGTCAGGCATCAACAATGAGAACTTATACCTTTAGTGATGTAGAACATCTATTAAAAGACATAAAAAATGACACATACTTATGGGAAATTAAAAAAGCAAAAAAAGATAATGGGAAAAAATTAGGATACTATATTTTAGGACTTCCAAAATAAGCAAAGTAGTTACCCTTATTTTTTATAAGAACTTTTGATCGTTAACGATTTCTAATGTACTGATTTTTGACTGTTACGAAGCATGAATATTCCTAACCAAATAAACCATATGATCTGACTTAAGCCAAAAATTTCAGTAAATATATCTGCTGGATATATAGTTAGAATACCAGCTGAACCAACTATACATCCTAAAAAAACTAAAGGTTTTGAGAAACTTTTCCCTTTTAAAGCTGCAATACTAAGAAGCAATACCCAAACTCCGCCAACTATTTCGTTTCCTCCTCCCAAGCCTTCAGTAACTATTTCAACACTTTTCCAAATCAACATCGCCTGTTCTGGTTCTTTGGCACCAATTCGAATTACAGAGTCTAAGCCAATATTAGCTATCATTCCGCTTGCTATTACTAATCCAACCCAAATTAAACCAAATACAGAAGCTATTTTTGAAAGAACATGAGAAGTATTTTTTAAGCGTTCATGAATAGCAAGAACCAATACGGATAGTAAAACCCCAAATAACACATAAACTATTAAATTCAAAATCATTAAGATAGTTTGGTTATCAGATAGAAACTTAAGTTCTTGTATCGTATTCGCATCGCTTGGAGGATATACTAATACTGCTCCATAAATGATAAAGGCAATACCATAAATAATAGCTTCAAGTATTGCTGAAATTCCACCTAATTTTTGTACGTTTTTTAGTGCTGCCATAAAATCGCTGTTTTATTTGAAGACGGATCAAACCCAATTTTGTTACTAGATTTTCCTAATGTGTTATCATTGTACAAAACACTTTTATTTTCCCATGCTAATTTTGTTCCTTTGCATTTATGCCAGACCTACAACAAATTAAAAGTACATTAAAAGAATATTTTGGTTATGACACTTTCAGGCCATTACAACAAGAGATTATAGATGCTGTATTTAATCATCGGGATAATCTTGTTATTATCCCTACTGGTGGCGGAAAATCAATTTGTTATCAACTTCCTGCATTATTGCTACCTGGTGTAACTCTGGTCATTTCACCTTTAATCGCATTAATGAAAGATCAGGTAGATGGTTTATTGGCCAACGGTATACATGCTGCCTTTATTAATAGTAGTCAAACAGAAAGTGAGCAGCAAGACATATACCAGAAACTCCTGGATAAAGAAATAAAGTTACTCTATGTCGCTCCAGAAAGTTTAAGTTTTTTGGATACTATATTTTCTCAAATAGAACTAAGTTTAATTGCAATAGACGAAGCACATTGTATTTCGGCTTGGGGACATGATTTTAGACCTGCTTATACTCAACTTGGGTATCTCAAAACCAAATTTCCCAAAACCCCTGTGATTGCATTAACGGCAACCGCTGATAAAGCAACACGCCAGGATATTTGTGATCAACTTAACATCCCTAATGCCATACAGCATTTAGCTTCTTTTGATCGAAAAAATTTAAGCCTTGAGGTACGACCGGGGAACAAACGAATAGAACAGATCATTAATTTTCTTAAAGACAAGCCTAATGATTGTGGAATTATTTATTGCTTAAGTAGAAAAACTACAGAAGCTATTGCAGAAAAATTACAGCAACAAGGGTATACTGCAGAAGCATATCATGCAGGTATTGATCATCATAAGCGATCTAAAGTACAAGAGGGTTTTATTAATGATACAGTACAAATTGTATGTGCAACTATTGCATTTGGGATGGGTATCGATAAATCAAATGTTCGTTGGGTTATTCATTATAACTTGCCAAAAAACATTGAAGGGTATTATCAAGAAATCGGCCGTGCGGGACGAGATGGACTCCCCTCTTCTACACTACTGTTTCATAGTTATGCTGATGTTGTACAATTGCAAAAGTTTGCCAATATGTCTGGTAATCAAGAGGTCCAGCTAGCAAAACTTGATCGTATGAAGCAGTATGCTGATTCGCTGAGTTGCAGACGTAAAATTCTACTGAGTTATTTTGGAGAACTGATCGAAGAAGATTGTGGTAATTGTGATGTTTGTAAAAATCCACCAACTTTTATTGATGGAACAATCATTGCTCAAAAAGCATTATCAACGGTTACCCGAATCAAAGAACAAGAACCTATTGGAACTGTGATTGATATTTTAAGAGGTGCACAGAATGCAGCAGTATATGATAAGGGATATCAAAACCTTAAATCGTATGGTATTGGTAATGAAATATCATGGAGAGATTGGCAACAATATATTATACAATTAATTAATCAAGGGTATTTAGAAATTGCTTTTCATCAAAACAATAAACTAAAACTTACTTCACGTTCTAAGAAGGTATTATTTGAAGGCAAAAAAGTAAGTATAGCCCATTTACAAGAGTTTGAAAAAATAAAAGAAGTTGCTATAGAACAAATTGCTAAATCATCAACTCCTGATCTATTTGAAAAACTAAGATTACTGCGATTAGAGCTAGCAAAAGAAGCCGGTATTCCCGCCTATCAAATTTTTAGTGATGCCACATTAAAAGAAATGGAGAAATCCCGTCCGATGAGTGATGATGAATTCATGCAAATTAATGGTGTTGGAAGACAAAAAATGCAAAATTACGGGTATCAATTTATAAAAGCGATTATTGATTTTTCTCAAGAAAAAACGACAAAAAAGAAAAAGAAAAGTTCAAAAAAAGGAAATACACATAAGGAAACATTAACGCTTTATAAAGAAGGGTTATCAATAGAAGAAATAGCCATAAAAAGACAACTAGCCGCTTCCACAGTATTTTCTCATATTATGAAATTACATGAAGATGGTGAGGATATCGATCTAAAACAATTCGTAAGTGCTGCGGATCTATCGGCAGTTAAAAAAGCAAAAGAAGAACTCGACCAACCTGATACATTAAAACCATATTTTGAACATTTTGAACAAGCTCTTGATTATAATACAATCAAGATAGCCTTAACTGTTTTAAAAGATGAGAGTATAGATGTAAAGAATTAAAAGTTATTCTTTTAAAAGAGGTGTTACAGTATAGTATGGGCCGTCATCGCAACCATCGGCAGGATGTGTTACACCTGACTCTATAAGTAATAATTGATGCTTTTTACTTAACCAAACATTTTCTATACTTTGACTTACATCACAGCTTTCTTTACTATCATAATCTCCCGTACAGCAAAATCCATGAAGTTTTGACAAAGGTAAATTCACACTTTTACTTGTGAAAGATTGAGTTAGTAATTTGGCTTTTACAAATAATTCATTATTATCCTTTTGTTGAATTTGTTGATGTTTTTTCACTTCAAATAACTTAAAATAGCTCGTTTCTTTTAATAAATCTTGTACCTCTTTAATGATAGTAGCTTTTTTCTCTGAAGAAAACTCTATTTGATCAGTTTCATTGGGATATAAAATAATTTCTTTATTAATTTCTCCAGTAGTAACACTACGTTGTTGTAAAATACTTCCGGTATCCACACAACAAGAATACTCGTTGTAAATAATTAGATAATATGATCCATCTTCTGAGATCGCAGGAAAATTCTGCCATGACAAATCGGTATCGTTATATACAATAGAAGGAGTATCTAACTCCTGAGCTAATAATCGATAACTAATCAAAAGTAAAGCAACAATCAAAAATTTATTTTTCATACTATTAAAAACTATCACAAATATCATTCAATAACAACTGGTACAGAACACGGTAAACAGTGAAATCACTTCTATTGTTTCAAAATTTCATCTACTATCGTTTTAGAATCATTAAAAATCGTACCTAAAATTCCGCCAAGCTTATAATTATCAAAACCTACAAAAAACAACCCTTGATGAGCCCCAACTGCAATAGGACTTTTTGGCACTCCTTCAACATCCAAAAGCTCATCTGTATCTTCTATAAAATCTTCTATTTTTGCTCTATACCCAGTAGCTAGAAGTATAACATCAGCCTCAATATCAATTCCACTCTTTAGTTGAATACCATTTTTATTAAAATGATCTATATCTCCAACTACTTTAATTTTACCTTCTTTAATTCTTTTAACCGTTCCCAAATCAATCACTGGAGTTTTTCCTGTCTTTTTTAAATGATCTATCGGATCTTCTTTAGAAATAGAAATTCCATATTTTGATAAATCTCCAATAACAATATTCCGAACCTGCTTACCAATCCATCTGCCTAATCCAAAAGGTAACTTTTCTAGTTTCTTTGCTGTGGTCTGTACGGGGCGACCATTAATATCTCTTGGAACAATAAGTAATGGACTTCTCACCGATAGTGTTACATCTATATGAGCTTCGCTAAGATCTAATGCCAATTCTGCACCAGTATTTCCCATCCCGACAATGATTACTTTCTGTCCCAAAAATGGTTTACCATTTTTATATACTCTGCTATGAATTATTTTTCCTTTAAAATCATCCTGACCTTTCCATTTTGGAGCATAAGGAACTCGATTTACTCCAGTAGCAACAATTACATTTTTAGCCATAAACGATATATCAGTATTGGTGTCAACTATCCAATGATTTCCTTTTTTTTGTATTGTTTCTACTTTGGTATTATACTGAGGTTCTATTTTAAAATGCTCTGCATACTTCTCATAATATTCTGCTAACAAGGATTTGGGGATATATCTTGGATATTCTTCAGGAAATTTTAGATACGGTAAATAAGATAATTCTTTTACTGTATGTAGCAGTAATCGATCATAATGATTATGCCAACTCCATGCTATTTTATTGGATTGTTCTATAATTTCAAACGGAATATTATTTTTTCGTAGTCTCCCTGCTACTGCTAACCCTGCTGGTCCTGCACCTATAACTAAATTTTCAAGTTCTTGAATTTTCATAATAATAAAGGTGAAATAGTAACTTGATATTTCTCATATTCAGAACTATAGTCAAATCCTTTGTGCAATTGGGGTATCGATACACTTGATGGATAAAAGGTAATAGGTTCTATGCATACCATATTGCTAACTTCACTCCAAAGCATCATATGCCGAAAACCCTTTGTTTTAAGATTAACTATAAGGCTATCATTATTTTCCAGTACTAACTCTTTACATTCTTCGAGAAGGAAAGCAGATGAGCCGACCTCAAGAACCTCGTCCAAAGAAACAAGTGTATTTCCAGTTCTTAAAATCGGATTTTTGCTATAAATTTTAAATGCAGGATGAAAACCTAACATAAATGGCATCCCATCTTCTGATTTTATTTCGAAATAAATGGTTAGACTTCCATTTGTTAAATCAAAGATTTTTGTAAACTGAAAATCATATGGCCAATGCATATATTGCTGTGTTGATTTTTCAGGAAATTTAGGATTCTTAACTTCTGTATTTGCCTTGTATGTTTTATAAAAAGAAGCTTTACTCCTTTCTTCTTGCATTGGAAGATATTCCATTCCTCTCAAAATCCCATGTTGATCTAGCTTTGCTTCTCCTTTTGCTGTTTGAACAGAAAAATCATTTGCTGCAGTTGCTCCAATAATAGGAAACATTTCAATTTCTGTACTTCCCCATCCAGGATCTCCTTTCTGATGCATTACCTCTACACCCATTAGTTGATAACTTATCAATTCACCTTTATAAATGGTAACAACAGAATGGTTGTCATCGCTACGTAATTTTATAGTATCAGCCATAAAAAGTTGATTAGATAATTTTGAATATTATGATGCATGCTTTTTAAAATACTTCTTATCACTTTCAGAAATTAAAGGATCATCAAGTGCCTTTTGTAATAGGTTTTTGTGTAATGTATCATCATAATGAAATAGCAAGGTATTTAATTCTGAAATTGAAATCCCTTCACTATTTTCTGTATCCAATACAAATTCATCATTCACCTTAACTTCTCCAGGGACTAACACTCTTACATATACTCCAGAAAGTAAAGAATCAACAAACTGTTTAATAATTGCTTGATTCCCAAACCTAATTCCTAATTTGTAACAAGGTTGTCTCGGTCTTGATATTTGTACAGTGGCCTCTCCCAAGGCATAAATAGAACCTATCTTGATCTTTTTTTCATCAAAACCTGAAACTGTTAGATTCTCTCCAAACATCCCATAATTCCAATCCAAATCGGGATATTTTTCTTTCCAATATGAATAGTTGTCTGTAGCATATATATAACATGCTTTATCTACACCTCCGTGATATCTTCGATCGATCACATGATCATTTTTCACGTCTTCTTTATCCAGATATATTGGTAGGTTAACAGGATGTTTATAGATTCCTGTTTTAACTTCTTTCCCTCTCCAAGACACTATTTGTGGTTCACCAATATTTGTAGATATTACCTTCATGCTTATATATTATTTTAAAAAGATTATAAAACTACTATTACCTCAATTATCCAACATAGTGTACAGTATGCTTATTTAAACTCTACTGAGTTTAGTATTAAACCTGAACCAGGAACAATATGCTCTAAGACAATTTCTTCTTCATTTGGATCTAACGTTTTTTTAAAAAAATCTAAATCAATTTTCCCCTTTCCTAAATCTAGTAAAGCTCCCATCATTAATCGAATTTGGTTTCTCTTAAACCCTTCTCCTTTCACTTGTAAAAGATAACTCTCTTTTGGAAAAAAATTAGCAACATAGACATCATTTTTTTTTATTTCGCAATGTGTTATTTCTCCTTCTAAAATTGTTTTTTCGGTAGGACGATGACAATAAGATCTAAAATTATGTTTCCCTTCAAATAATACAGCTGCCTTTTGCATTAAATCAATATTAAGGTCTTCTAATATATTATACATAAATGGTGCGCAGAAAGGATGAAATTTCTCTCCATAAGAAAATAAATATAGATATTCTTTAATTTTAGGAGATTGAATGATATTAAAATTTTCATCAGTTTCTTCAATACTTAAAGCTCTTATATCTTGTGGTAAATTTTGGTTAAATACCGGATAAAAAATCTCCAAATCTAAAGGTTCTTTATCAACAAACAATTCTACATAAGCTTGGTTTGCAGACACCTTTGCATCTGTCCTTCCCGCAGCCAAAACTTTAAAATTCTTATGATCCAACACATAAGCGACAGTTCGTTCTACCATACGTTGTAAGGTGTTTACTGTAGGTTGTTTTTGCCACCCATGATATCTAAAACCAAGATATTGTAGCTCAATTATATAATAGAAACGTTTACGAAACATCAAATATCTTTTAAAATCTGTCCGAATATAGATAAATTATGTATTTCAACGATATTTATTCATTTTTTAATCCTAAAATTATGTGAACACAACTTTATAATTTCCTATATTTGAGTAAAGCTAATTAATAATTTAAAATCAACTTAGTTATGGTAAAAGCAAAGTATCAAGATGTTCTGGATTTAGGGCAAAAGTTAAATATCCAGGACGGTGATGTATCTGAAGAAAACGGAACTCTTAAAATAAAAGGTACGGCAAATACTCAATATGAAAAAAACCAGCTTTGGGATAAAATAAAAGAAATTGGAGGCGAATCTCCTTCTGATATTGTAGCTGATATCAATGTAGCAGATACTTCTGTATATCATAGACATACTGTAAAAAGTGGAGAATCATTAAGCAAAATTGCTAAACATTATTATGGAGATCCAATGAAATATAAAGCTATTTTTGAGGCAAATACCGGTATTCTGAAGAACCCTGATGTTATTCATCCTGATCAAGAATTAGTTATCCCTAATCTATAAGTTTTATAAACAAAAAAATAGAAGTATATACTATATAATACATACACAACCTTAGTATTAAAATCTAGTATTCAATACTTTACACAATAAAAAAAGCCACTAAATTCGAATTTAGTGGCTTTTTTTGATCTCTTACCTGATTATACAACCTTAAATCTTGTATTTTATCGAAAATATATTAGAAAACCGGTAAAAAATATTTTCTTTTTACGGTTTTACCGTAATTTTGTAATAGACCCAAAATAAATCATTATGAAAAGAATATTATTTATAGTCTTTTTATGCATTACAATTAACAATTACGCTCAATCGATATCCAAGACTAATATCATATATGAACGTAAAGATCAGATTGTGTTGAACAATGGGAAACAATATCAAATTCTGGTAGACAAACCTTTTTATCAAGTTACCGATACTAATATCCAAAAATATAAACAAGTTGTAAATGATCTATTACGACTAAATCGCGTATTAATTCTTCGTAATAATGATGAATACGTTGAACTTGTAGAATGGGTTAAAGAAGATATAAAATTGTATCAATCCAAAGAACTTGTGGATGCTAACTTAAAAGAGAATATAATATCTGATTCTCTTGCCTCTCCAGAAGACTAAGATTTTTTTATTGTAATTTTTGCTAATTGTAAAATTTGATCAAATTGTTCTTCTAATGTAAGGTTAGAATTATCAATCTTGATAGCATCTCCAGCTTTTCGTAATGGTGAATCTTTTCTTGTGCTATCAATGTGGTCTCGATTTACTACATTTTTTAAAACATCTTCATAGGTTACATCCTCTCCCCGATCAGAAAGTTCAATAAACCTTCGTTCTGCCCGATCTTTGGCAGTTGCCGTCATGAATAACTTAAGCTCTGCTTTAGGGAATACAACAGTACCTATATCTCTTCCATCCATTACTATCCCTTTATCCACGCCCATTTTTTGTTGTTGTTCAACTAATTTTCTACGTACACTGGATACCGCAGCGATTTTACTCACATGTCGAGAAACTGCAAGAGTTCTAATTTCTTGCTCTATATTCTCTCCATTAAGTAATACTTCAGCCAGGCCAGTTTTTGGACTAATTTCAAACTTAAGATTGATTTTAGAAAGATCATTTTCCAAAGCTTCTGTATCAAAATGAGATTCATCAATAAAACCAGCTCTCATAGCATATAAAGAAACTGCGCGATACATCGCTCCCGTATCCACATAAATATATCCTAGTGCCTTAGCCAGTTGTTTAGCAACCGTGCTTTTTCCTGTAGACGAATGGCCATCAATAGCTACAATAATCTTTTTTGCTTCCAACTATATCTAGAATTTATATGAATAAAATTATTATGAGTGCCAAAAATACACGAAACTATCCTGAAAATACAAGCTAAAGAAAAAAAGTTATGATTACATAGTCTTTACAAAATACTAACATCTTGTATATTAAATCATAGGTCAGAAACCTTGTTAAAATAAGATGCCAACACAATAATTACATTTTATCCAAGTTATTTACCTTTGAACCCCCTTTGTATGATATAAAGTTACTTTAGTTTACCTTAAAATCAACATACTTAACCTAAGTAACACAAATCATGGGCTTTTTTGACTTTTTAAACGAAAAAATTGCAATAGATCTAGGCACTTCTAATACGCTTATTACTTATAAAGGAAAAATAGCGGTCGACAATCCTTCTATCATTACTATAAATCAAATTTCAGGAAAAATTATTGCCGTCGGTAAAGAGGCTGGTATGATGAGAGGTAAGATCAATAAAAATATAAAAACAATTTATCCTTTTAGTAATGGTGTCATTTCTAATTTTGATGCAACAGAAAAAATGTTGAAGACATTTATAAAACGATTATCGTCTCTTAATTCTTCGTTATTTTTTTCTTCATATAATATGATTATTGCTATTCCTTGCGGAAGTACAGAAGTAGAAATGCGAGCAGTACAAGAATCTGCAAAACGATTAAATGCAAAAAATATATTCCTTATACATGAACCTATCGCTGCAGCTATTGGAGGAGGTATAAACGTTTTGGAACCTAAAGGTAACATGATTGTTGATATCGGAGGAGGAACTACAGAAATTGCTGTAATCTCTTTGGGAAGAATAATTAGCGGTCAATCGGTAAAAATCGCCGGAAACACTTTTAATGAGGACATCACTCAATATATACGTGAGTTTCGTAACCTACACATTGGAGAATCTATGGCGGAAAAAATAAAAATAAAAATTGGTTCTGCAATACATAATTTAACTTCTCCTCCAGATAACATCCAAATAGAAGGAAGAGATTTACTTACCGGAAAACCTCAACAAATACAATTATCATATAAAGAGATAGAAAAAAGTCTAGATAAATCTATCACACAAATAGAAAATGCCATCATGGAGACGCTTTCTGAAATTCCTCCAGAAATATCTGCCGATATTTACAATACAGGTATCTACCTAACTGGAGGCGGATCCATGCTTAGAGGACTTGATGAGCGATTATCAAGAACTACAGAACTTCCTGTACATCTTGGGGAACAACCTCTTAAAACTGTAGTAAAAGGAAGCGATATTGTGCTTAAAAATCTCGATAGATATACTGATGTACTTGTACAAAAGAGGAGGTAATACAAGACATGGTTCTATAAAATTTAATTTTCATTTTTTCTTCAATCATTATATATAGTGTTAGGAGTTCATAGTTTATCTCTAATCATTTCTCTAAAAAAGAAATCTCCTTTTTTCATATTTAGTACAGCATCATTTTTTAAAATAATTCTTTAATATTTTGATGTCCCACACATCTAAAAACCAGATAGTAATCTAAAAAACAAGAACTTAGGAAAAACCTTAAAAATATTACGTTTTAGCCGTATCCAAGAGTGTTAAAATTATGTTATTTTTATACGGTACTACAATAAACCCCAAACATTGTCAAAAAACATACCCCCTGTATTTTAAAGAGTTTTGTTTATACCCAAAACTCTCAAGTAATAAATACGCCCTTTGACGAAACATAAATAAGATTTTTTACCATCAGTTTTCTAATTACATTTTATGAAACAATTTTACTTAACCGAAAAAAAGAAAATCCCCAGTCGATTGCTAACTAGAACAAATAAGTTGTTTTTACAATTTTGTGTACTCTTAGTAGTCTTTTTTGCAGGGGTTACTACCGTCAAATCCCAAAGTTGTACCATCAATGCCGGATTAAACCAAACGATATGTATCAATGATACAATGCAATTACAAGGTAGTAGTCCTGACACTTATGCCAGTGGTCCAACATGGAGTCAAACTGCTGGGCCAACAGTTATCATTAGCGATCCTACAATAGACAACCCTATAATAACAGGTTTTATTGCTGGTAATACTTATGAATTTGAGTATACTGCAGAATGTTTTAATGGTGATACCCCATCTCAAACTGTTTCTATTGTGGTAAACCCAATAACCATTGCAGATGCTGGTACAGATGTAGCTTCATGTCCTGATAATACAGGCTCTATAGTTGTTAATGGAAATAGTCCTGGGAATATTAATGAAACAGGACAATGGTCAATAGTGGGAGGAAATGGCGCTGGTGTATCTATTAGTTTACCAAATTCAGCTAGTACTCCTATAACCCTATCAGAAACTAATGCAGGTAGTACAACATTACGATGGACGATTACAAATTCTGTTTCTTCGTGTAGTTCTTCATCAGATATTACAGTTACCAATTATGGTGGTGAAATCCCTGTAAATGCAGGACCTAACCAAAGTTTAGATCAATGTTATACAGTAAGTCGATCCACAAATTTAAATGGTTCTTTTGGAGGTAATAATCTTAATGGGCAACAAGGAACCTGGACGTTCGTTAGCGGACCTTCGTTTCCATCCATAACAAATCCTAATAGTGCTAATACCAATGTCTCTGATCTTATAGAAGGAACGTATACGTTTCGATGGAATGTTGTCGGACCTTGTGCAACGGGTAGTGATACGGTTAATATTGTTATTGATCCTGCAACGCAGGATATTACACCTGCGACAATACAAGATAATAATCAACGGTTTTGTGATGCTTCGATTACAGAAACCACATTAGTAGGTTCTACTCCAGATTTTACTAATGAAACTGTAGAATGGAATCAAACTGGAGGTCCTCCTGCTACCATTGTAAGTCCAATGAATAGCACTACTCAAATAACAGGTCTTGCATCTCCAGGAGATTATACATTTACCTATACCATAACTAATAATGTAACACTTTGTACAGAAGTAGCAACCGCTAGAGTACGTTATAATGTAGGTGTAATAGATATTGTTGTAAATTCTGGAAATGATATTGTTGCTCCATGTGGAGACACTACTGTAAATGTTCCTTTTACATTTACTAATGGTAATAACACTCAATATAGCATCATTAGTGGGCCAAGCGCTTCTGCTATTTCATTTCCTACTTCATACCAAAATGCGGTAAGTAGTCCAACGACAATTAATATATTTGACGTTCCTGGTACATACACCGTTAATTTCAGAAGAAGAAGAACCGGAAATCAGCTAACAGGATGTGATGAAGCTAATGATGCCATTAATATAATCATATCTGCCCCTCCTAGTGGAGCTAATGCTGGTGTGAATCAAGATTTTGCATGTGGTCAGGTAGGCGGAACCCTTGCTGGAAGTCCTATTCTTCCACAAGAACTATCAGTTTGGTCACAAGTATCTGGTCCAAATACTGCTACTATTTCTGATATTTATGCACAAAATCCTCTTTTATCAGATATGATTCCTGGTACTTATGAATTTAGATATACTGTAACCGCAGGACCTAATTGTGTACCTCCTATAACAGATGAAGTAATAATTGAAGTTTCACCAATAAGTAATAATCCTGTAGACGCAGGTCCTGATCAAATTGATATTTGTGTTGGAGCTAATGTAGAGCTAGCTGCAAATGCAGGCTCCGCCGCTCAGACTGGAACCTGGACTGGTCCTCCCGGGATAACATTTTCTGATATAAATGATCCAAATGCAGTAGCTTCTGGGTTTTCTTCACCTTCTACGACCTATACACTTACCTGGTCTTTAGATATTGTAGATAATACCGCTTGTACACTAGCTCCTGCTACTGACACAGTAGATATAACCACTTCTGCAGATATATCGCCTACAGCTGCCGCTGCCGGAGTTGATCAATGTTTGGCTGGAGGAACTACAAATGTTTCATTATCAGGAAATGCTCCTGCTACCACACCTAATCCCGAAGAAGGGCTATGGACCGTTTCACCTGCTGCTGGAGTTACTTTTGCTCCGGATGCAACACAACCTAATGCTGTTGCCACGGTCCCTTCGGATGGTGTCTATATATTTACATGGACGATACAATATACTGCTCCTACTCCTAATGGATGTGCTAGTACTTCTGATGATGTTCAGGTAGTAATAGCCGACACCAATCTAAGCGTAAGTGCAGGACCAGATCAAGAATTATGCTTAGATCCATTATTATTATCTTTTGATATGAATGCTACTCCAGCACCGGCTGGAGGTACAGGAACATGGAATTTAGTTTCTGGTGGGCAATTCTCTGTAGATGATGAAAATAGTCCAACCGCTACATTCTCTAATCTTTTAGATGGAACTTATGTTTTTGAATGGGTTATCTCTTTCGAAGATTGTCCGGTGACGAGCCCGGCAGATCAAGTTACTATTGTAGTAGGAATTCCTCCAACAGTGGCAAACATTCCAGCTGGAGATCAAGTGATTTGCGCGACTACTAATGCAGTTATTACAGCAGATCCCTTATTGAACCCTATCACAGAGTCGGGAGTATGGTCATTGGTATCGGGTCCAAATACGCCTAGCATAGATAATCCTAGCAATAATAATATTAATGTTTCTGGTTTAACAACAGGTACATATGTTTTTAATTGGACCGTTACTTCAAGTTCTCCAATATCCTCAGTAACCGGTGATCCGTTATGCCCTACCTCATCACAAAATGTCATGATAGATGTATATGCTCCGTCTAGTGCAGGACCTGATCAAGATTTATGTGAAGTAACCAGTGTATTTCTAGAAGCTACTCCAGGAACTACAGGAACCTGGACACAAGTTGCTAATGGTGCCCCCGTATCAACCATTAATCAATCTTCACCGGGTAGTAATACTGCAAATGCTTCAGTTATTCCTGGTAATACTTATGAGTTTCAATTCGAAACTAATTATACTACTCCAGGAGATGTTTGTAACAATACAGATACGGTTATTATTACGATAAGTGATGGACCTTCGGTAGATCCTATAGCGGGTACGAGTCGTTTTATTTGTAGTGATGATACTACTTCAATCACATTAGCAGGGAGTACACCGCCTGCAGATCCTGGGCTTACAGCTACTTGGAGCATCTTAGAACAACCATCTGGTACAGCTTCTATTCCAATAGGGGATATAAATAATCCCAATGCAACATTAAATGGTTTGAGTGAAGCTGGTGTATATATTCTACAATGGAATTACTCTATTGATAATTGTACCGATAAAGCTAGTATAGTAAGAATAGAGGTCTTTGGAGGACCAATCAGCGCTGGTTCTGATCAAACTAATGCATGTCAAGAAGATACTCAACTGAATGCTACATTACCAGAATTTGCTGAAGGAACATGGTCTTTTGCAAATCCTGGAGACGATCCTTCAGGTGGAGTTGTAGTAATAAACGATATTAATAATCCACAAACTATTTTATCTAATGTTCCTGGTGATGTTGGTAATGATGGTATCGATGATATTTATGTACTAACATGGACAGTTTCTTACTCTAACACCAGTCCTTTTACAGATCCCGTATCACCAAATCTGTGTGATCCTCAATCCGATACTGTAACATTAACATTTACTGGAGTTCCTCCTACTCCTGCAGATGCAGGACCTGATCAAAATCTTTGTGATGAAACGCAAACGTTCTTAAATGCTGTCCCCCTTGCAAGTGGCACAGGTACCTGGACTCAAACCGGCGGACCAGCGGGGCCTATTATTACAGCTCCCAATAACCCTAATAGTCTGGTTATCGATCTTGCACCAGAAACATATGAATTTACCTGGACCACAGTTGGTGGAGGATGTACATCAACCGATATAATGGAAGTTACCGTCGTTTCTGATCCCATCATAGCGGAAGCTGGACCAGATCAAAATTTACCTGAATTCTCAATTGTGACCTTAGGTGCTACAGCTGCCTCCCCACCTTCAGTAGGAAGATGGACTCAAGTCTCAGGTCCAAATGTAGCTAATATCGATGATAATACAAATCCAAATAGCAATGTAACAAGTACCATTGCAGGAACCTATATATTCGAATGGACTGTTACCAATGGGAGTTGTGATCCCAGATCTGATCAAGTAACTATTGTAATTATTCCTATAGTAGATTTAGAATTATCCAAATCAGTCTTACCAGCTGCCGCAAAAATTGGTGAAACCGTAACATTTACTGTTGCGATCACTAATAATAATGCGAGTGGAAGTTCTGATGCCACAGGAGTTGAAGTGGTTGATATTATACCTGCAGGGTATAGTTTAGTTCCAGGTACAGTAAGCAACTCCGGACTTTATAATGCTGGTAATTTATCCATAACATGGAGCGGTGTAAATGTACCTAACGGAACCACTGTAAATCTTACATTTGATGCAACTGTGAATGCTACGGGGCCTTATAATAACTCCGCTCAAATTACGGCAAGCAATGAGTTTGACCCGGATTCAACACCAAATAATGATGTTCCTGGAGAAGATGATCAAGATGAAGCTACTATAACGATTACACCAAATGATCCTCCTGTTGCGGTTAACGATCAAAGTTTAAATAATACTCTAGGAGACCCTGTACCTGTTATCATTCTTAATAATGATTCTGATAGTGACGGAACTTTAGACCCAGAAAGTGTTGATCTGGATACTCCGGTTGGAGCAACAAGTATCATTACAGATCTTGATGGTGATGTGATTGGATTTACAGCCCCAGGAGAAGGATCATGGGCGTATGATGATGATACAGGTGAACTTACATTTTCGCCAGAACCTGGTTTTACAGGCAACCCAACTGATATTACATATACCGTAAGAGACGATAGTGGTAATACTTCAAATGTTGCGACAGTTAATATTGAATACACGTTCACTCCTCTAGTAGCCAATGATGATACTAATTTGACTCCTACTCCTATTAATGATCCTACAATACTTAACATTATCAATAATGACTTATTAGCAGATGGAAGTACACCAAACCCTTCAGATGTAGATGTGGATTTAGACCTTACTACTCCTGGAATACAGAACACACTTAATGTTCCTACTCAAGGAGACTGGGTGTATAATCCAGGAACCGGACAAGTTACATTTACTCCGGTAGGTGGATTCACAAACAGTCCAACGCCGATTACTTATGAACTTACCGATTTAGATAATAATCAGACCGATACAGCACTTATCACTATTGTCTATCAACAACCTCCGGTTGCTAATGATGATCAAAGCTTAGCTAATGCTGTCGGAACAACAGTTAATTTACCAATTACAACTAATGATAATGATCCTGATGGGCTTATTGACCCAGCTACGGTAAATCTTATCCCCCCAGGCGGAGCGATAGGAATCGTTACTGACCTTAATGGAAATGTAATAGAATTTATAGTTCCGGGTGAAGGGACATGGAGTTATAATGGTATTACTGGATTATTAAGCTTTTCTCCAGAAACAGGGTATACCGGCAACCCAACAGATATTACCTACACAGTTAGAGATGATGATGGTAATTTATCCAATGTGGCATCCATAAATATAGAATATACTCCAACTCCTCCTATAGCAAATGATGATACTAATACCGTTGCAACTCCAATCGGAAATAACACAGATGTATCTGTATTAGATAATGATACCCTTGGTGATGGAAGTACTCCCGATGTTACAGATGTTTCTATCGACTTAGATCCAGGAACTCCTGGAATACAAACGACATTGAATGTTCCTGGGCAAGGAGATTGGACCTATAGTCCCGTAACTGGAATTGTAACTTTTGACCCCATTCCTGCCTTTACAGGAAATCCAACACCAATTACTTATGAATTAACTGATCTGGATAACAATCAAACAGACACAGCTTTAATTACTGTGATCTATCAACAACCTCCAGTAGCAGATAATGATGATAGCTTGGCGAATACTGTTGGTACTACGGTAACTGTTCCTATTCTTAATGGAGATACAGACCCAGATGGTACTATTGATCCGACATCTGTTAATCTTACTACTCCAGGTGGTGCAACAAATGTAATCACAAGTCTTGATGGTGATGTGATTGGATTTACTGTTCCCGGAGAAGGTGTTTGGTTGTATAATGAAACCACCGGTGGACTTAGTTTTGATCCTGTAATTGGTTTTACAGGTAACCCAACCGATGTTACCTATACTGTAGATGATAATGATGGAAACACATCAAATCTTGCTACTGTAAATATAGAATATACGCCTACTCCTCCTGTAGCCAATGATGATACGAATGCGGTTGCAACTGTGATAGGAAATAATACAGATGTATCTATATTAGATAATGATACGCTGGCAGATGGAACTACTCCAGATGTTACAGATGTTTCTATCGACTTAGATCCAGGAACTCCTGGAATACAAACGACATTGAATGTTCCTGGGCAAGGAGATTGGACCTACAGCCCTGTAACAGGGATTGTAACCTTTGATCCTATTCCTGCCTTTACAGGAAATCCAACACCAATTACTTATGAATTAACTGATCTGGATAACAATCAAACAGATACAGCTTTAATTACTGTGATCTATCAAATACCTCCAGTAGCAGATGATGATGATAGCTTGGCTAATACGGCGGGAGATACAGTTAATGTACCAATTCTTACTGGAGATACTGATGCCGATGGAACTATTGACCCGACAACAGTCGATCTTACTACACCAGGTGGAGCAACAAATGTAATTACAAGTCTTGATGGTGATGTGATTGGATTTACTGTTCCTGGAGAAGGTGTTTGGTCATATGATGAAACTACAGGACAACTTAGCTTTGATCCGCAAGATGGATTTACGGGTAATCCAACCGATATTACCTATACTGTAGATGATAATGATGGAAACACATCAAATCTTGCTACTGTAAATATAGAATATACGCCTACTCCTCCTGTAGCCAATGATGATACGAATGCGGTTGCAACTGTGATAGGAAATAATACAGATGTATCTATATTAGATAATGATACGCTGGCTGATGGAACTACTCCAGATGTTACAGATGTTTCTATCGACTTAGATCCAGGAACTCCTGGAATACAAACGACATTGAATGTTCCTGGGCAAGGAGATTGGACCTACAGTCCCGTAACTGGAATTGTAACTTTTGACCCCATTCCTGCCTTTACAGGAAATCCAACACCAATTACTTATGAATTAACCGATCTGGATAACAATCAAACAGATACAGCTTTAATTACTGTGATCTATCAAATACCTCCAGTAGCAGATGATGATGATAGCTTGGCTAATACGGCTGGAGATACAGTCAATGTACAAATTCTTACTGGAGATACTGATGCCGATGGAACTATTGATCCTATGTCTGTAAATCTTACTACTCCGGTTGGAGCAACTAATGTAATTACAGACTTGAATGGAGATGTTATTGGATTTACAGTTCCAGGAGAAGGAATTTGGTCCTATAACGAGATTACCGGAGAACTTAGTTTTGATCCGCAAGATGGTTTTACTGGTAACCCGACTGATATTACCTATACGGTAGATGATAATGATGGAAACACATCAAATCTTGCTACAGTTAATATAGAATATACGCCTACACCCCCAGTGCCCAATGATGATAATAGTTCTAATAATGTAACTAACAATTCGGTAACACTCAATATCATTAATAATGATGTATTAGCAGATGGAAGCACTCCTTTACCCACTGATGTTTTTGTGGATTTAGTTATTCCTATCACAGCAACCAGTCCTGTAATCGGTGCCAATTTTACAACTATCGGTTTTACTGTTCCTAATGAAGGTGACTGGCTATACAACGAAGCAACGGGACAAATGACATTTACACCTGAAGCAGGATTTACAGGAGACCCAACACCTATTGATTATAATATTATAGATTCAGACAATCTAGAAATAAGTGTTGCTCCAGCTACTATAACTATTGACTATGCAATCCAACCGCCGGTTGCAGTTGATAATGAGGATTTAAATAATACTCCGGGCGATACTGTAGATATAACAATACTTACTAATGATAGTGATCCGGATGGTACCTTAGATCCAAATGGAGTAAATTTAATTCCACCCGCAGGTGCAACTGGTATTATCACAGATGGTGATGGTGATGTAACAGAGTTTACTGTTACAGGAGAAGGAACCTGGACATACAATCCTGCAACACAAATATTATCTTTTGATCCTGATCCAGGATTTATAACTGATCCTACACCAATTTTTTATACCGTAGATGATAATGATGGAAACCCTTCTAATCAAGTAGAAGTGAGAATTGATTATTTAGATGTCGCAGATTTATCTTTAATTAAAAGAGTTGTTGATAATGATATTACGCCATTTACAGGAACAGAAATTACATTTGAGGTCAGAGTAACCAACGATGGACCTGCTCTTGCAACAGGAGTATCTGTAACCGATCTTTTACCAAATGGATATGACTTTGTACTCTATAGTTCTACTGCAGGTGTTTATGATGAAACTACAGGAATATGGAATATAGGTACAATACCTAGTGGAGATACAGAAACGTTATTGATAGATGTTTTGGTAAATGAAACCGGTAATTATACAAATGTTGCACAAGTTACTGCTTCTGGGGTACTAGACTTAGACTCTACACCAAACAACAATATCCTAGCAGAAGATGATCAGGATGAAGTGGTGGTAACTCCGGTTCTAACTCCTCGTATTGATCTTTCTGTAACCAAAGTCGCAGATGATTTAACTCCAAATGTTGGTGGAACTATTACCTTTACCATGACAGTAACCAATGATGGTCCTAGTAATGCTACAAATGTTGTTGTTACCGATTTATTGGCTTCTGGATATCAGTACGTAAGTTCTACCGTCACCGTTGGAACATATGAACCATTAAATGGTTCCTGGACAATAGGTAATCTTGCTAACAGTGTTACTCAAACACTTACAATAACCGCTAATGTATTGGCAATGGGGGATTATACCAATGTTGTTGAAGTTACTGATGCAACAGAAAACGATATTGATTCTACCCCTGCAAATAATGATGATACAGAAGATGATCAAGTCACTATAGAACCTATTCCTATTTCAGTATCTGACTTAAGAGTAACTAAATCTGTAAATAACGCAACTCCACAAGTAGGTAGTGATATTCAGTTTACCATTCTATTAGAGAATTTAGGATTAAGCAGTGATAGAAACATTGTAGTTACTGATTTGTTACCCACAGGATATACCTTTGTTTCTTATGAAGCAACAGCTGGAGTGTATGATGATGTTTCTGGATTATGGACAGTGAATAGAACGCTTATTCAAGGAGATATCGAAAGACTAACGATTACTGCAACCGTTAACCCAACGGGTGTATATACCAATATAGCAGAAATTACAGCTTCAGATAATTTGGCTACTGATCCAAATATTCCTAATAATACAAGTACTATTGGTACTACTCCTATTCCTGTTGCTGATTTATCTCTAGCAAAAACAGTTAATAATACCACCCCAGATGTTACTGATAATATCACATTTACTCTTACACTAACTAATGATGGACCGAGTGAAGCAACCGGGGTTGTTGTAACTGACCCTATTCCTTCTGGGTTTAATTGGATTTCAGATACTAGTGGAGGTGATTATAATTCTGGCACTGGTTTATGGACTATCGGAAATTTAGGAATTGGAGCAACAACAAGTATTGACATAACTGTCTCTATTAATACACTAGGAAATTATACCAATGTAGCAGAAGTAACTGCTGTTAATGAATTGGATCCGGATTCAACACCAAATAATGACATCTTAGCTGAAGATGATCAAGAAGAAGTTCAAGTATTTCCAAGAGTAATCACTGATATATCTGTTACAAAAGCAGTCGATGTGATGAGCCCTGCTGTTGGTGATCAAATTACATTTACAATAACAATAACTAATGATGGACCTAGTAATGCAACAGGAATTGTTGTCGAAGATGTACTAGCCTCTGGTTATATGTTTGATAGTGCAAACCCTTCGGTTGGTATTTATGATGAAACCATAGGTTCTTGGGATATAGGAAACCTCGCTAATGGTATTACAGAAACTCTTACGATTACAGTAACTGTATTACCTACTGGTAGTTATTCTAATACTGCAGAATTAATTGCGCTAGACACTTTTGATCCAGATTCTAACCCAGATAATAATGTAGATTCTGAAGATGATCAGGATACTGTAAATCCAATGCCTTCTGGTCTTGCTGATTTATCAATTGAAAAAGTAGTAAATAATGCTACTCCTTTGGTTGGAGATACTGTAGAATTTGTCATTAATGTGACTAATAGCGGAGATAGTAATGCCACAGGTGTAGAAATTACCGATCAATTACCGATCGGATATACTTTTGTTTCTTTTGTAGCGACCGCTGGGTTGTATAATAGTACTACCGGAATTTGGTCTATTAATGGTACAATATTAAATGGTACAACTGAGTCTTTAATTATTCTGGCAACTGTAAATGAACCTACGAATACAGCTGATGAGTATATTAATATAGCAGAAATCACCAGATCTGATCAAGCAGATCCTGATAGTGATACTACCTCTGGAGTTGATAACGATGATTTTGCTGATGGTATACCAGATGATGATGAATCCACTGTGGTTGTTACTCCACAATTTGTTGATATAGGTGTTGACAAAATAGTAAGCCCAGTAAATGTTACTATAGGTGAAGAAGTGATGTTTACCATTACAGCAACCAATAATAGTAATACTAACGTTGCAACTAATGTTCAAATACAAGATGTACTACCAACAGGATATCGTTATGTGTCTTCATCTGCTTCATCTGGTGATTATAACCAGGTCTCAGGTCTATGGATTGTTCCAACAGTGAATACTAATGAAACCGAAACATTAACTATAACTGCAGAAGTATTAGATATAGATGATTATATCAATGTAGCTTCTTTGTTTGATCTAGATCAATTTGATATTAATACAGATAATGACTCTGGAGAAGCATTTGTTGTAACACAGTGTTTAACTGTTTTCAATGAGTTTTCACCTAATAATGATGGAGTAAACGATACTTTTAGTATTGACTGTATTTCGCAATATCCAGATAATAGACTTGAAATTTATAACCGATGGGGAAATATTGTTTTTGAAAAAGACGGTTATGATAACTCTTGGGATGGTACCTCAAACGGAAGAGCTGTAATCTATGTCGAAGACAAGTTACCTGTAGGTACATATTACTATATTTTGGATCTTGGAGATGGTACCAAACCAAAAGCCGGTTGGGTTTATTTAAACAGATAAATTTTTAGAATAAAGTTATAAGGAGGTATATCCATTTTGATGTACCTCCAAACCAAATCAAATCAGAACATGAATATAATTACTAAAAAAATATTAGGGATTTTAATGATCGCGTCCACATACTGCGTTTTTGGGCAACAAGATCCTCAATTTACCCAGTATATGTATAATACATTAAGTGTTAATTCTGCATATGCCGGTTCTAGAGGTCATATGACTGTAACAGGAATTCACAGATCACAGTGGGTAGGAATTGATGGAGCACCAAGAACACAAACCTTAACCGTTGACAGTCCGATAGGTAAAAAAATTGGATTGGGTTTGTCCATAGTAAATGACGAAATTGGTCCATCTGATGAATTCTATTTTGATCTAAATTTCTCATATACTATAAAAGCTTCAGAAACTCATAGACTTTCTTTTGGAGTAAAAGGAGGAGGAAGATTATTCAACATTGATTGGACAAAAGGCCAATCACAGAACCCGGATATTCTATTTCAACAAAATATTAATAATCAGTTTTTTCCAACAGTTGGTGCCGGGTTATATTTACATAGTGAAAAAAGCTACTTAGGAGTTTCTATACCTAACTTTTTTACAGACGACCATTATGATGATATTCAACAATCTGTAGCATCAGAAAGATTACACTTCTTCTTTATAGGAGGTTTAGTTTTTGATCTTAGTCAAAAAACAAAATTTAAACCCGCTTTTTTAGTAAAGCATGTAGTGGGAGCTCCTCTTATTGTTGATCTATCTGCTAATTTTATGTTTTATGATCGTTTACGGCTTGGTGCTTCCTATAGATGGGATGATTCTGTAAGTGCTCTCGCAGGTTTTCAAGTTACTCCAGGATTACTTATAGGTTATGCTTTTGATTATACCACGACAGAATTGCAACAATTTACAACAGGAAGTCATGAAATCATGGTAAGATTCGAGCTTAAATCACAGGAAAAACGATTAAAATCACCAAGATTCTTTTAAAAAGTATAGTGTATGAAAAATATAATTACCCTAAGTCTAATCTTACTCTCTCTTTTTGGTTATTCTCAAAAAAAACACAAAAGAGCGGATGAATTCTTTGACAAAATGTGGTATATCGAAGCTGCAAAAGAATATGAAGCAGCGATAGAAAAAGGAGATAAGTCTAAAGAAGTACTTCAAAAAGCTGGAGACGCATATTATTTTAATACTAATATGGAAGAGGCCCATAAATGGTATGACGTACTACTATCTGAGTATCCAGATAATGTCGAAGCAGAATATTTATTTAGATATGCACATACATTTCAGGGAATTGATGATAATCGTTCTGCCAAAAAATGGATGAAAAAGTTCTCTCAAAAAGCTAATAATCAAGACCCAAGAGCTCAGAAGTACTCTCAAGAAAAAATAAGCATTGAAGATGTGCTGGACCTTGAACCACAATTTACATTAAAAAACCTGGAAATTAATTCCGAATTTTCTGATTTTGGACCCATGTATTTTAAAGATCAACTTGTGTATTCATCAGCAGTCGATACTTCAAATTATCACACCAGAAATTATCATTGGAACGAGCAACCTTTTCTAAATATGCTTTTAGGAGAAATTAACCCCGCTCAAACCGATGTTAAATTTCTTGAGGAGTTTTCGAGAGAATTAAATACCCGATATCACGAAGCAACATTAGCATTCTCTCCAGATGAAAAAACAATCTATTTTACCAGGAATAATTTTAATGGTGATTTGGGTAGAGATGATGAAGGCATTAATCATTTAAAATTATATAGTGCAAAAATTGTTGAAGGAGGTGAAAAAATTGAATGGACAGATGTTCAAGAATTACCTTTTAATAGTGATGAGTATTCTGTAGGGCACCCAACAGTAAGTAAAAATGGTAAAAAATTATACTTTGTATCAGATATGCCTGGATCTATAGGAGGAACAGATATATTTGTAGTAGATATTCTCGGTGATAACAATTATTCTCAACCCAAAAACCTGGGACCTAATATTAACACCTATGGGAGAGAAATGTTTCCTTATATTACCGACAATGCTCTTTATTTTGCTTCTGATGGACATTTAGGATTAGGTGGTTTAGATGTTTTTGAGAGTAAATATGAATATTCATTTGATACTCCTGTTAATTTGGGTGCGCCTTTAAACAGTAATCTTGATGATTTTGGGTATATAGTTGATGAAAACACTAATAAAGGTTATGTTTGCTCTAATAGAAAATCAGGAAAAGGAGATGATGATATTTATTCATTTGAGAGAACTCCTATAGAAGTATGCGATCAAACTATTACTGGTGTAGTATCTAATGCTACTACAAAAGGTTTTATTAGTGGTGCTAAATTGACTTTACTTTCTGAGAATGGAGAAATACTTGAAGAGACTCAAAGTCAGTCTGGAGGTAAATTTTCATTTAATTATGAAGTCGATTGTAATACTCCATATGAAATAAAGACCGAAAAAACAGGATATAAACCAAGCACTACGCCTGCAATAACAAATAAAAAATCTGGAGAAACTAACGTACCTGTTACTTTATCTACAGTAAATAAGCTTATTGTAGAAGAAGATGGTGTTCTAAAAATAAAAATCGGTATCATTTATTTTGATCTAGATAAATCTTTTATACGGAATGACGCTGCTTCAGAGCTAAATAAAGTAGTTCTTTTGATGAAAGAATATCCAGATATGGTTATAAAAGTAGAGTCTCATACAGATTCTAGAGGGAATAATGATTACAATGCACAATTATCGGATAGAAGAGCAAAATCTACTCGTAAATATATCATTTCACAAGAAATTGAAGCCAATAGAATTGAAAGTGCTATCGGATATGGAGAGTCTCAACTCATAAATGAATGCGCTGATGATACCCCTTGTTCAGAAGCCAGGCATCAACTTAACAGAAGATCAGAATTTATTATTATCAAAATGTAAATTTCTTTTCTCCTAATGTTGAAGTAATTTTAAGGTAAGGATATATAAAAAGCCCCAATATGAATATATTCATATTGGGGCTTTTTTTATTAATAATTACTTCTTAAAGTTTTTTAGCATTCTTAACCTTAGTATTCGTTATGGCTATTTTTAGAACATCTTCCATATTTTTCACATAGTGAAAAGTTAAACCTTTTAGATATTCTGATTTAATCTCATCAATATCTCGCTTATTATCTTCACAAAGTAATATTTCTTTTATGTGTGCTCTTTTTGCTGCAAGAATCTTTTCTTTTATTCCGCCAACCGGAAGTACTTTTCCTCGCAATGTGATTTCACCAGTCATTGCCAGACTTTTCTTGACTTTACGTTGCGTAAATAAAGATACCAGAGAAGTAAGCATAGTTACCCCTGCACTTGGACCATCTTTTGGGGTAGCTCCTTCCGGAACATGAATATGTACATTATAAGTATCAAAAATTTCAGGTTTAATACCTAATTCGGCTGCATTTGCTTTAATAAATTCCATCGCAATAGTTGCAGATTCCTTCATTACTTTACCTAGATTCCCTGTTATACTTAAGGTTCCTTTTCCTTTAGAAAGAATAGATTCTATAAATAATATATCTCCTCCAACTCTCGTCCAGGCCAAACCGGTTACAACTCCTGCAACATCATTATTTTCATATTTATCGCGTTCTAGTCGTGGCGCTCCAAGAACTTCTATAACATCTTCATTACTAATCTTAATATTGTACTCCTCTTCCATCGCTATATTCTTGGCAGCATATCGTACCATTTTAGCGATTTGTTTTTCTAATCCTCTAACACCTGATTCTCTGGTGTAGCCTTCTATTATTTTTTCTAATTGTGCTTTTCCTAGTTTGATATGAGATTTATCCAGTCCATGCTCTTCTAATTGTTTAGGTAATAAATGTTGTTTAGCAATCTCTACCTTTTCTTCAATCGTATATCCTGTAACATTAATAATTTCCATTCTATCCCGAAGCGCTGGTTGAATTGTACTCAAACTATTCGAAGTAGCAATAAACATTACTTTAGAAAGATCAAATCCCATTTCAAGAAAATTATCATGAAATTCTGAGTTTTGTTCTGGATCTAAAACCTCTAATAACGCAGAAGAAGGATCTCCTTGATTACCAACAGAAAGTTTATCAATTTCATCCAAAACAAATACTGGATTACTAGTTCCTGCTTTTTTAAGGCTTTGGATAATTCTACCTGGCATCGCTCCAATATAAGTCTTCCTATGCCCTCTAATCTCTGCTTCATCGCGCAATCCTCCCAAAGAGATTCTTACATATTCTCTTCCTAATGCCTCTGCCACAGATTTCCCTAAAGAAGTTTTACCAACTCCAGGAGGCCCATATAAACACAATATTGGGGATTTCATATCATTACGAAGTTTTAACACCGCCAAATATTCTATAATACGGCGTTTTACTTCATCAAGACCATAATGATCTCTGTCTAAAACTTTTTTGGCAAACTTTAAATCAAATTTATCAGTACTAAACGTATTCCATGGTAAATCAAGAAATAGGTCCAAATAATTACGTTGTATAGAATATTCTGCTACTTGCGGATTCATACGCTGCATTTTGGCGAGTTCTTTATCAAAATGCTTTTTTACATCCTCATCCCATTTTTTATCTCTACCTCGCATACGCATTTCTTCAATCTCATCTTCATGTGAAACTCCTCCAAGTTCTTCCTGGATAGTTTTCATCTGTTGATGTAAGAAATATTCGCGTTGTTGCTGGCTCATATCATGCTGAACCTTATTCTGTATATCATTTTTAAGTTCCAATTTCTGAAACTCTACATTCATATATTTCAAAGTAGCTAATGCTCTTTCTTTTAGATCATTAACCTCTAATAGTTTTTGTTTTTCCTCTACAGGAAGGTTAAGATTAGAAGACACAAAATTGATCAAAAAGGAATTACTTTCTATATTCTTAATGGCAAAAGAAGCCTCTGATGGAATATTTGGACTTTCTTTTATAATCTCTAGAGCCAAATCTTTAATCGAGTCTATTATCGCACTAAATTCTTTATTTTCCTTAGCTGGTCTCGCTTCGGGAACTTCTTTTACTTTGGCTTTTATATAAGGTACTTCCTCTACTACTTCATCGATATGAAATCGTTTCTTACCCTGTAAAATAACAGTAGTATTGCCATCTGGCATTTTTAAGACTCTTAGAATACGAGCTACAACTCCTACTCTATTAATATCTTTTAAAGATGGATTCTCTATTCCTTCTTCTTTCTGAGAAACTACGCCAATTGTTTTATTTCCATTATTAGCTTCGTTAAGAAGTTTAATAGATTTATCTCTCCCGGCTGTAATAGGAATAACAACTCCAGGAAACAAAACCGTATTTCTTAAAGGCAAAATAGATAATATCTCTGGTAGATCTTCTTTGTCTATTTCTTCTTCATCTTCAGGAGTCATCAAAGGTATTAACTCTGCATCTTCTTCTATTCCTTGAAATGACAAACTGTCAAGTGTTGTAAATTTGGTTTTCGCCATAAGTATATATCAAAGTCATTTTGTCATTACTACAAAACAACATTTCTTTTTAAAATTTATTTAAATCAACTAAAACTTCATTAAACCTAATAAAACTAGGGTTTTAATATACGTTCATTATTTATATTTCAATTGTTATGCCATAAGTTTTTAAAAAAAATATTTTAAAACTGTAACAAATCAAATCAATATATATCTTTATTTAAAAGTAAATTAATTTTTTTGTCACTAACCCAACTAAATACAGAGCAACTAATAGCCAAATGTCGAGAGCATGATCAAAATGCGCAGCTCGAAACATATAACCGTTATTATAAAGCAATGTACAATACGGCATTGAGAATCATAAAAGATAGCGCAGAAGCTGAAGACGTCATGCAAGAAGCTTTTTTGACAGCTTTTACCAAGCTCTCTATGCTAGAAGACAATAATATGTTTGGCGCATGGTTAAAAAGAATAGTTATTAATGCTAGTTTAACTGTGTCACGTAAAAATAGTCTTCATCGTGAAGTAGCTTTAGAAACTGTAGAATATGCTCTTTCTGATAGTACAGGAATAGCAGAAGAAGATTTAGCTTCTGTAAAGGTGAATGCTGTATTAAATACGCTAACTGAACTAAAAGACAGCTATAGCACTGCATTATCATTACATCTAATTGAGGGGTATGATTATGAAGAGATCTGTCAAATTATGAATATATCATATTCTAATTGTCGTACGCTTGTTTCGCGCGCAAAAGAAAGCTTACGAAAAAAAATACAATTTGTATGAACAATGACAATATAGAAAAGTTATTTGAACGAATGGAGGATCAATTAGACATATACGAACCTTCGGCTAACCACAAGGCGCGGTTTTTAGAAAAACTGCAAGGTCAAGGTAAAGTCGTTCCGTTAAAGCCTAAAAAGAGGAATTGGTATACACCAATTGCAATCGCAGCTTCTGTTGCCATTCTATTTGGAATTGTGACTATGACCTCTAAAATTGATACCAAAGAAGAAGTAGATTTAGCTAGTGTTTCACCTCAAATGGAAGAAACTCAAAGTTTTTTCACTTCTGCGATTCAAGTGCAACTAGAGGAAATCAATAAGATTTCTTCTCCAGAAACGAAAAAACTGGTTACCGATGCAATGTTGCAATTAGAAAAATTGGAATCGGATTATGAAACCCTAAAAAAAGATCTTTTTCATAGTGGAAATGATAAAAGGGTAATTAGTGCAATGATTCAAAACTTTCAGCAGCGAGCGAATTTGTTAGAAGATGTACTTCAAAAAATTAATGACATTAAAGAATTTAAATTATCAGAAAATGAAAACTCTATACTATAATATAATCTTATTATTACTCATTCCAGCTTTAGCGTTAGCCAATAATGGAGATTTAAAAGGGAAATACACCAAGGAAAAAAAATTGAAAAAAGAATTCTCGGTGAACGCAAATGCTTTACTAAAAATTAGTAATGATTATGGTAATCTGGATATTACTTCATGGAATGAAAACCGGATCGTCATGGAAATTAATATTAAAGTAAGCGGTAATGATGAAGAAAAAGTTATAAAAAAATTAGAATCAATAGGTGTAGAATTTGATGCTTCATCTCAAATGGTTAGTGCCAGAACTACTTTTAATAAGAGTGATAGCTCATGGTGGGATAAATGGACCAGCGGTTGGAATAACAATCTAAACATGAAGATCAACTACACCGTAAAAGTTCCTGTAACCAATAGTATCGACCTTAATAATGATTATGGAAATATTAATCTTGATAAAATACAGGGTACTGCAAAAATCAATTGTGATTATGGACAAATTATCCTTGGTGAATTGTTAGGAAATGACAACTACATCAATATAGATTACACAAATAATAGCACCATAGAATATATGAAAAATGGAAAGATTAATGCTGACTATTCTGATTTTGAAATAGGTAAATCCGATAGAATTGATCTTAATGCCGATTATACCAAATCAAAGTTTAAATCGATAAAAAACCTAAATTATAACTGTGATTATGGTTCAATAAAAATAGAAAATGGAGGCGATGTAACTGGGCAAGCAGATTACGTAAGTACAAAAATCGGAAGTATTTCTGAGGCACTAAATATAGATTCTGACTATGGATCTATTACCATTCAGTCTTTACAACCTTCTTTTAGAAATGTAACTATCAAAACAGATTATACTTCTGCAGATATCGGATATGAAAACGGTTGTACTTTTGATTTCTCAATCAAAACTTCGTATGGAGGTGTAAAGGTTGATGAAAGCATCACTGTTCAGAAAAAATATGTGAAAAGTTCTAAAAAAGAGTATCAAGGATATCAAGGTGAGGCAAATAGCGGAAATACAATTAATATTACGTCTAGCTATGGAGGAATTAAACTAAGAAAAAACTAATACACAAATTATAATACATCAGCAAAATGAAAGTAACAACAATTATATTAGGTATAGCACTATGTAGTATAACTACAGTACAGGCTCAATGGTGGGGAAATGGAAAAAAAATTAAAGGTGACGGTAATATGACCACTAAAGAAAGAACTACATCTGATTATGATCAGATTAAAGTAAAAGGAAGCCTTGACGTCTCTTTGGTTTCTGGAACTGAAGGAAAAATTTCTATTGAAGGAGAAAGTAACCTTATTGATTATATCGAAACTAAAGTTGAAGGTGATGCATTAAGAATATATGTTCAAAAAGGATATTATTTAAAACCATCTATTGGAAAAAAGCTATTAATTACAGTTCCTTTTAAAGATTTAACTCAAGTGACTCTATCTGGATCGGGAGATGTCTACAGCTCTGATACTATTAAAGCTGCAGAATTTAAAACAGCAGTATCGGGTTCTGGTGATATCAAACTTATAGTAGACACAGATAAGACCTATGCTCAAGTATCTGGATCCGGAGATTTAGTTTTAAAAGGAAAAACAGATAGTTTTAACTGTAGTGTTGCAGGGTCTGGAGATCTCGAAGCTTATGAATTAAATGCAAAAAATGCCAATGCTGCTGTATCAGGATCTGGAGATATTCAACTCACCGCGACTTCATTTTTAAAAGCACGAGTATCAGGATCTGGAGATATTGCATATAAAGGAAATCCAGAAAAAGAAGACAAAAAAGTATCTGGATCTGGAGATATTACAAAACGTTAATATCACAATTTAAAAACAATTAAAAAAACTGTTTATGGAGTTCATTCTTAAACAGTTTTTTTTATGCTCAATAATCTCTATTTTTGAAAAATACTTGCAGTTATTGTTAAATATCAATATAATAAGTATTTTTTAGTTTAAATTCACCCCAAATAAAACAATATTGTCATTTTTATCAAAAAAAGAAACCCCTTTTTATGAAGTTGTTCCTAACGGCTATGTAGATATTCATTCTCATCTTCTTCCTGGTATTGATGATGGAGTGAAGACTGTATATCAATCTGCTTACATCCTAGAGCAATTAGAAAAAATTGGCATCAAAAAAGTAATCACAACTCCCCATGTTATTCAGGACGTTTGGCCAAATTCATCACAAACCATATGCACCAAACTAGAAGAAATGCAAGAGATTCTTACCCCTCTTGGAATAACAGGTGTTGAATTATTATCTAGTGCAGAATACATGATGGATGATTTGTTTTATGATCGTTTAAAACAAAATGACATTCTACCTCTTCATAAGAATTATATCCTTGTAGAGATGTCGACATTTGGTCCTCCTATAAATCTTAATGAAATATTATTTGAAATTAAATTAGCTGGATATATCCCTATTCTTGCACATCCAGAACGATATTCTTTCTATGAAGATGATCTTAAAAAATATGACGAACTTAAAAAATCTGGGTTTTTATTTCAGCTTAATTTGTTATCTGTATCTGGATATTACGGGGAAAACATTAAGTCTTTTGCAAAGAAATTAATCGATCTTGATTATATAGATTTTACCGGATCAGACATACATAATTATCATCAACTCGGAATACTACAACAAGGATTCCCTAAAAAGGTAGCTGAAAAAATAACTAGGTTAATGAAAAAAAATTCTATTTTTTCTTAATATAACGTATCTATTTCTTTTTACCATATCCATACCCATAATTATAACCAGTTTTGGTAGCTGCTGCGTTAAGTAATACGGCAATATTAGGCAAACGTTTCTCTCTATAGAAGTTTTCTGGAACTTGTAAAACTCTTTTGTCAGAATAATTTTCTCTTACTATATAAATACTAAGATCTGCAAATTTTGCTATTAACAGCGTATCTGTTACTAGACTAACCGGAGCAGTATCAACAACAACATAATCATACTCACTTTGCAAATACTCAAACATAGAATTAACTCGTTCTTGCATAAGAAGTTCTGCAGGATTTGGAGGAATAGCTCCAGATGGTATAATATCAAAAGAATTTTCTTCTTTGTCGTTGTATATAATATCTTCTGGATTTAATTCAGCATTCATTATATAGTTAGTAAGTCCTTTTGTATCTCTTCCATTAGGTAAATCGAAGAACTTATGAAACTTTGGGTCTCTCAAATCTGTCCCCAAATACGCTACTTTTTTACCAGAAATGGATAAGGTCTTAGCCAAGTTTGATGAAATTAATGTTTTTCCTTCTCCTGAGATTGTGGAAGTGACAAAAATAACTTTTCCTTTATCCTTATTAATACCCGCTAAAAGGAAATCAAGATTAGTTCTCAAAATCCTAAATGCCTCAGCAATACCAGATCTATCATTTTGAGAAATAACAATTTGTTTTTTTGATTTCACCTTTGGAATAGATCCAATAATTGGCATTGAAAGTACTTTCTCCAGATCTTCTCTAGAACGTATTTTTACATTTAATAAGTCAGAGGTATAAATAATCAAAAAAGGTAGCACAAATCCTAAGAAAAAAGCTCCTGCAAATATTGTTTTTTTATTAGGAGACACAGGATATGAGCTCAAAGTTGAGGCTTTATCTATTACTCTGGCATTAGATAATGTTATATGGCTTGTAATCTCTGCCTCTTCTCTTTTTTGTAAAAGATAGAGGTATAACTGTTCTTTAATTGTTTGTTCTCTTTCAATTACTCGTAGATCTTTTTGCCGTATTGGAGCGTTATATAATTTACCACTAAAATACTGGTCCTGTGTTCTAAGACTTTTTAATCGTATATTAATTGAACTTCTTAAACTATTCAAACTACCAATAAGTACTTGTCTTAATCCATCTATTTGTTGGTCTATGTTTACTACAACAGGATTCTGTACACTTGACGTTTTCAATAATCGTTGTCGTTGAAGGATTAATCCATTATATCTAGATACTGTAGTAGTAATCGTAGGGTCATCAAAACCAAGGTTTGCAGGAACTAAATCATACCTACCTTCTTGACTTAACACAAATCGTCTCATCGATTCTATAAGACTAAGTTGTGTATTTAGCTGAGCTATTTCTTGTACATTCCTAGAATCTATATCAGCAACCCGTTGTGTTTGTGCTCCTATATCATTTGTAAGTCCATATTTGGATAAATATCCAGCAGCTTCATCATCAACCTCTGTTAAATCACCAGAAATAAGATCTAAACGTTCGTTTATAAAATCTGCTGTTCTTGCAGAGGCTTGTTTTTTATTCTGTATCGTAGCTTTATTATATTCTTCAACAAGATTATTGATAATATCTTTTGCTTTTTCTTTTACCGGATCATTTAATGAAATTCTAACTATAGAAGAATTCTTTAGCGGAGAAATTGATAATCTACCTCTATATCCTTCTGCTACAGACTTTACAGGAGCAATTTGAATCTTTATGGTTTTGTTAAGGTGAGGTTCGATATCTTCAACACTTGGAGTAATAACGATATCCCCTACACCACTACTTATTGTTTTTCCAAAAGAATGATCACTTAGTTTTTTACCTTTTTTATCCAGAAAAGAAAAAGATGTTCCTGAATTGATTTTTACATGAAAAACCTGAGATTTTGTATGTACAATAGTATCATCTGACAAAAAGTTGATCTCAATTAAAGATTTTGGATAATTCTCAACCTCTAAGATTCTTCCTTCGCTAAAGTAGCGTACATTTAAATTTAGATTATTAACTACATTTGTCAACAATGTTCTAGATTTGATAATCTGAATTTCGTTCTCGATTTTATTTTGAGAATCATCTAATAAACCCAAATCTTTAAAGGCAGACAACTCGGATTCACTAATACTTTCATCTTGAGAAATTATTATCATAGATGAAACATTATACTGAGGAATGGTATACCTTACCTTTACATATGCCAAGGAGACAAAAATAACAACACTCAATACAAACCAATACCATTTCTTAAGGTATTTTATAATCTGATCTCTAAGATTAAAACTAAAACTAGAAGATGAATCAAAATTTGTATCGGTAGTAGGTGTATTATTTGTATTGGAGATCATGTATTATATTATCTTATGATTAAACCAACAGTAGATATAATAACTCCAACTATACTAATAATAATACCTACAGTATTATTACGGGTTTTGGATTCTCTTACTCTAGACTGATTAGGTTCTATGTAAAGTACGTCATTTTGAGCCAAATAGTATACAGGAGATTCAAAAATTGATTTAGAAGTAAGGTCAACACGATGATATGTATTTACGCCTTTATTTTCTCTAATCACCATAACATTTTCTCTTTTCCCTTTGATCGTCATATCCCCAGCCAAACCAAGAGCTTCTATTATTGTTACTCGTTCATTAGGTATTGTATATGATCCAGGTCTTGCAACCTCCCCCATTACTGTTATTTTAAAATTTTTGAGTCTTACACTTACAATAGGGTCATTAATATAAATTTTCAATTTTTCTTTGATCATTTCTTTTACCTCAATACGTGTAAGTCCAGCTATTTTTAATCTTCCTAATACTGGAAAATCAATATTTCCTTCTTCGTCTATTAGATATGTTGGTTCTGGAGCACCGTTCCCGGCAGCACCCGCACCGCCATTTTCTCCCAATGAAGAAGAACTTATAGAAGATCCCTGCATTAAATTAAATGGCCTTGCAGCATCCATATCTGCTGCAGATATTAATATACTTACGATATCATCAACCTTAAAAACCGGTGTAAATGAGTTAGTTGAGGAAATTTCTTCCTTATTTGCAGAGTCCTGAAAATAAACCACATCTGTTGGGACTTTACATGAAAATACCAAAATTACTACCAGAACTAAAAACAAAAATCTAAATCTCATACTTTTAAAACTTTATAAGTAAGTGTTTATAATGAATCACAAAAATATAACTTTATTTAGTTTAGCAATGAAATTTTGCCTTATCTGTTATATATTGGCTTTTAATGGTCAGATAAAATTGCAATAGTTTATTTCATTAGATTTGAAATAAACTATTGCAATCTTTTTTTAAGGAATATTATACAAGTACTCCAGACTTATTTTGAACACTTTCTTTGTTTATTTTATCAATACTTTCAAAAGTAGAATTGTTAGAAATAAATTCAGGTACAATTTCTTTTAGTTTTCCAACAATTTGATGATCCTGATTAAGTAAATTCATGATACAAAGATCATCTATCTTATCTTTAATCATTAAGCAATCATTATCATCAAATCTACTTATCATTATTTTCTTATGATATGTTGGTAAAGTATTTTCAGTATCGGCTAAAAGCTCTTCATATAATTTTTCCCCCGGTCTAAGGCCTGTGATTTTTATATCAATGTCATCAGGATAATTAAGCCCGGATAGCCTTATCATTTTTTTAGCAAGATCAAATATCTTAACCGATTCACCCATATCAAAAATGAATATTTCACCACCATTACCCATTGTTCCTGCTTCAATTACTAGTTGTGATGCCTCTGGAATTGTCATAAAGAAACGAGTTACGTCTTTATGAGTTACGGTTAATGGACCTCCTTTTTGAATTTGTTTTTTAAACAATGGTATTACAGAACCATTAGAACCTAATACATTTCCAAATCTGGTTGTTATGAATTTAGTTTTACTACTTTTATGTAGACACTTAATATACATTTCGGCAACTCTCTTAGTCGCTCCCATTACATTAGTAGGATTAACCGCTTTATCGGTAGAAACAAAAACAAATTTATCGACTCCAAACTCAGATGATAAATCAGCAAGTTTTCTGGTTCCTAAAACATTAATCTTTATAGCCTCACAAGGATTATTTTCCATAAGAGGTACATGCTTATAAGCCGCTGCATGAAAGACCATATTAGGTCTATACTTTTCAAAAATAGTTTCTATCCTTTGATGATCTCTAATATCTGCAACGATTGGAGTGAAATTAGTAACTCCCTTACTAAGAAGCTCTTGTTGCAAATCATACAAAGGAGATTCTGCTTGATCCACCAATACGAGATGCTTATAGCTATAATATGACGCCTGTCTTACAATCTCACTACCAATTGATCCGGCTGCTCCAGTGATCAAGATAACCTTATCATCAAGTTCCTCCTTAATATTCTGATTATCCATATTAATAGGAGCCCTCTCTAAAAGATCTTCGATTTGAATTTCTTTGATCTGAGAAACTTTTAGTTTTCCATCAATCCAATCATTAACCGCAGGTATAATTTTTACAGTAACCGAAAGTTTTAGTAAGTTATCTGAAATCTCAGACAATCTCTTCTTATTGATATGAGGAATAGATACTACAATCTCTTTAATATTGTTCTTTGTAACAAAATTTTGATTGACAGAACCTGACGAATATACCTTAATTCCGTTTATGGTTTTCCCAATTTTTTGGGGGTTATCATCAACAAATCCAATTACTGATAGTGATCGATTAGAATCATTAGTTATTGCTGCTTGGGTAATTAAACCAGAATCCCCAGCACCATAAATCAAAATTCTTGAAGTTTCACCAATTTTTGATTTGACATAATAGTAACAATACTTGAATATCAAACGACTTGTTGTAAGTGTTATAATATTTAATAAATAATGAATACATATTATTGATACAGGAATATTTAACAATTCTGGCATTAGAGACATTCTACTAAAAGCCATTAAAAATCCGGTAAGCGTAATTAGAATAGTAACTGCCAAAAACAAATTGTATGCATCTCGCATTCCTGTATGTCTCACTACACCTTTGTAGGAACCTATTAACAAGAAACTTAATGCCGACAAACCTGCAACTATTGGTAATTGATACAACAGATTTGTAGTATCAAAATTTAGTGTAATCCCGAACCTAACCACGTATGCCAAAAAGAAATTAAAAATCGTTATGGACACGTCAATTGATAACACAAGCCATTTAGACGCGTGTTTATGGGAATTATTTATTAGGTAATTCTTAATCATCTCAAAACATTTTTAATTACTGATACAATTCTATATAAATCATCTTCTTCAAGATTAGACCCGCTCGGTAAGCAAAGTCCTCGATCAAATAGGTCATCAGAAATTCCATTGAGGTAAGCATCACAATCTGCAAATACAGCTTGTTGGTGCATGGGTTTCCATAACGGTCTTGACTCTATATTTTCTTCTGCTAATGACAAACGTATTGCCTCTCTTAGTTGATAAGAGCTAGTCTCAATACATGTAAGCCATCTATTAGAATAATATCCTGAAGGCTCTTCTAAAAACTTAATTTCAGAGGAATCTTCAAGATTCTTTTTGTAAAATTCAAAATTACTGCGTCTGTTATTTACATGAGGTTCCAAAACTTCCATTTGTCCTCTTCCAATACCTGCGGTAATATTACTCATTCGATAGTTATATCCTATCTCTGAGTGCTCATAATGAGGTGCATTATCTCTGGACTGTGTTGCCCAAAAAATTGCTTTATCCCTATGCTCTTTGTTTTTAGAAATTAATGAGCCTCCTCCCGATGTAGTAATTATTTTGTTACCATTAAAGGAAAGGATTGATATATCTCCAAAAGTACCACACTTAATTCCTTGATAAGAACTTCCTAAGGCTTCTGCACTATCTTCTAATATGGGGATTCTATATTCTGAAGCAATGTTATGAACTGCTTCAATATTATAAGGCATACCGTACAAGTGTACAGCAATAATTGCCTTTGGCTTTTTACCTTTAGCAATTCTATCCTTTATTGCAATTTCAAGTTGTTGAGGGCAAATATTCCAGGTATCTCTTTCACTATCTATAAAAACAGGTTTTGCCCCAAGATAAACTATTGGATTAGCCGAAGCAGCAAAAGTAAAACTCTGACATAGAACTTCATCATCAACACCCACATCAAGTAATTTTAAACCCAGATGCAATGAAGCCGTACCAGAACTTAATGCGGCAGCATGAACATTTTCTCCAAGATAAGTTTCAAGATCACTTTCAAATCCATTTACGTTTGGACCAAGTGGAGCCACCCAATTTGTATCAAATGCTTCTTTAACGAATTTTTGCTCTGTTCCACCCATATGCGGTGAAGAAAGCCATATTCTTTTAGAATCAATTATATTCATAATTTTCCCATTAATAATGAACAATAATCTACTGTTGACTACAGACTACACAACAGTATAATCATTAATCAAACTTCTTTTCATGACAATCTAAAAAACGCTGGAAGAAGGGGGGTAGAACTTCCTTTTTTCGAATTTATTCTTAATTTATTTTCCACGGCTAAAATAGTTTAGTTAAATCAATTATCAACTTAAAATTTGATTTTTTAGACAGAATACTTAAAAAATTCGTTCAATGACTCATCTCTATATTGATTTTGTCTTACTTTACGGTAATCCCGTAAGAAAAGTATTATATCCTTTGTGCTAAATTACTTGTAATAATACTTTTCTATTTATTTTTAAACGCAGATAAAACTAATTTTATCGCGGTTATTCATCAATCAAAATTCATACCGTAAATCTTACAATTGATCATTGTCAGCCTTTTATTTTGGGTACCACAAGTATAGTTTAATAATCACTTAAACCACCAAGGGTTAAACCTGTTTATAAAAGGGGGATTTCCCCCTTTATAAAATCAAGATACTTATATATCACTCTAGAATACAGGATAAAATTAAAAATAGTTAAGTAAATATTTGATTTATATAATTAAATACATAAAATTTACATCCTTCAAATCTAGAGGGATTTTTATCATATATTAATCCTTTTGTATAACCTTCCCCGAATTTTATAATTATATTAAAATAAATGTTATTTAATTCATTAGATTTTTTCATATTCCTACCAATTGTTTTTGTACTCTATTGGTTTATTTTTTATAAAAAACTTCAAATCCAGAATTTTTTTATTCTTACTGCTAGCTATATCTTTTATGGTTTATGGGATTGGAGGTTTTTATTTCTCATTTTGGCAAGTACTTTGGTTGATTTTTTTGTTGGTAAGGCTATCCATAGTAGTGATACCAATAGAATGAGAAAGTCTTGGCTCTGGGTAAGCATCATCTTTAACATTGGATTACTGGGGTTTTTCAAATACTACAATTTCTTTATAGGTTCATGGGTTGATTTCCTTTCATTTTTTGGATATGAATTAAAAAGTACCTGGACATTACAAATTATTCTACCTGTTGGAATCTCGTTTTATACATTTCAAACCATGTCATATTCTCTTGATATATATTATAAGAGATTGACTCCTACCAAAAATTTTATTGCATTTGCTACATTTGTAAGTTTTTTCCCCCAGCTAGTAGCCGGCCCCATAGAAAGGGCTTCTAATTTATTATCACAAATCACAACAAAAAGACTTTTTAACTACATTCAATGTACAGAAGGGTTAAAGCTTATACTTTGGGGATTATTTAAAAAAGTAGTAATCGCTGACTCTATTGCACCTATAGTCGATGACATTTTTGCTAACTATAGTGACTACCCTGCCTCTACTCTAATTCTGGGTGTTTCCTTATTTAGTTTCCAGGTATATGGTGACTTTAGCGGATATTCTGATATTGCTATAGGAACTGCCAAATTATTTGGGATAGAGTTAATGTCAAATTTTAAATTTCCAACTTTCTCCAGAAATGTTGCCGAATATTGGCAACGATGGCATGTTTCTTTATCCACATGGTTTCGACATTATGTATACATCCCTCTAGGAGGAAATAGAGTTGGTAAATTAAAATCCATAAGAAATATTATTATTATATTTTTAGTTAGTGGGTTTTGGCATGGTGCTAACTGGACTTTTATTATTTGGGGAGCTATCCATGCTTTATTATATATCCCGGTATTTCTAATGGGAAGAAATCGAATATATATGAATACTGTTGTAGCAGAAAACAAATGGTTTCCCAGTATTAAGGAAATAGCTCAAATTTTACTTACTTTTTCATTAGTTACATTTTCACGTGTATTTTTCAGGTCAGAATCGATCTCTGATGCTTTTGGTTTTCTTCAACAAATATGCTCTGACTTTACCTACAAGAACTACCAACACCCTTTAGGATATAGAATGATCGATTATTTTATTCTACTTGGAATTTTTATTTTATATGAATTTAGAATACGAAGAGATGAACGTTCTCCTTTTAAATTTAAATCCCGAATTACACGTTTTTTAGCGTATACTTTGGTAATTTTAGGAATGTTATTATTCTTTGATGACAATATTGACAGGTCTTTTATTTATTTCCAATTCTAATCTAATAATGATGTAAAAAAATAGAGGTAAAATAAATAGGATGAAAAAATTAATTTTAAAAAGTGTTCTTTATGCTTTTCTAATACTTATTACATTAGAAGGATTAGTTCGTGTTTTTCATTTAGGAAAAGACACTCCTACCCGATTTCTTGATGAGCATAAAGTTGAAAAATGGAAGCCCAACCAAAATGGATTTTCTGTTACTGGTAACAGACGACAAAATTTCTCTGAATATCATATCAATACCTCAGGATTCAATTCTTATAGAGAGTTCAACCCTACAAAAGAGAAAACTGAAATTGCACTCGTTGGAGATTCTTTTATAGAAGGATTTCATCAAAATTATTACAATTCTATTGGTAAAAAAATCGAAAAATCAATTCCAGAAATTGAAGTATACGAGTATGGATATGCAGGATATGATTTTGCCGATCAGTTACATCTGACCCACGCATATAAAGAACAGTTTTTATTAATTGATCATATCATTTTAGGTATAAAATTCTCTAACGATCTCAATCGCGGTGAATACGACGTAGTTAATAGTCGACTCGCGCTAGAATCTCCTATGAATAAACTTTTAAAGAAAAGTAAGTTACTGGTCTATGCAAAAAGTATTGGAATCTTAGATCCCCCACAAGAATTAGTATATCGAATTATTAGTATTATTAAATCCAAACCAAAGAAAAAACCTATCGATGAGCTTGAAGCTTCACGCATCAAAGAGGCAAATGAAAAAAAATATTTAGCTAATTTTGAAAATTTAATCTCCAAATATGGATACGATAAACAGCGTTATACTCTTCTCTTAGATTCTAGAATAACAAGTACATTCTTCTTATCTTACTTAGAGAAAAACGACTTTAATTACATTGATTTCGCATCCTCTTTTGAAGCCTCTGATCGCCCAACAACATTAATCTATGATAGACACTGGAATAATCATGGAAGAGAACTTATTGCTCAGCTTATTTCAAAGTATATAAACAAAAAACAACTGAAATCTGGGCAATAGTTTCTTAAATCACCTAGACGTTTATTTCATTTTAAATATTAATCATTAAATGTAATCCGTTGCATTTTTTTATTTCCAATGATCAGGAATGTTTTCTGTTCTTTTGAAATCTCTAAAACTTTTACGTTAGAAACATTTTCTATACTTGTATACAAGAAATCAAACACCAATTTTCTTAAGAACAAAAATTCCTGAGCATTATAATCAATCACGGTATTATATGGTAAGTCATTCTGAATCTCTTCTATAGCAGAGGCTGTATATGATAGCTCATGAGAGGCGCCTTTTTTACGTTTTGCTTTAAACTTTTTATACCTTACATAAGCTACTTTAAATACAAATTCTTTAAAACTAGCTTTTGTATATTCAATCATTGCTCCCAGATAGGCCGAAATCGATTTTTTTGGGTAAATAATTTGATGTTCAAAATTATATATATGATTGCACCATTCTCGCTTATAGCTCAAATCTCCCATCCCCATTTCGTAAGATTTATGATTATTAGCAATACACCAATCTAATTTTTTATAAATCTCTACACTTCCCAAGCTAAATTTTCCGTAATCAATATCATATGACGATATAGAACTAAATAATCGTTCATTAAAATGGTGATTTAAGGATACTACGATAGGAGTATCACCATTCATAACTACAAATAGAGATGCCTTCTTTTCATTGATCAAAGAATAGTACATTTTTACATAATGATCCCATCTTAATAAACTCTGACTTACATCATTTCGTTGCTCGAATCTTTTAACTAACATTTCATGTAAACAATCCATCAAAACGTCATATTCTTCCTTTTCAATAGATCCAAAATATGTCTTATAAGAAATTTGAAAACAAGACTCTAGCCTTTTGATTCTCCTCCTTATTCCTTTTGCATTACTTCTAAAGCGATGTTTTATATATGCATCAGCACTGATAAAACCATCAAGAAAAATAGCATACCCTTTAAAAAATTGATTAATCTTTTTGGCATTAAACACCTGATGATTAAATACTGGTTTTAAGTAATCAGGAATAAAAAAAACAGAATAGATTCTATCAGAATTCTCAACTATATTTTTATCATAATTAGAATTCACTAATGATTCATCACTCCCGAAACTTTCTATTTTTGAAAATATTTTGGGAATTGAATTTTTTTCAAATAGCTCAAAAAAATAATCAACATGCTCTTTTTTCATACACAAGATCTATAAAATGGGAAAAAGTGATTCTTCAAATCCTCTTCTTCAATCTTAATAAAATCTGCATTAGCAGAGGAGCACAATTCATTATAAATTTCCTTATTAACAATTTTTCTACCCGTATAGAACATGACATCTTGATCTTTAGGAAACAAGGCTTTTTTACTTTTATACAACCCATCACCATCTCTCATACCACCACCTAAAACATAATGTTTCATTTTGTTTTGAATAGCCCATTCAATGATTTTTACTCTTAAGAAATCGTTTGGTCTATAACTAAAATACTCTGCATCGGTTCCTCCAAGAAAGGCAAAAAATGTGTCTTTATAATTAATAATAAGCTCTATAGAAATAGGAATGTTTTCAAAATATGCAATTGCTATAGAAAAATTACCCAAATTAGATAATATCAAATTTTCAAAATATGAATTTGAAAAAAAATAAATACTATCTGCATTATTTCTATTCATGGTACTAACATAGATATCATTAAAAATTTTAATAATGTCTTTGGTAATTTGTTCTTTATGAAATACTTTAAACTCTAAATTATAATTTACTGCTTTTCTATAGTTATTTCTCACTTTTGGTAAGAATGCGGTCCATTGATCTTCAAAATTATCTAAAAGATTACCTCTAACATTGAAAAGAGATTCTATTAGTGCACCAGAATATCCATTAGAATTTCCATTTAAACTAAAACGAACAAACTCTGCAATAACATTGTTATCAACATACCATTGATCTACATGTCTCCAAAATTCGATAACATCTTCTTCAGAAACAGCATCATCAAATAAAGGTCCATTATAACCATATGGACTAATCACATCGAAATAAGGAAGTTCTTTATCTTTTATCGTTATTTTTCTAAAAACAAAAGGCATAAGAATGATTGGAGCATCTTCTTTCTCAAACAAAAAACACTTTAATGCATCAGAATCTTTCTCAAAATATTGTAAATGCTCAATAGAATAATATACATTATTATTCCATCTATTCTGAAGCAGAGACTTATATGCCAAGATCTCTGAGCTATCATCAAGGTTTTTTATTACTAGTTTGTAGTTTTGTTTCAATTGTACAGGTATTAGTTAGGTATGGTTGTTTATTAGCTCATTTAGCAATCTTCTTTTAACTCGGTATTCTCAAAAAAATAATCATTGATTTTTTGTGATAACACATGGGATAGCCATATGATTCTTCCACAATGCTCCACATGCCAAACTGCTTTTCCTTCAAAAGTATTTCCAGCAAGTAATGGTCCTACAATATGTAAGTTTTCTTTTGATTCTAAAGCTTCATTCACATCAAACCCAATTTTAGAATCGTTTGGCTTGCAATATCCCTTATCTATTAAATTTTTTAATAATTCAGGAATATTATTTTTTGTTAGATTAGTACTTCCTACGCAATTAATAACTAGATGCACTGATTCTTCAGATATTTTATTTTGTCCTGATTGCGTGTCCAAATACTCTAAAGAATACTCATTATTTTCGGTTTTAATAATATTGGTAAATCTTCCCGCAATATGATGAAAACGTCCTTCTTCTTTTAACCCATCGATTACTTTAGAATAATGATAACCGGCACATCTTTGTCTTCTACCAATTTCATTACCATAATGACATGCAAACTTCTTTAATTCCTGAGGACTAAGTTTTCCTAATAAAGAACCAAATGCCTTTGATATGATATCAACCGTTGACGCAGCTCCCAAATGCATCTCATCTGCATAATCAAGATCTTTAAATGTAGCTTCTGCAATTCCTTTTGCAGTTACATTATTTTCTTTGGCTAGTGCCTGTAAATTAAACGGTGTATACTCTTTTCTTTGCTCTTCATCAATTACAGAATCAGGCAACAGTCCTTGGGTAGAAAGAAACATAAACTTATTGATGTGAGATGTTATACTCTCAATATCATTTAATTTATAAAGCATCTCAAGACCACTTGCATTTGCTCCTACGATAAGAACATTTACTTTTTGACTTGGTTTTTTCTCAAGAAAACTTCCTATTTTATTTAGCGTCTTTTTTAGCTCGGGCTTGTAAGGATCATTAATAAAGAGCATATTATCTTCTTCTATCAAATCTTCATTCTTCCAAAGATGATTTACAGGAAGAGATCCAACAGAAAGAATTACTTTCTCTGATACTATCGTTTTTTTATCCTTTAAGGATACGATATAACTATGCTCTGTCTTTTCTAGATCTACCACTTCTTGGTTAATATAATTAACATTAATTAACCCTTGTATTTTAAAGTCTTCTAATCTCGTTTTTACTTTTTCATTTATATACCATCCAAAAAAACGACGAGGAATAAATAGATCTTCCCATTCGTTATTTTCTATTTTCGCAGCATGTGTAGATATCCACTCCAGGGACAATTGCCCTCCATCTTTTTTTAACTCATCAATTAACCAATTCTTATTATTATTAAGCCATCTAATAAACTTTCCTAGTTCTGGTTCTGGAAGAAAGTTTTTTAGAGAGGTTATTAAATGTACAGAAAACCCTGATCGCCCCCCGTATGGGATACCAGTATGAAATTCTTCATATTTATCAATAATATTAATATTTATCTTTCTCTGGTCTTTACTACCTTCTATCAAATCCAAAAAGTGTAGAATAGTAAAAGATGACGAAATACCAGAACCAATGAATGTAACATCAGATGATTTGGGCGTATTATTAAGCGACATTTCCGGTTGTTTTGTTTTAATTATTTTACCTGGGTTACCTACTACAGTAGAATAATCCGGCACATCTTTTAACACTACTGTTCCGGCTCCTATAGTACACCATTTCCCAATCTTTACTTTTGGTATTACTACGGCTCCAACACCAACATGAGAACCTTCTCCCACTTCTACATGACCGCATAATGCAGCTTTAGGTGAAATATGGGCATAATCTCCTATAACATTATCATGATCGATACTTGCTGCAGTGTTAATGATTACATGTTTTCCGATCACAGTATTTGGCTGAATGATTGCTCCTGCAAAGACTACAGTACCTTCTCCTATTTTTGCAGTGGGCGCTATAATTGCGGATTGATGTATCGCTTTTTCAAAATCACTTTTAAGAAATCCCGCAATCTCTGCTCTTTCGGCATTAATACCTACTGCAACAATTACAGGATGTCCTTCATGCGGAAATTCTTTTAGATTTCCTCTAGCTCCAGAAGTTACATTTTTTGATGCATAATGTCGACCAGAAGGCTTGTCATCAAAAGTTTCGGTTACTTCATAACCATTCTCTTCTAATACCTCTCGTATTACCTGAGAATGACCGCCAGCTCCATAAATCCTTATTTTATTAGATTTTCCAGCTATTTCCATTTTCCTCATTACTATAGTTAAGTTGATTTGTTGGTTTTGTGAATTCTAGTTTGTTAATAAAAACGATATAAAATGTTTATTATTTTCATTGGTTATTTCCTTTCCAAGCAGGCATAATAGTATTCTGATCAACATTTACCCCCTCTTTCTTTACTACTTTTTGCAAGGTCAAAAACAAAATTTTAACATCTAACATAAAACTTATGTTTTCTACATACCATACATCGTATTCAAATTTTTGAATCCATGATATTGTATTCCTTCCTTTTACCTGAGCCCATCCTGTTATTCCGGGTCTTACATTGTGTCTTTTTTTCTGTATATCGTTATACAAAGGTAAGTATTCCACCAAAAGTGGTCTTGGACCTATTAAACTCATATCTCCTTTTAATACATTGATAAGCTGTAAAATCTCATCTAATGAATATTTTCTTATAAAAGCTCCCACCTTCGTTATTCGAGACACATTATGAACATCTTTCTCATCTGACTTGAGGTCAGACATGGTTTTAAACTTAATAATTTTAAAAAGCTTTCCATTTTTTCCTGGTCTTTGTTGCAAAAAAAATGGCTTTCCTTTATTAACCACAAATAATATTAAAACGAGTATGATTATAAATGGTGACAATAAGAGAACACCTGAAAGAGAAAGAAAAAAATCGAATACTCTTTTAATATACGGATTATACATAATCGTTCTTTCAAAAAAATTATAGTTCAGATTCAATCGTTCTGATCAAATCTCCAACATTATTCATATTCATTAAGTCCATTAATTTAAACTTAATACCAAAAGATTTCTCTACCTCTGATATGATCATCATATGTGTAATCGATTCCCAACCATCAACATCATCAGCTGTAGTTGTATCTGTAAGTTGAAAATTATCGTGTTCTAATACTGTTACAAAAGCTTCTTTTACTTTAGAGAAAATTTCTTCTTTATTCATTTATAGGCTATTTAATTTATGTCAAAATACGTTCTTAATTCTTTCCTGTTAATCTTTCCATTAATACTATGCGGAAATTCTTTAACAAATCTCACATGTCCGGGAACCATATAATCCGGCATTTTTGTTTTCATATATTCAAATATATCAGCAGTATCAAATTCATCAGATTCAATAGCCAAACCTAGCTCGGCATTACCCAAATTATTGGTAATATCTAATGCTACCATATTTACCTTCTTGGGAGATTTTGATTTAGCATGAAATTCAATTTCTGCCAGTTCTACTCTATATCCTCTTATTTTTACCTGAAAATCTGCTCTTCCTACATACAAAAAATCTCCTTCTTCATCCTTGAAACAAAGGTCACCTGTTTTATAATAACGTTCTTGCTTTCCTTTCTCTTCTCTTGTAAAAAAACTAATTGCATTTCGTTCTTCATTTTTCCAATATCCGGGTGTTATTTGTGGACCACCCAAACATAATTCTCCTGTGACACCAGTGGGCACTTCCTCATTATTTTCGTTTACAACAAGGTATAATGTATCTTTTTGTGGAGTTCCGATTGCGATAATACCATTATGCGCTTTCTGATCCGTTTCTTTATGGTATGGATAAAAACCACTGTATACTGTAAATTCTGTTGGTCCATAGTAATTAAATATTTTACAATTGGGCAGACAATCACTCCACTCTCTTGCGATGTCGCTATGTAAAGCTCCCCCTCCAAAACTACAATACCTAACATCGGGAGCATTAATCTCTGGGAAATAAGGGCGTAAATAATTGATAATCGAAGGAACCATAGTAAGTACCGTAAGTTTCTGCTCTTTAATCAATTTAAAAATATAGAAATACTTTATTGCACTTTTGGGTATGGTATACATACATGCGCCTCCCAATATTGGAAACAAGTAGGTAACCACTGAGAAGTCAAAAGTAAGTTCAAACATTTGTAAGCATCTATCCGACGAAACCAAATTAAACTCTGGTTCAGCATCAATGGCGTTCACTAATCCCTGTACATTATCAAAAGTAATAGGCACTCCTTTTGGAAGCCCCGTAGTGCCCGATGTAAATAAAATATATGCTAAGTCATCCCCAGAAACCTCCTTTGGTTCCAAATTAATTTCTGTATTCTCTAATGTAGATGAAGGTATAACAGTTTGATTCTTATATATCGAAGTTTTTGAAGAATCAATAACGTATTTTGTTTCTGTTAATTCAAAAACCTTTGTATTTCTTTCTATAGGAGTAGAAGGGTTTACAGGAACATATGCTTTTCCTTCAAACCAAAGAGCAATAATACTTGCATATGTTTGCAGGTCATCATTGGTAACTAATCCAATAAGTTTTTCAGATTCTGCCACTGTATTTGCAATTGCAGATCTAATCTTGGATATCTCTACAGCAAAATCCTTATATGTATAGAACGTATTGTTAATACATAACACATTACCTGTTGAGTGATTCTCTATTGATTCTTGTAGTTTTTTTACAAATTTCATCTTATATATTAAACAATTTATTCTGCGCTATACATTTAATTGTATTGACAAAAATATATACTTTTTTAAGACTTTTTTTGGGGTATTCACCCCTATATTTTTATATGATTATTTTAAATTATAATTTGTTTACTTATAAATATATTATCAAAACACAATTTCATTAATAAAAATGACCATCTCTGTTTAATATATCCGAATTTTCAAAATCCAGTTTGGTATCATCATGAGCTAATCCTTTTTTTGTCACTCGATGCGTAAAAATAGTACTATATCTTTTTGTTATACAATCTGATAACTTGGTATCATCTGTGAAAATGAATTTTCTTTTCTTTTTAATAAAATTATCCATCAATGCATCTATACATATATCATAATACTCCTCCTCTTTTACCAGGAAGTATTTGACATTAAATTCATTATAATTTATGATGTAGGATAAAAATCCAATGATTTGATCTCCTTTCATAATCTTAAGATTATGAATATAGATATTATTACTGGTTCCTGTTTGTAACGATGTATAGGGATGTTTAGTTGCAATAGGAGTTTGCATATACTGCATAGCATTAATCTGCCAATTCACATACTCCTTTGTTTTATAGATCAAATCATCTTTGCAAAGTGGAGCTATAAACTCCCAGGTAGCATCATCTAACTGATTCATATAATCATAAGAAAGCATTTTAGTTCTTTTTCTAGCCTTAGGTCCATTTAATAGTCTAATACATGATGCTACAGTATTATCAACTCTATCCAAAATAAACTTAAATGATTTTAAGAATCTAAATCGTCCAATGAGCATTGATGCATCTAAACTGAAAAAGATCGTATGTCTTAATCTTGATGAGATTATAGTAAAAGGTTGTTTCTCATAAAATGTAGTTACATTCTCTGCATAAGATTTTATAAGTATTTGTTTCCCCGTTAAGTTAACAGCTTCATTATAAATATAGGTTCCCAGAACCGTATCCTTATACTCTTTGTGTACCCACCAGGATATCATCCAATATACTTTTGATGGTTCATTGCTCCCATTATTCAATAAATCGGGAAACATAAAAACAAAAGAGATCATTTTATTATCCTCATACCCGATAACACCACAATACTCATCTTCTTTTATCCGTGTATTTGAAACCAACCATAATGCTTTACTTTTTGGTAAAGGAGTAAGATCTCCTTTCCAATAGGTATTTTGATCAATACCTTCTCTTAGCATTTTTTTGGTTATCGCAACTATCTCTAAATTTTTACTCATCTATTATTTCTAAGAAATATAACTAGTTTGTACCGTCAAAATATTCTGATGTCAGATCATTTGATAGATTTACATCTTCTTTTTGTATTACTTTTTTTAGTGTTAATCCTATTATTTTTAGATCTAACAAAAAATTATAGTTTTCTACATACCATACATCATATTCAAATTTCTTTTTCCATGTTATAGAATTTCTTCCATTAACCTGGGCCCATCCTGTAATCCCAGGTCTTACATTATGTCGTTTTTTTTGAACTTCATTATATACCGGGAGATAGGCTATAATCAAAGGGCGAGGCCCTATTAACGACATTTGTCCCAATACTACATTGAACAATTGAGGAATTTCATCCAAAGATGTTTTTCTAACAAATGCTCCAATCTTCGTAATTCTATCTTTATCTGGTAACAAATTCCCTTCAGCATCTTTTTTATCGTTCATCGTTTTAAACTTTACGATACTAAAAATCTTTTCTTTTTTACCAGGTCTTCTTTGAATAAAAAAAGGTTTACCTCCATTGGCAATTGCCAGGAAAAAGATCAATGGTAACAAAACAGGTGAAATAAGAAGTAGTGATACCAGTGCAATACTAAAATCAAGAATTCTTTTAATAAAAAATTTATACACCTTTATAAAGTTTAGTGGGTTATATAGAGAACTCTAATATTAAACCAAACAAATGTATAAAGCATTTGTTAAAAAGTGAAATAAAAGAATTACAATCTCTTACATATCCTATTGCTATTATTAATCATACAAAAACATCCCAAAAACAATTCTGGAATATAACTTGCATCTAAAAAACTGGGGGAAATAAAGAAATATGTACTATTTGCTATTGGGGAATTTAGCTCATATTTCGTTTATGGTTTTATCCTTAAAACCGATTGCGAATATACAATCAATATTTTGGTTTTTAAACTCTTAAATTAACTTTTTTGGTATTATAACTAATTGAAGTTATTAGTGAGAAAAACATAGTCTAATTCTTTATTTTTCTTCTATACCAGAAAAATAAGAATAGTAAAATAACGAACATGATTACTCCTAAAACCCAATACAAGGTTGTGTTATTCTTGAAAGGAATTGGAGAAGAATCTCCAACAAGATAGAACCCTCCCCAATAAAAAGGATCTAAACGATTAATATTTGCAGAAGCAAGATATTGTAACTTTGCTTGCTGCAAAGCTTTAGCCTTGTTCATTCCCTCCTTAAGATTAGCATAAAAAAACTTCATCAACTCTGGAGTGGTTTGATCAGAAACATCCCAACTTGTCAACAACAAACTTTTCGTACCAGCGTATTGAAATGCATTACCCAAACTCATAATACCTTCTCCTCTAGCTATTTTGCCCGTACCTGTTTTACAAGCGCTAAGTACGGTAAGTTCTGCAGGAATATTTAATGCAAATATTTCATGGCTATAAAGTAAATTATCTTCTATTGTATCTTTACTTTTTGTGAAATAAAGTTTAGAGTTTTCAGGGCGATCATTATCCACTTCTCCATGCAATGCAAGATGAAGAATATTATATCTGCTTGCATTTTCTTTAAAATTAGCTTCAATTGCTTGTGATCCATAATAATATTGACCATCTACAATATCAGAAATAGCTTTAATTTCTCTACGTGTACCGGGTAAATCACCTCCTGCATCTCTCAAGGTAAGTAAGCGTATAGTATTTGTTTCTGTAATTTGTGTACTATCAGAAAAAGAAAAAGCAAGACATTCTCGACGTATTTCTAGATTGGAAGCATCTTCATTTTTAAACGAATTAAACAATAGATTTGAAGAATTCGCATAGGTAATGGCATATTTATTTAATAGATAGGATAGCAATGCTGGATTATTAGTATCATCCTTTTGAGTCAATAACAATTCAAAATTAAGATGCCATAAGGAACCATCTGGAATAATAATAAGTTGATCTCCTAAAAACTTATCTTCTACTGGTTTTATCAGTTCATTATATAAGTGTTGTGATTGTTTTTTATAGTTTTGTAAGTCTATTGAGGTAATACTTTCATGAAATTCCTTAATCCGTTTTTCCAGTCCCGGAGTTTGTAATTCTTGGACATATATATTATTCTTAGACACAATAAATACATATGAGGTACTATCTGATGTGAAAAATTCTAACAAAGTCGTTTTTACATCTAATTTTTGTTGAATATCATCAACATGAATGACCTCATTTTGATATTTGAGTTGATAGTACTTGGGATATTTTGTTTCTAATATATGAGTTAATGAATCTTCTTTTCTGTTAAGATCGAATAATTTATTTTCATAATCATTAATTTTTATAGTATCAATTGATTCGCTAGATAATTGCTCTATAATTTGCCCTTGATAAAATGCTCTATTTGTTTTTAGAATTTTACCCACCTCAATTATTTCTTCTGGTAAACCTGCAAAACCTTTAGCATAAGTATCATTTAATAACTCCTTTAAGATATTTGCTTTACTTTTTTCAGCATAATAAAAAGCTTCTTCTAAATCCTGTTGATTATGAGTTTTCTTGTATGATAATAAATGTGCATTAATAGCATCTTTATATAACTCTTTGGCTTGTTTAGCAAAAGACACCTTGTCTTCATAGTTTTGGTAGGATTGTCGTATTTCATTAACAACCTTATCTGCATTTTTATAAATAGCAATACCTTGATCAAGGTATTTAAAATCGTTATTTTTAAGAAATTGTGATTGTAGCGTTTGAGCTTTTCCTTTCAATATTTTCAATATACTTTGTAAGTTATAATATTGATTTGGATCAAATGCATTTCTAAAATCACTTACTCCCTTATTTTTGACATGTGTTAATAATGCTCTATCATAATATGTTATCGCTTTTTCATACTGCTCTTGTTTATGAAAAATCTTAGCTATATTAAAATAAGATTCAGAAGTAAGTAAATATTCATCACTATTTATATTTTGCAGAATATCCAATCCTTTTTCAAAAAACAACAATGCTTTTTCATACATATCCTGTTTAAAATAGAGCCTTCCTATTTGTATGTAAGAATTTGTAATTTCAGGGCCATTATTTTCAAAAAGATATTTATTTATCTTTAAAGCTTTTTTATAATATTTTAATGCAGTATTGTACTCTTTCTTTTTCGAATAGGCATTTCCGATTCTATTAAATATTTCTTTAAGTCTAAAATGGTTTTCTCCAAATATTTCTTTAAAAATTAATAAAGCCTTATCATAATAATATAGTGCTCTTTTATAATTACTTTTAGAATGAAAAATATCACCAGAATTCATATACAAAACAGCCATATCTTCATGATATCTATCATATATTTTAAGTCCAATATCTAAACTTTTGTTATTATATAGTAAAGCTTTATCATATTCCCCTTTTTGAATCAAAAGGTTTCCTATATTATTATATAAATATAACAAACCATCTAACCTTTCTTCTTTATCAAAGATTAATAAAGCTTTTTTATAATAATCAAAAGCAGTATCGTATTGCATTAAATCTACATATACTATTCCAATATTCATGTAACTAAGACCTACATAATAATGTTTATTCCCAAAGTTTTTAATTATTATTTCCAAATCTTTTCTATAGTTAAAAAGAGCTTTATCATATTGTCTTAAATACTGATAAACATTACCTATCTTATTATGAATCAACCCTATACTTATATGATCAGCAGCAAAAGCTTTTCGTCCAACAATTAGAGCTTTTTCATGATATACTAATGCCATTTTATAATTTGAAAGTTTTGTATAAGCAGTACCTATACAGCTATATGATGTAAATATTTCATTATAATTTTTTGGATCTACATTTTGTTGGACGGATAATGCCTTTTTATAATATAGTAACCCGTTGTGCATTTAGTTAATATTAATTTTTAGGTTGTTTATATTTCTGTTGAATTCAAACCTATTGATATATTGAATAATGGTCATTGCTGTGATCTTTGATAAGATTCTATTTTTAAATCCCT
>NZ_VLNR01000069.1 GCF_007489275.1 Aquimarina algiphila
AGGAGAGTCGATGAGAAGAAAAAGAAAAAAATCGTAATTTTAACACTGAAATAAACACGCTTTTGGGAACTGTTTTGCTATGCTCTATTTAAACAGGAATACCCGGGTCAATTTCATAGGAATCTCCAGACTACCACGACAACATGATTTAAATAGTGTTTAAATGATATTTAAAAACCACTCTATATGAGTGGTTTTTTCATCAAAATAATCTATCAAAAAAGTTGCGTGCATTAGCGATTTTTTTTGCACTTTTGGTTTTGCCGATTATAAATTTTGGAAACTTTAATTTCGTTTATTTTCTTTTTTGTCTTAATACTATTTGTCGTTTTTGAAACTAAATATTGGTGTATTTCGTCTTTTTGTACTACTAATTGTAGTCTGAACACTCCGTAATACAACACCCACCATGATAAAAAAGAAAGCAGTACCCATAGAAAACTTGTAGCATATTCTGAATCAAATACATAGAATTCTATGGTAGACAACAACCACATAATAATAATGTATATCATAAAAAGGTTTAATCTTAACAACCAACGCTTTTTATCTTCTGAAATAATCTTAGAACCTTTTATTAATTTCCTCCCCCAAAAGATCAAAAAAACATTAAAGAAAAATGATCCATTATCCATAATATGAAATTGCAGATCAACAAAATCTGAATTATAGAAGTTAAAAATAGTATCTAAATAAAGAATAGTCTCTATAATCAAAGCGCCAATAAAAGGAAGATAAAGCCATTTATACCAGCTTTGTTTAAGGTACTTATGTTCAATTTGAATTAGAAAATAGGTAAATAGAGTAACTCCTACCAGGTACTCCAACACAGGATTGTTTAAAAATTCTAAAACCGTATCTTCTATGTTAAACCACCCTAACAAAGTCAAACTTGTTAGCAAGAACAATGACAGAGAGAGATAGTTATTTGCGCGATTTTTATAAAAAGGAGTGGTGACCAATGAGATACTGATAAAATATCCTATAATTCCACTTGCAAGAATTGCAAAACCTAATAGTATAGTATTCAATATTTGAAAAAATTAATTGAGCTTGATGTATTGTTAATGTTAGTTCGTCTAAAAACTCGTTTTATTTATAGGATAAATATAAGTTGATTTGCTAGTTTTTTTATACATCAATTACCTTATTAGGTATTTGAACTATACTGAATTAAGGTTATTTTGATACTTTTAGAAACTATTCTCTATCTGAACTTCATAAATTTTTAAGCGTTGTAATCATCTAATCGGTCGAAATAAAAAAACCTGTTAAGCTACGTAAGTCTAACAGGTTTAATTCATCGCGACTTGGGGAGGTTGCGACTGATTAACAACAAAAAATCACATCAACAAAAATACTTTCTTCGCAACATACATACAATTAGAAATCAATTCCATTGTGGGTCTAACTGATCTCTGTATACGATTAATACGCTTTTTCATAATAGGGGAAACTTGTGTGGGTTAATAATTTATTTTAATCTCAAAAAACAATGTTAATAGGGGGCATTCTTTTTTAAGGGGACACTAATATGCAAATTATTTTCAATAATAGCGTTTAAATACGTAATAAATCGACAAAATACCTAAAATTTTAACATTTAAGGTTGTGAAGCTTGTTTTTACAGGTTAAAGTAAAGGTTTAAGACAATAGAAAAACCATTGAAAGTGTAGTATTTTTCTTTCAAAGAAGGGAAATTTGGTACTGTTTTATACCAAACGTTTCTTTTATTAATTTATTATCCGTAAACCTTTAATTATTATTCGTTAGGATATCAAAAGAATTAGATTAAATCAATCCAATATCATTTCAGGAATATCTCCTTTAATTATGAGATTTCCTTCGGTTGCATTTTTAATATCTTCAACAGAAACTCCAGGGGCTCTTTCTAAAAGTGTAAAACCGTCATTGGTCACTTCAAGAAAACCCAAATTAGTGACTATTTTTTTTACACAACCTACTCCAGTAAGAGGAAGCGAGCATCTTTTAAGTAATTTAGATTCTCCTGCCCTATTGGTATGCATCATGGCCACAATAATGTTCTCTGCACTTGCGACTAGATCCATTGCTCCTCCCATTCCTTTTACCATTTTACCAGGGATTTTCCAATTTGCAATATCTCCGTTTTCAGCAACTTCCATTGCTCCCAGGATGGTCAGATCTACATGCTGACCTCTAATCATACTAAAACTCATAGCCGAATCAAAAAATGATGCACCAGGCATAGTAGTAATGGTTTGTTTTCCAGCATTAATGACATCTGCATCTTCCTCTCCCTCAAATGGAAAAGGTCCCATTCCTAAAACTCCGTTCTCACTCTGAAACTCGACTTCAATACCTTGTGGTATATAATTTGCCACCAGCGTTGGTATACCGATTCCTAAATTAACAAAATATTTGTCTTTAAGCTCTTTAGCGATACGTTTTGCTATTCCGTTTTTATCAAGCATATCTATTTTCTTCTAATCTTATATGAATTAAAATCACTTGTTGATTTACCTTCCTGAATCCACATTAATATAGGTAATGATATTACCAAAGATCCTATCAGTCCAAACATAAAAAATAAAACAACCGAAATCACTATACTTATAATGAATACAATCAAAATCTTTTTATTATCTACCACTGCATCAATTCTATTAATATGTTTTTTATCTTTTCTATTACAATACTTACACTCAACCTCAACCTCATCCCCAACTTGCATTTGTAATTGTCCTCTTGTAGAAACGACTGGAACGAATTTGTTCTGAATTTTACATTGTGAACACGTAAATTCTAGCTTCATATAAAAGTTTTGATTAATTCAAATTAGGCTGTGGTGTCATCCTAAGATATGGTTTGATTTCTTTATGTCCTTTAGGAAATAGATTAGGGATTTCTTCATTAGTTACAGAAGGAACAATAACACAATCCTCTCCGTGATTCCAATTTGCTGGAGTTGCCACTTTATGATATGCTGTTAATTGAAGTGAATCTATAACGCGTAATAATTCATCAAAATTTCTACCTGTAGATGCCGGATAAGTAATAGTAAGTTTAATTTTCTTATCTGGTCCTATTACAAAAACAGATCGCACCGTTAATTGGCTATCTGCATTAGGATGGATCATATCATACAGCTCTGATACTTTTCTATCCTCATCAGCTATAATCGGAAAATTAACTGTAGTATGTTGTGTCTCATTAATATCTTTTATCCATCCATGATGAGATTCTACACCATCAACACTTAACGCCGCCACTTTTACATTACGCTTATTAAATTCTTCTGTATATTTTGCTACCGTTCCTAATTCTGTTGTACAAACAGGGGTGTAATCTGCTGGATGCGAAAAAAGAATTCCCCAGTTATCCCCTAACCAGTTATGAAAATTAATTTCACCTTCTGTAGTTTGTGCATCAAAGTTTGGTGCCTCATCTCCTAATCGTAATACCGCCATGATTTATGTGTTTAAAAATTTAAAATATCAAAAATTATTCTCTTGTACGCACTGTACGTTGTTCTATTCTTTTTTCGTAGTCTTTTCCTTGAAAGATTCGTTGTACAAATATCCCAGGGATATGTATTTCATCAGGGTTAAGACTTCCTGCAGGAACTAATTCTTCTACTTCGGCTACGGTTATCTTTGCCGCTCCACACATACAAGGGTTAAAATTTCTAGCGGTTCCTTTAAAAATAAGGTTTCCCGCTTCATCTCCCTTCCATGCTTTTACAAATGCAAAATCAGCTTTAAATGCATGTTCTAACACATACATTTTACCATTAAACTCTCTTGTTTCTTTTCCTTCTGCTACTTCGGTACCGTAACCTGCTGGAGTATAAAATGCAGGAAACCCGCCTTGTGCAGCACGACATCGTTCTGCCAGTGTTCCTTGTGGGATAAGTTCTACATCCAATTCTCCACTTAGCATTTGTCGTTCAAATTCATCGTTTTCTCCAACATAGGAAGAAATCATTTTGTTGATTTGCTTTTTCTGAAGTAAAAGCCCTAATCCAAAATCATCTACTCCTGCATTATTTGATATACAAGTAAGTCCTTTAATATTGAGTTTTACAAGTTCTGCGATAGCATTTTCTGGAATACCACATAACCCAAACCCTCCCAACATAAAGGTCATATCATCTTTGACTCCTGTCAAAGCTTCGGTAACATTGGGTACCGTTTTACGAATCATAATGTTCTAATTTTAGCAGACTAAAAGTACTAAAAAAATAGGATTAGATCGTTTGAAATAAGATAGTTTTATGAATAATTTAATCGATGAACAAAGTCCTCTTTACATACTAAACTCATCTATATTTTCATCTTGAATATTACTCTCTCTAAAGACTTTACAATCTACTTCAATAGTTAGTTCTTCTGGCTTAGGAAATGCACCTGTAGAAACCTCCAAAGTCTTATCTGTATAGCATTTTTTCATATACAATCCCCAGATTGGCAATGCCATTGTAGCTCCTTGTCCGAATTTGGTAGTCTGAAAATGTGTTGCTCTATCATCTGCACCAACCCATACTCCTGTAACCAAGTTTGGAACAATTCCCATAAACCAACCATCACTTTGGTTTTGGGTCGTTCCTGTCTTACCTGCAATTGGATTTGTGAATTGATAGGGATGTCCAGTAACTACATTTTTTAAATCATATCTTGAAGAAGCTCCTGTTCGTAAACGCACTCCTGAGCCTGAATGTGTAACTCCTTCCATTAAATTAATAGTAACATAGGCTGCTTCTTTACTAATTACATCTTTGGTTTCTGGAACAAATTGATACAATATTGCCCCATTTTTATCTTCAATACTGGTAATCGTAACAGGTTTAGTATAAATTCCCTGATTTGCAAAGGTGCTGTAGGCGCCTACCATTTCTGATAATTTTAAATCTACCGATCCTAGTGCAATCGAAGCGACTGGTGTAATTGGCGATTTTACTCCCATTTTTGTGGCTAACCGGGCAATAGGTTCTGGACCTATTTTATCCATTAAGCGCGCAGAAATTGTATTCACAGATTTTGCTAAAGCAGATTTAAGGCTTAGGTATCCTGTATATTCTCCATCGCTATTTTTAGGAGTCCAATCTTCTGTAACTCCATGACTACCTGCCGAAATAGTTATTTGTGACAATGGTAGTGTATCACAAGGAGAAAGTTTAAGCTGATCTATTGCCGTAGCATACACAAAAGGCTTAAATGTAGATCCAACCTGACGTGCCCCCTGGTACACATGATCATATTGAAAATGTGTATAGTTAACCCCTCCTACCCAAGCTTTAACATGCCCCGTTTGTGGCTCCATTGACATTAACCCAGATCGTAAGAATTTTTTATAGTATAAAATTGAATCTCTCGGGGTCATAATGGTATCAATATCACCTTTCCAGCTAAATATGGTCATCTCTGTCTTTATGTCAAAAGATGCATTGATTTCTTTCTCACTTTTACCAGCACTAAGCATTTTCTTTCTTCTTGCAGAACTTTTAATCGCTCTTTTGAGAATTGACTCTTTCTCTGCCTCTGTAATGTTTCTAAACGGAGTAGTTTTGTTTTTCTTCTCTTGCTTATCAAACTCTTTTTGAAGATTAGACATATGTTCTTGCACTGCTGCTTCTGCATATTTTTGCATACGAGAATCTATAGTTACATTAATTCGTAAACCATCTCTATAGATATCATAATACTCTGGATCTCCTTCTTCATTTTCTCCTTTAGGGTTCTCTTTTACCCAGTTTGCCATCCAACTTCTCACATATTCTCTAAAATACTGTGCTGTTCCATCTTTATGGCCTTCTGGAGAATACTCTAATTGTAATGGTAATTCTTGCAAAGCATTTTTTTCTTTTTCGCCGATATAACCGTATTTATACATTTGTCCAAGTACAGTATTCCTTCTATCTCTTACCAGTTCAGGTCTGCGTAATGGATTGTATAAAGATGAATTTTTTAGCATTCCTACTAATACAGCAGCTTCTTCTATTTTAAGATCTTTTAGTGTTTTACCAAAATAAATTCTAGATGCAGAACTTATCCCTATGGCCTGATTAAGAAAATCATACTTGTTGAGATACATAGCAATAATCTCATTTTTAGTATACTGTCTCTCTAGGCGGGTAGCTATCACCCATTCTTTAAGTTTTTGCGTGATTCGCTCCCATATATTTCTAGACCCTCCTGTAAATAATTGTTTAGCCAATTGCTGTGATATTGTACTTGCTCCACCTTTGGTTCCCAAAAAGACAAATGCTCTTACTGTACCTCTACCGTCGATACCAGAATGACTATAATACCTTGCATCTTCTGTAGCTACCAATGCGTTTACCAAATGTTCGGGTAAATCATTATAATTTACAGGAGTACGGTTTTCATCAAAAAAAGTTCCTATTTGCACCCCATCAGAAGAAATAATCTGAGTTGCTAAGTCATTTTGTGGGTTTTCTAAGTCCTCAAATGTTGGCATCTCACCAAATACTCCCCAACTCGCAAAAAGGAATAATAATATAACTAAAAATATCCCTGATCCAAATAGTATCCAGAATCCTTTTATAAATTTTATGGTATTATTTGCTGGAGTCTTTTTTCTTTTTTTTGTCGACTTGGGTGTTGCCTTTGCCATATCCTAAGGGTTTTGCGCGTATTCTATTCTAAATCCAATATCTGTTATTCCTTCTAACGATGTTATGCCATTTACTTCACCATTCTTTCTCATAGCATGCTGTAACGTTATCATATATTGTCCTTGTTCTTTAAACTTTACTTTTTCCTTGTACCATAATTTATTCTCTTTAAGTTCAGAAAAGCCAGTGCCTAACCATTGTCCATCTGGCGCAGCCAAACGATATTCTAAAGTGTCAGTGATTACTTTTCCATTAGGAAATTTCATCTCACTGATCAAAAATAAATTGCTATATCTGTAAGAGTTATTATTACGAACATTAATAAACAAATTATAGTCTTGTAGAGAATCGAGTTCTGGTATTGTAAAACTTACCTTCTCATTTATCTCCCATGCATCCGCTACGGTTTGATATTCATCAAAAACCTGCTTGTCATCACAAGAAACTATTCCAATTATAATAAAAACTATTAAAAAAAATCTAAGATTTACCATTGTTTTTATTCCTAGACCTACGTTTTTTATTAGGTTGATTGTTTGATTTATTTGAGTTTTTGTTTTCAGAATTTCCCGCTTTTGATTTATTTGAAGCTACAGTTTGTTTTTCTGAAGATCCTCTTTTTTTATTTTTCCTTTTATTACGATTTCTTCTTCTATTACTACGTTTAGGTTGATCAAATCTCGTTAGACTATCCTGTCCTACAACGTTCTCAAAATCTGTTTTAGTATCCTCTATAAGTTCAGAAGCAAAATCTTCCAGACTTGCTACTTTTTCGTTATTTATATTAGATGCAATAATTTCATTTACATCTTCTGCAGTTATTTTATGCCAATTCATCCATTCTCCTTCATAAGCATACCACAATACTCCTTTAAAAATGTCGATTTTCTGACATACTGCTGTTCCTTTTTCTGTCTTGAGTTTTGTTTCAGTTTTAGGAAAACTATTCAATGCATCGATATAAGCATCTAACTCGTAGTTAAGACAGCATTTTAATTTTCCACATTGACCTGCCAGTTTTTGTGGATTTAAAGACAATTGTTGGTATCTCGCTGCACTAGTATTTACTGATCTAAAATCGGTAAGCCATGTTGAGCAACAAAGCTCTCTCCCACAAGAACCAATACCCCCTAATCGAGCTGCTTCTTGTCTAAAACCTACCTGACGCATTTCTATTCTTGTGCTAAATTCATGGGCAAATTCTTTAATCAATTGCCTGAAATCTACACGTTCTTCTGCAGTATAATAAAAAGTAGCCTTAGATCCGTCTCCTTGAAATTCGATATCAGAAATTTTCATTTGGAGTTCTAATCTAATCGCAATTTCACGTGCACGAACTTTCATGCTCTCTTCTCGATCACGCGCTTTCTGCCAAATATCAATATCTTTTTGAGTTGCTTTTCTGTAGATTTTCTTAACATCTTCGCTATCTTCTTCTACTTTCTTTTTCTTCATCTGGATACGAACCAGCTCACCAGTAAGAGTAACTATTCCAACATCATGACCTGGCGAAGATTCTGTAGCTACAATGTCGCCAATACTTAGAGAGAGATTCTCTGTATTTTTATAAAAATTTTTTCTTCCGTTTTTAAATCTAATTTCAACACATGAGAAAGGTTTTGCCCCACCAGGGAGCGACATATTAGACAACCAATCAAAAACCGTCAATTTATTACATCCATCGGTACCGCAAGTACCATTATTCTTACATCCTTTCGGTTGCCCGTCATTTCCGGAGGAACAACTGCTACACCCCATATTTTCTATCTATATTGAAATTTGTCTGTAGCTTTAAACACTACAACAAATATGGTTCTTACTAAAATCAGAAACGATTACCGTATCTAATATCTTAATCGATAAAGATACTATGAAAAAAATTATCAACATAGTATCTTTTGCATTTTAGCAATTACTGTTTATATTTCAATACTTCAGAACGACCTTTTTTAAAGATTTTATTACTATTTGCTTTGCCTTTTCTAAGAGCTTTTTGTTCTTCGAATGGTAATCTATTAATCTCCATGCATTCTGTCGAACAACAATTTTCAAAGGTCTCGGCACATGTTGAACATTGAATAAATAGTAAATGACACGCCTCATTATCACAGTTTACATGAGTATCGCATGGCTCTCCACATTGATGACAGTTAGCAATTACATCTTCTGATATACGTTCTGCTCTTCTGTGATCAAAAACGAAGTTTTTTCCTAAAAACTTGTTTTCCAGACCTTGTGCTTCTACTTGTCTTGCATATTCTATGATTCCTCCTTCTAATTGAAATACATTTTTGAATCCTTTATGTTTATAATAAGCACTAGCTTTCTCACATCGTATACCACCTGTGCAGTACATTACTAGTTTTTTATCCTCTTTATGTTCTTTAAGATCTTCTTCTATAATATCCAAAGAATCTCTAAACGTATCAACATCTGGTGTAACGGCTCCTTTAAAATGTCCGATTTCACTCTCATAATGATTACGCATATCAACCAATACAGTATCTGGATCTTCTATAAGTTGATTAAATGCCGAAGCATCTACATGTACTCCTTTATTAGTCACATCAAAAGTATCATCATTAAGACCATCTGCAACTATTTTGTTACGCACTTTTACTTTCAGTTTTAAAAAGGATTTTGCATCTTGTTCTCGCGCAATATTAAGACGTACATTTTCCAGGAAGGTAATACTATCTAAGTGTTTTTTGAAAGCCAAAAAATTAGGCGCAGGAACAGATAACTGCCCATTAATTCCTTCTTTGGCTACATAAATTCGACCAAGAACATCGAGTTCATTCCAATGAATAAAAAGGTGATTTCTAAAGATTTCTGGATTACCAATATTTGCGTATGCGTAGAAAGATAGCGTAAGTCGGTCTGTACCCGCCTCATCGATAAGAGCTGCTCTTTCTTTTGCGCTTAATTTGTTGTACAGTTGCATGCTATACCTACGTTTTAAGTTAAAAAGAATAATTTATTTCGCACAAAAGTACAAATAATTTTTATTTTCATCTCAGGGTCCAATACTAGATTCAACTTTACTTTCTCTTTATAAAAAAACCCTATCTAACTTTAAAACCCAAGTCCAAAAAAATGAAACGGATACTACATATCTATTATGAAAGTCTAGATATGAGAATAATTCTATAGATGTAAAATCAATAAATTGTATTTTCTGAATATAAAAAATGCCTTGAAAAGAATTCAAGGCATTTTTTTGGCCAATTCGTTAATACTTAATTTAACGATCTAAATCAATATAATAACGAAGCTAACCACCTTCTACTCTACAATTACTAATACTAGCAATTGTAGAGTGGTTAAGGTTATGTCTTACGACCTTTTTAAGAAATTTCATCGATCACCTTCCTCCTTCTTTTGTTCATATTTGCTTTTATAGTAGATGCAAAAAAAATATAAGGTTGCGTGATATAATAGAAAAAGTACTTTTTAGGTACTATATCATGATTCTTATAATTCTAGAAATATTATATATAAATCCATTATATTCTGTTGTTAATAACGATTTTAGAATCCATATCACAACTACAAAAAGAAATAGTACTTTAGCAAAAAGTTTACAATAGAATGTCAAATCCCGATATATTTGATCAACAAATGAGTACAGAAAAAGACGCAAAATTAAAAGCACTAAAACTTACCTTAGATAAATTAGATAAAGCATACGGAAAAGGAACTGTAATGAAAATGGGGGACAGTGCCATCCAAGAGGTGGAGGTTATCCCTACAGGATCACTTGGTTTGGACTTAGCTTTAGGTGTTGGAGGATATCCCAGAGGTAGAGTTGTAGAAATTTATGGACCAGAATCTTCTGGTAAAACAACCCTTACGCTGCACGCCATAGCTCAAGCACAAAAAGGTGGAGGTATCGCAGCATTTATAGATGCTGAACATGCTTTTGATCGTTTTTATGCAGAAAAATTAGGTGTAGATATTGAAAATTTAATTATTTCTCAACCAGACAATGGTGAACAAGCCTTAGAGATTGCGGATAATTTAATTCGTTCTGGCGCTATTGACATCATAGTTGTCGATTCTGTAGCTGCACTTACTCCTAAAAGTGAAATCGAAGGCGAAATGGGAGACTCTAAAATGGGTCTTCATGCAAGATTAATGTCACAGGCTCTTAGAAAACTAACCAGCTCAATTAGTAAAACAAACTGTACTGTAATCTTTATTAACCAGCTTCGTGAAAAAATCGGAGTGATGTTTGGAAATCCTGAAACTACTACTGGTGGTAATGCATTAAAGTTTTATGCTTCTGTTCGTTTGGATATTCGCCGTTCTACACAAATTAAAGATAGTAATAGCGAGGTACAAGGAAATAAAACACGGGTAAAAATAGTCAAAAACAAAGTTGCACCACCATTTAGAACTGCAGAGTTTGATATCATGTACGGACAAGGTATTTCTAAAAATGGAGAAATCATTGATATTGGTGTTGACTATGAAATCATAAAGAAAAGTGGTTCTTGGTTTAGCTATCAGGATACTAAACTTGGTCAAGGCCGAGATGCGGTAAAAGCATTACTTAATGATAATCCTGAGCTTATGGAAGAGCTCGAACAGAAAATTATTGAAGCTATAAAAATTGTAAAAGAGTAAAACTTTCTTAATACCATAAAAAAACCCCGAAGTTTCGGGGTTTTTTTATGTCTAAAGGTAACTATATCCTGATATAATTAAAATAAGTGTAAATTTAAGCTTACCTAAGCAACCTTATTTACTTACTTACATCTACATAATAGAATAATTGTATTATTTCTCGAAACCCCAATTATGAGAAGGATAAGAATAATATTGATTTTTTTTATTGTAGCTGTATCTACAGGGTGTTCTAATGATGATAATGAAACTAGTTTTTTTTATGAATTAGTTACGGTACAAGATGCTTCGGTCCCTGAGCAATTTAACCGTGGTGAGATTTATACAATTACTGTTTCTTATTTTAGAACATCAAATTGTCATTCTTTTGCAGGGTTTGATTATGACAGATTAGCCAACGAAAGAACTGTATCAGTAATCAATTTGGTGGTTAACAGAGGGAATTGTGAAGAACTAGACATGACAGATCTTGTAGAAGTTTCTTTCGACTTTTTGGTTGGAGAAGAAGATTCTTACATTTTTAGATTTTGGCAAGGAAAAGATGAGAATGGAGATAATCAATTTTTAATTAGAGAAGTACCTGTATTATAATTAAACTAAAAAAGTTATTAGTGAGTTTAGACCAACTCATAAAGGGATGTAAAAAAGGAAATGCGGTAGCGCAAGAACAATTGTATAGACTATACAGTAGCAAGTTATTCTCTATTTGCTTAAAATATTCTAACGATTATTCTAGTGCCGAAGATACCCTGCAAGATGCTTTCATCACCATTTTTGATAAAATAACCCAATATAAAAATAAGGGTTCTTTTGAAGGGTGGATAAAACGGGTAACTATAAATACAGCTTTACAAAAATATCGGAAACAAAAAGTTTTTGATATTATTAACGAAGAACAAATTGAAGAAGTAGAAGTACAAATTGACGATGATGAAGTTTCATTAGATTATCTTCTTAAAATTATTCAACAACTACCTGATCGATATCGATTGGTATTTAATCTTTATGTGCTAGATGGGTATTCACATAAGGAGGTTGCTGAAATGCTTGAGATATCTATAGGAACTTCTAAATCTAACCTTGCCAGAGCAAGAAATATTTTAAAAGAAAAACTAGAAACCAACCAAGAACCATATGTTCGCTCAATTGAAGGACGAAGATGAATGATAAAAAAAATATAGATCGGTTATTTCAGGAAAAATTCAAAGATTTTGAAGTTATTCCTGATGAAATAGTATGGGAGAAAATAAAAGCCCGGAAAAACCAAAATAAAAAGAGAGTTTTTCTTATTCCTTTTTGGTATAGAATTGCAGGTATTGCTGCTTTAATTGCTATTATATTTGGTATCAGCAACCTTCCTTTTAATACCACCACCCAACAACAAGATCAGACGATAACCAATTCTGAAACTAAAACCAATGTCGAAGAGATTCCTGATGATTCTTTTGAAACAACTACAACTAATAAAAAACCAATAGTCAATACAGAAAAAGAAAAAGCCTCTGGTTCTGATAAAAGTGAAGAAAAAAATGATTACGATACCAAAACAATTCAAAACAATTATTTTGATCCTTCTGGAACAAAGGAAAATATAACTATTGCTGATACTAAAGAAAAGCAATCACAATCAGTAAAAAATAATGCAACAAATACTCTTACAACTACCAATGATGAACAACGTATAGTTGATCATTCTTTAAAAAACACAACTACTAAAGACAAAGCTCTTAATTCTGAAAAAGAGGATATCGTTCATGAAAAAATTTCGACTACTTCTTCTACTGCTGCTAACTCTTCAAATAAAGAAATACAATCTGATAAAGAGCATTCTACTTTTATCTCTCCAGATCAAAATAATACAACAAACACTAATGCTATAGTCGAAAAAAGTAATGATCATTCTGAAAGAAATAAAACTATAAATACTCCTACAAATACTAAAGGCAAAACCTTTAGTTCTGAAAAAGATGATATAATTCGTGAAAAAAATTCGACTACGCCCTCTACTGCTGCTAACTCTCCAAATAAAGAAATGAAATCTGATAAAGAGCATTCTACTTTTATCTCTCCAGATCAAAATAATGCAACAAATACAGATGCTATAGCCGAAAAGAATACTAACAATACTGAAAGAAATAAAGAAAATAATACCGTTCCTGAAGAATCTGAACAGCTAGATGACAAAGGTAAAAAGTCCATCTTTGATGTAGTAAATCAAGAAGAAGAGGTTGTTGAAACCCCATCATCTTCAAAAAAATGGAATATTTCACCAAACATAGCTCCCGTATATTACAATTCTATTGGAGATGGATCTCCGATTGATCCTCAATTTGCTGACAATAACAAAAATGGACAGGTAAATATGAGTTATGGAGTTCAAGTTTCTTATGCTATTACTAAAAAACTTAGTATCCGCTCAGGAGTAAGTAAGGTAGATTTAAGCTACAATACAAATGGTGTTGGTTTTGCTCCTTCTGCTGTTGGACAAAACCTAGAAAGTGTAAATTATAATGAAAATGCCGGAGCAATTCTTATCTCTGATATTGGAAACACAAGAGATATTGAAGCTTTTGATATTAACAGAAATGCACTAGACCAAACTCAAAATTTTGGATTAATCAATCAGAGTATTGCATATATAGAAGTTCCTATGGAAATGAAGTATTCCTTAGTAGACAAAAAGTTTGGTGTCAATATGATTGGCGGTTTTAGCACATTATTTTTACAAGATAACGAGGTTTCCCTAGAGGCCGGAGATTTTGAAACTTCTATTGGTGAAGCCAATAATCTTAATGATTTAAGTTTTACAGGTAACATCGGACTTGGTGTTGATTATAAAATATCAGATCAGTTCGAGATTAATCTCGAACCCATCTTTAAATATCAATTTAACGCATTTAATAATAATGCCGGTAATTTTAAACCTTATTATTTTGGAGTTTACACAGGGGTAAGCTTTAAATTTTAGATCTATACAAAACCTTTTTTAGTTGGTTAGGTAGTTATTGCAACACATAATAAGCAATGATGAACAAAGTCGTTCCTGGGGAGGAACGACTTTCGTTTTTCTAAATATTATTTAGACTCCTGTTCTCAATAAAAACAATCTCTATTGTGTTTGTATAGATCTGTACTATAATGGTAAGACCGAAAACCTGTGATGATTCTCTTAAAAAACCTTTATTAATAATTCAAGATATTCTGTAGTAGTACTAGTTTTTCATTCCCTCTATGAATTTATTAATTTCTTTCAAGTTACTATTCTTAAGTTTATAAGAATAAAATAGTTTTTGTTCTGATTTTTTAGCAGAATTAATTGGAGTCTTAATTAAGTTATCTTTTAATTCTTTTTCAAACAAATGTTTAGGAACTACACTAAACCCATTATTCTTTTTTAAAACCTCTATTATATCCAGATAAGAAGGTAAAATATATCTCGGGATTATTTTGAGACTCTTGTTAAAATTTGTCTCCCAAAAAAAATTAATATCACTCTGATCATTGTCATAGACAAACCAAGTTTGCTTTTGCAACCATTTGGTGAGTTCTCGCTCATTATTTTCTATATTTTCTGGAATATCTATAGTATTAGAACAGATTAATTCTAATTCTTCATTTTTTATATACGCAAATTGATGATCATAAATACCATGTTTTTTTATTCCGACTAATAACTGAACTTTATCTATTTCAAGAGCTTCTATTAGCTCTTTTTCTGTCCCAAAATGAGTTACAATGTACATATCAAATGAATACATTTTATGGATTAGTTCTTTATTAAAAAAGTCTGTAGTACAACCAATTATTATTGCAGAGCGTGTTTTTTTTCTTCTTTGATTCGAATAATACTCTACCTTCTCTAATTCTTGTAATGGATTATTAACTTGTGAATACAAAAATTTCCCATATTCGGTAGGTGCTAATTTTCTGGTAGTCCTTTCAAACAACTTTTTGCCAATATGGCTTTCGAGAGCGGACAAATGTTTACTAACCCCTGGTTGAGTCATATTTAATTTTAATGAAGCTTCTGTAATATTTTTACATTCATATATAGCCCTAAAAGTTCTCAACCACTCCAAGTTAATCATAACATTTATTATAAATAATTAAACAAAAATAATTAAAATTATTAATTGATTGAATTTACATTTGTTCAAAAATAAAAATATGACAAAGACATTAGTAATAAATTACACTCCCAGAAAAGGCTCTTATACAAAAATTTTATTTGATGAATTTGTGAAACTAGCTAAAGGAAAAACAGAAATAAGGCATCTAAATTTAGCCGAAACCCCACCTGATTTATTATTAACAAAAAATTTGAATTTAATAATGCAATGGAATCAAGGCAAAAGAGATTTTTCAGAAACAGAACTCTTAATTCTATCGAATCATCATAAACTCATAGAACAAGTGCTTGAAGTTGACAATATTGTACTGGCTTTTCCAATTTATAATTTTACAATGCCAGCTACCGTAAAAGCTTGGATAGATGCTATTATCGTTAGTGACAAAACATTTTCTTTTAGCCCCAAAACCGGATTTACAGGTCTTTGTGTCAATAAAAAAGCTTTATCAATTATAGTAAGTGGTTTTGATTATAATACTTCGAATAATGTTAAAGAATATGCTTCATCTACGATTAAACAAAATTTTGATTTCATAGGCATTCCTACAGAACAGATTTTGGCTTTTGGAGTTGATCAAAATAGAGACCAATTAAACTCAATTCTTAAACATGCAAAATCAGAAATAAAAACCCTGATCGATAGTTGGTTTTCATAATCTAAAATTTCATTCTCCATAAGCTACATGAAAATATTTGGTTATTCGATGTAAATTCTCATAACTAATATCAAACCTTAGCACTTGTCCAACATAAGGTTCATATTCTTCATTTTTAATGGCGTTTTGAATTTCTGGATCAGGATATAAATCTTTGATATCTGCAGAATTTACATCTCTTAATTGATTATACCAATATTCTTTTCTGATGAGAAACCATTTTAGGTCTTTTGATTCATAGATGCTTTTATCATAAAAAGGTTTTCCATTGATCCATATTTTTGGGTTCTCAGCTACAGAAGAAGGTGACTGTTGTATTACCAGATAGATATGAGTCCCAGCATTCCATTCTGCACCGTTAGGCCCACCAGCATTATGATCAAATAAATCATTACTGTTAAGCTTTCCTGTTTTTATGATGTCGGATTCTTTTTTTATCCATTCTTGTATTTTAATACTATCATTTTCATTCGAATATTTATCATCTAATTGATAAAAACAAAAGGTTATAAATTCTTTACTATTTTCTTTAGCAACCTCTTCTTCTTTATTTGACTCTTCTATCAATTTTTCTTCCTTCTCATCTTTATTCGTATTTGATTTGCATGATATTATCAAAATTAAACCAAGCAAAATATATTGTAAGTTCATTTCTTAGTTTGATTTATTCTAATTAAAAGATGTCTCAATGTTTTCAGAATAAAAATAAGTGTTCCTTCTTTCTTAAATTACCTTGTTTTCAGTGAAACTTACCTGAGAATTGGTTTAGTTTTTTAAACTTTTAAATCTATATATCAATCCTTACACTCTGTTTAGAAGATATGTTGAATAACATATAAGAGCATAAAGCAAATTAAATAATGTATACCCTTAGTATTTAATAGCATCTCAAAGTTAAGGAGTTAACAAGCACATGCATTCGGTATCACATGCTTGGTTTTAATTTTTTTATTTTAATTCCCACGTTCTTACCCAATCATAAGAGGTTGTTCTTTCTTCTTCGGTTCCTGTCATACCCCCATCAGAAGGAACAGGGTTCCAGTCATATGTCTCAACAACCATTCTTAAATACATTGGTAAATCAAAATCTGCTTTTGGAATAGCCGTATACACTTTTTTACCATCTAAATAAAATTCTATTTCGGTAGCACTTTTCCACCAAGCGGCATAAATATGATAATCTGACCATACTTTCCCTCCTACTTCGGTATTACCTCCCACAGATCCTGTTCCTGTTGCTGGACAATCAGTTTGTCTACTGTGTGTATTAGAGTGAATAGTTTCATCAAATTGCAAAGCCCAATCTGCAGTTGCTGTAACTTGTCCTACACATTCCTGAATATCTAATTCTGTAACTCTTCTATCGCAACCTGTACCTTCATTTCTATGATTAATTAACCAAAATGTAGAGGACATAAACGTTTTATTAGCCTTCATTCTACATTCAAAATAATACCCAACCTGCGCTGCTGCCTTGGAACCAATATATGACCCTGCATGTGTAAATGTATTACCATTTACCATTTCTGGTGTATCCAACTTATAGGCTGTTAGTCTAAGATTATTTTCAGTTTCTGTCATTGTATTTTTCTTGAAAATCCCTGGAGCTCTCCCAATCCACCTCTTTGGATCTGTGTTTAACCATTTACTTTCGTCAAAAATACCATCATCAAACTCATCAGATAAGTTTTCTACTTTACTCCATGATTTACCAGAAGGAGCTGGATCAGCAGACCCTATAAAGTAAGGGGCATTTGATGAAGGTTCGTCTCTTGTTACTACAACGTCAAAACTACAAGATACCGTATTGCCAGCTGCATCCTTTACTTGAAATGTATTTGTGGTAGTTCCAACTGGGAATACCTCACCAGATGCTAAACCTTTTGTTTGTGAAGTGACAGCTCCTGGTAGGTTATCAGAACCAACTGGTGTAGTATATGTTACCTCTTTACCATTTGATGAAGCATCCACAACTTCACTAATATTTGAAATACATGCTATAGTAGGGTCTATATTATCCTTGGGCTCTTCTGTTTCAACATCGCTCCCATCATTGCTACTACAACTAGTTACAGATATATTGACAGACATAAATAAAAATACTATTAACTTGAAGGGGGGATTTTTTTTGAACATGACGGAATTTTTATGCAAATCTATAAGGTTTCAACCTATATAATAGAAACATATGTTTCAGAATTAGCAACACATGTTTAGTCAACTATGTATTCAAAACTCTCTTTAAAAAGCATATACACAATATCCCTGAATCTCTTGGGGATTAAAAATCTTCTCATGCCTACTAGAGTATTGGTGTCTTTTTGAGCAATTTCTTGCTCACTCTGTTAGTAATTTATTCAACTCACTTATCCTAGCAAGGTGGTGATCATCATGTTCTGCTACAAAAAGAAACAGATCCATGGTTCGCATTGGCGTTTCTAGTCTTGGATGTAGTGCATATTGATAAACTTGTTTTTCTGTTACTAATTTCAAGCTATTTATTGTCCTTTTTCGAATATCTTGAAATTCTTTTAACAAAAGTTCAACTGGTTTTTTATTATGTTGTGCAAAATGAGTTTTCCTGTTTTCTAAGTCAGCGGTTCTCAGATATTTTTGATTACTAAGAATATCTTCTAATCTACCTTGCCAAATAGGTTCAAGATCAATCAAATGCCCTACATTTTCCTGAATCGACCAGCTATTATTATTACGTTTGGTTAATTGTTCTGTTGGTATTTTATTAATCTTATCATTCAGTCGCAATGAAGTACCATCTAATCTCTCTAGTATTGAAGGAAAAATATTCTGCTCAAAGGAAAATTCAAATTTCCGATCAAACCATTTTATTTGTTTCATCCTTTATATTTTTAACTGTTTCACGAATAATTAAGTACTCTTCACAGAATACTTACTTTAAATGTAATAGATTTTGTACGCATACAAAAGGAGTAGTTGTTAATTTTCTTTTCCAGAACTATGAACCCGAATTAGAGTATAGGAAAATCCTTTATCATGCTCTCCCAGAACAGATACAAGTAACTCATCTTTATTAATAATTTTATATTGAATTTTTTTTGGAAAGTCATGCTGCAAATTCTCAAAAGAAAATAAATATCTCTCTGACTGTTTTAGTATAAATCTAATACCTTTCCCTTCGTTTTGATTGAATACTTTGGCAATATATACTAAATTATTATCAAACAATTTTATCTCTAACTTTTCAGAAACATATTTTTTTTCATCTCTTATTTTGTAAGATTCTCCAGTAAATTTACCATCCTTATTTTGCCAGGTTTCATAACTCTCTTTCCCTTCTATTTTCCATGTTCCGATTAAGAAGTTTATTTTTTGCATTTCTATCTTCTGTCCATAGACATGTTGCAAAACGAATACTACTAAAATGATACTTAATTTTATAATCCTCATTATTTTACTTTTTAATACTGTAAAATTAATTTCTAAGTATGTTTAAGGATTGTAAAAAACCGACACTTTATTTTTTCAAGAATAAATTTGCCATATTTTCTTCAAAGAATTTGTATTGAGATGGATCTTCGCCAGTAAATTCTTTAAAATTTTTAATGAAATGAGATTGATCATAAAACCCAGCTTGAAAAACGATATCCGACCAATCGATATCACCTTCCTGAATTAATCTAAAAATATAGGAAAATCTAATAATCCTAACATAAAACTTTGGAGACAAGCCAATGTGTGCTTTAAAATAACGTTCTAAACTTCTTTCGCTAATTCCAATTTTATTTTGGATTTCCTTTAAGCTAAGTTTTCCATTATTCCTGATAATTAATTCGACTATCTTTTGTCCTTTTAAAGGTTTTTTTTTCAATTTAGAAATACAAAACAAAAACCAATTTTCAATTTGTTTTACTTTTTCATCAAAAGAAAGAGAACTAGTAGCCACTTCTTTAATTGGTTTCAGAATTTTTAGACTTTTTAAAGGGATTTCGACCACCTTATCCGTTAAACTCGTAATTTCAATATCAAATAGTTCGGTCAATGCCCATGGTTGCATCTTAATAGCAAACATTTTTGATTCACCTGTATTTTCAAGGAAAAAACTATTTTTGATCTGACCCGCAATTAAGTCTTTACCTTGTAATTCCCAAACTCCATTTATATTAGTTTTATATGCATCTCCCAAATGAAAAATAAGTTCTGGATATCCATCTGGAATAATTTTTTCTCTTTGAATAGTAAGATCACCTTGTTTATCAATCCACCAAAAGCTTTGAATCATTATTGACACCTTTGGATCGGCATCTTTCTGAATGTATATTTCATTCATAATTGCGACTAATCATTAGATAATTTCTATACTACTATAAAAACCAACTGCTACAAAATATCTCCCTTTAATACCAGGATGAAAAACACATATATGACTTAGCTATTCCTGGGTCCTGATTCCAGAGTACTTAAAATTGTATCCCGCGTTTGTTCGCGCAATTCTTTCTTCTGTTCTTGTGTTAGCCCTTTTGTTGGAATTGCTTTAAGAATACGAGCCCTCATAATACCAGGACCGCCACTAAAGAAGGTATACGAAAATCGTTTTTTATTATCAAAAAATGCAAGTGGTAATATTGGGATCTGGTGATCTATAGCTAATCTAAAAGCTCCGTCTTTAAACTGATCTAATACAATAGATTCATCATCTGGAACGCCTCCTTCAGGAAAAATACAGATACTTGTACCATCATGTAATCTGGCCTGTGCCCTATCAAAAACCTCTTTACGACTACGCTGGCTATTACGATCAACAAGAATACAGGTTCGTTTGTAGAAAAATCCAAAAACCGGAATCTTTGCCAACTCCTTTTTGCCAACAAAAACAAAAGGATTTTTTACACAGTATAACATTAACATGATATCAGTCATCGATGCATGATTAGCCACAAACATGTAGCTCTTCTTGCGATCAACCGATTCTTCTTTGGTTACTCTAGGTATAAAGCCTGATCCATACAATACAATTTTTGCCCAAAATCTTGCTACTACAAAAAACTGTGGATATAACTTTTCTGTTGAAGAAAGGACTAATAGTAATGGAAACATAATAAGTATTGGAATACCCATAAGGATATAAAACCAGATACGCCACAACAGAATAAGTATGTTCCTTAATAATTGCATTGCCCAAAAATACACAATTGGTTTGAGCTATGTGAACAAAAAAATTACCTTTGCCAAGAAATTAGAAAAATTATCATGTCCAGAATTCTAACAGGAGTACAAAGTACAGGGACTCCGCATCTAGGAAATTTATTAGGAGCCATACTTCCTGCTATCGAAATGGCAAATCAGCCACAGAATGAATCCTTTCTGTTTATTGCTGATATGCATTCACTTACACAAATTAAAGATGCTAAAGTATTACGGGAGAATACCTACTCTACTGCAGCTACCTGGTTAGCTTGTGGATTGGACATAGAAAAAACAGTTTTTTATAGGCAAAGTGATATTCCGCAGGTAACAGAATTATCGTGGTACTTAAGTTGTTTCTTTCCTTATCAACGACTTACCCTTGCTCACTCTTTTAAGGATAAGGCTGATCGATTAGAGGATGTAAACGCTGGTCTATTTACCTACCCTATGTTAATGGCTGCAGATATTCTATTGTATGATGCAGAGATTGTTCCTGTAGGAAAGGATCAATTACAACATCTAGAAATGACACGTGATGTAGCTTCAAGAATACATGCTCAGGTTGGTGAGGTATTTGTATTACCAGAAGCTCAGGTACAAAAAGAAACAATGTATGTCCCTGGAACCGATGGTATCAAAATGAGTAAATCAAAAGGCAATATTATCAATCTGTTTTTGCCTGACAAGAAACTGCGTAAACAGATTATGACGATTCAGACTGATAGTACCCCTTTAGAAGAACCAAAAGATCCAGATACTTGCAATTTATTTGCTATATATAAACTTATTGCTACTGAAGAACAGCAAGAAGAAATGCGAAAAAATTATCGTGGTGGTAATTATGGGTATGGTCATGCAAAGCAAGCATTATACGAGCTACTTATCGATAAATTTGCTACAGTTAGGGAACGCTACAATTATTATATGAACAACCTTAATGAAGTTGATGAAGCTCTAGCTATAGGTGCCAAAAAAGCAACTACAATAGCAGATAGCGTATTGACAAGAGTGCGTAAAAAGGTGGGATATTAGTTAATATATCAATTTTTAAAAGCTTTGTTTCAAAACAATTAGATTCATTTACTAGTTTATGACAAAAAGTGTTTATTATTCTTTTTTACTACTATGTATATTCACTTCTTGTTCTAAAGAGCACTTATCTAAGACTAGTATTTCTTTCTATCATTGGAAGTCTGAGGCAAGTTTTAATGAATCTTATACAAAAGCGATTCATACTGCACGTACTGATAAAATCTATCTTCATTATTTTGATATCACAACAAAAGGAAGAACAAACGGCTATAATACTGAGGTTTTTCCAACCTATGTTGTAAAAAAGGTTTCAAAAGAATATCAGGATTTTGATATTGTGCCTGTTGTATATATTACAAATGAAGTATTTAAGATAAAAAAATTAGATCTTGTAGGTTTATCTGGCAACATCACCAAATTAATCCATCAAATAAGTACAAAACATTTTGGTAGAGAGATTAAAGAAATTCAGATTGATTGTGACTGGACACAAAGTACCAGAAATGTTTATTTCGAATTTTTAAAAACATTATCAACACAGTTTGATATTGATGTAACTATTAGGTTACATCAAATAAAATTTAAAGAAGAGACAGGAGTTCCACCTGTAAAAAAGGGAACTTTAATGGTTTACAACATTGGTGATCTAAAAAACAAACAACAGAATTCTATTTTAGAAAATACAATTGTAAAACAATACATAAATTCTAAAACCGCATACCCCTTGCCGTTACATATTGGTTTACCTTTGTTTTCTCAAACAGTTGTTAGCAATATGGATGATAAAATTAAAATCATCAAAAATACAGAACGGCTCGTTTTGGAAAACGATATTCATTTTAAAAAATTAAATGAATTCAATTTTGAGATTGTAAAAGACACACTATATAAAGGGTTTTATCTTAGTAAAGGGTATACTTTAAAATTAGAAGAATTAACAGAAGCCGAAATTATAGCATCTTATAAAACAATTAAAGAAAGTAAATTACAAACTAACGATATCATTTTTTATCATTTGGATGAGCAATCACTCTTAACCATTGATTTAAAAAAAATAATAGAGCAGTTATGAGAACTATATTAACCTATACAATGGCCTTTATCTCTTCAATTATCTTTGCAAGTGATCACAATTTTGTTTGTGGTGGTGATGGATATTGGGAGGGTGATAGTTTCTATAATTTATTCGTACAAACTAACATTTCTGCAAAAGAGTTTTACCCTTTTTTAAGGGATGAATACAATAACTTTTATGGTGAGAATTATTATGATGAAAAGAAAGAAATTGTTTACCCTAGAGGGAATGTAAATCTATGGAAAGAAGTTTTGCTAGACTGGAGTACCAAGGATATAGAAAATGTAATTTATAATTTTGATAGTTTTAACTGGAAGAACAAAACCACTAAAGCTGAAAAAAGCGCTAAAACCTATATCGAATTTGCTCAACAATGCAGTGAAGCTTTTAGGTATAGAAACAAGCGAAATTCATGGGATTATGATGAGATCTTAGCCCAAAAAACTGTAAATACCGAAGCTTTACTTGCAAAAGCAAATTTGTTGTTAAGTGCCGAAGCCAACCAGCAATTAAAAGCAAGGTATTATTATCAAATTATTAGGATTTTACATTATTCCAAGAGCTTTAGTGAAGCTGTAAATTTTTACAAAACAAAGGTTGAGGACCAGTTACCAAAAAATGAGATCTATTACTATATAACCGATCAGGTTGCTGGTTGTTATTATTCTTTAAAAGATTACGAAAAAGCAGCATATCTTTTTACAAAAGTGCTAAACAAAAGTATTGATAGAAAAAAATCTGCCTTTTTAAGTTACAATTTTTGTGCAAATAAAAACGCAGAGGGTAAACCATATTTTTCGGGTATCGATGACGAAAAAGATGTGTTGTTAATTGCTAGCTTAAGAGATTTTTCTGATGAAGTTAACAACATCAATAAATTTATACATCTAGATGCAAAAGATCCAAGGGTAGAACTTCTTTTTATGCGTGCATTAAGTAATGTAGAGCGTGATATTTGGCCAAGAAATATTGGTACCTTCGACAGGACATTGCCAAATATCCAAAACAATAAAAATTATAAAGAACTCCTACAAATAGCAGAGCAACAAATTGAGAATACTCAAATCAAAAATAAAGATTTTTGGAAAATCACAAGTTCCTATTTATCATTTATTAATAATGATCTTACCACTGCAAACCAGAAATTAAATAAGGTACAATCATTTCCAGAACAAAAGAAAACATTATCCATCATTTATAAAGTTTTTAGTTGGGATACTATTACCCCAGAAAATGAAAATTACTTAATCAAAATTATTGAAGATCATCCTACCAATGAAGATTGGAAACCCCTAATTCTTGATAGAATTTCACATATATATTATAAAAATAATAAAATAGGCAAAGCATTTCTAGTTCATAATCATCTTGAAAATGTCAAAAATATTAGCTCATTAGAATTACTAAATGCTTTAGAAAAGTTTTACCATAAGCCCAATAAAAGCAAGTATGAAAACATGCTTTTAAATAATAAATCTCAATCTTCTCTTGATTTTATAAGCTATATAAATCATCAAAAAGGAGTCTATTATTTATATCAAAAAAAACCTAAAGAAGCGCTGATTTATTTTAACAAAGAAAAAAATCCTCCAAGAGAGGCATCTATTCCTGGAACTATTTTTAGTAACAACATAAAAGAATGTTTTAGTTGTCCTGAAAAAAATATTATGGCAGACGAAGTGTATAAAGCAGATGTTTTTTCATTCATTAAAACCAATTTCTCAAAAAAAGAATTAGCTATAAATTTGATCGAATTAAAAAAATTAACTCATAATGAGAAACAATGGAAATCCAAATTAGCCAATTATTTATTAGCCAATTATTATAATAATATATCCAATACTGGATATTACAGAGGCATCTTAACCAATAATGGTAATTGTTGTGATTATAATTATATCGACTATGCCAATGATAGATATAAGAATACTAAAATAGGCGCTAATATCATTGCAAATAGATCAGGGTATACGTTATCTGATGTTAGTTATTATGACAAACATTATTTTGGATTAAGCGACACTGCGATAGAATATTATCAAAAAGTAATCGATTTGTCTACAGATAAAGAATTAAATGCTCGGTGCCTATATCTAATGGCAAAATGCGAACTTAATGACTACTATAATAATGGTAGTTCTAATACTTTTGAAATAAAATTATCTGAATATCAAACTATTCAATTACCAAATTATAATAGTTTTAAAATATTAAAAGAACAGTATTCAGATACCGAATTTCATAAAATGATTATACGAGAATGTAGTTATTTTAAAGCTTATAGTTCTCATTTCTGATTAAAAAAAGCTGCATTTTGACTAGACAATTGCAGCTTTTTTGTATAAGAAAGGATTCTAAAAATTATAATTCTTTAACTATTTCTTTTTTATACCTACCTAATAAAGCTCTTGTCATACCAAGATTTGCTTTAGAAGAATCTACAGCTAAGTAAATAAAATATTCACCATTATCTGACACATCAATGATATGGATTTGGTCAGAAAGTGTTATTAAAATATCTTGAATATTTGATTTTAATCCTAAAGCTTCAATTGCACTTTTTTTTGCTTTAACAACTTCTAAATTAAACGATGAGGCAATTTCTGGATCAAAATCTTTCTTTTCAGAATGAGAAACATAAGATACTCCTGTACTCACTTCTGATACAGAAACAGCAATTAAACCTGGTATATTCGATTTCACATCAGAAACGAATTGTTCTAAAAAATTTGACATAAGTAACTAATTTTTATTTATTTAATTTTTAATGAATTCATAAGCTTTAATATTAATCCAATTTTTGAAATATCTTTTGATATAGATATTATAATAGATTCAGAACTTAATTTATTAGCTATGAAAAAACCATCTGAAGATTTTGCCATTATTTGATCAAGCTCTCCATTGCCTATATCTTTTGATAAATCTTTACACATTGTAAATAACGTTTCTGTCATTAATGCAACATTAGTATCATATTCTATGTTCAATGAATCAACCATATTACCATCATTATCCACAATTAAAACAGCTTCTGCATTTATAGATTTTAACACCTTTTTTAAATCCATTTTTTCTTCATTTTTTCCCAAAATACTCTTAAATATTTAATTTATTGTGATATTGAATATCATCGGTTTTTTTATTAAAACATTAATTCTATAATTATCTTTAGATACTATTATTTTATTAGAACAAAAATGGGCTAATTTAATTTAAAACACAATAAAATGTTTATAAAATTATTCATATCTTAATTCAAAAGAAGAATAAGAATCCCATTTTTGTTCTAATAAAATAATCGTGTCGCAAGATAGCAAGAATATATTAGAATTATACACAAAAAGTGTATTTCATCGAAAAAAATAGGTAAATAATCTATCAAAAAGTGTATTTTAGCAAATAGAAACTTGGTATACATTTTGACATAAATTACTTTTATACCGTAAAAAAAATACTTGAATACTATTGAATAATTTATAAAATAATATTTTGAAGACACTACCCAAATCTGAATTGAAATTACTTTTACAAGAAAGAATAGAAAAATTTAATCAATGTAGAACATCTAACGGAAAAGTCACAAGAGTTGATTTGGAATTATCCAATACAACTTATGATGATATTATTTCAGAAAAAGAAACTTCTGACTTAAATATAGAGTCGATTGATAAAACTGTAACTTCTGAAGATACTACTAAAGCGACAAAAACATATAGCGAAAAAATAAAGGTAGGATATTTTGGGAAACGACGAAGTCGTTTTTAAGATGTCAACCTAAAATCTATTATGCAATAAAGATAAATATGTTAACCCAAGCCTGTCAAAGAAGTATTGGGAGAACCAACTTCAACAAGCTTAGATATAGAAAATAGTGTACTTATAATAATCTCTTATTCTTACATTCCTTTTTCTACTTTTAAAATCACATTATAGGTTTTGTTCTTTTTGTTAAAAATAACTGGGTATTTCCCCGCTTTTATTACATTTCCTTTAAGTCCCAAACCTTTTAAATATGAGGCATCCAAAGTCAAACTATTTTTAAGATAAAAAATATTAGCTTCTGGATTTGAATCACCATATTGTATTGACATTAAATCATTCTCCCCATAAAACTGTACTCCAAGAATGCTCTCATTCATGGCAAACAACATCCCTTCTGTGTTGGATTTAACATCTAATTTGAGTACATCTCTAAAGGACTCAAAAACCCTTGGATCGGCTTTATGAACTAGAATCCATGGATCATTATATACCCAGTCACATCTAATAATTTTACAGGGATCAAAAAGCTCTAGTGGAGGAGTAATTGCGAGTCCGGGATTTGTTTGACATTTCCATTCTATACATATGCCTCCGTTCAAATCAAATTCACAACTTTTTTCACCTGTTAAAGGGTTTGTAACTTCTTTGGCATTAGAGTGAAATTTAGACACGCAAATCTCTCCCCAGCCCTTTGCGTTGGCTTGAGTGTCTTGATCAACAGCAATTTGTTCTTCGATGGTATTTTCCTGTTCACAAGAACATACAGTAATTAGTAAGATAGCAATTATACTTAATGATACTTTTTTCATAATTTCTATGGTTTTAATATGAGTTAATAGTTGTTCTGGCCCCAAAACATAGTATGATCGATCGATCTGATCCAAAATTAAACAGGATCTTATACCCAACTTAGTAACGATGTAACAAATCCTAGAAAATATGTAACATCCTTATAAAGGGTTATTTACCCCCTTGGAGAAAGTGACAGAAAACTTTCTCTGGATAAATGAGGTAAGCAAAACCTTTAACAAAAAATTCACATTTCATCTAAAAATATTATCTTCGCACCCAACTTCGTGGATACGCCCCAAATCGTAATCACAAATTTTATTTAATATAAAACGATAGTTATAATGTTGTCAACAACATATATGTGATCATAGCTGATAGAGATTTAATCGAATGGTTATTGTGTTTTTGGAATGACGCCGCACTTGCTGAAAAAAATGTAGCAACCAATGTGCAGAAAAATCGAAAAGCTAGGTAACATTTTTCAATGCTACAACACATATATTAAATGTTTACTATCTAAAAATGAAAAATTACATCCTTTAGAAATTTCATCTATGAATACAATAGAAAGAATAATTCTAAACTATGTATAAAAAATAACTTATACCTACTATGAAGAAAATTTACCTATTTACATTATTAAGTATTTTATTTTTTGGTTGTTCTAGTGATGACAGTTCACCTGACGCACAATTAAATATTCCAATTATAGATGATATCTCTACTACTAATGCAACTGCTGGAGATATTATTACCATTACAGGAAAAAACTTTGATTCAAACCAAACCTATATTATTAAGTTTAACGGCACACAAGGCACAGTAACCGAAATAACTGCCACATTTCTAAAAGCCAAAGTTCCTGAAGGAGCAACAACAGGAGATATTACCCTTACTATTAATACACAAACAACAGTTGTAGGTACGATAACAATAGATGAAGAACCTCAAAGCCCAACTATAGAAAACATCTCTACAGACAGTGCTGTTGTTGGAGATATTATAACAGTTAATGGTACTAATTTTGATCCTGAGGAAACATATATCATTAAATTTAATGGGATACAAGGTACTATAACAGAGATAACGACAACCTCTTTAAAAGTACAAGTTCCTGAAGGAGCAACCACAGGAGAAATTACTCTTATATTTAATGAAAAAGCAACTGTTATAGGAAATATTGAAATCCTAGAAGTTGTAATAGATTATGGATCTAGACTTTTTGCTTATAAAGATGGAATAACACCAAGTCAAATTGTAGAAATTGACAAAAATACCGGAGAACAGATTAGTGTTATCGCCGATATAGATCATGATAATTATTTGAGTGATTTTATTTTTGATGATGCTAAAAACGAAATTATTTGTAATTATACAGATAATAATATCACTTATCTCTACAAAATAAATGTAGATAATGGGCAAACTACATCAACCCAAAGTAATCCTGCTACAGGTCGTTATGAAAACTGGATTATAGGTCGTTATAACAGTCCAAACTTTCTTTTTGCGTACAAGGATCAAATTACACCTAGCAAAATTGTACAAATTGATCTCGAATCCGGAAATTTTGTTGATGATGTAACAGACATAGATCACAACAATTATTTGAGTGATTTTAATTTTGATTCTGATGCAGATGAAATTATTTGTAATTATACCGATAATAACATCACTTACCTGTACAAAATAAATGTAAATAATGGACAAACAACATCAATCCAAAGTAACCCAACTACAGGTCGATACGAGAACTGGATTATGAGTGCAAATAATAGACTTTTTGTTTACAAAGATGGGGTAACACCTAGTCAAATCATAGAAATTGATAAAAATACAGGAAATCAAATCAGTGTCATTGCTGACATAGATCACGACAATTATTTAAGTGATTTTGTTTTTGATTCCTCAAAAAATGAAATTATTTGTAACTATACTGATAACAATATTACTTATCTCTATAAGATAAATGTAGATACCGGAAAAACAACATCAATCCAAAGTAACCCAACTACAGGTCGGTACGAGAACTGGATTATGAGTCTTGTGGAATAAGAAAATATAACTATAACAAAAACAGAGATGTAAAATACATCTCTGTTTTTATTCTTTACTCATATCTAGAAATAGTTATTATTGTTTTTGATATACTAAATATCAAAAAAAAGTGACTTAGAAACTGATAAAAATCATTTTTGAAAATTAAAAAACAAGGTATCATTGATTTTTATATACAGATATGGAAGTCTCTAATGATATTGTTCTGCGTCCTCGTTTTTTTCAAGAGTTAAATATCTCATCAGAAAAAGCGCTAGATGCTTTTGAAAAAATCGGTAAGACAAATCAAGATTTTAAAATAAGTCGGGTAGATCATCATGTCTTTATACGTATTCCTAAAAACAAACAACACTTTTGGTCTCCTCAATTACATCTTGAGATTTATGATATGGATAACGGACAACCAAAACTAAAAGGTCTTTTTGGTCCAAGTCCAACGGTTTGGACATGTTTTATGTTTCTGCATTTTATAGTAGCTATAGTATTTATAAGTGCTGCCATCTGGATGTATGTAAATATACGCCTCGACAAACCCTATGTATACCCTATTGTCTCCATGTTCTTTCTTATTATTATTTGGTTTGTACTTTATTTTGCAGGACGAATAGGAAGACAAGCTGGTAAAAAGGAGATGCGAGCTTTATATCTTTTCATGCAAAATACAATAAATACTACATCAAAGATTTAACTGTTTCACTTACACTCAAAAAACTTTAATCCCATACGGATTTCCGTAAGAAAATTTTAAAGTTTTATGATAGCTTGCGATCCAAAAATCAATCAAAATTAAGTGGATAAGAACTTCATACAAATTAATTTTTAATAATAAATACATCTAATATAACATGTTTACAAGGCCCACTTTTTATAAGTTTCGCAATAGCGAATTTATTCAGTATTTAACCTACGTGAAAAACATTGTAATTCTGCGAGATCCACAAGCTTTAAAACTTGCACCACAATCCGCCACTCTAATCCGAGAAATTTTTGCTATGGATGAGGTGTACAAGAAACAAATAAATACAATCTCTAAAGATCTTGAAGCTATAGATAAACGAAGAGACCTTGCTATTATAGGTATAAGAATAGTTTTAGAAGGGTTCATTTATCACTTTGATCATACAAAGCGTAATGCGGCAAAAGAACTCCTAAAGAGTATAGACAACTATGAGAAAAGAATTACTAAGCAAAATTATCATGTAAAGACCATTACTTTGGATCATCTTACTTATGATTGGGAAACAATTTTAGAATTAAAGACAGCTTTGATAACTCTTGATCTTACTGATTGGGCAAAAGAGCTAAAAGAAAGTAATACTACTTTTAATAAAACGTATCTAAAACATAATGCTGAGTATTTGTTCGACAGCAAAACCGATGTCACTCAACTTAGAAATAAAGTAAAAGAAAGCTATACCGATCTCATCAATCATATCACAGCTTATGCTACGCTACATTCGTCTGAAGTATATGAGAATATCATAAAAGAAATTAATATACTTACTAAAAAATATAATGATATTGTAGAAAAAAGAGAGCCCTTAGATGTTGAAATAGTAGAGAGCCCTTTTTGATTATCTTCTATAAATCTAATTCTTCATTATATCATATAAGAAAAAAATTCTTTCCTCTGATATGGATTCCCGTAAGAAAGCTTCAAAGTTTTGTAGTAAATTAGATTAAGAAATCTTTTAACCCTAAAAAGTTTTGAAATAAAACCGCCCCTACAAGTTTGCTACATCAAAAAAAAACAAGTTGCCATTAAGGGTGTATCAAATAGGTAATAAAGTAATATTAGTAACTGGTTAAAACAAAATTTAAAAATCATAATCGTCTATTGTAAGGTAAGCACATAAAAATGTAAACGGATACACAATAATTGTTTTTAATAACTTTTAAAACTCTTAATGCCTTATGTTTACTACACCTGCTTTTTATATGTTTCGAAATAGCGAGTTTATCAAATATCTAATCGATATAAAGAATATTATAATTGTACAAAATCCTCGCGCTCTAAAAATTGAATCACAAACTGCTGTTTTAACGCAACAAATCACCGTTATTAATGGTGCATTAAAAAAACAACTAGAAAATCCAACAATCTCGAATACTGATCCCAATGAAATAGATCAACGTAGAGATCTTGCTATTGTAGGTATTAGATCTATCGTAGAAGCTTACACATATAATGTTGATGAGATAAAAAGTGCAGCCGGAGCAGCTTTATTAGAAAGTATTGACAAATACGGAAGCCCGATTGCCCAACATACTTATGAAGCACAAAACAATGCTCTGGACAATCTTTTACATGATTGGTCTACCATTCTTATTCTAAAAGCTTCCATAGCAATTCTAGGATTAACTAGCTGGGTAGAAGAGTTATCAGAAGACAATGAATCTTCTCCCCAAATATCTTTTAATCACAATCTAACATCTGTACCTAATAGTAAAATAAATATATACAGACTTAGAACTCAAGCTAAAAAAAGCTATCATAATCTGATTAATCATATTGCAAGTCATGCTTCTTTAAATCCAAAAACTTATGAATGTGTAGTACGAGAAATTAATATACTAACAAGTCGTTATAACACTCTGGTAGAAAAAAGAAAAAATACTGTTTCTGATACCATAAAAGGCAAAAAACGCTTTAAACCATCTTATATGTTCTAAGCAAGAAATGTTATGTTGAAACAAACTATTATTTTTCAGAAAAAGAATACTTAATTTCATTATTGTTCATTCGAATCATTATTACTTCTTAGCTAATACAAAAAAAATCTTTTGTTCTCGTACGGATTTCCGTAAGACAATCTCATATTTTCTTCTTAATTTAATATCAGGAAAATTTCATATTTAGAAGCTTTTCGAACAATCTTTATCGTTCTAATACTTTATAAGGATATCATATGTATATACCAACATATACAGACTAGTACTTGAATTTAAAAAAATCAGAAAGAGAATACTCAAGTGCTATACAAAGCAGTCTGATCACTTCTACAGAAGGTCTAGTATCTGCCTTTTCGATATCAATAATTGTGCGATAACTTACCCCAGATTTTTCGGCTAATTCAGTCAAAGTCAGTCCGGCGTCTAACCTCAAACCCCGTAATCGATTGCCTAGTGCTTCTTTAAATTGATCATCCTTAGCCATCCTCAAAAATGGCTAAATTCCTGTTAACAAGATAGTTGCAGATGAATTTATTTACGTAAAACACTGGTTATCTGTAATAATTATGCAGTATATTGCATAATTTATTATATTTGTCTCAGACAAAACAATAATGACCAAAGAAGAGCTATATCGTTATATGTTGGCCTATCAGCAGGAGCACATGTTTACTAAAAAGGATCAAAGTAATTTTATTATTGTCCTCAAAAGTTTACAAGCTGATGCTGACCCAAAAAAAGGAAAAACATAACCAAAAATTGATAGACATGACAGAAAAAAAACTTTACGAACGATTGATGCACTATAAAAGTAAGTATGGTCTTACCAGAGAAGCATTACAGCAGTATCAATGGGCATTAGAACTCATTAAACAAGGAAATAGCGACCAAGAAGAATAAAAATATAAATTCCATACTATCTCCATACTTCTTATAAACAGAAACAAGTTCAGGTCTCAAACGATGTCAGAAACTAATATTTCATCGTTTGAGATTCTGAAATAAAATAATGCTCAAAATACGATCAATTGTTTTATAGTACTCTGTCAATGATTTTTTTATTTATCGTGACTTCATCAAAACATTTTTCAGCCCAATCTTTTGACATACGTTTTTTTGCGAATTCACCATATCTAAAATCCGTCCATTTTATGTTTTTCTTTTGTTTTATTTTTTCCAAATTTTTATGTGAAATAAAAGATTGAGCTCGGTAATAAATCGTCTTATATTGTCCTTGATGCTCTGTTCTTTTTATTAAGCGTAGATAAAGGTATGGCGTTCTAACAAGAAGAATATATCCCATTATTGTAGTTACTATAAAAACACCTAAACCGTAGAAAGTCCAAACTGCGTTTATGATTAATGAAATCATCATTAAGCCAAGAAGATATACAAAAAAACTCAAGCCAAGAGCATTTATTTCTCTTGGAGACATATTATGTTTTTCCATAAATCGAATATAAAATTCAGGTTTCCATATAGCTTTTCTAACTTCGGACACTACAATTTCATCCACTTCTTTCTCGACTGTTAATTGATCAAAAAATAACTCAGCTTCTTTTTTTGTTAATTTATTCGAACTAATATATCTCCATTTTATACTTTTTTTACCTACTATTTTTTCTGGCTTTTTGTTAGAAATACATGATTGGACAATATAATATACCTCTTCTTCTTTACCAAGCTGTTCTGTTCTTTCAATGATCCTATAATAACGATGATAATATGTAGTATATAATTTAAACGATACTGATACTACTACTATAGAGATTCCTAAAACAAATAAGGTCCATGGACCAAAAAGAGCTGTTGCTAAAGAAGTAAGAAATAAAATCACCAATGGGATAAAAATGATTAGTTTTTCAAAATTCCTCACATGTTCACGAATAGTATTGTCATATCTAAAGAGTTTATGTATTGACTGGAGATTCCTATGAAATTGACCCGGGTATTCCTGTTTAAATAGAGCATAGCAAAACAGTTCCCAAAAGCGTGTTTATTTCAGTGTTAAAATTACGATTTTTTTCTTTTTCTTCTCATCGACTCTCCT
>NZ_VLNR01000007.1 GCF_007489275.1 Aquimarina algiphila
TACAAGTTATTTAATACACACACTTTTGGGGGTGGGTCAATTTAAACAAGAATAGGTGGGTCAGTTTAAATAGGATTTACTGGGTCAATATAATAGGAATAGGTGGGTCAGTTTGGCAAGAATTTCCACCCTTATATCCTTTAACCCATACTTTGTCATGACTAGTGATAATACAAATCTGTAATTGATCCACATTGAGGTTATGCGCTTCAGAAAACTCAGCCATAAATGTTTCTATTCCGCGTATCACTTTGGCTTCCAGATTAAAAAATCCAGAGGGTTCGGAATTTGTAAATAGGGTAATTAGTTCTTTAACAGGTATCTTTTTAACAGGTCTTCCCTGATTATGCACTGCAACATTTATAGCTGTTCTATCTTTGAAAATTCGTACTACTAATCTATCCTGTGGTAAGTCCGTTTCTTTAGAAAGTTTTGAAAAATAGCTAATGATGTTTTTGGTTACTCTTGTTTCATATCCGAACACATCAACATTCAAATTTTTAACAGCTTTTCTTAATTTTTCTGCCAACCTTGGACTTTTCCTTTTTGTCTTTTGTTCCATTTTTTCTCTTTTTTTATTGAATTATTCCTTTAATTTTGGGTTTAAAACAGCAGCATAAAACTTGCTTAACAACTCTGGTATCCCCAACTTACTTATACGCTGTTCGCACTCCCTGAATACCGTCAGGCGAGGTCGTGATTCTGCCGTATCCTTCTTTTCATTATTCCTGAATTTTCTAATTTCTTGCCGTAAAACCCTTTTTAATTTTAAGCCCTCCTTATGTTTTTTATCAGCCTGATACCAAGGCATTGTCCCTGCAAAACCACCTTCGGATTTAGGATTAAAATATTCATATGGAAGTTTGATAAAACGATGATCAGGATCACGATCAACATAGTCACGAGCGATGTGAATTCGGGATTTGTAGACATTATGAACATATTCTATTTTTTCATCTGAGACAGGTTCATACCACTGATACAAAAGAGACAGCGCAATGTTACATTGTCGCTTATTTAACCACGTATCCTTGTACAAAACGTCCTTTGCCAATGCCCAAAGCTCATTGACATATTTCGATAGGAAAGCGTGGCGGGTAGCATCACAGGGATGGTCGTTGACTTCCTTGCTATGTTCGTTCTTGATTTTTTCAGCGCCAGTTTGCCTACCCTGCGCAGTTTTTTCATCAAGCTCGGTTTCTTCCCGCCAAGCATCTTTCCTTCGTGCATCTTCTTTCAAAAGGTCTTTCCTTCGTGTTTTTTCAGTCTCTTTTTTAGGTTTTTTTTCAGTTAGATCGTTAACCGTGAGCGAAGGCGAACACCTTTCTTCTGTTTTTTCAGCACTTTTATTTGTATTTTTTTGAGTCAAATCCGAAGCTGAATCGAAATTCACTTGCCAACTGTTTTGAAGCTTTTCAACAGCTATTATTCTATTATTTCTTTTATTAGTTTTTTTACTAGTGTATGAATGAGGACATTTTGGAGTAATATTATTTTTAATGTGCTGATTTTCAATGTTTAAATTTTCATCACCCTTTCTGTTCTCTTTTGCCTTATCAACACTTCCAACGCCTTTTATCCACAAGATTTTCGGATTTATGAACAGCTCATAACTGGAATGAGAACCATGCCATATCTTTTCGGTTAAAATGCCGCATTCTAACAAACGATCTATGTGCCTTTGAATCGTTCTACCACTAGCTTGGGTAATCGTAGCTAGTTGCATATTATTCGTCCTTAAAGAAGGAAGGTTACACGGATCTATTGGTGTAACTTTGTTTGATTTCACCAGAGAAACCCCATAAATTTTGATGACTTCTTTTGCGGTAGCCAACATTGACTGCCTAATCTTTGTACCAATGGTTTCTTGATCATTATTGAATCGAAATACAAATTGATCCAACGCCTGAAATGAAATGGAATAGTTAATAATCATAGTAGTTGTTATCTTTTCAAATTGAAGATCAGGACATAAAAACTCTGCAATTGCTCCATAGCAATTGATAATCATTATTCCCAATTTTAATAGAATTTATAATGCTCAACCCTCCCTTTTGATGAGTACCTTCCTGTAATGAATAGGTGTAGTGCTTGGTCTCTTTTTTCTCTTAAATACCTGGTTTATTTCACCAAGGAGTTCCTTCCTCTGAGATTCTCGAATTGTGACTATCTTCATTGTTTTCCCTCGATTTTAAATTATGCAGATTCACTTTTCTCTATATGCTCCGCGTCAGCTAGTTCTAACTCTAACTGTATAATGCGCTTTCCACGCTCCTGAAGGGATCTCCTTTTTTCCTGAGCTTCCTCATTCAATTTAATCACGGCTTCAATAAGCTTATCTTGATTATAAGAGCGTAAAGTATTTCCCTCCAAAAATTTAGTAACCGTTGGTCTGGTAAGTCCAGATCTTTCGACAAGTTTGTGAATAGGCTCTTTGTAGTAGTTGTAGAGCGTTTCCAATTGTTCTTCAAATTCTTTTTTTGTGTACATCCCCAAGTGTTTTTAAAATTTTTGTAAATTTTCTTGAAAGTTTATAGAAAATTTATATACATTTGCCACATATTGATTAAAAACAAGTTGTCAAAGCAATTAGTTTTTAAATTTTCTTGAAACTTTCTCAAATCTATAGAATATTTCTTTAAAATTTAAAAACAAGTTTCTTTAAACTTATCGTCAATCACACTAACTAACTGATAATCAGTTTTGAAAATTTATAGAAATTTTAAATTTTAACACGTATTTAACATGTCAGCATTAGGAATTATAGACAAACAAGTACTTAAACTTGTAGATTACCTTATAGAATCACACAATAAAACGCAAAAAAATCTTGATCTTGTAAACGAAACTGCATTTGGAATAAAGTTCTACCCACACAATAGAAATATTATTACCCACATGCGAGGAAAAGAGGTAAAAGGAGGTAAGGGAAAAAGCGCTCCGCACCTTTTAATATTCAATCTTGGCAAGGCATTCAATATTGATTTCAATTTCTTTTATGATGAAACCATCGATGCAAAAGACGCCTTCTTGTCAAAACAGAAAACCGTAAACACTTCCAATAATGATGACATCAATGAAGTGTTCGGTGAAATTGAACAAAGATTAGAATTATTTAGATCAGAGAATAAAGAGCTAAAAGGAAAACAAGCTAAGAAATTTTGCGACGAAACAGAAAATGAATTATTGAATATAAAAACCCATTTCAATAAAGCGTTCTCCAAAGAAACATTTACCGAGAAAAGAAAAGAAATCATAGAGGTTTTTGATAGAATGATTTTTCTATCCAGAAGAAAAATAGACATCATAACTACTAATAGCAATCTTGAGCAAGACGTTAATAAGCTCACGGCAGAAAAAGAAAGGTATGAAAGAGGTAAAGTTAGACTTGAAGAAAGCATACAAAAATTAAATACCGATTTAGCAGAATGTAATAAAATGGCTTTTGACGCACAGAAAGGACAGACGGAAGCTCTTAAAGAATTATTAACCATAAAGAGTAAGGAATAACTAAAAATTAACGAACAGAACCTAAAACTCGATCAAATTTACAGAAGGTTCTGTTAATTATACGTTACGTTAGTGTAACGTAATATAAAAATGTTATATTAGCTCAAACACATTTATAAAGATTATATGGACTCAAAGCAAATAGACTTTAAAAATCATAGCAAGGCTTTAAATGAATTGATTTTTGAAGCAAAAGACCTTCAGGGAATTTCAAGAAGAACAGTACATAGCTGGAAACAGTCTGGAGTATTAGATGACAAAAGAGATCCTAATGCATTAAGAAGATGGAACTACTTTAGTGCTATCGACATCATCTGGATGGGAATATTAAACGAAATGAAACAATTGAGATTTACACATACCGAAATGAAAGCCATTAAGGAAGTATTGTTTGAAACTTTAACCGCAGAAGACAACAAAGAATATCCCGCAATGGAATACTACACATTCTTAGTTCTTCTTTACAATCAACCCATTTATATAGTTATCTCTTATGACAAGGGCATTGATGCCATTTGGATGCTCGATGAAAGGGATTATTTCTTAAAACTCAAATCTGGAGAAATTGAAAACCATACAGCACTTTCACTACATAAAGCAATTAAAATTAATCTTGACCCTGTTTATAAGCTTCCAAACTTTAGCCAAACAGCAGGACTTACAGACGACGAAACTAAGATTCTTAAGATCATCAGAAACAAGACATTCAAAACAATTAAAGTAACTAAAAGAAATGGTGATGTGGATTCAATCGAAGGTATAGAAAGGATTCAAGACCTAGACAAAATTGAAAAGCTGATAGAGTCTGGAGAATATCAAAATATGGAAATAAAACAGCAAAATGGTAAGATTGTTTCTGCTCACAGAACAATTAGAACCAATTTTGCCAGAAAATAATTATTAACGCAAGATGACCGCTACAAGTCATGCACACTTATAACTACTGTTTTGACCAACGCTACAATTGGAGAAACAGCAATTAAGTATTAAAATGGATACTAATGAAAAATATATAGAATTATCAGAGATATCAAGTATTTTAAAAGCTAAAAACATTGGCACAGCTCAGAAATGGTGTGAAAAATTAAAACTACCAATACTTGTAATAGGTCGAAAAAAAATGTCTTACCGATTCCTAGTAGAAGCAGAAATGGACAAAAGAATTATTCAACTTTTTAAGAAACAAGCTCCCGATAAATGGGAAGAACTCTACAGGCTATATCTTGAAGACGACCGTTATGGCTACGTAATTGCAACCCAAAGCAGAAAAAAGAAAAGAAGTAATGCTTCAATGGGAGTAAAACCTCTTTCAAAAGAAGCAATTGAATTTGCTAATGAATTATAAAAAATAACTAAGATGAAGCGAAAAAAACTTCCAAAACAGAAAGGAAAAGGAATGACTATTTTATGTATGGAAACAACATGTAAAAAAGAATTTTCTTGGACTCACAAAATAGTAAATGAAAAAATCACTCAACCTACTTGTAAATTATCAGGCAAAAAAATCTCAACCTGTAAACACCTTTCAAAACACAGATATAGAGTTCGTGTACATATCCCAGGAACATCAAAACGCTTAGCTAGAAAAATTCTTAATTCAACCACTTATGAAATGGCATTAATCGAAGCCATAGAATTCAGAACAGAGTTTATGGAAGATCTAACAGGACAGACAAGCTCGACTCATGAAAAAGTTTACTTGAATTATCTCGTCGCTGCTCAAATTGAATATCTAAATTTCCTAAGGAATATAAATGTTCCAGAGCACGAAAGAAAAAACAGAACAGAGAAACACATTAAAGAACAAAAAAAATGCCTAAAACTTTTCAATGAATCATTAACCAAAAACAAGGTGAACAAAAGAACTATAACACTGGAAAAGATAACACCACAGCACGTAGGTTATTTCCATTCCTACTTAATAAATGACTTAGAATACGCCAATAGCACATACAACAAAAAAATGTCTTCTCTATCTACTTTTTTCGGATGGGCTATAGACAAATACTCAGTGGAAGGGAAAAACCCTTTTACTAAGGTTCAGAATAGGAGTTCTTTTGTTGACAAGGATTCCATCACTAAAAAAGAATTTGATTCTTTACTTAATATCATTAAACCAGAAAACGGAACGGTAACTTCAAAAAGTAAAAAAAGGGCATTTCAAAGAAACCTCTATCGTCCATACTTGAAGGATGCTCTAAGACTTGCTTTACATACAGGAGGAAGAAGAGAAGAAATAGTTGCTTTGCGTTGGAATATGATTAAAGAGCTTGACAATAAACCCGCCTTCATACACATAAATAATTTCAAGGTAGAGAGAATGGCAGGTGAAGCAACAAAAGACAAAGTAAAGCCCAAAATATTCCCAATAACTGCTGGTCTAATGCAAATATTAAATGACCTTGGATACAAAAACAATATTAACAGCAGTAATTACATTCTTTGTCCAGACAGAGATGACCTTTCAACAGCAACCATAATGGACTTAATCTCTAAAGGATTTAACCACTACTATAAACAGCTTAACACTGGACGAAGATTATTATTTAAGTGCTTAAGAAAAACATATTTAACATACCTAGATATAGCGGTAAATGGAGATACCAAAACCCTATCTTCTCACTCTACTGACGATATCTTGAAAAAACACTATATCGACGAGAAAATTGTTAGTTCAGCCGTAAAGAATTTGAACATTTTTGAAGAATAAAACTTAAAATTCCTTCCACCAATTCCTTCCACCATTGCTTAAAAATCGAATTACACAATTGAAATTTCCTCGTATAAACGAAAATAACCTCTTGAAAATCAAGAGGTTATTGCTAGTAGCGGGAACTGGACTCGAACCAGTGACCTTCGGGTTATGAGTTTCCCGAAGCAAAAACCCTACATTGATAATCAGCTAATTAACTTCTTAAAAATGGTGTTTTTTAACGCTCCTGTATTCGGTTTAGTATTCACTAAACCTAAAAATCAGTAAAAATGCTATTAAACAATAAAACAAAAATAGTTTTTATTTTAGACTTACAACACTTCTAATTTAATATTTCTGTTCTTATTATTTGTACTTGAATATCTTCTGGTATTATTTGGATTTTTTTTTCAGATATATAACCAAAATATTCAGAACTTCTCATTTTAATTAGACTTTCAACTTGGAGTAGATCAATCACATCATCATTTTGATTCCAAGAGATAAAAGATTTATGTTCATTATCAAAATGATGATGACTGGCATAGAATACAGCAATACATTTTCTCATATGCTTTATTTATTGTTTAGTTAAAATTTATACCTCTACATACCTTTAGGTTTGGAAGGAGTAGTTGGTCTTTGAATATTTGGTTTAGATCTACTAGGAGATGGCATACTATGTGTTCTTCCCGGAGGTGGTGGAGGTGGTGTTGGTGGTTTCTGATTTGACATGTAACAGTTTATTTTGAAATGATTAATAATCCTAATGGTAATAAAACTAAAGCAGCTATTAATAAATATTTTCTTGATAAATAATAAGTTCTTTCCCTTGCATCATTAACCATCTGGTTATTATTAGTAAACCTTACATAATAATCTAAAAGGTTAGAATTGAACTCATTTAGTGCCCATTCCTTAGACTCTTGATCTATGTTCTCTTTATTTACTTCCAAAAAATGAGTTCTATAATGCTTCAAAAGCTCTACTTCCTTATCAAATAACTGTTTAGCATGCGGCAAATATTGATATTTCTTAAAAAGATTAATATAAGTCGTCATCAATAGACCAATAGAAACTATTATTAACGCTGAAAAAGAAGTTAAAAAAAATATGGCTAATACAATTTTCAACACTGATTCATTTTTTATATTTCCAAAATCAATCATGTTTAATAGGTATAATAATACTCCGATAAATAAAGATATTAAGGTTGTAGGATAACTTATTGAAGAATCTATTTCTTTTTTTCTATCGAATTCTTTATTATAAAGTTCTTTATAGAAAGTTAAATCAAAAAGATCATTTGGCATTTCATTCTAATTAAATTCGACGTATTACTAATATTGTTTTGTTAAAAATGTAAAAAACTTCTGGGATTTATTCTTTGGTATTCATACTGGACTACTCATTACTTCTTGATTATTTTTTATGATTTGACTTTTTAAATTTAACTCAAACCAATTACTGAAAAATTTAAATTGGTATTTTAAATTGCTCTTATAAAAGTTAATCATGAGAAAAGTGTAAAAACTCTATAACTTAGTATAACCTATATTAGTGTCTTTTTTATATCTCTAGAAAAGTAAAAAATGCCCGTGCGATGAAACTTGAACTTTTAGACTTTGTTTCAAACTCATCCTCTAACTTAGCTTCAATACTCTTTAAGTGATCATACTCTTCCTCTGAAAATGTATGCATTGTAGCAGTCGGCAAATTATTTACTATTTTTTCAACTTCTTTTGGCTTCCTTCCCTTGGGATTGATAATTCTTTGATACACTACCGATTCATCAGTTTTTTCCTTAATTTCAAAAAAAGAATTTACTTTTACTTTAGTTGTCATTTTTCTCAGAATTAAATTGTTCTATTATATCATATATACCATCTGCGACACCTTCTATAATCGCAGTGGCATACTTATCATCGAAAGAATCCTTTTTATTTGAATCAATACAAATAAATCCATGACAATTATAATTGTCATTATCACTTACCTTTAAAGGAACTATAGGGTGAACAAGTTCACTATCATATGGGAGTATTTCATCCTCATAACATTCTTTACTTGTATTGCGATAATTTTTTTCATTGTTTACATCGCTATTGATATAATATTTTTTTTGATTATTTTTCAAAACCTTATCTAAACAATTGCTAAATGCAGAATTTCCAATAATTGTATGCTCAATATTATTATATTCTTCTGTATCTCTTGACTTATTTTCTTTATTTCTAGTCAAGTTTTTTAATATTGTTTGCTCTCCTACTCTTACATCTCTTATTGGGACTTTTATAGAAACTGAACAATCTGATTTAGTTATTTTATCATATATGAGTTTCAAATTATTACAAAAAACCATCATTGACCTCATAAAGTCTTCATCTTGAAATTCAGGAGTTTTCCTATAATAGTGTGCTTCGGCAAAACTTTCTTTTAAAAGAATAATGGCATCCCCATAAACAGATTCTTTATAAACCGAATGAAAGTATTTTATAGATTCTTTCAAGGCTATTATTAAGAACCTTAATATATACAGAACCAAAGATATAACAAGAGCAAAAATTAATGCTGTTACCGTATCCCATTCAAGAACTTCTTTTCCAATAGGAATTATAAAACTTGTCAACAAACTAAAACCAACGGTGATAATCCATTTTCCTAAACTCCATTTAAAAGCTTCTAAAAAAGCGCTTCCTAAAACTTTAAAAAACTCTTTGTAATTTATTATCATTCAATTCTTATTATAATAAATATATGATATAATTTAGAATAATCATTATTCTTACTATATCATATATTTATTTTAAGCTAATTTACTTGTATCATTTTATATTCCATTACGGATTTCCACAACAACCAATTTTCATTGAAGCTCTTACCTCCTACTCCTATTCCTCCTTACATCCACCACATTAAAAATTTTAGCTACATCTTTTAGATGAACTTTGATATCTTCATAATAATCATTTAGAGAATGAAGTATCAATGTCCCTTTATCCACATCGTGATCTGTAATTCTTTTTAGAAGTATCCCTTCGGTTTTATGCACAATCACAAAATCCCATTTATTGATATGCAATTTACTACTCCAAAAATCTTGTCTTACCTCCCGGCATAGAATAAGATCACCTTCCAGATAGCTTTCATAACTAGCATTATCCATAGATTCCCCTTTCACCTCAAAGAACACATAATTACCTTTATACTCCCGATCAGCCAGATATGGCATTTTTGGTAATTCTTCAACATAATCCTCATCAGAAAATCCATTTAAATAGCCTGCATAGGCATATTGGTTTACTAAAGGAATCATCATCACATTTACATTTAGGGTATCAATTGGTATAGCATCGCTATTGGATTCTATGTTTTGAATCATTTTAGTAGCATCAGCATTTAGTTCAATATTTTGAACTAAAGCTAATAATTCTAAAGGAGGAGTTTCTAAAACATCCGATATATTCAGGAATGCTTCTAGGGTTATAGGGGTTTTACCTTTCATATAATTGAAAAGTGTTCCTTTCTTAATCCCTGTTTCTTCAATTAAATCCTTGATTAGCTTACCTTTTTGATCTGCTATCTCTTTTATCTTTTGTAAATCCATTGTATAAAAGTTAAAATTTCGAACTAATTCTTTAAAGTTCAAAATATTACATTTTTAGAGTTGATTTTTGATTAAAAACATTTTAAATGTTCAATATTTTAAACTATTTTTGTATTCAAATCTAGTCAAATATACAAAAAAATGAACCTTAAAGCGCTTTAAAGCCTTTTCGTATTCAAATAACCTAAAAAAGAAGCATTACATATTGGTAGCAGAAACCATATTTCCAATTGTAGAATCACTCTCAAGAGACGAGCAGTTAAAACTTTTTCAGAAGCTTGAAAAGGATTTAAGGTCTATGGAAATTCGTAGAGCACCAAGAAAAATGACAGCAAAACAACAACGTAAAGCCGAACGTATAAAATGGCTCAAACAACATGTTTTTTATCCACCAAAATAATAATCCTTTTAATATTGAAATCTATGACGTACAAATCAACATCTAAAAAAACACTTGCTCAAGCCTACAGCGTAACCGATAAAACTTTTGCAAACTGGATCAAACCTTTTGAAAAACAAATAGGAGAATATCGTTCTCGTTGTTACACTCCAAAACAAATAGAAATTATCACTTCCCTTTTGGGAATGCCAGAACATTCTAATTTAATTTGTTCTTAGTACATATACACTTCTCTTTTTTCCTTTAAAATATCGAAACCGACAGAAAAATGTCGGTTTTTTTTGTATCTAATTCGTTTCTTTATGATCAAATACTAGCAGAAACAGTACTCCTTTACTACTAAATCAACCTCAAAACGTACTAAATGTTAACTAAAATAAGCTTGATATAGTTAAAATCAACTTCTAAAATCACTAACAAATCTGCAAATCCTCAATGTGTGTGATTTTATATTCAAGAAAGAACTGTTTTTTTTCAATTCTCCAAATACTGCAAAACTAATATTACCATTTTCTTGACTAAGATTGTTTGCTTTATACCCTGATAATGATATCGAAAAAACAAACTTTCCTTCTCTTCTAAAAATTAGTTGCTTAACTGTGAATTTTTCTTTTGTCTGTTTATTTGTTCTTTCATGATTTTTGATTTCCAATTCAGCTTTACCATAAATAATTATGTGATTATCTAATAGTTCTTCTTTTTTCCTAAGATTTTTAATATGGACTCTAGGAATACTTTCTTTCTTATAACGATCAGTATTTCCTTTTTTCTCTGTATTAGTAGAAGAATTATTTTCTAAAAAATTAGTATTAAAGTTATTCCCTTTTTCGTTTCCTAATAATAACCTTAAAGATGCTTTAAGGTTTGACCTTATTAGAAACTCTAACCTTTTTTGATCTTCAATTTGATTACTATTAATTAATCTCACTAAATTCTTATTAGGAATAAATTCTTCGTAATGCTGGCAATCTTGATGGTGTTCCTCTTTTCTATTTGAGGCGAAATAAGGAGGAATTTTCTGCTTTCTAACAATATGAATAGGTGCAATCTTGCACTCTGGACAAAAGATTTTTTGATAATGCACTTTATCAATATAATCTTCTATGGTTATATAAATTTCCAAATATTTAGCTTCCTCAAACTGGCTCATATATTATCATATTTAAGATATAATTAAACACCACATGCACTTTAAAAGTCACTTATCATTTTTAAACTAGTTTTTTTTCAACTTGACAATAAGTTTGAGTTAAAAAATCACCGATCACCTCAGTACATCCTATCAAAACTGATGAATCTGTAATTCTGAATTTATTATCATTAATTAAAAAAGTTTTGGTATTGTTTAGCATAAACCGTTTGACGCTTTCGTATTTCGAACGATGAAGTGAGGAATTATCATGTACAATACTATTCCTTATCAATCTGATTCTATTAACCCGATCCCATAGATCAGCGGAATACTCAACCTCAAAATTTACTTTCAAAAACTTCTTATATTTCTGTAAATCTGACTTACCCTTAATCTTATCCAAACGTTCTTTTAGGTCTTCTTCATTATGGTGTTCTAACATTTGAATTAAACTAGTTATTTTATTTTCTAAATGTGAATAAAGTGTAATAACCACCGAGTGAAGAATAAATTTGGGATATATGTTAAAGTATTTCTCATCCTCCATTTCATAATAATTTTCGAAATCATATTTTTCTTCCTCAGATTGAAACTTAATGTCTTTAACCCCTTCTATAAAAACATTCTGATGTTTTTTCATGGAACTATCCATGTCATATATAAATTGTTTGAAAACAAATATTTCATGATAAACATTACTTTTAGCAAAATGGACTAATAGGTTAATAATTGGCGTTGGTTTAAAGAAATCTCTTATTTTCTTATCCATATGGTATAATATCTAATTTCATTACCGTAGAAAGTTACAAACTTTTATTCGTTTAAAATCACCTAAACTAATCCTAACCTCAAAAATATCCTTTAAACCTCTACTATCATTTTTAAAGGTTTTGTTTTCATTTTAATCTTCCTCTAAACTCCTCAACTCGAAAGCTCCCTTTCTCATAGGTGCATCTTTGTCCTATGAAAAAAACAAGACTCCTTATATCACTATTAATCCTTGCTCCACTGGGGGTAACCGGATGGCATATTTTCAAAAAGATCCGTCATGCCAAACGCCTTACTATTGGAGTAGAAAAATTCAAACTCTTAAACTTTTCCCTTTCTCCTGTCAGTAACATTGTCCTGTCCCTTGGTAACTTCAGTCCATCGACTTTTACCATCTCCCAAATCAAAGTAGATGCCTATACCGAGAACGGGCAAGTACTGGCAGCACAAGCAGCTCCACTAGCACAGTCCTTTACATTACAACCTAATCAAAACAGTACCCTGCCACTTTCCTACACCATTAGTGCACAGGTGGTCATCTCTGCATTGCAGGGTATTGGGGGGCTATCCAGTGTAGCTGCTAATTTTTTAACCACCGGAAAATATGGGCTTCCCATTGTCTTAAAAGGATTTGTAGAAGCTGAATCCATATCTATACCTATTGAAGAAACCTTAATTATTTAACCCTATGAATACACTGTATAACATTATGATTCCGATCCTTTTTAGTGGTCTTGTGGGTATCCTTGGATACTTTCTAAAAACCATTCACGCAGAGGTAAAACAACTCATTAAAGAACTTACTGAGTACACCAATGAACTACGTGCCCTTATCCGGGGGATACAGGTACAGATTGATAAGGGCATTGAAGCCGATATCCATGAGATCAAAAGTGATATCAAACACCTGTACCGTAAATCAAATACCCATGAGGCAGCCCTTATCAAATCGGCTGCTGAAAAACCTAAAGAAAAACAGAAATGATTCCAAATACCCACATACCCGACCCATGGGATACTATACTAGGTAAGATCGAAGATGCCGGGCAGGTGGTTCGCGGAGGTGGTATTGATCGTCACTGGACTCATATTGAGCCCGATAAAAAGACAATATCCCTGTTTGGAAAAAAGCAAAAACAGGACTGGCTTTTTGATAGTAATACAGCCCTTGATCATTTTAATCTTAGAAGTATTGAGTTTGGCAATTGGATGAGTCAACAAGACCGTGCCAACTTTTTATATGGTGCTATGCTTTCCCTGCATCATCTAGCTCAAATCCTAGGGATTAAAGATGCTGCCATGGGAATGGATGGCAGGCTTTCCCTTGCTCTTGGAGCAAGGGGGCATAGCCGGGCACTGGGGCATTATGAGCCGACGCCTTTTGGGGTGATCAACCTTACTAAAACCCAAGGGATGGGTGGTGTACTGGCACATGAGTATGCACATGCCATTGATAATATGATCAGTTATGTAACAACTAGTAAAACGCTGAACTACGTTTCAGGAGGGCGTACCACCCGAAAAGGCTATGCTCCTGAAATAGCAGAGCAAGGGAATTATTTTGAGAAGGAATTTGAAAATTTCTTTAATCGACTCTACTATACCAAAAAAGGAGAAGAAACTGAATTTCATAACCACCTAAAACAGTTTGATGATTACTGGAACAGGCGTAATGAAGTTTTTGCCAGAACCTTTGAGGTCTATATCCGCATGCTTTTAGATGCCAAAAAGATTAAAAATACATTTTTGGTTTCCAAAACGTATCAGAGCCCTGCCTATCCTGACCGGGATTTAGTAAATAACGTTAGCCCTCTTATCAAAAGTATCCTAAAAAAAGGCTTTGCTACCATTAAAAACTCTGCAAAGACATTAGAAGGGATTAGCACTCCTACCGGATATAAAGGATTTAGAACCACCCTTAAGAGTAATGCAAATCTTACTGACACTCTTGAAGCTATGCAAGGCATTGCGCTTCGGGATTATAAACAAGTCAGTGCATTGGCATTAGAACTGGAAGGTAGTACTATCGCAGAAACGGCAGAAAACATTTGGAACTATTTACGGAAGCATACCCGCTACAAACTAGACTCCGCAGGTATAGAGGAATTACGAACCCCTTCACGTAGCCTTGTAGACGGACAAAAAGGACTTGTAGATGTTAATTTTGGGATTGACTGTGATGATTATACGATTCTAATCAGTGCCATGCTATTACATCTGGGAATTGCTCATGAATACCGTGTGGTAGCTTATGAACAAAAAGGCAAATTCCAACACATCTACCCTGTAGCTTTTGATACTAAAGGCGAAGCTTTTGTGATCGATGTTGTCCCGGAAATCCCCTACTTCAATTATGAAGAACAACCCATTATAGACTTAAAAACAATTTCTATGGAATTACATGAACTCTCGGGTGTCGATCCCGAGCTTATGGAAGATAGTGACTTCCCCGTAACCGAAGAAGAAATCCAGAATGATTTTTTCGAAGAATTAAATGAACCATACCAGTTAGAAGGTATTGAAGATGATTATGAAGATTTGCTGTTGGAAAGCAATTTCCTTTCAGGTTTTGAAGAGGTATATGCCGAGAATGAAGCAGATATTGTACTCAATGGCACATCAGATCATATTGCGCTTTTAGAGCGTGGGATTCTGGCAGAAGTGAACAAAGCCCGACAAGCCCTACTGGATGAACAGCAAGCCCCAACGGTATTAAGCCAACTGGTCAATGTCACCAAAGAATTGCAACTGGTGGATACCCTTATGCAGGTTTGGGAAGACCCCGAAGACAGGGACACTGCCCTTATGGAGGCTATTGAATCCGGTAGCCAGTATACTAATTTCTTTAGGGCAATCAAAGAAAGCCTTGATGGGTTGCAAGAAGAGAGCCTACAAGGATTTGATGATGATATGGATGAACCTTTATACTTAGCCAGAGTTCCTAATAATGAAGATTTGTTACAGGATGTACTGGAAGATCAAGATGTGGAAGATGATAACTTAGAAGGATTTGATACGATGGAGTTTGATGATTTTGAGACTATCGATATCACTCCTAACCTAAGTGGTTTTTTTCGAAAAGTATTTCGTAAAATCAGAAAAGGGGTTAAAAAAGTGGTCAAAGCTGTAGTCCGTTTTAACCCGGCTACCCTAGTGATGCGAGGGGCAATTATTTTAGTGCTGAAGCTGAACCTGTTTAAGTTCTCTCAAAAACTGATCTATGGGTATTTAACAGAGAGCCAAGCCCGGCAACAAAATTTAGACCTGAATGAGTGGCGCAAACTGGTTGGTAAGAAAAATAAGGCTGAAAATTTCTTTAGAAAAATTGGTGGTCGCAGAAGTAAGTTTAGAAAAGCGATTGTTCGTGGTAAGGCAGCCAAAAAAACAGGATTACGTCTGAGTGGTTTGGGGGCAGTAGCCACCGGGAGTACCGCAGCAGCCAGTGGGTTTATTGTATTTGTCAAAAAACTGTTATCCAGTATCAACCCTGCCAAATTGTTTAAAAAGATAAAGAATAAGATCATTAGGCGTAAACCTGCTCCTGTAGCTATTCCCAGAACCCCCACAAGACCATCGTTTACTCCCCCTGCCAGAAAACCTGCCCGTTTTATCCCTCCAAGAACGAGTGTAACCACAAGCAATCGTGGTGGTACTACTCCTAGTTTTTCTAATCCTCAACAATCAAAGGAAGGACTAATGAGTAAAATAAAACGATTTTTTAGCACCCATAAAAAGAAAGTGGTCTTTTTTGGCATTGGGCTCTCAGTACTTGCCGTGATCTTTTACAACAAACGTGAAAAGAAGAAAAAACGATCCCTTGCCGGTATCAAAGCAGCAAAGACCAGAGCCAGAAACCGCAGAAGGTTATCAGTAGCAAAACGCAGCACCCCGGTTAGAGGTAGTACTACTAACAGGAAAAGGACTACCCCACAATTAAAAGGAAGAACCCCTGCACGCAGGACTACTTCCAAAGGGATAAGTGGGTCATCTGGTAGCAGATCAAATACCAATCGGTTAAAAGCCATGCATCGCAAAGCCAAGCAATTGCAAAAAACACATCCCAAAACCAAGTACAGCACCCTTTTGAAAAGGGCTGCCAAACAGATATAATAAAATTAATACTTAAATACACCAGAATACAATGAACGATTTAACAAACGATGAAATTATTTTAGCCGGACTCGGAGAAGTAGGCAGAGCCAGAGGACGAGGCGGAAGAGTAAGCCGGGTGCGTAATGCTGTTAAAAATGAAATAGGGGCATCCCGGTTTAGAAGACATTTTCTAGAGCGTGTACACAAACTGCCCCGTCAACTGCAACAGGATTTAATCCGTGGTAAAGCGCAAATATCCGATGCTCCGTACTATGCCACTAATGAACTCAAAGGCACACGCTCAGAACTGATTAAACTCTCCACTTCCGAGAAATTGGGAATGACCAATATTGATAATGGAAAGCTCAACAAGGATAGGTTTTTAACCTTATCAGGCATCCGGTTATTGTTTGACAAGGAGAGTATAGAAGGGTGTTTTACTGATCCTTTCCCGGCTGACCTTTTAAACGGGGAATGGGAACTGGAACTTAACGGACAAAAGGTATTTGAGAAACAACCTATCCGTAAGTTTTTTGATGGCTTCTATGGCTATAATACCACAAAACCCTTTGGGCTGTATATCCTGAATAACCCTAAGATTATCAATCCACAAACCCCAATTGAATTTAATGTCAACCTGCCTAACGAGGTCAAAGGTTTTCTAAAAGTATTTCTGGAAGGAACATCAGTATACAGCTTCTAATCATTTTTTAACTAGGGCTATTGTCCCCATGTTTCCCCCAAGACTATGGGACAATAGCACTACAAATTCCAAAACCTTATGAAAGATTATAATAGTTTACTCAAAGCAGAACTGGTGGAACTTTTGGAAAAAAGAGATGCTGAACTAGCTCGGCTAAAGGGTATCAATACCACGCAAGCTACCGATATTGTAAAACAGGTAGCCATCATACAAGACCTTAGAAAGGATTTAAAATTGTGTCAGGATAATACATCTCCAAATGGAGATTGTATAACTACAGCAGAAGAGTTAATTGAGGCGGTACTTTGCCTTAAAGAAGAAGAAATACAGGCATTACCTGTACTACTTAGAACTACCGATGATGGAATAGCAGCCTACACTGCTTTTACCTATGGGGTATTGTCCTGTGTCAGTACCCCATCCCAAGGGACAGACCCTACTGATCCGGATATTATTTGTCCGGGTCTTGAAGTACCCATCTCTCAAAATAAAACGATATGAATACTAAAATCCAACTGATAGAAACGGAAGTACTCCAAGCAGGGAATCAAATCCGTATTACCGATGATCTGGATATCGGGTACAAACACCTTATGGGAGTGGCGATCCTTAGTAGCATTGGTAAAGGTCATGTATTACGCTCATTTACCTTATCGGGCAAAGAACTGTTTCCTAAAAACTTTGAAGTGGAGTTTTTACAGAGCAGTAATCACGTCTCTCCCAAAGAACGTTTTTTTCCCCTTCTGGAAATTGCAGATGGGAAAAAGATAGAACTGGAATATATTGATAGTGGAACAGCTGAAACCTATCCCTATACCTTTAAACTCTATATGTTACTTGCCGATGAATGATACTAAGCTAAAGATTAGCCGAATAGTTGGGCAGACCCTTAAGCCCTCAGAACGTACAACATTCAGGTATGTCTTGGAGAAGCATAACAAACATATGGCAGGGATACTGGCAACCAGTGGTACACAACTCACTATAAGCTTTTTAAATGGCTCAGATGTGGAGATCAACAGTTTTGAACTCCTGAGTGCTGATCCTGTAAATGTTTCGCCATCCAGACGTATACTGCAATGGGAGGATGAGCTGACCGACTGTACCATTCTTACCGGAAGTATAGAGAATATACAATCCAAGTCGCAGTATGTAAGCCTGTATTTAATCACTTTTAATACCCAAAACCCATGAAAAGTAATGATTCCTTATTATATCAAATGATTGCTACTGACCAGAAGCAACACCATAAACTCCCTAAACTGATCACCGATGAACGTATTTATGCTCCTGAGACCATCAAAGTAGGGGTCAATGAAGTGGTATACCTGCATTATTTCCGGTCTAATGTCTATAATTTTTGTATACAGGTGCATACGCCTACAGAAATCCTGACTTTGGATCGTAAAAACACCCAATACAATGCCAGTAATACGATTCTTAGGTCAGTATCGGATATCAAATTCAAGAGTGAAGCCAGAGCAGATTTTTATGTACAACTCTTAAGAATCCAATATTAATATGAAGCGCGTGAAAAACTATATCCCCCCGGAACTGGCAAAAAAGAAGATTGCCCGTTACAAATACTGGAATATCAAAGATGAAAGTGGTATAAGCATCACTTCTTCAGAAGATAGCGAAGATAACAGAAGCTTTGCAGAAATACTGGATCGTATCATCAATGATAATGTGGATGCGGAGGTTCAGGTGAAATTTGGGGTCAATGAGCAATCCTCACGGCAAAACGCTCCTATTTTTATTCGTATCAACGAAACTATAGAATGGGTAGAACCGGAGGAAGATGAATCCATAAAAATCAATGGCATACCCCATAAAGTAGATAAAAACGGTAATGTCAATATAAACCTGAATACCCCTTCGCCTGAGGCTACCATTGTAGAACCCAAAACCGATGTGATCCGTCAGGAGATGGAATTGCAACTGGAAGGGTTACGTAAGGAAAGTGAGCTGAAAGAACAACGTTTTCAGGCAGAATTACATAACCAACTGGCAGAACAAACCTTAAAATTTAAGGAGATGATGCTTGCTGAGAGGGAAGCAAGGATTACAGAACGTGAGCAATCCCTAGCTCAACAGGAAGCTATTTTGGAAGAAAAAAGTGCAGAGATGGGAGATCAGCTAAAAGGCTATGTTAAGCTGATCCCTTCAACGCTTGGAACGGTAGTAACCGAATGGATCAAAAGTAACCCTTTTGCCAAAACCAGTAGTACATTATCAGGAGCAGAAGCTTCAAAAAAAGAACCTAAACCGAGAAACAAAGTACAGTTTTCTATAACGGATGATACAATAAGTGATGCGGTAGAAAAAGAACATCCAATAGGAGAAACCGAGAATACTAATCCTGAATTTATGGAGATGGAAGAAGAATTTGGATTAGAAGATTTTGATACCACAATAGAAGAAAAACAAAAATCCATAATAGAAAACGAAAACAACCCTTTAGAAAATAATACCGATGAAAACATTTAATATCAACCTGAATATCAATGCCACTGACCAAAATGAACTCGAAGCCAAACTACAAGCCTTTCAGGATTTACAAGATCACTTGGATCATGAAGATTTTATTGCAGCCTCAGAAGTGATAGTAGAACATCCTGAAATTGTAGAATTTATCAAAGAGGTTATTCCTGAAGAAGGAGGAGAACTTGGTATGACCGATTATATCGGGATTGCCAGAAAAGCATTTCAGCGTTTTGCCGTGGCGTAGCCTATAATATGGTATTCATTAATAAAAAAAACAGACCTATGAACCCATTAGTAATAGCACAGGCAGCAAAAGCGACGCAGTCCTTTTTGATGAACAGAAAAGTGCAGATTGCCATACTGATTATCATACTGTATTTCGTGTTCAAAAAAAAAATTAAAAAACTGATCCATAGAATCCGTCAACGCAAGTTTGATAAAAATGAAGCACAGGATGTTAACCAAATCGCACAGCAGTATAGATCAGCTTCAAATCCATCAGGAATATCATGGATGATCAATGTTGATGGTACAGATGAAAAAGAGATCGAAAGGCTAGGCTACCAGAGTAAAGGAAAACTACAGCCCATAGCTAATGCCTACCGCTTAAAGTTTGATGAATCCTTAAGTGACAGGCTTAGAAAAGAGTTAAGCCCTGAAGATTTTCAGGATTGGAAAAATATTGTGGATTAATTGATGTAAAGCACTTTTTTAAACCTAACTACTTATGAATCGTAACCTTATTTCCAGTACCACCTTTAAAATTCTTATAACTACTGTGTTTATTATCATTATTATCATCGCTTATAAAAAGCGGAAAACCTTAAAATCCATACCTATGCAAACCCTTAATTTTATCAAAGAAAAAACGTGGGATATTGTCTCAGACAGAAGAATAGATACCCTACATCCACATATTAGAAGTAAAACCAAAGAATTTATTATTAAAGCAGAAAAAGAATTAGGAATCAAATTGCGTGTCACTTCTGCTCTTAGAACATGGGAAGAACAAACCCGATTATATAACAAAGGAAGATCCTCCCCTGGTCGGATAGTGACCAATGCCAAAGCAGGGGAAAGTTATCATAACTACGGGCTTGCTTTTGATGTAGTTGAGATTAAAAATGGAAAAGCGATTTGGGATAACCCCAATTGGCAAAAAATAGGAGAACTTGGAAAATCTCTTGGTTTTGAATGGGGAGGGGATTGGGTAGGACTAGTCGATAAACCACACTTTCAAATGCGGTTTGGGAAGCATCATGCTGAACTGGCACAATTATATAAGTCTGGACAACGACAAGGAAGATTTGTAAATCTAAGTTAAGATAAAGGGGAAATTGACATGTTAGAATAATAATCGTAGTTTTACTATTCTTGTCTTTCAGTTCCTAATAAATTACATCACCAAAATATCCAAAAACACCACAAGGCATAGAAGATATTTTTTTGATTATGAGTGGTGTTTTTTACGAACCTGAACTAATAAGTAAAAGCCTCTTATTGAAATATTTACGGGTTACCGCAAAAGAAATCGATAGTATAGAAATATTATTGGTTTTTTTTCTAATTTTCAGCACTTCATAAAATTCTAAATATCAGTAAGATGATATTGTTTTACTATCACAAAAACAGAGAGTTACGGAAAAACCGTATTCGAATATGCTACTTTCTTCAGTATATTTGAGTGTTTTAAAAGATAAATATTGAATTAGATTGATTCTACTATAATGTATAATAGTACTTCCCCAAATCATTCTAAAAAATTATAATCAATTATCGTTTGATAAAGGGTAATTCCCTTATTTAATAGTATTTTAGGGTAACAAACCTTAAAATATTATCTCAAATGAAAAATCTTATTATTTCAATCAGTATGTTACTTATGATTTTAACACTAAGTAGCTGTGAAAAAAAAGAGTTAAATGATGAAACAGGAATTGAAAACATACAAGAAAATCCAAGATTTAAAATCGACAAAGAAGAAATCGAACCAGGTACTAAAGGGTGAAAGTATTAAAAGCCTTTTTTGTTATATATCGATAGCTATACTTCCATTTGTTTTGTATAGCTATCGCTTTTTACCAAAAGTAGAAGTTATTACATTATTTGGGTATGAATGGAATTTTAACGGTTTCACATCATCCTATTCCTTTCTATTTGCTTTTTTATCCAAAGTGGCGCCAATATTATTTATATCCCTGTTTTTTTTACGTCCAAAACCAATAACCATTTTCAAGAAGAAAGTAACAGTTAAACATTTTTTGTTTCCTACGCTTTTAATTTATTGTTACCAAGTTATTTTTATTATTGCTCCTGTAGAGAAAATTGATGAAGGGTTTTACTCAGAATTAGTAGGTTGGAGTGCAGCATTGATGATGTCATCTATAGTTATTTTTTCTAATGAATTTTTCGTCGCAATTTCAAAAATATTTCACTTCTTTTATCTAAGATTAACTCTCAATTCTTATCGTTTAAAATCAAAAATAAGAGGATTAATATCTTTTATACTAAAAACAAGAACTGATGATTCACATTCGTTGAATCAGAAAGTATATGATGAAAAAATGTGGGAGATTCTTGATAAAACTAGCAAATAAGAGCATCGTACATATTAAAAATGGACAGAGATAAAATAAAAATAGTAGAGCGATTAAAAAATAAAGGGCTAATTACCAACAGGGATAGTCTTAATGAATTAATGGCTCTAGCTATTCAGGAAAATGAAAAACAAATGGAAGAATTAAAAAAAAATTCAATTAATATTTTAAATTCTCAAAGTATTATGCCGCAAGAGAAGTTTTTAAGTTTACTGACTTGTCGACTCGAGAAATTTTAAACATCGTCATCTTCAGTGCCTAATGTTTTTTCAATTGCTAGATTTCTCATTTCATGCTCAACAATTCGCCATGCCTCTGACTTTATTATTGATTTGATCAGAGGGTTTTTTAGTAATTTATGTTTTTTGAAGTCGACATAAAGAGCCACTTCATCATCTCCAATATGTTCGAATTTTTCTAAAACTTTACTCATTAAAGCTTTATCTGTTTTATTTAAATCTTTGGCATAATGATCTTCTTTCTGAGATGAAGAATTCTCCTTTTTATTAAATGTCTTTAGGATATATTTAAATAATTTTTCTCTGGACTCAGGAATATTTCCCCCAGATTCATAGTTTACTATTGTTTTCCTAGTCACACCAAGTAAATCAGCAAACTCTTGTTGTGTCATACCCTGATTCTTTCTCTCTTTCTTTATGTCCAAACTATTTTCAATCAATTAAATGTCACAAATTTACCTTTATTTAGGGTATTTTTACCCTAAATAAATTGTTTTTGAGTAATTTTACCCTTATTTTTGTTACATACTTTATAAGAAATACAAATATATGAAAACAACATCAACAATTTACCAATTCCTAATCATTCGATCAGTCCATAAATCTATAATAACAAAAAGATCAAAAAACATATTTTTTGAAATATGGTAATGAAAGATCGTAATCCTATAAGTAGTTTATTATCAAGACTATTAAAAAAATCACTTACAACCGAAGAATTACAAATAATAGCTACCCAATATAATGTTCATTACAATACAATCATCAATATAAGAGATCGTAGAAAAAAAAATCCGGACAAATCTATATTGAAATCTATGATAAAAATTGCAATAAGTGTCCAAGAGAAACAAATTAAAGATAAAACAGAATTGATAATTCTTTTAGAACAAGAATTGGAAAAGATAGTATAGATTGAATTTGATTAAAACCTTACTTCATCCCATATAAACATTAAGCACATCAATTAAAAATTAATAACCCTAAAAAATAAATAATATGAAAACTATTTTAGAGTCTACTTTAGAAGGAATGCAACCAAAGATTTTTGAACAAGAAATTTTGAAGATTTTATCTATACAACCTTGGCACTTTAATAGTTGTGTAAATAAATATGGAGGATATGCACTTTTATTAAAAAATTGGATTCATGAATGTTACAAAGAAGGATACACTACTCACGAAATAGCACAAAATATTCGTAGTTCACCATTATCATTAGAAGGCATTAAGAAAGGTAAGCCTTTAACTCTCAAATTATCAGCATAAAACTATAATTATGATTAAGAAAAGGAAAAACAGGAGTAATTGTTATATCAACTAAAGTTGAGTTTGTGTACATAGTCCCCTTAATTGCTCCTGTATCCTTTTTGATATTGTTTTTTTATGCTCCCAGATCAAATAAATAGTATTCCTCCAGAAATACTTTTCGATATGCTTCGAGAATTAGATATGGATATTGGAGAATTTATGTATCAACTCCTAAACGATAACCCTAAAGCAATAATGATTTATGCCAGAATATACATAGAATACAATACTAGTTAAGTTTTCCCCATAATCTTAACTCAAGCTCTAAATCGAATAAAACCTGCTTATGCTTTTTTAAACATAAAAGAACATTTTAGATACCAGTTTAGAAAAGCAATACAGATTTCTGTAATGCTTTCATTTAATGTTGTCCTAATTTCGCAAAATGATTTATCGTTCACAAAAAAATGATAAAGACTTGAAACTTTAACATTGTCATTTTACAGAATCCCGAAAAATGAAACTGATGTGCTGTAATATTGCAATGAAAAACAACTCATAATAACCTAAACAAATGACAATGAAAAAAATGCTCTTATTACTTAGTTTGTTAGTCGCATTTACCGCATGCGTAACTAACGACGATAAACCACCTTTTAACGAACCTGACCCACCAAACTATGAATATACTCAAGAGGAAAAAGATGCTGAAATTCTTAGAATTGAAGAATATATAAAACAGTTTGACTTGAAGGATATTATAAAAGCCGAGTCAGGATTATTTTATCGTATCGACGAGCAAGGTGACGGTTTGTTTATAGAAGAAGGAGACACTGTAATATTTCATTTTAAAACAACAAACTTAGAAACTAATGAAGTTCTTGGAGAGTCTAATATGGAAAATAACAACTATGGTCAATCATTTAATTTTGATGGATTATTACCAGGAGTAAAAGAAGGCTTGCAACTTATACAAGAGAGAGGTAAAATAACAATGTTAGTTCCTGCACATTTAGCTTATGGTAAGTACCCCGTATCTTTTACAGGCATAGAACCTGAAACAAACTTAATGTTTGAAATGCAACTTAATATTGTTTTAAAACCATAATAACTCTACAAACATACTAAAAATGAAAAAAACACTAATAGCAATCAGCCTACTAGCATTGTCCTACTCATGTAGCTCTGATAATGACTCAGAATTATCATTTGTCGAACAAGTAGAGCAACAACGACAAATAACAGAATCAGAAAGAAAACAACGAGTAGTTATCCAGAAATATTTATCAGATAATTCTTTAACCGCCAAAGANATTACAAATCATGGTAATGGTCAAAAATTAACAACTAACTCTATTATAAAATTTAGTAGTAAAATGTATTCCTTGGATGGAGAACTTAACAACAACCCTATAATATTATTTGATAAAATTGCACATCTTAATAGTGCAATACAGGAAGGGCTTTTATTGTTAAAGACTGGTGGTTCTGCAACTTTAATTATGCCATCTACCCTACACAGAAGGCAAGAGAGTTTATTAAAAAACAAGCCTGCAATTTTTGAAATAGAAATATTAGAGTTATTAAACTAAATAACAATTATAAGAATGCACAATACTCTCTTTTTAATTAAAATAGNTGCAACTTTAATTATGCCATCTACCCTACACAGAAGGCAAGAGAGTTTATTAAAAAACAAGCCTGCAATTTTTGAAATAGAAATATTAGAGTTATTAAACTAAATAACAATTATAAGAATGCACAATACTCTCTTTTTAATTAAAATAGGAAAAAAAGCCACAGATGGCGACCCTAAAGCAATATTTCTTATAACTATGAATTAACATCACCATTATTACAGAATCCCGAAAAATGAAACTGGTACATCTTAATATTGCAATGAATAACAACACAAAATAATAACAAATAAAAATCCAACTTATGAAAACGATACCCTATTACACTCATTAGAAGAATCACATAATAAATCATAACATAGAAAAAAACAATAAGAGTATAGCGCTGTATTCAAGTTGTTGATCATAAAGGAGTTTCTCCTTTAATAGGCCTTATCATGACTTTAGGTCTGATGTTACCCCAATATAAAAATAATGCAAGTTCGATATAAGGTATTTGTAAAATCAAGGCTTAATGTTTGGTTTGAATACTTTATGTCACACTGAGCCCTTCGACAAGCTCAGGACAGGCATTGTCGAAGTGTAATTAATAACCATTTTTAAATTATTACAAAATGAACAAATCCATTATATGGGGCTTGCTATGTCTTGCCTTAACCTATGTGCAACCCACATTTGCACAACTCACAAAAACCGAATGCGATCAAAAAGCTGAAACTATAATAGAGTTAAAAAACAGCTTTAAAGATTTTCCTATTCCATTTATTGACGAATTAATTAGTTTTATTACTCCATGTGCTGAAAGTGGCTACGGTAGGCTTAGCCCCGCATCTGCATATGCCGCAGGATTACTTCACCTTAGAAGAGGGGGGTATACTACTTTTCCTGGAGGTAGCGTTCAAGAAACATCATATTTACACTTTTTTAGGGCGTCTTATTATAAATATCCCCCAGCAATGTTGGATCACGGCATTAATCTATTAACTAAGGGATATAGAGGAAGGCATTCTATTGCTTATGGAACTATAGCTAATAACCTTGAAGCCTTAGTTGCTCAAGATTATAAAAAAGATATAGCGCATTATATCCTAGGGTACCTTTATTTAAAAAACCTGGTATCTAATGAGGATTTTACCAATGCTACTTTGGTTGCTAAAGCAAAAACAAATTTTGAAGCTAGTAATCACCCAATGGCAAAACATTGGTTGGCGATCATGTATTATTTTGGATATGGTGCACCTCAAAATAAGGCACTGGCAATACAAATGCTTACCGATAATAACATTCTTAATAGTACTACTTTAATAGAAACACTACAAAATCAAAATAATGATTGGATTCCCATCTCGGCAGAGGAACGTTTGGCTTCTTTGGATAATTATGCTTCAAATAATAAAGAAATTACAATTGTAGGAAATGGAACAACTACTTTTAAAGGGCATTTTATAGTATATGATTGGACTGCCGCAGGAGTAAAGCAATATGTCCCCGTTACCTTATCGATAACCGAAAGAGAAGATCATGGTACATATAAAAATGTTAGTTACGAACTTATAATGAATGGAGAAACGGTGGTAAAAAATGCTCGTTATGCACAGGTTAATACTTCCGTTAATGAATTTTATAGCGGTTTTGGTTCAAGCTTAACTCTTAAACTCCCACCACTAAAAAATGTACTGCAAGATCATCCTACTAAAAACACAATAATTCATAGTCTTACAGGTCTATATTTTAAACAAGCTACCGTTGATGGAAAAGAAGCGCTAATAGTAAAAACACCTTCTGCAAGTCAAATTGTAGAGTTTAATGAAGAAATACATACGCCTATACGAATGGTTTTATATCCCGAAACTCCAACTCCTCCAACAGCAATAACCACTATTGCAGAAACAGACATAAAAACATCAACACCTTTAGAACTGGATAAAAACTTTGCAACTATAGCACCTAATCCTATCGGCAATCAATTTGAGATCACCTATTCTTTAGATAAAGAAGCAGAAGTGCAGATTTCTATTTATGATTTATTCGGACAACAACGTTTGAGCTTACCTAGTCAAAACAACTCGAATAGTAGCTTACAATCTACAACTATAGATAGTAGTGCTCTACCTAGTGGTACATACATTGTGCAAATGAGGATAAACGGGCAGTATTTTACTAAAACTGTAATTAAAGAATAAGCTAACCATACAAGATAATAATTATGAAATTTATATATAAAATATTAGTATTAGGTATGGTCTGCCTAATATCAAACGCTACATACGCACAAATAGAACAATATTCAGATGACGGTACAGAAAGTTGTCTCGATTGTGAAGAAAAAAGTAGTGAAACTAGTGGCTGCCTTTGTACTCAATTATTTCATTTTAATGCCTTTAATCTTGCCATACCCATAAATAACACAAAAGAAGAATGGTTGCGTGGTCAGGAAGGCTTGTTAAAAACAGCTATGAGTGGCTTACCCACTGAAAGTTTTACAGATGTTCAAAGGAACTATTTTAAACGTGTTGAAACCAATCAACTTGCCTTAAATTATGTCTCTAGATTATCAGCGAGTATAGCTTCAATAGAAAACTATAATGAGGCGACATTACAAACTTCTACTGCTGCTGTAAGTATATTAGATATCAGAAAAAGAAATGGTAATTATGGAGACTTAAAATTTCGCAACAGATATCTTAAAGACATAACAGACAATGAAGTGAATTCTTTGTATAGCGAGCAGTTAGGGGTTAGAAATAGTCAACGCGAGGCAGCGAATAGATTTGGTGTTCGTAATAGTCGTTTATTGCGTATGCAATCTGACGGATACATATCTAACTTTTTGGCAGGTAGTCTTGTTGTACATTATAATCATTTAGATTATGAACCTGCTATTCGTTTTATGACTACCTATATGATTCGTAATGCAACAGGGGTTGATGATGCACCAAAAAATTTAACAGATTTTGAAGGGAATCCACTTGTTTTTTTTAATGAAGCTGACGATTATAGTTTAACGGCAGAAGGCACTGAATCACAAAACTTACAGACACTTTTTGCAAGAACAGGCGCAAGCGCACAACCAACACAAGTAGGCTATTCTCCTCCTGTCTTTGGAAACACACCTTCGGACGATGAAGTATTGTTTAATTATGCAATAAATGGTTTTGACAACAATAACTTGCTTAATTTTTTTAACAGTCAACCTGATATAAGAAAAAGAGTTAAAGATTATTTAGGATATCAAGGTTATAAAGAAAACTCTTTAAATTTGTCAGAGAGCTTATTAAATGCGGTTAATGCGGACACTCCTTTTCCTCATGCTAATTATACATATAATTCTGTAACACCTGTTAATTTTCAAACAGCATCAAACCAAGATCTCGCTTTTAATATCAAAAGAAGCTTAACATCTAATAGAGAATATTATGGTTTAGCAAAAATGCTTGAGGCTTTAGATCAAGCAAACGTTAAACCTAATTTGGTAGGTCAATTTATACAAGAAATGGCTTCTGATAATGGTATCAATATGCAAGGTGTACTTAGTTATGAAGAAACGGCTTTATTATTTGATTTTCTCATAGAAGAACAATATTTCACATTACGAGAAGCTACATATTGGTTAAACTTTAAAGGAAACATAGGAAGTGTTTTATGGGCAAATGGTTTAAGTTTCCCGTCAATGTTACAAATCCCTTATGCGGTTGAGGGAGCTTTAGCACTTGCCAGAGGTGAAACTTTTGACTTTGCTTTTAGAAAGAAAGTGTATGATATTGCTCAAGCACTTACTTTAAATCCTGCGCAACAAAACGAGTTGATTAATATGCCAACTGAAACTGGCTTAATTTTTGATTATTTAGATGCAAATAACTTTTCAGCAAATAGTATAGCTTTTGCAAATGAGGCAAGAATTGCATATTTGGCAGGGGAGTTTGTAGATTTGGATTTACAAATAGTAAGTGATGGATTAACGGGTAAAGCAAAATGCTTACATGAATTTCTTGCAGAAAAAGGGAGTAGTTTTATTAAAAATATTATGGCTAATTTTGAAGGGAATTCAAGATTTGGAATTAAAATTGTTTCAAAACCGACAGTGCCGGGTAATGATGGAAATAAGGTAGGCGGAAGAACTTTTGCTCCAAAAGATGGAATAATTGTAATTGAAATAAGCACAGAAAGTGTAGCATCTCGTTCAGCATTAAGTGCTGCAAGAACAATAATACATGAATATATACACGCAGATATGTATAGAAAAATCGAAGATACATCAATACACGACCAACAAGATGTTTCTGATTTTCTTTCAATTTATTATGATTTTGACAACACTAAATTTGAGCCAAAACCACAACATCAAACAATGGCAAAATTATATGTTAATCAAATTGCAAACACCCTAAAGGAATTTCATAAAAACGTATTAGTTGGCGATTATAATTATCTAACTAATAATGGAACAATTTCTTTGGATGATTTTTATCAAGGTTTAGCTTGGAGTGGTTTAAGAAATCACAATGTACAAGCGTGGATTGATTTAGGAGCTGTAGAACAACAAAAATTAATAGACGCTACTCAAGAGTATTTTCATGCTACAACCAAGACTTGTCCTACAAATTAGTAACTTAAAACCTATAGATATGAAAACAATTCAGATAGTAACGGTAATCACATTTTTATTCTTTTCAAATTTTTTGTTCTCTTGTGATTGTGAGCCACCGCGCCTTATTAATCGATTCATTTTTAGTGATTTTGTAGCTAGTGCGAAAATTTTGAAGGTGACAAAAGACAATAAATCAAATGATTATCATAACATTGAAGTTGAAATACTTGACTTGTATAAAGGAAAAAATACCACTTCTTTAAGAATATTTAGTGCATTAGGTTCTTCTTGTTCCTTTTTAACTCCGGAAAATTCTACATGGTTAATTTTTGCAGATTACAATAAAAAAGGACAGCTTGTTTTTAATTATTGTTCTGGAGCGCAACAAATTGATCAAAGATTTAATAAAGAGATGTTCCCAAATGCACATGAAAATCATAAACGCTCTATAGAGTTACAAACACAAGTTTTACATTATCTCAAAAATCAAAAGCTCAATCTCAAGAATGAATATAATTTAAAAGTAGGCGTTAGTTCTGAATGTTTAAAACAATTTAGAGGCGTACAAATTAAAAATGATAGATTTGCTCTTTACGAAGTAACAATTAACAAAGACTTGTCTATAGAAAAAGTCCATTCAATAAAGAATTTTGATAATTTAGAAATTCAAGAACAATTAATGAAATGTCTGGAGGATAATGTAAAAGTATATAATTATAGGTCGATATTGAAAATTCCAAAAAAGACAAAAATAATACTGCCGCTTTATTTTTATCCACCAGAAAAAAGCCATCCCGGTTTTATATCCAATTTTGACTTGTAGTTTTAAAAGCAGGAAAATAATAAAAAATGAAAGACTCGCAAAATCAGCTGCAAGAGGGGAAAAATGCCCTTAAATGTTTAGTGTTTTTAACTTTGTTGTCGTTTACATCGTTTTCTCAAAATTTAAAGGGAACGTATTGCATGAATTTTAAAGGACAAAAAGTTGATAATTGTATTACTTTTTTAGAAAATAATAAATTCATATACAAAGGGCATTGTCGATTTGGCGATGTTGGCTCTGATTATGGAGTTGGTCATTATGAAATCAATAAAAATTCATTACGATTACACTTTGATTTAACAAAAGAAAGTTACGGAAATTATCACAATATAGAACGAAAAAAAAACACTTCTGACTCTATATATGTTAGTATTAAGGTAGTTAATAAGGAGAATGAAGTAATTCCTAGTACGAATATTGACTTAGGTAGTGGAGTTGTTAAAACAGTAGGAGTTGATGGTGTCGTTAATTTTAAAGTTAAAAAGTCTCTTGTGCCAAAAAAATGCAATGTGTATGTTATTGGATATGAACAGTATGATTTTTATCTTAACTATAACGCTGATTATAATATTGTTGTAAACTTAAACACATCTCATGGATGCAATATCATTGATGAATTGTGGAGTTATAAGATTATAGAAAAAGATGATAAAATTATTCTTAAAAGAAACAATAAAGAATTTAGACCAACAATCAGGTCTAAATAATAGAATAAATCATAAACTAAGCCTTGATTTCAGGGCTTAGTTTTAACACTTTACATCTATGAAATTAACAACCAAGACTTGCCTCTAGCTCCGCAAAGTCTCCCGACTTCGCGGAGTTTTATTGTTGATGTATGCTACAAAGTCAGGAGACTTCGTAGAACTTGGTTTTAGGCTAAAATGGTATTTTATGAAAAATCCTATTTTTAATAAAAAGATAATGGGATTAAAAAAATAACGAGAATAATCATAAGACTATTCTCGCTATTACCCAAATCTGAAACCAACCTGATATTAGTATCGTATTAAAAAATTACCTTTATATCTTTCTTTATTGTTACCTCTTATAGTATAATAGTATACTCCGGGAATAAGATCTCTGGTCTCAAAAGTTATTGTGTTTTGATTAGGAACTATACGTTCTTGTCTAACGGTTCTTCCTATAATATCAATAACTGTCATTTCTAATTCATTATGTACACCTGGTACTGTGATCGTAGTTTGAGTACTAAATGGGTTAGGATAATTCATTAATCTGATGGTCTCAGGTTGTTCATCCATTACTTGTGCCACTTCATCATTTTCATCATCTCCGGCATCTGGAGTTTCTGGATCAATTTCTGGACTTATACTTTTGGTACTTGTAAAGGCTAAATCAGAAACTTCTACATGAAATGGTGCAAAGTTTTGATAATCTCCCTGTATAGAGAATACTACACTTCTTACTTTTTGAAAAGTTTCATTTTCTTTACTACCATTGGTAAAGTCAGAGAACGAGATTGTATGCGTCTTTTTTTCTGAAGCTGCATAAATTTTGTATCTAAGTCTATTATTCCAGTTGGTAAGGCCTTCTGTTACCAATATCACTTCGACATCTTTATCATTAAACATTTCGAATTGCAGCGCGTCATAATCAGATATATCTAATGTAAGTTCACCAGCTAAAATATTTCTGAATAGGTTTAATGTTTCTTTTACATTACCCTTTACAATACTATTACGCTCTACGATATATGTATTCTCTTTGGTTTCTTTATCATGTTCTATTACTTCAAAAGTATCAATAGTAACCCCTTGTTGTAAGTAGTCGATACCCCATGGTCCATCGGCCAAATACAATGCATCTAATTGTGGAGAGTTTTCTCCTGTAATCGAGAATCCTATATCAAACAGATATCCTGTATCTATAGTTACCTGCTCGTGATACGCTCCAGATAATGTGATTGTTTTTGTAATGTTTTCTTCTGGGGATTGTTCTGTTTTTCTTACGTTTCCATTAAAATTGATATGGTTTGAACCATGTTTGTTAATAATATTTAACGTCAATTTACCATTAGTGTAAGATCCTTTTTCTACAAATACGGTTGGTACTCGATGACTCACTTTATGACTTCTTAATGGTTTGTCTGTTGTAAACGAATTTAAGATATGATTGGCTATATTGGCTACCTGTGATACTGATCCTCCCCATACCTGGAAGTTTGTATAATCGCCTTCAGGATAGTTTCCGATGTTCCATAAGCTATAGATTTCATTTTCAGAATCACCTTTCTTGATAGAGAACGTCAAGGCATATTCAATTTCTCCAGTAGCTCTTTCAATTCTAGTACTTACGATGGTATGATTTTTTATTTTTACCGTTCGTACATCTAATAATTTAGAACCATTTAATCGATCACATATCGTTTTTGAATGATCATAAATAGAACCCTTTGTTGAGGTAGCTAATGCTGCTGCTACTCTTTTACTTCCTTTGTAATAATCTACAGAGAAAATTGCATTTGCGTTGGTGATAGAAATTAGATCTTCTGGGCTAGATACATACGTAGTTTCTGTGCCAAATATTCCTGTTTTTGGGAAATATATACTTAAATCATCCTTGTTACCAGATGTATATGATTTTTTTCCTGGTTGAAATCTTTTTTGTGATTTTTTAGTATTAAAAATTGAATTTGTCTTTGTTCTTGTAAAGTTACGTTTTGCAATTAGGTTTGCTAAATCTCCGTTACTTTCTAACCCACCATCATTAGCAGAAGTTACATCAGTAGCAGTATCAATATCAACATAATTATCGGTAACTATGGCAGTGTATGGACTAGCTGTGATATAGAATAATGCATCATTAAAATCCTGATCGCAAGAAGCATAATCTCTTCTGATATCTTCAAAACCTAATATGATTCTTTCATTTTCTGGATCAGATAATAATACATTGTGATATCTTAATTCTGGATCGGTTTCTGGATTATAATCAGGATTAGAATGTAATTGCCAGTTTCCTGTTCCTACACAACCATCAGACCAAGCATTGGCTAGTAATACCCACCCTATTCCTGTGTTAGGAGGAAAGCTTCCAATATTTACTTTATCACCAACTTCTAATCCGCCTCCACTTCCAACAGCAGATACATTAGGGAAAATAATAGTAATATCTTCTGGGACAGGCATAGATGGTGATGGATTATTAATGTCATAGGTATAGAAACCTAAAGTGTTTTTATATCCTGCTCCTTCTCCTACAAAAGTTACCCAAATATCAGCTTGTTCTTGAACAACAACATCGGTATCATAGCCTGAAGAAATATAATGTGGATTAAAATCTGGTACAGGGTATCCTTCTGGTAAAGCATCATTAATCATATCTATAGTTTCCTGACTCACTACGTCTTTTTCGTCAAAGTATAATGGGGTACCATCAGAAGAAAAATCTCCTAAGTAATTATATCGGTCACAAATTTCAGGAATTGGGAAACTGTTTGGGCTTTGTCCTCCATTTTCAGGAGCAAAACTACTTTTTCTTAAGTCAAAACTATCATCTAACCCATCATTATCGTTATCTATTCCAGAAGCGGTTGTTTCTGCCACTCCATCACCATCACTATCATAAGCTTCTGTGCTGTCTAAAATACCGTTATTATCAGAATCAGTATCCAAATGATCATACCCATCTGTACCATCTGTATTTACCGTTCCGTTTGTTGTTCCGCCAAAATCAGTATCAAAAGCATCATCTAACCCATCTTTATCCTCATCAATATTAGAAAGACCAATGTATGCATTACTTTCTTGTCCTTCTATAATATCTACAATTCCATCATTATCAGAATCAATATCATAACAATCATAGATGTTGTCGTTATCTGTATCTAAAGGAATAAAAGTAGTACCTGTTTGATCAGGATCAAAAGAATTAGCTATACCGTCATTATCTGTATCCTGAAAATTAGTGTCAGATCCATTATAAATTCCGTCGTTATTAGTGTCTTTATCTCCTTGACCAGCTTCTACAATATCATAGATCCCATCATTATCTGAATCAATATCTAAGAAATCTGGATTGCCATCACCATCTCTATCAAAGGCGTCTTGTACCACATTGTCTCCATTACCACTTATATCGTTATCCAAATAGTTATACATATCATCACCGTCATCATCTCCATAAGGATCTAGTCCGTTGCATTCTATGGTGTTAGCTATACCGTCACCATCACAATCTGCATCCATAGAATCCAAAATACCATCTTGATCTTTGTCTAAAGGAGAGATGCCACTAGCACATTTAAATCCGTCATTAGAATTTGTAGTTTCTGTAAGGTTAAGTAACGTAGCTGTTGGGGTGTTACCCTCATAATCATTTATTAAGTATAACCCGCCATTATTATCAGATAAGTATAATCTGTTGTTAGCATCTGCATAGGCAGCACCAAAAGTACCTCTTGGAAGATTACTAACAGTCTTACTAGAAAATACAGGTGTACCAGATGAAAGATCCCATTTGTATAGCTTTCCTCTACTACCTCCATAAATGTTTCCGTTAATAAATGCAATATCCGCACATGTACTGGGAGAGGCTACATCAGCCTCGATCACCTCAAATACCGGAGATGAAGAACCATTGTAATCTTTTAGGTTTGTTATTTTATGAAATGATTTTTTATTATTGTTCTGAAAAACCCAAAGATTACCATCTGTATCTACATCTGCTGCATATCCTCCTCCAAAAGCTGTAGTTCCTGACGGTGTTACTGCACCCAAGTCGATAACCATATCTTTGGCGATTCTTAAAAGGTGTTTATCACTATTTTTAATAGCATATAAATAATTATCTACTACATTATATCCTCCTGCATTATAGGAGGAATAGGTATGTAAAGCATCAGAATATGAACCTGTGATAGGATCATAAGCTTTCATTACACCAGAAATAACCTGATAGAAATTACCTTCGTTACAATCAAAAGGCTGTTGAGCAAAGCCCAATGCTCCAAAACATAAAATCAAAAGAGTAATAATTTTTTTCATAGCGGTATAGTTTAAGTTTTCAGATGGTTAAAATTAATCTATACTTGTGCCTGATCATGGAGTTATTCGATCAGAGGTAATTTACTGTAGGTGAATGGATTTTGTATCAGGTTGTATCTGTCTATAGTATTATTGTACAGATTGATAAGAGTATTGTTTCAGATTATTTTTATACTATTCTGAGACCATTATATAATCATCTGTCAATATTTATTTCTATTTTTAACAAATCATGAAAAAAATGACGATCTATATAGTATGGTCAATTTAAATTTTTTATGACTAAATTTTGTTTTAGCTATGAGTGGAATTATGATTATTGTTTTTATTGTTTTAGGTGGTGTTATCCTGTTGTTTTTGGCAGGGATTTCTATTTATAATAGTTTAGTTACTAAAAAGAACCTTATGGAAGAAGGATGGAGTAGTATTGATGTTTTTCTAAAAAAAAGAAATGACTTAATACCTAATTTGATGGAAACCGTTAAAGGGTATGCAAGTCATGAAAAAGAGCTTTTTGAAAACGTTACTGCGTCGAGAAACTTAGTTCAGAATGCTAATACGGTATCTGATCAGGGTAACGCAGAAAATGCACTAAAAAATTCTATGATGAATCTTTTTGCAATTGCAGAAAATTATCCAGAATTAAAAGCAAATCAGAATTTTATCGAAATGCAAAATGAATTAAGTGCTATTGAAGAAGAGATTGAGATGGCTCGTCGATATTATAACGGTACCGTAAAAGAGAATAATATAGCAATAGAAAGTTTTCCTTCTAATATTATTTCAAATATGTTCAACTTTAATAAGGGAACTTTTTTTGAAATCAAGGAAACATCACAGCGAGAGCCAACAAAAGTATCTTTTTAGATGATGTTAAATGTTTATGCTGCTTATGATGTATTTCCTAGTTCTAAAGGATCATCTACACATATAAAAGAAATGATATCTGAGTTATCGACACATGGGGATGAACTTAGATTATTATGTCTAAGGGGAAATGATAAGCTTCCCGCAGTACAAAAGCACGAAAATATCTTAATCAAGAGGTACTATTCTAATGAAAGATTAAATTATTTAGAAAAAGCCTCTCTGTTCTCTGAAGAAATATTTTTAGAAATTGAAAGAAATAAAAATAATATAGAAATAGCCCATTTCAGAGATATATGGAGTGGTATGGGAATCATAGCTCATAAAAATATCAAGTCAGTTTTTGAAGTTAATGCACTTACTTCAATAGAATTGCCTTATCGATACCCCAATCTTACAGATGATTTTCTAAGTAAACTTAGGTTTTTAGAACAAAAATGTCTCGCAAATTCAGATGTCATTATTACACCTTCATATACAACAAAAAAGCTGTTAGTGTCTGAGTATAATGTTCTTGAAGATAAGATTAAAGTGATTCCTAACGGAGCATATATTCCTGAGTCTTTTGAAAGACCAAATGACGCTCCAGATAACTATATCATTTATTTTGGAGCTTTACAACGATGGCAGGGAATAGAAGTGCTTTTAAAAGCGATGACTTTTTTACAGGACTACGAAGATTTAAAATTAGTGATTTGCTCATCTGTAAAAGAAAAAGCGTTTAAACCATTACAAAAACTAATAGAAAAATTAGAAATTAACGAACGCGTTATAGTAAAGTCAAAATTACAAAGAGAAGAACTTTATAATTATATACATTTCGCAAAATTATCAATAGCCCCTTTAAAAGCATGCAATAGAAATATTATTCAAGGCTGTAATCCTTTAAAAATATTAGAATCTATGGCTTGCGGAACTACGATTGTAGCATCAGATTTACCTGTAGTAAGAGAACTTGTATCTGACAAAGAAGCGATGTTAGTAGAACCAGACAGGGAGTTAGATCTAGCTCGATGTATCCGTTTTTTACTGGATACTCCAGAAGAGCGTATAGCTTTGTCAGATAGAGCATTAAAGAAAATGAAAGAGGAGTTTACCTGGCAAATACAAGTAAAAAAGTTAAACCAAGTGTATGAGGATTTAAGAAATTAATATGAATAAACAAGGATCTGTTTTAACTGCCGAACAATTTAGTGGAGCTCCTATAGAAAGAGCACATTTACATAGGGGCTTTACATCAAAAAAGACACCATTAAAATGGATTCGTTTTTTTAGAGCTTGTGTATTACAAAGAGAACATGCAAATAATAAAAAGAAAAAAGAAATTAAAAAAATATGGATTGGGGCAGTATCATTAATTGTTCTTGGGTTTATAATTAATTATTTTTATTATTTTCCCGTAGTCATATTGATTATAGCAAGCATAGGTGGTGGAATACTACTTACTGTAAATGTTAATAGTAAGTTTAGGAAAAAATATACAGACGGGTTTGATTTTTTTTCAGATTATTTTTCTGCTTTTTTTACATTAATAGAAGAGGATTTACAACCTCAATCCAGAATTTCGTTAGAAGCTAATGTAAAAAACACAATGCAATCCACAAATTTGGTAAAACAAGAAAAACATGAGGCAAACACTTCTGGGTTCATTTCGGGAAGTAATTATTATTATGAAAAAGAGATTAGTAAGGGATCTTGCTTTTTAAGTGACGGATGCATGCTTTCCTTTAATTTTACAGAACGATTAAGAAATCGTATTATTACCAAAAGAGGGAGTGTAAGTGGTAAACGAAAAACAAAACGGAAGTATAAATCGGTATATCCTTTTGTATTAAAAATGAAAATTCCAAAAACGAAATATATACTTAAAAAAGAGGTGGATAAGTCTAATATACAGTTAGCAGAAGACACAAACTTTTATATTGTTAAAACCACTAGAAAATTTGATATTAAAAATGAACACCCAGAAAAATATCAACCGTATTCATCAAGCTCTATAGAGATGTTTTCTTCTGATTATTTTGCTTTAGAATTAATTAATTTGATAAACGTAAGTTATAGTTGTGTAACTCCAAGAGTGTAAACCTATATGGAAGAAAGAAAAAATTGCGAAGAGACTATCGGATTATTTGTTTTGCGAGCATGTGATACAACAATGGTTCATAATTGTAAAAGATGTGATAAACCCATATGTAATATTCATGCATTTAAGCCTTTAGAGAATACTAATGCAGAGATAGGAGCACAAAACTTATGTTTAACGTGTTTTACAGAGCAAGACACAAGATTAACCAAAGATATTGAGTTATACTCGAAAGACCGATATGTGTGGCGTAGAAAAATGATAGAACGTTTTCATAAAGAATATGAGTATATGACCTTTATTGCAGAGGATTATGGAGGACTATTTATGGTTGATGACTATTATGATAATTATGATGATACCGATGATGGAACTTCTTATTTTGATAGCTAAATGAGCCTTCTTTTTATTACTCAACATTATCACCCTAGCAAAGGAGGGATGGCAGAATCTTGCGATCGATTAATTCGTAATTTCAGAAAGCATAAGGTAGATGTTCACGTCATTCACTTTACAAATAGAAGAAAAAAGTTTTACACAGAAGCTGCTGTACAAGGAAGTTATTCTGCGGTGCCAGTTTATAATTCAGAAGAGTTTACGCTTAATCTAGCTTCTCAATTTATAGAAGGATTATCCATATTAAGTGATATAAAATATGTTGTTGCGTTTGGTGGACATCTGCCTATTGTTTTAGGACCAATTATTTCAAAATGGATAGATAAACCATTAATTACTCTAATTAGAGGTAATGATTTTGATGAAGCAATTTTTTCTAAGAGACGCGAAGCTTTGTTATATACATTAAAACAATCTAAATTTATTTTCACAGTTACCGATGAGAAAAGAGATAAAATTGTTAAACTAATACAACATCCAAATGTGTATTTTACGCATAATGGGATTAATTGTAAACTATGGGAACCTGGTAATAGTCAATTAATACAGATTGATGCATTAAAAAAGAATTCTGAGGAAAGAAAACGAATTGTTATCGTTGGACAATTAAAAGCCAAAAAGGGGATATTAGAATTTTCAACTACTTTTTCTTCTTTTAGTAATAAAGAAGAATATGAAATTTGGATGGTTGGTGATATAGAAGAGTCTGTCAAGGAATACATTAATCAACTCGATATTAAAGTATGTTTTTTTTCATTTGTAAATAAAAATGAATTAATAATCTTTTATCATGCGGCAGATATTATTTTAATCCCTTCTTTTTATGATGGAATGCCAAATGTATTATTAGAAGCGGGAGCTTCAAAAAATGTGGTTATTGCCTCAAGAGTTGGAGGCATAAAAGATGTAATCGAGCATGAAAAAGATGGCTTTTTATTTAATCCATTACAACCTTCGAGTCTTCTAGAAGTGCTCATGAAAGTACATAAATTAGATTCAGAAGCAAAAGCTGAAATTTCTAATCGTTTATTTAACAAAATAAACAATGAATATACCGAAGAAAAAGAGATCATAAATTATTTAACTAAACTGCAATTATGAAAAAGATATATACTGTAGCATTACTTTGCTTATTGTTAATCGCAAGTAGCTGTAAAACAAATACCGAAAATAATGCATCAAAAGAGACCGAAGCAAACCATGTTGTAGAAACAACTAATGTTGATGCTCAAATGGTTATTTCGACAGCAACAGGAGAAAAAATAGGAGGATTTACTCTGGATCCCTTAACGATTTATGCAGGAGGAAATAAGCATACAAGCAAGAACAAACCTGATAAGCATAAGTTTTATACCAACGGGTCAATGGTGTATGAAGTTAAGTTTAAAAGTGAAGGTTTTAAATTAAGAGATAAAAATTCAGAGTTATTATGGAAAATTAAAATATATCCAGATAAAATTAAGATATCAAACAATGAAGAAAATGAAAATGCTTTTGAAATCAAGAGATACGAAGATAAAATCAAAATAAAGCGTAATGAAGAAGAACTGTACGCTATCCAATTAGGTTCTTCCTCGGTTATTATCAATGATGAAGCGCTATACCAATTGTCTTCTGATCAAGATAGCTATGCATACGCCATTTTAGCTATAAAAGAAATCCCAGAAGATCAAAAAATATTCATTCTTGCAGAATTGTTGTCACAGCTACAATGATCTTATTTTATGTATATGGATCTGGATTAGGACACCTTAATAGAATACTTAGTTATATCAAGATTAGAAAAATAAAACTTTCATCTTGTATTATTCTAACCAATTCGCAGCATAAAAAATTTCTTCCGCAAGAAATAAAAATGATGTGTTATCCAGATTCTTTTTTTAAGGATCATGAGTTGTTTTTTAGTACACTTATTCGATGTATTGAAAAGTATGCTATCTATGAACTTGTAGTTGATGTTTTTCCATGTGGTTTTTATGGAGAACTTAGTATTCTAGATAGAGTTAATGTAAAAAAAACAATAGTAACTCGTATTCTTAAAACATCTTATTTTGATAAATATAGTTGTCCTCATTATGACGATTTAATTTTACTAGAAAAGGGAATTGAGCTTGATTATTATAAGTATTCAAATCTAATATACCTATCTATTCAGGAAGGTTTTGAGTATTCAAAACAAAAACTACCATTAAAAGAACCATTCTTTTTTATTATTCATTCTGAACCTAAAGAAGAAGTGATTCAATTGTATAAACTGGCGCAGTTATATCAAAAAAACAATGAACATATTTATATTCAAACATTCAGTAAAATAACTGAATTTGATGAAAAAGATGTGACTTTTATTTTTTCTGAAAAACCAATTCTACCTTTACTTGAACGTTCTGTAAAATTTTTTACAGCTTGTGGATTTAATACTTTTTTTGCAACACAAGACTATCGTCAAAAACAACATTTTTTACCCTTTAAAAGAAGGTTTGACGATCAATTTAAAAGAAAAAAATACAATCCATTATAACAAGTTTAATCTTCTCATGAGTTCAGGTCGATTTGATCGACTTACTGGGATTACATCTTTAGCAATAAGGACACTATTATCTTCTATATCAATGATTTTTTTGATATTGATAATGTAGGAACGATGTACTTTTAAAAAAAGGTCATCAGGTAATTTTTCTTCAATCTTTTTTAATGTAGAATGAACCGTATAATTCTGTTTTTCAGTTTTAATTAGGATATAATCTCCTTTTGCCTCAATTACATTAATAGTGGGAATATTAATTTTAATTAATCTTCTATCGATATTAATATAGAGTTCATTTTCTTCAGAAGTAGGGTTTAAAGAAGACTCCGTTTTTGTTTCAACTTTTGCCGAAACAGTAGCGTTTTCAGCTTTTTGAATTGCTTTAAGAAAACGAGGTAACGTTATTGGTTTTACCAAATAATCTACAATACAGTCATATTCAAAAGCTTCTAGAGCAAAATTCTTGTCAGAGGTCGTTAAAATAATTTTTGGAGGGTTTTTTAGTGTATCAATAAAATCAAAACCGGTAAAATCAGGCATGTGGATATCCAGAAATATAAGATCAACTTCTTCTTTATTTAAAAATTTTATAGCCTGAATTGCATTAGGAAAATCCTGAATTACATGTAATTCATCAACTTGCGAACAAAGTTGTTGAATAATAGCTCTTGCAGTTTCTTCATCATCAATAATAATACAATTCATATGATTTTGATTTTTAAATAGTTTTAAGAAATTGTTCTATGGATTCTAAAATTAACATAAATTTTGAATATAATGAAGGATCATTATCTTTTAGTCCCTCTTCAAAATTTATTGCAGTCTGGTAACCTTCTTCATATCCAAACATACCAATTTTGTGTTTTAGTTTATGTACATTTTCTGCTGCTTTACTATAAGCATTTGTCGCATAGTTGTTAAGGAATTCTTTTTTTTCTTCAGGAAATTCTCGTTTTACGATTCCTATTAACTTTTGTTCGAAAACAACTGAACCGGCAGCCAATTCTTTTATATATATAAGGTTAGGGGTTTCACTCATTTCTTATTTTTTTAATGTAAAATAAAAAGTAGTACCAATCTCTTTTTCTGATTCTATCCAGATTTCACCATTATAAAATTCCACTATCTTCTTCACAATCGATAATCCAATACCTGTTGAAACTTTTTTGTCATCAAGAGTTTGAAATATTTCAAATATCTTGTTATGGTATTTTTTAAGAATTCCTTTACCGTTATCTTGAATACCAAATTTCCAGAAATCAGGAAGTTCTTCAAAAAGAACTTCGATCTCTCCTTTTTCCTTATCAATTGCATGTATGGCATTATTAATCAAATTCTGAAATATTTGTTTTATTCTGGAGGGATCTGCATGTATAATAGGAAGCGTATTGGGAATGCTAATAGTAATATGATCTGAGATCGGTATTAAGTTTATGATTCCTTTAATCAAATCAATCAGATTAATATCAGATTCTAGATTTCTTGCTTTATCATCAATAACAGAATATTCTAAAATTCCGCTGATTAGATTATCCATTTTTTCAATGTTTTGATCAATCAAATTAAGATTGTTTTCTGTTGTGGTTTCAAGTTTCCCTTGATTGTCTTCTTTTATCCAGGTAATGAGTGTATTAATACTCCTAAGAGGAGATTTTAAATCATGAGAGACCACATGCGCATAATCATTAAGTTCTTTGTTACTTTTTTCAAGATCTTTGAGTAGTAATTCTCTCTGTTTTTCTACTTCCGAAATTTGATTTGCTTGTTCTTCTATTAATGTTGCAAGTTCTATTCCGGTGAGCTCTTCTCCTTGATGATCTCCTTTTTGTTTTTTGAATGTTAATAATTGTAAAGTTTTGGTTGCGTCGGTTAGTCTGGTAATCACTTTTTTTTGTCGTTCTGCTTCTTGTTGGAGTTTTTGATTAGCCTCAAATAACTCCTGAGAGCTTATAGACATAGCTCTTTGCAACATGCTAAATTGATCTTCAAAATTATGATAAGATTTATCAATAGCACTAAGGAATTTTTCCATGTCCAGAAACTCTTTGGTGTCTGGATCGATATTCAAGAATTTTCTAATTTGTCTTACTAATAATGAATGCATATTATTCACTAAATAGGGTTAATGTCATAGTTTGATTATGTAATTCACAATTTACGTTTCCCGAAAAAGGAGCCAATTCGCCATAAGAATAAAACCCAGCTATAGTAGATTGAGAGCCAATATGCTCCATGACTTCTTCTATCTCTTCTTCTACACGTTGATCCATAACTAATTTTCGACCTATACAGCTAACTAATAATGCTAATTCTGGTTTGTTTTTTCTGTTTTCCATACCTATTTCTGCTGCTCTTAATGCACCATCAACAATATGATCAATATTTGCCATCATCAATTGCACGACAGATCCTTCGGGAACATCACCAGCTAGTATCATAGCATTAGCTTCTTCATTAATGGTGAGGATAGTCCTTACAATAGACTCTTTTTTATCCTTTGATTTTACACTAAGAGGGTATAGTAATGCAGATTGAGGGAGCTCTGCAGCTTTATCGCCTAAATATTTTTTATATAAGTCTAAAGCAGGTTGATTGTCTAATTCGTAGAGAATATTTTGTTCAGACTTCGTAATAATTCGTTCTGGTCCAAATGGTGTCCAGCCACCATATTGAGCAAAACTAATTTCTAGAGACTCGCCATAAAATGCAATTAACACAACTTCACCTTCTTTTGGGTTTTCGTTATAACTAGCAAGGGTTTTTTCAAATCTCGAATCATCTCCGCACAAACCACCAGTTATAGCAATTTCGTCATGCATTGTTTCTAGACCTTCTATCAAAGCAGAGCCATTGATAAAACTCCCTTCTGAAACAATGAAAATATGCTTTAAACCTTGTTTGGGAACTTTTTTAATAAGTTTACGACCTATTTGTATAGCATCTTTGTTGTTATCCAAACTGTTTTCACGAAATATTGAATAGGTGCTTTTTTCAAATTCTATAGCAGTTAATGTTATTGATTCATCTAGAACATTTCCTCCTATGATTTCTCCAGCAGTAGAACCAAAAATGATTTCTCCATCAGGAAATAAATCTTTAACTTCTTGATAAATACTCTCTTTTTCTAATGCGTATCGATTTCCAAAAACTAAAACTAAAGGCTTTTTTAGTTTTGGTTGCGTATGATCTTTAATAGTCCACGTTTGGTTTTTTTTCTTTTCAAATTGTTGAAATTTCATAAGACTTATTTTTTTAGTGTAAAGTAAAATGTAGTACCTATATCAGGAGTACTTTCCAGCCATATCTTTCCTTCATATAGATCCACTATCTTTTTGACTATAGCAAGTCCTATTCCTGAAGAATTTTCATTATCTCCAACAGATTCAAACATTTTAAATATTTTTTCATGATATTCCTTTTTGATTCCAATACCATTATCTTTTATAGAAAAAAGATGGTGTGTTTTTTTATCCTTATGGTCTATTTCTATTTCCCCTTTTTCTTTATCCATATAAATTACAGCATTACCAATTAGGTTTTGAAAAAGTTGTTGTATTCTTATCTCATCTCCATATATAATAGGTAACTGTTTTTTGCTAGAAACCACAATGTGTTCTGGAATTAGTACAATGCTTTTGATTTCATTTATGAGTCTATTAAGATCGATGTCTTTGCTTTTGAGGTTGTCTTTATTACTTACACTAGAATAACTAAGGATATCATTAATTAAGACTTCCATTTTTTCTAGTGTTTTTTCTATCATAGAAAGATGATCAAGTCCGCTCTTATCAAAGACAGTACTATAATCTTCCTTAATCCAATTCACAAGAGCATAAATGCTTCTCAATGGTGATTTTAGATCATGAGATACAATATGTGCATAATCTTTAAGCTCTTGGTTAGTTTTTTCGAGATCGGTTACCAACTTTTCTCTTTGTTTTTCAAACTCTAACTGCTCTGTAATATCCTCTATTAGTGCAACCTGATATTTTACACTTCCATTATGATTACGAACAGCGCCTACATTCGTTTTTGCCCAAAGTGTATTTCCGTCTTTTTTGAGATATCTTTTATTTACTGTAAAACTGTCAATCTCTCCATCATTTACTCGTTTCATATTATCTTCAGAGGCAACATATTCATCTTTTAAAGAAATATCTTTCACTTCCTTTTTTACGAGTTCTTTTTCAGAATATCCCAGTAAATTTTGAAAAGCTTTATTGGTTTGAATTATTTTACCTCCCTGGGTAAGCGCAATACCAAGAGATGAATTCTCGACAATAACAGATAATTGTTTTTTTTGTTCTTCAAATATCTGTTTCTGCAGAAGTTCTTCAGTAATGTCTCTTACAATTCCTTGAGCTCCTATAGGGTTTTTGTTTTTATCTTTAATTATACTTGCATTAATATGTACGGTTCTAATACCATTATTTTTTGTATATACTCTGGCTTGGTAATTAGAAAAAGAACCTTTAGTGATAAGTTCTTGAAAAGAGTTCATGGCGTATTGATAATCTTCTTTGTAGATAAGAGTCATGACATTTAGAGTGTCCTTACTGATATCATATCCAAATAATTGATTGGCAGCATGATTCATTTCTAGTACATTGCCTGATATATCCATCAATACATAGGCGTCTACTAAGTTGTCAAAAACACCTTGTAATTCAGACTCTTTTTTGCCTACTAGGTACTCTAGTTTCTCATTAGTCTCTTTTAGTTCCTGGGTGATTTGGTAGAGTTCTAGTGATTTATCTTCTAGAATATTTTCTGCTTGTTTTCTAGCAGCTTTTTCTCTTTGAAGGGCTCTTTTTAGTATGTCTACATCTTCATTACTCATTTGTTTTTACAATGCTAAATTTTACTTCCGTTCCATCTGATTTGAGTTTTTCGAAGGTAATCTTTGCAGTAGTGTCAAAGTGTTCAAAAGTTTTGTTCATTAGCCCCAATCCAAAACTATACATGGCTCTACTTGATTTATAAATCATGACCAATTTGGTGTCAGTTTTTTCTAATACTTCAAAGGTTGGTAGTTCGGCGTCAGGGTATATTTTTCGAACTTCTACATGTATATGGTTTTCAATAGAGGATAAAAGTTCTATAGGATCGTTGTATTTTTCGATCAAACCGGGATAACTACCTGCTAAAACGCTAAAAAAATGTTCTGCATAGACAAGAAGCAAGTCATCTATGCTCAATTGGGTATGTTCACTTAAATGTTTAAGTAAACCTAACATTTCAGAGAAATCATAGGTGCCGATTGCAGTGTAGACTCCTTGAGATGGAAGGTTGGATTGTTGTATGATTTTATCAACGACTTCTAGTCCGAATTTATCTTCTACTAACTCTAAAAATTCAGTAAATACAATACCCTTCATATAATTATTATGTTTTTAGTTTATCCTTTTACAAGCTCATTTACAGTCCAATATTCGATAAGACATTTGATCTTGTGTACATAATCTTCATATTTTAATGGTTTGACAATATATCCTGAAGCACCAATTCTATAAGCCTCTTTAAGATCTTGATGATTGTTAGAAGTGCTTAATATGACTACAGGTAAATATTGTAAAGTTGCATCTGCCTTTAGTTCTTTTAAAAACTCCAAACCGTTCATTTTTGGCATGTTTAAATCCAGAAAAATTAAATCTGGGAGTTTCTCTTTTTGAGCTAAAACATCTAGTGCTTCTTCACCATTAATAGCTTCAATAATGTTGTGGGGGTAATTGTTTTTTTGCAAGACTCGTGCAAATTTTAATCGTTCTATTTCGTCATCGTCAATCAATAAAATGTTCAAGCCCATTTCGTTTCAGTTTATTAAGTTAAGTTAAAAATTGTTTTTTAACAACAATAAAGATGTTCTTTTTATTGATGGATTTAGTATTTCTTTCGCCAAAACCTATTTTTAGTGTAGATGAATGGGAGTTTTCTATAGATGAATGGAAATTATTTTTTTTCTCATCAAGATATCAAAATGATCAAGATATAGAGAAGACTTAAACCTTCTCAAACTACCATTATTATTATGTTGATTGATTTTTAGGAGTTAATGTTTTGATAGCCATTCTTTTAAGAAAATAGAAGAATGATCTATTCTTTTTTCTTAACGACGAATCAAAAAAATGAAAAAAGGTTTGGTTTATTTGATTTACTTATATAATTTTGAAGTGTACTAGGTAACTAATACACTAATCATGATACATTTTAAAAACATAAGATTTTATTACCCAAAGGGAAAAACAATCCTTGATGATATTTCATTGGATTTTGTTCCTGGTAATATATATGGAGTATTTGGGAAAAATGGAGAAGGAAAAAGTACTTTGATGAAAATTGTAGCAGGGTTATTGTTTCCAAAGTCTGGTAAATATCATGTTATGGGAGAGGCTATGTCCAGAAATACAGTAAAGTATCTTCAGCATATGTTTATCGTACCAGAAGATTTTGAGTTACCGGGAATAAAGATTTCTAGTTATGAGCATATAAATTCTCCTTTTTATCCTGAGTTTTCGAGAGAGCAATTCTATGAATTGTTAAAAGAGTTTAAACTTTCACCTGACGAAAAGATATCTACGCTTTCATTTGGACAAAAGAAAAAAGTACTGATTGCATTTGGGGTTGCTACAAATACTAAGTTATTACTGATGGATGAGCCAACTAACGGTTTGGATATTCCATCAAAAAGTCAGTTTAGGAAAATTATGGCTTCAGTAGTAGATCAAGGTAAATGTGTTGTGATTTCAACCCATCAAATTCGGGATTTGCATAGTTTAATCAATCATATAGTGATTCTGGATCAGTCCAAAGTTGCTTTTGATCAACCGCTTTCAACTATTTCTGAATGCTTATGGTTTGGAAAAACCAGACGAGATAGCAATGAGTCTATTATTTACTCTGAAGCATCATTTGGAGGTAAAACCATACTCTCACGTCAGGATAAAGATGAAACAGAGGTTGATCTTGAGCTTTTATTTAATGCGGTATTAAATGAGCCTGTACGGATTAGTAATGCTATTAAAAACACCCATCATGACTCAGCAGTTTAATATTAGAAGAATAGGTAATTTTATCTATAGGGATATTGTATTACTTAGAAATACAATAATTACAACCTTGTCTGTAGTTGGTGCACTTTTATTATTCTTTTTTTTATATGATTTAAGAGGAGATCATATAATATCAGAAGAAGAATTTGCAAGTAATTTTATGAAGTTTTATGTTGTATTGGGGATATTATTTACGTTCTCCATTTTTAGAGAGGCTCATCATAAGAAATCAAACCTTTTTTACTTTTCGCTTCCAATCTCATCTTATGAAAGAGTAACTGCAATATGGTTAACGACTAGCGCTTTGTATACATTGCTATTTTCAGTATTCGGCTTTTTGATAGGGCAAGTAGCTATAGTTTTGGGTAGTATGTTTTCTGAAACTAATTTTCACCTATTACCAATATTTTCAGAAAGCTATTGGCAAGGTGTAACATTCTATTTTTTTATTCAACCTACTTTTTTATTGGGAGCCATACTATTTACCAAAAATAGAATTATAAAAACATTACTCTTTGTTGTATTGCTTGTTTTTGGGCTATTTATTTTTAATGGAATACTCTTTTCAATATTCAATATTGGATATGATATATTTTCTGAGGATCAGATAGTTTCTAATGCATTTTCCCTAGCAAGAGAGGACTTTTCGGGAATTGGAATATTCTTATTTGTGATTATTATGGTGCCAGTGATGCTTCTGGCTGCATATTTTAAGATAATTGAAAAGGAAGTTTGATCATGGATTTTGATAATAGTAAACCTATTTATTTACAAATCGTGGACTTTTTTTATGAAAATATCCTCTCAAAGAGATGGCCCGAAGAAGAGCGAATACCTTCTGTAAGAGAGATTGCAGTAATGGTAGAGGTTAATCCTAATACTGCCATTAGAGCTTTTAACCACCTACAGGAACTAGGGGTGATTTATAATAAAAGAGGAATAGGATATTTCGTTTCGGAAAACGGATATAATACAGTTCTTAGTATTAAGAAAACAGAGTTTAAAGAAGAAATTCTTCCGGATATATTTAAAAAAATGGGACTCCTGGAGATAAAATTTGAAGAAGTAAAAGATGCTTTCAACCAATATCTAAATAATAAGGATAATGAAGAGAAGTAACCTGATCTTATTAAGTGTATTAATTGTCATTTTTTTCTTTTTTCTGGCATTTCAATTATCGGTACATCGATATGTGGTAAAAGAAGAGAGAGAAGAAAAAGAGATAGTGATTAATAGAAATGTTATAACTGAAAAAAGATCAATTTTAGACTTTAGTAAAATATCAGTAAAACATGGAATTCAAGTTTTTTTTCACCAAGACAGTGTAATACAGTTGAAAGTTGAAACTCTGGAAAATTTGATGCCTTACGTTAAAACCGAAGTACAAGATGGAAAACTAGTAATAGAAAAAATTGAGAGGGTAAAACAAAAAGATACAATTAAAGTGTTTGTCTATGCAAATAAGTTAGAGGAGATTAACATGGGTACAGGAGTACATTTTGAAACCATAGGAAAAGTTTCAGGAAAAGATTTAAAACTAGAATTTAACGGCGATAATACTGGGAATTTAGAATTGTATTATGAGTCTGTGCAATGTAAAACTGCACCAGGTTGTAATGTAACGTTAACAGGAGATACAGAGGAAATAAACTTTACCACATATCATGAAAAATAATGAAAATTAAATTTTAAAATATAAAATCATCATCAATCAATCATCAATCAAAAAACGAACATTATGGAATCACATAAAAAAATCGGAAAAATAGCAGGAGGTTTATTCTTGCTTATGATTATAACCGGTGCCACGGGTAATTCACTTAGAGGGTTGTCTTTGTCTCTTATAGCATCTCAAAATTTTTTTAACCAAGTTTTAGAAGATTTAATACAAATGAAAATAGCCATTCTTTTAGATTTAATTGCAAGTGGTATTGGAGTTTATATTGGTATCATACTATTTTCTATTCTAAAACAATACAACAAAAAAATAGCTATTGGGTATGTTAGTGTATTGGTCGTAGGATTTACAATAACTGTAATGAGTAATATCACTCACCTATCTTTTATATCATTATGTCAGGAGTTAGCTAAAGGTGTAGCTCTGGATGAAAACTATTTAAGGGTGTTAAGTCTTCTAAAAGTAGAAGAATATTATTGGGCACATTTTTTAATATTAATCACTTTTAGTTTAGGAGCTTCAATTTTATATTATGCGTTATTTAAAACAAAGTTGATTCCACGGTTTTTATCAATATGGGGGCTTATTGCTGTTATACTGGTCTTTTCAGTATCGATGCTACAGGTTTTTGACTATGCGGTAAACTTTATTTTTTACGCTCAAAATGGAGTGTATCTATTATTTTTTTCTATATGGCTTATGGTTAAAGGATTTAATCCATCCGCAATTATTACTAAGTCTGCAACATAAAGCGTAGAATATATTTAACATCATCAATACAATTGCTTTTTACAAGGCAGTTAAAATCATCATCAATCAAAAAACGAATATTATGACCACAAAAAATCAGGTTGTGGACACACAACAACGCAACCTTAAAAGTGAAAAAAAACTGTCAAAAATACGATTGTATTTAATGAGAGGACTCTACCTTCTTACGTTCTTGAGTTTAGGATACAATTCATGGTTAGAAATTATCATACCCAGTGAAAAATGGGGGCCTTATGATGGTATTACCTTTAGTTTTTGGGCAGCGTATGCCATTTTGATGGGTATTGGAATTCGATATCCGATAAAAATGCTACCACTTTTATTACTTCAATTATTTTATAAATCGGTATGGTTAATAGGTATTGCATATCCTTTATGGTCGACGGATCAATTGGATTCGGTTTCAGCAGATTTTCTTAGACCATTTCTTATTGCAATTCCAGTAGATCTTATTGTGATTCCATGGGGATACGTATGGATACATTACATCAAGGGCTTTTTTAAGTTTAGATAATAAAAGTTATTTAGATATATACGTATTTAATTTAGGTTTTTGGTAAAATGACCAAGAACCGTTTCATCAATCATCATCAGTTAAAAAACGAATATTATGAGTTTACAACATAGTGTTGTCGCTACACCGCAACGTAAAAAAAGAGGTGCAGATAAAGTACTTAATGCAACCGTTACTTTTTGGTTTACTGTTGCAGTAGCAGGTCAATGGTTATTTGCCTATTATGTAACTGCCTTTTATGGAGGAGCAGCTCTACAAGGCGACCTTATGAAATGGAATCAGGTATTACCACACGGATACACGCCAGGTGAAACCATGGGGAATCTTGCCGTAGCTATTCATCTTTTATTAGCTGTGATTATGATGGTAGGAGGTCCACTTCAGTTTATTCCGCAACTTAGAACTCGTGCAAGATCCTTTCACCGTTGGAATGGTCGATTATACATCATAACTGCTTTCGTGATTAGTTTTAGTGGAGTGTATATGGTTTTAAGCAAAGGAACTGTTAGCGGTTTGATAGGCGACATTAGTGTTAGTATTAATGGAATCCTTATTATGCTTTTTGCAGCACTTGCTTGGCGTACCGCTGTTGCCCGTAAGTTTGATGCGCATCGTCGGTGGGTACTTCGTCTGTTTTTAGTAGTAAATGGTGTTTGGTTTTTTCGTATAGGCCTAATGCTGTGGTTATTTATCCATGGTGGTCCTGTTGGATTTGATCCAGAAACCTTTAGAGGACCATTTCTTATTTTTCTTGGGTTTGGGCAATATGTGATTCCGCTTATTATTTTAGAACTCTATTTGTATGTGCAAAATAATTCAGGTGCACTTGGACGTATTCTTATGGCAACTGGTTTTGGAGTATTGACCATTTTAATGGGTATTGGGATTTTTGCTGCTACTATGGGGATGTGGTTACCTCGTATATAATAAAGGAGTTTCAATCAAAAACTAATTTTCTCTTAAAAATATTAGAAGATGAATACGATAACAATCAAGAATAAACACGATAGAAAAATAAACGAATTAGAAAAAGTATGTATAAAACTCAGAGAATTTGAAAAGACTAAGGATTATAAAGCATTTTATACTTTTATAAAAACTACACAAGTTCCCTTTATACCTTGTTATGAAAGAAAGGCAAAAGCGATTTATCAGGAATGTTTTGATACTTTGCATAGTATTGGTGGGATTTCAATTCCTGTTGCCGTAGCATTATCCATGCACTATTATGTTTTAGCATCTTTATCATCATATCCTTTTTCTATACAAAGTATGGAATATTGGAAAAGAGAAATGTTATTAAAAAAAATTAGAAAAGAAAAATTGTTGATAGCTAACACGGGCTCGATACGAACATTTAAAGATACTTCTATAAATGAAAACATAATTACACAAATAGAAAAAGACAACTATATAGTTAATGGAGAAGCACCATTTATGTCTTTGTCTGAAGTTGCTGATTATATAGTGTTTACTGCTGAGTTATCAAAAGAGGATAAGCTCGTGTTTTTTGTGTCGTCAAATACTAATGGAATTACATTTCATGATGCTCCCTTCGGAGATGAAATGTTAGGATCATTTACAAAATCAGTAAGATTCGATAATTTAAATGTTAATAGCAATAACGTTATTAAATTAAACAGTGCCAAAGAGGAAAAGTATGAGTTATTGATCTATCAAAGATCCTGGTTCCAGGGGCTGATATCTGCGCCTTATTTGGGAGCAGCGTTAAGTGTTATTTTGTGTTTGAAGGAATTTAGCAGGAAAAAAATCAGACATGATAAATTACTTTCTGAGTCAGATAATTTCCTGGATAGTATTGGAGAATTAATGATGAAGTATAAAACTGCAAATCAATTATGTAAATATACAGGGGTGTCAATTTCGAATTTTAAAAAAGGAGATACGGTACTATTAGAAAAGATGTTTGAAACTTCTGTGCTATCAAAATATTATTCTACACATATTGCTGAAGAAATTGTTACTAAAATCAGATCCTTAATGGGATCAAAGTTTCTATCTCCTGGTACAATAACCAATAAGATCTATAAAGAAATAGTATATGGGCCTTTACAGCCTATGACTGATCTGGATATCAAAAATTACTTTGGGACAAAAGTGATGCATCATGAAACTTAAATCCATGTTTTATTCGATCGTTTGTTGTATACTACCACAGGTGAGCATATTATTTCCAAAATATGGATTGCGAATTTCTTTATCTAAACTTAACCAGGATGCTCCTTTGTTATTATTTGCCATAGGACAGAATTGACTATACACTTTTTGGGAAATACCAAAGGTTTGAATTGCATTGGTTAACCCTATCGACAAACCTATAAAATGATTTCTTTGTTCTTTTATATCAGGTGCGTTGATTATAGCATGTGTAGCTCGCTTAATTTGATCTTCTATTTGTATCCATTGATTCTGATTCGATATGTCGATAAGTAATTTTACATTGATGGCTTCTATATTTTTGATCATAGCAATCGACGCTTTTTTAGCTATATCGGCGTCGTCTTTTACCAAAGCATCTTTTAAAAGTATATACTCATCGAGTATTTTTTTTAATTGCTCTTGAAATTTTAACGATGTTTCATTCTTTGTCATTGCATTTGATACATCTACGGCATGATGCTCTTTTGTTTTTGAGTTTTTTGTACTCATCATAGATTTTTTGCCTTGTAATTGTGCAGCAGCATCAACCGTAAATGTACCATGAGTAACAATTTCATCTCCTGTATTTAAACCATCAACTATTACATAATGGTCACCTATTTTATTTCCTAAAGTAACTTCTCTCATTTCAAAAACAGGAGCGTTGAGGTCTGTTTTGAGATACACTACAGATCGTTTTCCCGTCCATAAAATAGCAGTCGAAGGAATACTTAATAGTTGCTTTTTGTTCATATTAATATCACCGCTAATGCTACCTTCAATAAACATTCCAGGTTTAAATTGAAGTGCTGTATTATCTAAAACAGCTCTTACTATTACTGTTCTTGTTTTAGTATTCAAGACAGGATCTATAAATGATATTTTTGCATTAATAGTCGCATTTGGATTTGCATTTGTAGTAATCGATATAGGCTGGCCTTCTTTAAGTCCGGTAATTTGTTTTTCATAGGCATCAAAATTTGCCCAAACGGTATTTAAGTTTGCCACTTTCAAAAGAGGTTGCCCTTGTTTAACATAGCCACCTTGTTCTACTAGTTTTTCTGAAACTGTTCCAGAAACCGTAGCGTATACAGGAATATTCTCCTTTACCTGGCCTGATGTTTCTATGGTATTAATTTGACGCTCAGAAAGTTTCCATAGTTTTAACTTATTGCGTACTGCTTTATATAATGCCGGTTGAGATGTTTTTAAAGAAGCAGCAGTTATCAATTCCTGTTGTGCTGCAAATAATTCTGGAGAATATATAGTTGCCAATAATTGACCTTTACGTACTTGATCTCCAGTGAAATTTATATTCAGACGTTCTATCCTTCCAGAAAAATAACTGACTTGCACTGTATTTGCTTCTTCATTTTCTACAATCTTACCAGACAGTTTTATGGTGTTACTTTCGACCTCATTATGACCAACAATAGATGTTTGAATATTGGCTAATGCCATTGCATTTTCTGTCAGTTTAAATTGATTTGCTAATAACCCGGAGTTTTCAGTATCAACAGGAATTAAATCCATTCCGCAAACAGGACAATCTCCTGATTCAGGTAACATAATTTGTGGATGCATAGCACAAGTCCACATTTGATCGGTTTTCTCATGTTTATCATGACTATGAACAGTACTTTCGTTAGAAGAGCTTCCAAAAAATAACCATCCAAAGAATAATCCGATAGCTAATATTATAATATATACGAGATAATTTTTCATCTTAAAAAATGTTTAATAACATAAATATTGCCATAATGATCATAATAGCATTTTCTATAAATGTAGCTTCGGTCATAGGAAGTTTTAAAGCAGTACCCAGACAGGCACAGCGAATTGTTTTTTTATCAAGAAGTGTTTTTGTAACACCGATTGTGGTAATACTCAAAATAACAAGTGTACTAATTAAAGCAATTTGTATTTCGAGTCGCATTAAAAACAAGATTCCCAAAGCGGTTTCGATAAATGGGTATATCCTACCATAGATAGGTAAACGTTTTGCTAATGGGTCATACATGCTAAAAGATGCGGGAAACCCTTTTAAATCCAGCATTTTAAAAAAGCTAAAAACAATGTAAAACAACCCCATGAAATCTAGCATTACCTCACTAACACTCCAGTTTTTATAATGTAACAAATTACTAGCTACGGTAATGTACAAGAGAATTAGTAATAGTGGTTGTAGTTGTTGTAATTTATTTTTTTCTTTTACAAGGGTATTAGAATCTTGTTTAGGTTCGAAAATGTTTTTAGATTCTTTTTCTGCAATTGTATATTTTTCGGGTAACCCTTCTTGTAAGATTGAAGTTGGGATATGAGTATTCATTGTCACTTTGGCTTCAGCTTTTTCCAGATGTACTAAAACTTGAGTCACTCCATCGACTTTTCTCAAATATTTGTCAACAGAAGCTTTACATCCGCCGCAGGTCATTCCTTGTATTGTATATGTGTGTTCCATGTTTTTAATTGCTTAAATAATTGATGATGGTTGTAGCATTAAAATATGCTTTCACCGATGCTATTTGATTCATTTGAAATTTTAGTTGTAATTCCTGAATGTCCAGAACATCATTAAAATCAATGGTTCCGGTTTCATAACTCTTTACCAATATTTCTTCTGCATCTTTTGCTTGCTTTAAATTTTTTGCTTGAGTATCAAAACGTATTCTTGCTGTTTTTCTATCTGTAATTGCTTTATCCAGTGCAGTTTTTAATGTATTAAGTCGTTCTTGTTTTTGAACCTTAATTTCTTGCTGCTTTAATTGATTTTGCTTTGTTTTTGATTTGTGTTTTTGATTGAAAAGAGGAATAGATAATGACACCATAGGCATTATAATATCTTTTCCATTATCGCTAAAATTCATATTTGGTCGTTCTGAAACGGCTATATAATCGATACCAAATCCAATCATAGGATTACTTTTCTTTTGATTCAATAGTTCTGATTGCTCTACAGATTGGTATAATTTATCATATTTGATAAGTTCAGGATGTAATGCTAAAGTAGTAGAAGTAAAGGATACATTTTCTGAAGGAATAGTTAATTCGTTTACGATCTGGATTTCTATAGACTTATCTCTATCTAAAAGGGTGTTGAATACGGTTTGCTCAGCAAGAAAGTCTTGTTCTGATACGGCCAATACCTGTGATAATTCGTTTTGTCTAATTTGCAAACGCAACACATCGACTGCTGAAGCTTTACCTATTTCTACAGCTGTTAGAGCCAGTGTTTCATATGTTTTAAGTAATTCAATATGTTGTAGCAGGATTTTTTGTTGTGCATTAATCGTGTATAAATTGTAATAGGATTGTGAGACAGCAACGATTAATTTTCTTTTTGCAATGACAATATCCTCGTATTTGGCATTTGCAATAGCACTCGCATAACTTTCTCGCGCTGTTATAGAACCAAACCAGGGGATCATTTGTTTTATAGATACTTTTGCTTTTTGAGCTCCTGTTCTGGTTTCAGGCTCACTCACAAAATATCCAACACCAATTTCTGTATTGGGGATGGTACGAACTTCATTTGTTTTCTCCGTTGTAATTTGATATTGCAGTTCGAATTTTTGAATTTCTGGACTATTTGCTAGTGCCTCTTCAATATAAGTTTCGAGTTGTTGACCACTAGTGAAGTGAAAAGTGAAAAGTGAACAACCGAAAACAACCACTCTTTTAGATAGAGAACAGAATATGAGATTACAAAAACCTGATATGTATTTTACTATTTTCATTTTGAAATACTTGATTTTGAAGTTTTGATACTACTCACTAACATTGCCACTAATTCTTTGTTCTTTTGAAGAGATGCCTCATGTTGTTTTTTGTTAATGTAACCCGTATCTTTTAGCAGGTCTATCCAATACATAGATTCGTTTGCTTCTTTAAGGGAAATACTCATTTTATGAATGAAATCGTTTTTACTTTGTGCAAACTCAGCTTCATGGATTAGAGCACCAATAGCTGTTCTGCTTCGTAATAATTGTTTGCTTAAAACATATTCTTTTTTTTCAGAAACTAAGAACTGAGATAACTTCACAATTAAGATTACAAAGGCATAACTTTTATCTTTTAATATACTTTTACTCATAATTTCTGTTTTTTCATTTTCAACTTAACATTTTTCATTTCTAACTTTCCGTTTTCTGAATCACTTCGACAAGCTCAGTGTGACAATACGTTTTTTAATACTTCTTATGTATTTCACTTTTAACTTTTAGTTTTCCATGTTTCATTCTTCACTTTTCACTCTTCACTTTCATCTCTTCCCTCCAGCTGAATAGCACAGGTACTACAAAAAGTGTAATTAGAGCTATTAACATACCCCCAAAACTTGGTATCGCCATTGGTATCATAATATCGCTACCTCGTCCTGTCGAAGTAAGAATTGGTAACAAGGCCAAAATTGTTGTGGCTGTAGTCATTAAACAAGGTCTGATACGTTTTTCTCCTGCTTCAATAATTGAAGCTCTAATCTCCTGTTTTGTTTTGGGTGTGTTTCTATCAAAAGTTTGGGTTAAATAGCTCGCCATGACCACTCCGTCATCTGTGGCAATGCCAAATAGAGCAATAAAACCTACCCATACCGCAACGCTTAAATTAATAGGGTGCATTTGAAATATGTTTCTTACATTTTCACCAAACACACTAAAATTCATGAACCAACCCTTACCATAGAGCCATATCATTACAAAACCACCTGCAAATGCTACGGCAATTCCTGTAAATACGATTAATGAAGTTGTTGTAGATCTAAATTGGAAGTAGAGAATTAAAAAGATAATAAGCAATGCCAAAGGCACAACGATGGATAAGGTTTTTTCTGCCCTTAATTGATTTTCATAGGATCCGGTAAATTGATAATTAATTCCTTTTGGAACTGTTAATTCCCCAGAATCAATCTTTTGTTGTAGTAATTTTTGTGCATTTTCCACTACATTAACCTCGGCAAAACCATCTAATTTATCAAACAATACATATCCTACTAAAAAAGTGTCTTCACTTTTTATAACCTGTGGACCTTGTTCATAGCGTATGGTGGCCAGTTCACTTAATGGAATTGGGTTGCCTTTTTGAACTGGAATATAAATATTTTCCAGATCTGTAGGAGTCGCTCTTAATTCCCTGGGATAGCGCACTCTAATTCCATAGCGTTCTCGACCTTCAATCGTTTTGGTTAAAACCATTCCGCCAACGGCAACTTTTAATGTGTTTTGAACTTCATTAATAGAAATACCATAACGTGCGATTTTTTCTCTATCTATATCGATTAGTAGATAGGGTTTGCCAACAATACGATCAGCAAAAACAGCTTCTTTTTTTACACCTTCGACTTGTTTTAAGATATGTTCTAATTGTAGACCAAAAGCTTCAATTTCTTTTAAATCTTGCCCTTTTACTTTTATTCCCATGGGAGCCCGCATTCCTGTTTGTAGCATGATCAAACGAGTTTCTATGGGTTGTAATTTTGGAGCAGAAGTTACTCCGGGTAATTGAGTCACCTTAACAATTTCATTCCAAATATCATCTGGAGATTGAATATGAGGTCTCCAATTGCGAAAATATTCACCATCATGATCTGGAATCAATTTGTCTGCAGTTACAGGAAATGCTGTTGATGTATTATCTTCTTCTGTATTTAGGTTTGGATTTTTTACAAATCCACCATTTTTTAATTCAAATAATCTGTCATCATTTACTTTATAGCGTTGTCTTTTTCCTTTGGAATTCAGCATATATTCTGGTTTATACTGAATCATGTTTTCATACATAGAAAGTGGAGCAGGATCCAGGGCAGAAGTTGTGCGTCCAGCTTTACCGACAACAGTCTTGATCTCAGGAATGCTAGCTACTGCCATATCCAATTGCTGAAGCACACGTTTATTTTCTTCTATTCCTGAATGCGGCATTGATGTAGGCATTAATAAGAATGAACCTTCATTTAGAGAAGGCATAAATTCTTTCCCTGTATTTTTCATAATGAGAAACCCACATATAACAATGGTAGAGGGTATTGAAAGAAATAGAATTTTGTTGCCTAATGCCCATTGAAGAATTTTAGTATAATACTTCCTGAATAGTGTAAATACGGTTAATAGACCAAAACATATTATACCTACAAAAATGAGATTCCAGAATATATTTTTGTCTACCCCTAGGGGTCTCCAATATTCTGCTAACAGAAATATAATGGTTACCGCAGATATACATATGGTGATAAGATTTGCATGTTTTTCTGAGAGTTTATTACTTAATTTTAAAAATGTGATAACTCCAAATGCGACTAGTATGAGTCCAAGCCAATAACCAGAAATGATAGCAAACATTCCTAATAGTATTAAAATACTATTCAGGGTGTACTGTACTGTGTTTTTTAAAGATCTTTTTTTGAATAAGAAAGCGGCAAAAGGAGGTATTAAGAATAACGCTACGATTACAGATGCGGTTAAGGCAAAAGTTTTTGTAAATGCCAATGGTCTAAACAGTTTGCCTTCTGCTCCAGTCATAGTAAACACAGGAATAAAACTTATAATTGTGGTCAATACTGCTGTTAAAATTGCTCCTGACACCTCGGTAGTTGCGTTATAAACAATAGTATTTATAGGAAGGTTTTGTTTGTTTTCGTCTACATGTCTTATGATGTTTTCTGAAAGGATCACTCCTATATCTACCATGGTGCCGATAGCAATTGCAATCCCTGATAAGGCTACAATATTTGCATCAACGTTAAAAAACTTCATAGCAATAAATACTATCAAAACAGCTACCGGTAATAATCCAGATATCAAGACAGAAGCTCTGAGATTAAAAACCATAATGATAATCACCAAAATAGTAATTAATATCTCTAAAGTTAATGCTTCATTGAGAGTACCTAATGTCTCTTGAATAAGTTCTGTTCTATCATAAAATGGAACTATAGTAACTTGAGAAGTTCTACCGTATTTTAATACTTTTGATGGTAATCCAGCACTTAATTCATTAATTTTCTGTTTTATATTAGTAATGACTTCTAAAGGATTTGCACCATAACGAGCAACTACAACGGCACCAACAACTTCTGCTCCTTCTTTATCTAATATTCCTCTTCTAGTGGTCGGTCCCAAAGAAACTTTACCAATATCTTTAATTTTGATAGATGTATATAAAGATGAGGTAACAACAGCATTTTCTATATCTGAGGTTGATTTTATATATCCTAAACCGCGAACTAAATATTCTGCTTGATTAATTTCTAAAGTTTGCGCTCCAATATCCTCATTACTTTCTTTAACTGCTTTTACAACCTGATTCAATCCAATGTTATATTGACGCATCAGTTCTGGATTAACATCCACTTGATATTCCTGTACATGCCCGCCAATAGAAGAAACTTCTGAAACACCATTTGCAGAGGACAACGCATATTTGACATAATAGTCCTGGATACTTCGTAGTTCTTGTAAATCCCAACCACCAGTTACATTCCCATTTTCATCACGACCTTCGAGTGTATACCAGAATATTTGACCTAATCCTGTGGCATCTGGTCCCAATGAAGGACGAACACCTTCGGGTAATAAGCTACTTGGGAGGGAATTCAGTTTTTCGAGGATTCGACTTCGACTCCAATAAAACTCTACATCTTCCTCGAATATGATATAAATATTAGAAAAACCAAACATAGAAGAGCTACGAATAGTTTTTACTCCAGGAATCCCAAGTAAAGAAGCAGTTAATGGATAGGTAATTTGATCTTCAATATCTTGTGGTGAACGACCATCCCATTTTGTAAATACAATTTGTTGATTTTCTCCAATATCAGGTATAGCATCCACTGCTACCGGATTGTTTGGTAAGAAACTCAAATCGGTATTAAAGGGCGAATTAATACTTCCCCAACCTATAAAAAGGAGGAGTAATAGTACTGCTACCAGTTTGTTTTCTATTAAAAACTTGATGCTTTTATTGAGCATTTATTTGATTATTAAACAATTAGACGTGGGTGCGTAAAAACACCAAATACAAAGGGTTGACCTAATGGGGAAAAGTCCATTAGATACTGTAGTCTATTGTTTGAAAATCAAATTAAATATACTTCGTCAAGTTGCTGAATGTTCCTGACGACCAGCGGAGGAGAATATTCCTTAAATGGAACTATATGTTCTTCTAAACCTTCAAAAAGGTCAATGTATGCATTGTAAAAAGATGCTACAAAAATATATTGCTCCAAAGTGAACTTATCATATGAAATTTTAAGTTCATCCTGTCCTTCAAAATTTAGATGTTTATCAGAACAACAATTCTTTTTTGTCATAGCACAGGTGGTAGCTGTTTTTGATTTTTGCATTTCCATTCCGCAAGTTTTTGCTTCTTTGAAAAGTGAAACATCTACCAAAGTCTTTCCACAATAATGCATGTCTACAGTAAATGATAGTGTAGAAAATAACACTACAAATGCTAAAAGGCATGCTGATATATTGTAAACTATTTTTTTCATCTGATATACAAAACTACAAAAAATTAATATAAGAGATTTTTCTTTGATAAAAGTTTAAGGTATGACACATGATATATTAAATATTATAAAGCATAATTTTTGATCAGGAATTGCTCTTTAAATCCAAGTTTTAAATATACATTTTTTCCCATGCTGGATGCTTGTAGGGTCATAAAATCACTTTCGCCACCGATTGCTATATTGATTAGATGTTTCATAATTTCTGATGCAAAACCTCTTTTTCTCATTTCAGGAATGATGCCTACACCATGAATTCCGATTGTTTTTTGTGTCTGGAATGTTATTGCAGTTCCTATGGGCTGGTTTTGATAATATGCTAAGAAATAGTGGATATCATTCCAGGTGCTAGTGATTATTTTTTTAGGGATGCGATACCCAAATGCTCTTGGATAAAGAGCTGCCCATAATTCGGCTTGAGCTTCATTTGAAATATGAACCATGGTCAAATTACTGCTAATTTTAAAGGTCTCTTCTAATTTTAGTAACATTGCAACCTGCTCAAATTGTAATTTGAAATCATTTTTTTCTAAGAGTTCATATGCATTTTTAGTGTTAATATTAAAATATGGGATGGTGAGGGGAGAAGATAATGTAGATAGTTTCTTTTTTGCCATAACAATAGAACTCTGGTCTATTGGTTGATTAAACCACAATCTATTTGGCCAATCAGAATCTTTGACTTCACAATACTCAAAAACCGAGTTTTTAAAGTGGGAATCAAAAGGTGCACTAGCGGTTTTCCAAAGTGAAGTGAGGTTATTAATATTCTGTGTTATATGTTTATCTTTCATGAGTTTATTTTAAATTGATTAGTATGATTCCGGCTATCATTGAAATTGCTCCAATTATTTTTTTAATAGTAATAGGTTCGGTTGGTAAGCTTAACCATCCAAAGTGACCAGCAAGTATAGAGAATGTTAACTGTCCAAACAGACCAAGAGAGATCATGGTAGATATTCCTAATTTGGGAATAGTGTAATAATATAAACTAACACCTAATACACTAAATAACCCACCAGAAAACCAAAGGTAAACAGGGATCTCTTTTATATCCGTCCAAGTAGGAATATCCTTTACGGTTAACAGGATAAAGGTAACAGCAAAAATAGTGCTACAGAAAAATGCAACCACCGAAGCGAGTATTGGATTTTTAAGAAGAACACCTAAGTGGGCATTGAGACCTCCTTGAGCGGCTAAAAAGACACCTCCGATGAATGCTATAATAGATAATATATATTGATTCATAGTATTTCGAATATATGATCTATAGGTTTACGGATTTTTTTAAAATATTGAGACTTATCCTCTTTAGATCGATACCCAATGGCGGCAATAACTGCGGCATTAAGATTTTTGTTTTTTAACCCTAATATTTGATTGTATTTATCATTTTCGAAGCCTTCCATTGGGCAGGCATCTATTTTTAATTCGGCACAAGCATTTAGTAAATTACCTAGTGCGAGATATGTTTGTCTTATGGTCCAATGATATAGTTCTATCTTAGTTTTTTCTTTAATTTTTTGTTTCATGAAATCTCCATAACCCTGCAAACTATCAATATTAATTTGCCTGGTTTTTGCTGTTAATTCTAAATAATCATCAATATGTTTATGTTGTACTTTGGTATAATTACAAAACACAAAGAGTTGAGAAGCGTCTGTAATTTGGGATTGTCCCCATGAAGCAGATTTTAGCTGATGTCTAATTTCTGGATCTTCTATAATGAGTACCCTATATAATTGAAGCCCATAGGAAGAGGTGGATAATTGAATTACTTCTTTTATTTTCTCAAGATTTTCAGGAGTAATTTTCTTAGAAGTATCGAATAATTTAGTCGCATAGCGCCATTTTGAGTTTTTTAATAAATGCATATCACTTTTTTTTAAAGTTTACAGCAAAAATAAACTCAGCGGATAAGGTGTGCATTTACATATGTTGATTCAGAGGTTTTTCTTTAAACTTTTTCTTATTCTGCTCAATTGTGTTGGAGTGATACCTAAATGTGAAGCAATATGTAATTGAGGTATTCTTTGATTGATATCTGGATGTAGTGCAATAAGTTTACTATACCTTTCGGTAGCATTTTGCATTACTAATGAAATTTCTCTTTCTTCTTTTTCGATAACCCAATTTTTTTCGAGATAAGCGATGTAAAAGGCTTTTAAGTCATCATTTTCATTAATTACTTTTCTATAATTTGTATAATTAATATTGATGAGAACAGTATCTTCCAAAGCTTCTAAGGTAAAATTGGAAGGGGTTTTTTGAAGAAGAGAAACCTTAGAACCTGCCAGATCGTGTTCAAGAAAAATGTTTTTATTGTAAATGTTACCTTCAAAATCAGTAAAAAAAGCCCTTAAGGCTCCTTTGCAAACAAAATGAATGTTTTTTGCAACTTGTCCGTTTCTTAACAAAGTATCATCTTTTTTTAGAATTTGAAATGTAATCAACGACTCAATTTGTAACCAGGATTCCCGACTGATAGGAGCATAACTTTCAAATTTTGATTTTAGATCATCAATGTATTTTTCTTCATCCATTATCATTTTCACTTTTAAGTTTTATATCGGGCTAGTGTGATACAAAAATAATGGTATATCAATTACTTTTTGTAATGCATTGTTTCTTTTACACTATGTATTAAGAAAATATAAAAGTAATGTTAGAAGAATACTAATTTATAGAGCCTTATAAATCCACGTCATTTTTTATCCGATTTACGTCATTTAATTATTTCTATGTAGCCATAGTTTTGTGCTTTGCTTATTTAGACCAAATAAAAATAATTATGTTATCAGAAACCCAACTTACTCTAAAACCTGACCTGGCGGTTGATTATCTTTTTGATGCTCATTCTAAATATGAGTATGAAGCTCATATAGAGAAAGCAGTACAGTACATAAAAAACTTTTTAGACAATACCTCTTTTTATAGTGGAGCATCTGTAGAAGAATTGAGGTCTCGTAAAAGAAGTATTGCTGTAAATGCTAAAGAAAATATAACGTTGGATGACGCATTGCATGAAATTAAGGATGTATTCCTTGATCATGCAATTTCATTTCATCATCCACATTATGTAGCACATCTCAATTGTCCTGTATTATTACCTGCGTTAGTGGGTGACCTTATAGCTTCATCTGTTAATACGGCTATCGAAACCTGGGATCAAAGTACTTCTGCAACATTGATCGAACAGGAAATAATTCGTTGGATTTGCAATAAGATGAATTTCCCTACACAATCTGATGGTGTTTTTACCAGTGGAGGAACGCAATCAAATTTCAAAGCACTTTTGATGGCTCGGGATCATTATGCATTTACCCATTACGGAATAAACCTGAAAGAGAATGGTTGGTCTGATGAAGTAAGCAAATTCCGTATTTTTTGTTCAGATAAAGCGCATTTTAGTATTAAAAAGAATGCTGCATTACTAGGTATGGGATACGATTCTGTAATACCAATAGATACCGATGATAAACTAAAAATGAAGACGGATGCTCTGGTACAAGCTATTGAAAAAGAAAAGCAAAAAGGAAATATACCGATTGCTATAGTAGCCACTGCAGGAACTACTGATTTTGGAAGTTTTGACCCTTTGGAAACGATTTCCAAAATAGCAAAAGAATATAAGATATGGTTTCATGTCGATGGTGCCTACGGCGGATGTTATGTGTTAACCGATACTCACAAAACCCAACTTAAAGGAATTGAATATGCAGATTCTATAACCATAGATTTTCATAAAACCTTGTTTCAACCTGTATGTTCTAGTGCTTTTCTAGTTAGAGATACTAAACATTTTCAATACGTATCTTACTATGCTGATTATCTAAATCCATTAGAAAGTAGAGATGAAGAGTTTCCTAATCTAATCGAAAAATCCATTCAGACCACTCGTAGGTTTGATGCATTAAAATTGTGGTTCACTTTGAAGGTTACAGGAGAGACAACATTAGGTTCTTTCCAGGAAAAGGTGCATCATCTGGCGCTGGATGTATATCACAATATTAAAGATGATATCTATTTTGAAGTAGCGCATCAACCAGAACTAAGTACACTTGTATTTCGGTTTAAAATTCCTGGAATTGAAGATGATAAGATTTTGGATACTACAAATCTTTATATCAAGAATACACTTTTCAAATCTGGGAAAGCTTCTGTGGCTAGTACAAAACTAAATGGCAAAACCTATTTAAAATTTACGCTTTTAAATCCAAGAAGTACAAAAGAAGATCTTTTTGAGGTGATCAGAATGATTAAAGAACAAGGGTTAAACTATACTACAAATAATTAAAAAAGATAAGATAATGGTGAATGATAGTAAAATATTAGATTTTGTTGCAGTAGGTATTGGTCCTTTTAATCTGGGGTTGGCTTGTTTAACGAATCCAATTGATGATCTCAAAGGTGTTTTTTTAGACAAAAGCTCTGGTTTCGATTGGCATCCCGGTATGTTACTTCAGGACACAACACTTCAGATTCCATTTATGGCAGATTTAGTGACTTTGGCAGATCCTACAAGCCCTTTTAGTTTTTTGAATTATAGTAAAGAACAAGGGCGTATGTATTCTTTTTATATTAAAGAAAATTTCTTGTTGCTTCGTAATGAATACAATCAGTATTGTCAATGGGCAATACAAAAATTACCTAATTTATTTTTTAATACAGAGGTGATTCATACTCAATATGATGAAAGTGAGCAATGTTATATTATAACTTCTAGATGCACACAGACAGAAGAAATAAAAATATATAGAGCAAAGAAGTTGATTTTAGGAACAGGAACACATCCTTACGTTCCAGCATGCTGTAAAGAGTTAGAAGGAAAGGCAATTCATTCTTCATCTTATTTGCAGTATAAATCAGATCTACAATCTAAAAAAGCTATAACGATATTGGGTAGCGGACAAAGTGCTGCCGAGATTTTTTATGATCTTCTTCAGGATATTGATACAAAAGGATATCATCTTAATTGGATTACAAGATCTCCAAGGTTTTTTCCATTGGAGTATTCTAAATTAACTTTAGAAATGACATCTCCAGAATATGTTGATTATTTCTATAATCTATCGCAAATCAAAAAAGATGATTTGATTAAAAATCAAAAACATTTATATAAGGGTATTAATCAAAATCTTATTGCTGATATCTATGATATGATCTATACAAAGCAGTTGACTAATGATAATATCAAGATAGGTTTACGTACTAATTCTGAATTGACCAAAGCTAAATATGAATACAATCAAGACGTTTTTAATTTAGAATTACACCAAACAGAACAGGATAAGATGTATAGACATCAAACTGAAGCATTAGTGCTAGCCACAGGTTATACTTATAAAATGCCTGAGTTTATTGATGGTATCGCAGATCTAATTCAATGGGATGATCAAAGTCGATACGCTGTGCATCGCAATTATAGTATTGATAAACAAGCTAAAGACATTTTTGTGCAAAATGCAGAATTGCATACTCATGGGTTTGTAACTCCTGATTTGGGAATGGCATGTTATCGTAATTCTTTTATCATTAAAGAACTCACAGGAAAAGAATACTACGCTATAGAAAAGCGCATTGCTTTCCAACAGTTTGAAGTAACCAAGGAAGAAGAAATAACTATAGAAGAGCCCATTTTAAAATGACAAATCTCTAAACCTCACTGATCTTTAAGATCTGTGAGGTTTAATACATTAGAAAAAATCGTAGAATAAAAGAAACTTATCAAGCCAGAGCTTTAAAATAACAAATGAATCTTAAAAACTTTCTTATACTCATGACCTTGATAGCGGTGGTTAGCGATTATTTGCTTCACCCTTTCTATCCACAGTTTTTTGAAGCTCGTTTTGGGGTTACAAATCCAGAATATGTTGGCTATTATTTTGCTGCTATTTGTTTTATGGTGATGATTGCGTTTCCATTTTGGGCGTATATATCTAAAAAAGTCGCCGAACTTAATATCTTAAGTTATACACAATGTATAGCAGGGATATTGGCTTTATATTGCTATTGGACAACTTCTTATTTTAATTTCTGGATAGTATCTCTAAGTATGGTTTTGTTTAAAGGGAGTTATCTTTTAGTATACCCTTATATTCTTAAAATTATTACTAAGGAAGAACACGTTAATACAATAGGAGTACTCTCTGTTGTGGTTCATTTAGGCGGTATTTTGGGAGCAGTAATCGGCGGTTTAACTGTTGATTTGATTGACGCCAGTTATATATTCTTGATTATGGCGATAGGAGATTTTGTCCAAATGGGGATGAGTATATTTCTATTACAAAGTAAAAAATATAATACTGATAAGAGTATTACAAAAAAAATCACTCCTGAGATTAAGGATAGAATTATCCCCAAAAGCTTTATCCTTAAGATTGGATTAGTGACCATGGTTTTATATTTCAGTGATTTTCTAATTCGTCCTTTTTTCTCTTTATACTGGGAAAGCATATCCTTATATAGTAGTAAAATAATTTCTGGGTTTGTATATGCTATACCTGGTTTCATTGCTTTGTTTGCATTATGGTATCAAAAAACACGAAGCCCAAAAGAGAAACACAGCGGTATTATATCTGCATTGTTTTTGGGAATAATTGGGGCATTACTTCAGGGTTTTCCTGTTGATGTAATTGTGATCGCAGGCAGAATAATTTATGGGTGGGCAATTTTTCAAGCAGTAGTTCGCTTTGATGTATTACTATTCGAATTTAGTTCTCCGGATTCTTATGCAATTGATTATAGTAAAGTACATTTTTTTCAAAACTTAGGTGTATTACTAGCTTCTTTTTCGGTTGGAATTCTTGTAGAGTTTCAGGGGCTCCAAATTCCATTTGTGATAACTAGCATAGGTTTTGTAATAGCTCTTGGAGTGTATTATTTCATATTTCATAGAGTATTTAGGCAAAAACAGGTGAAACAACTAGCAAAAACATAAAGATTTTATGTCAGTACAGCAACAAACAGATTTTGTAGCCGCGTCAAAAGAAGGGTATGAGTTTTCATCTACCTATGAAAACTTTGGAGACATCCATATACGGCATTTTAATGTAGAAAAAGATAGCGTTGTATTACATGATTGGGTAAATCGTGATTATGCAATATTTTGGGGTATGCAGCACTATTCGATTGAACAGGTAAAAGTCGAATATGCTAAATTAATGACTCCAGATCATTATGATGTATTTGTAGGTATGTATAAAGAAGAACCTGTTTTTATAGTAGAGCGTTATCATCCTCAAAAAGATATCATTAAAGACTATTATCAAGCGCAGCAAAATGATTGCGGAATACATATCATCGTGGCTCCACGATCAGAAAATAAAATAAAGAACTTCACCTGGTACATGTTCAATACGATCATGAATTTTATTTTTCAAAATCAACAAGTACATCGCATATTGGTAGAACCCGATATTAGAAATAAAAAAATGTTTGCGATATGCCAGCGAGTAGGATTTCAGCTTAATGCAATAGTAGAGCTCCCTCATAAAACGGCTCAGTTAGCATTCTTAACCAGACAAAAACACCAACAACTTAAATTAGTTCCACAAATCAATAAACGAAGTGCAATGAATACTTTAGATAACGCCGTTTCGCCCCAACAATCTGTTGCTCATATACAATCAAAATTATGGGTAAAAGTAAATACATTACTGATCAAAAAAGCAATCTGTGAGTTTAGTCACGAATTGCTTATACAACCTAAGATCATTGAAAAGCTAGAAGATGGATGGAATCGATACCTTTTAAAAACAGATGATTCTACTATTCAATATGAATTTTGCGCAAAGCCTTTAGCATTAAATCATTTGTGGATTAATGAAATTTCTATTAAAAAGTATCAAGAGGCAATGACAATACAACTTGATGCTATCTTATTCATTAAAGAATTTAGAAAACAATTAGGAATTAAGGATAATGCAATGCCGGTTTATCTGGAAGAAATCATTAGCACACTGTACGGAAGTGCTTTTAAGCATATCAAAGGAAATCCAGAAGCTAAAGATTTGGTAGCTGCAGATTTTCAAACCATAGAGCAATCTATGATGGAAGGGCATCCTGGTTTTGTAGCGAATAATGGTCGTATTGGGTTTGATAGTAGTGATTATAGATCGTATGCTCCCGAAGCCGGAAATTCCTTTAGTCTTATCTGGTTAGCCGGGCATAAAAAAAATACGGTATATGCAGCTATAGAGGACTTGCCCTATGATAAATTAATTCAACAAGAATTAGATCAGGAAACGATTTTAGCATTTAATACAGCAATAAAAAATAAAGGTTTTGATCCGGATGATTATTTCTTTATCCCAATGCATCCATGGCAATGGTTTAACAAACTAGCCAATATATTTTCACCAGAAATTGCTATGGGAAACCTAATCTGCTTAGGTTATGGGCCGGATCAATACCTTGCTCAACAATCTATCCGAACCCTATTTAATATCTCTAATCCCCATAAACTATATACCAAAACGGCACTTTCTATTCTAAATATGGGATTCATGAGAGGATTACCATTATACTATTTGGGAACAGCTCCAAAAATGGCAGTGTGGTTAGAAAAATTATTATATAGTGACCCGTATATTCAGGAAACGGGCTTTAGAATGCTTGGTGAAATAGGATCGATTAGTTATGTGAACCCATATTTTGAAGAGTTTGGTCCGCACAATGATTATAATAAAATGTTAGCCTCGTTGTGGAGAGAGAGTCCTATGTCTGCAATAGAAAAAGAACAACAGCCGATGACCATGGCAGCTTTTTTACATATAGATCATCATGGAGAGGCATTTCTTCCTAAAATTATTGATACATCGGGACTGTCGATATCAGACTGGTTACGTAATTATCTTAAAGCATATCTAAGTCCGCTATTACATTGCTTTTATCATTTTGATTTGGTATTCATGCCTCACGGTGAAAATATCATTATGGTTTTAGAAGATCATATTCCGGTAAAAGTATTACTTAAAGATATTACAGAAGAAGCTTGTATTCTTAGTCCTGATGTTGAATTACCAGAGCATTTAAAACGAATGTATGCTCCAGTTCCTGAAGATGTAAAGTTACTTTCGATCTTTACTGATGTTTTTGATGGTTTTTTTAGATTCATGTCGCATGTTCTGGTTGAGCATGCCGAGTATACTGAAGAAAAATTCTGGAAACTTGTAGCAGAAAACATATGGGATTATCAGGATCGTTATCCAGAGAAGAAAGCAAAGTTTGAGCAATATGATCTTTTTGCATCAGATTTTCATTTATCCTGCCTCAATCGACTTCAGTTAAATAATAATAAGCAAATGATTGATCTGGATGATCCCGTAGCACTACTTCAGTTTGCAGGAAGATTACAAAATCCGATTGCAACTTTTAAAAAAGAAGAATCTACATCACAAGTATAAGTTACCTGTTTATGAATAACACTGAGATCATATCAAAACCTATCTTTTCTAAAACCATTCATGGTCTTGGAGATATACACCTGCGTTTTTTGGATTTAGAAAATGATATTGAAACCGTTCATGATTGGGTTACCAGACCATACGCTTCTTATTGGGGTATGCAAGAATACCCTTTGGAAGAAGTAAGGATCGGGTACCAGGAAATTATTGAATCTGATTATCATGATGCATTTATAGGAATATTAGATAATCAACCTATTTTTTTAATGGAACGGTATCAAGTTTCAGAAGATCCAATATCGACATATTATGATGTAAAAAAAGGAGATATTGGCATGCATATTCTTGTGAGTCCTCCACAAAAAAAGATCCCAAATTTTACATGGCACATATTTTCTACGATACTTGACTATTTATTTAGTGATATCCAGACAGAACGTATTGTTGTAGAACCCGATGTGAGAAATGAAAAAATCCATGTGCTTAATAAAAGAGCCGGATTTCAATATCATAAGGAGATTCAATTACCTCATAAAAAAGCAGCCCTTGCCTTCTGTAAAAGATCAGCATATAAGAAAGCACTTTTATTAGAAGAGAAGAAAAATAGTACTCTTAAAAACGAAAAGCCATGAGCGGTAAAAAATTAAATAGTTTACCCGTACATTTTGCTCATCTACAGCCCGAGATTTGGAAAAAAGTAAATCGAACTTTAGTCAAAAAAGCAATTAGTGAATTTGCGCATGAACTACTTATAAAACCAAAACTACAATATCAGGAAAAGGATTGGGGACGTTATGTTTTGATTTCTGATATCCCCGGAATTACGTATGAATTTTGCGCCAAAAAAAGGTGTTTGGATCATTGGAATATCAATGAAAATAGCATCATAAAAAGAAAAGATGGAAACCCAACAGTACTGGATGCATTACATTTTATTTGGGAATTTAATAGTACGTTGAAAATTCCAACAAATCTGCTACCTACTTATTTCGAAGAGATCACCAGTACACTATCTGGAGCTGCGTATAAATATTGTAATAAAAGATATTCATCCTCAGAATTAGCGCAGGGCAGCTTTCAATTAATAGAACATGCTATGACAGAAGGAAATCCTTGTTTTGTTGCTAATAACGGAAGAATCGGTTTTGATGCAGAGGATTATATGAAGTATTCGCCAGAAGCTGATCACCCTTTTCAGATAATTTGGGTAGCAGGACATAAAACCAAAGCTACATTTACTGCAATAAAAGGATTTGAATATAAATCATTAATGCGGCGAGAACTTGGTGTTTCAACTATTGCAAAATTTAATACGATACTAGAAGATTTAGGCTTAGATCTGGATTCTTATATTTTTATACCTGTCCACCCTTGGCAATGGAATACTAAAATACTGCATGTTTTTGCTGCTGATATAGCAAATAATAACCTTGTGCTTTTAGGAAAAGGAGATGATCAATATTCAGCACAACAATCTATCCGAACATTATATAATAAAACCAATCCAGGTAAACTATACACCAAAACAGCACTATCTATTTTAAATATGGGCTTCATGCGTGGTCTTTCTCCATATTACATGCAGAGTACTCCAAGTATTACAGCATGGATAACAACGTTATTGATGAGCGATCAATATCTAAAGCAAACTGGTTTTACAATGTTAGGAGAAGTGGCTACAGTTGGATATAGGAACCTTAATTACGAAGTTTTAGGAAAAACAAATGCCCATAATAAAATGCTCTCGGCATTATGGAGAGAATCACCAATGTCAAAAATTAAAGAAGGTCAACAATTAATGACAATGGCTGCTTTTTTACATATAGATGATGAGGGTACTTCTTTATTAAGTGAGTTGATAAAAGCATCTCCTTTTGATACGACGACTTGGTTAAAAAAATACTTGTATTGCTATCTGAGCCCCTTGATACATTGCTTTTATACTTATGAGATGGTCTTTATGCCTCATGGAGAAAACCTAATTATGGTGATGGAACATCATACCCCTGTAAGAGTATTAATGAAAGATATAACAGAAGAAGTTATTGTTTTTAATTCAGAATTAGATCTACCGGGAAAAGTCAAACGATTGTATACAGAAACTTCTGATAAAATGAAGGTGTTATCAATTTTTACAGATGTATTTGATTGTTTTTTTAGGTTTATGGGAGATATACTAGCAGAGCACGATGAATATCCCGAAGAACTATTTTGGGAACTGGTTGCTGATTGTATTTTGAATTATCAGGAAGAACATCCTGAATTACAAGCAAAATTTGAGAGATATGATCTTTTTACACCAGAATTTGATCGATGCTGCCTGAATAGATTACAACTGAGTAATACAAAACAAATGTTGAATTTGGCAGATCCAATAGAGAGTTTACAATTAGTAGGAACACTCAAAAACCCTATTGCAGCATATAAAACAAGAACAGTTGAAGCATCATTTTCTCAACATAATATAGTAAAATAATAGAATGGAAAATAATAAAAGAATTTTAGCAATTGACTTTGCTAGGGGAGTAAGTGTACTTATGGTCATCATGGTACATACGTTATGGATATATGGAGATTTATCTACACAAGGTGATACCTGGCTTGGAGAAGTAATACATTTTATAGGAAAAGGAACGCCTATGTTTCTTCTGGCAATGGGAGTATCGTTTACATTATCTAGAAATCAAAATATGATATTGTCTATAAAAAGAGGAATCTATATTCTTTTGGCTGGGTATATTATGAATCTATTAAAGTTTGTTGTTCCAACTATTATAGGAACGACTCCTGATTCTTTTATAGAAGCTTATGGTTGGACATCTCCAGCCAATATGGATAATATGCTTTTTATGTTATTAACCGGTGATATATTGCAACTGGCAGGAGTGTCACTATTATTTATGGGAGTGATAAATAAGTTGTCAAAAAATAAGTATGTTCCTTTGATTATTGCATTTTTAATAATACTTACTACCAAGGAAGTACACGGGTTTCAACTAGGGATACCAGGAGTGGATTATATATTTGATCTAATGTGGGGAGCAGAATGGAATGTGTATTTTGCGGTATTTCCATGGTTTTCTTTTATACTTATTGGGATGTTCTTTGGAATGTGGTACAAAGAAAATAATAAAAGTGAACGATACATATTTGTTAGAATGTTACCGGCTGGAATTATTTTAATGCTGATAGGAGGTGGTTTATGCTATTATAATTTTGAATATCATTTCGGAGATTACTTTCATTTAGGCCCTGGAGGAGCAATCTATCTCACAGGTTTTAACTTGCTATTATTGCGATTTGCATTTATGATGGTCACTCGAATTCAACCTAACAAGGTCTTTGATTTTCTGTATTACTGTAGTAAAAGGGTGACAACGATTTACATTATTCAATGGGTAATCATTTGTTGGGGAATGGGCATACTAGGATATCAACAATTTGGAATAACTGGTGTTTTGATTTTGCTGCCGATATTTACGATAATTACACTTTTATTACAAAAGGGGTTAGATATACTTTTGACACCGAAAAAAGTAAAAAATAATAAGGTAATATCACGAAAGTCAATAGTATAAAATACAGTAGTAATGAGAAAGTTTAATTGTCTGAATGTAGAGTACTATAAAGAACACGAGGTATTACTTTGGAAAATAAAAGATACCGGAATGCCTAATTTTTGCTTAAAAGGGTTGCTGGAATTTAAAGAGTTTGCGATTTGGGTTAGAAGCTATTTTTCTCATCCAGAAAGGCCTGTTAAATTTATTGTTTCTGCTTCAGAGCATGATGGTATTTATAATATGGGAGGTGATTTACCTTTTTTCGTTGAAAATATCAAATCTTGTAATAAGACTGCGCTAACACAATACGCACATTTGTGCATTGATGCTATTTATGAGATTTATACTTCATTTGGGCTTCAAGCTCTTACCATTGCAATGGTTGAAGGAAATGCATATGGGGGAGGGTTTGAATGTGCCTTGAGCCATGATATTATTATTGCAGAAAGAAAAGCAAAATTCTGTTTGCCAGAGAATAAGTTTAACCTTTTTCCCGGTATGGGAGCGTATAGTTTACTCTACAGAAAATTAAACACAATAGATGCTAACACTGTTTTAAAGGCTGGAAAAATCTACCAAGCAGAAGAATTATATGATTTGGGATGTATTGATAAGTTGAGTAATGAAAACAAATCGATACAAACACTATTTTCTTATATAACCAAAACCAGAGAACGTTATAATTTTGAATATCATCATAATGTATGTAAGAAAAAGATTTTCCCGCTTGATAAAGCAGAATTAATAGATATTACAGATATCTGGGTTGATGCCTGTATGAAAGTAGAGTTATTCGACATAAGGAGAATGGAAATTCTTGCCAAAGCTCAATATAGAAAAACAAAAGTTGTACTCTAATAGATTAAAGAGTGACTTCTTCTTTGGTCAAATAATGTTTTAACTCTAGCTTTATTTGATGCACCCATTTTTCTAATCGCTCATCACTTAATTGAGATTCATTATCATGGTCTAAGGCCAGGCCATAAAAATACCCTTCTTTTTCTTCTATCAAAGCAACAGAATCGGTAAAACGATATCCTTCTATAGGCCAATGACCTATAATTTCACCTCCATTTTCTATGACAACTTTTGCCAAAATCCCTATTCCGTCAACAAAGTACTCACCATATCCTATCTGATCTCCTAATCCGTAAATTGCAACCACTTTGTTACTGAAGTCAATTTCTTGAAAATCATCAAAAAAGGATTCCCAATCACTTTGTAGATCTCCATCATACCAGGTTGATAATCCAAAAATGAAAATTTCAAATTGATCAAAGTCACTCTTGGATACATCTCCAATCTCTCTGATGTCTAAATTTTCATCTCCCCATATAGAAGAAAAATCTTTGGTGATATCATCTGTACACCCTGTATCTGATCCATAGAATAAAGCTATTTTTTTCATATAAGTATCGATTAAATATTTCTACAAAAATATATTATTTTTAATTATTCTAAATAAAAATAATATAATAAATTTGAATATTCAAATTTAGATGTATGTATATTTTAGATCCATTATTTAAGAATAGCACAGGTTCTGCTTTTAGTATAAAAAATCCAGATATAACAGGGGAAGTTAAAGAGAAAATACAATTGCAAATAGGTGATATTGCTATTTATATGGATATTATAGAAATAAAAGCATTTCTTACAGTTATTCGTTCGGCAAAGAAAGGTTGTCAATGTAAAGACTGTAATTGTAAGGCTCCATATAAAACAATAAAATGTAATACGCCACATGCAGAAATCAATTTTAAATTAACTCCAGAAATTTTGGATGGTTTAGAGGAACTGGTTTTAGGAATTTTGTTTTATGGAGAATATGACAATATTTTAAAAGATAATAGTATAAAAAATATGCGCTAAAGATTTTTTTGTTTTCTTGAAAAGGAAGGTGTTGTCATGTAGTTTGTAGACCTTTTTGTCTGTATTTTTTTGGAGTAATACCTTCAATCTTTTTAAATGCTGCTGTAAAGTGCGTAGAGTTTTTATAACCTACCAATTCTGAAATTTCATAGATAGGTTTTTTACTATGGTTTAATAACTTTTTTGCTTTGGTCATTCTTAATTGTAATGCATACTCGAAGATAGTAGTGGCAAAAACACGTTTAAACTCTTTCTTCAGCATAAAGTCATTAAGTCCAACTTTACGTGCTAATTCATGTACTGAATATTGAATGGTGAGGTCCGAACTGATAATAAATTGAACTTCATATAGTTTTTTTATCAGATGATCTGTATTGGATACTTCAGTTTTGGTACCCTTATCCATATCAAGATGTAGTGCTAGGAGCTCTAATACTTTTGATTCTAGAAATAGACGCTTTAATAATCCTTGTCTGGTATCGGTTAACAGTTCAGTAAGGATTTCTTGCGTTTTAGAGCATAAAGGCTGAATAGAGTTTTGATCTATTTTATCTAACGCATATTTTTTACTGATTCCGTATGTCGAATTAAGCTTATGCTTTTGGATAAAATCAGGGTACATACGTATTTTGACTTCTTTAAAATATTTATTTTTGTGATATTGTATTGATCCAGACGCTTGAGTGATATAAACAAGATAACTTTCCTGACTTTCGTATATAAAGTCATGATTTTTCCCATCAATTCTGATGATTTGTTCACCGTCAATAAGATACGATAGTTCTAAAGCGTTGATACTACTTCTAGCATAAGTTTTAACATCCTTTTTTAAGGACACATCAAAAATTCCTATAAACAACCCATCAAAGTGATTATATTCAAAATATCCATCTCCAAATTCTGGAGAAAATTTAAATTTTCTAGAACGTACACCACAATGTTCTTGTGATTTAATAAGCTCGGTTACAGTTCGTAATGTGCATCTTTTTTGTTTCTCTAAATGTAATGTTTTTGAACGCTCTTTATCGCGTCTTTTTTTATCCATAATGCGTCATTTTTCTCTTTCCCTAGACACTAATTTTGCATTAAATTTATTTAGATTAAATATAAATAACAAAGATAGTGAAATGAGAACGGATAAAACAAATCCTTATTTCAAAAAAGGAAACAAATCTTTTTTTAAGCGTAGATTTTGTTCTTGCCTTCACTTTTATATCAACAAAAATTACAATCAAAATGAAAAAAGTAAACTGGCTATTTGCAATAGCTTTTTTGTGTGCTTCTAACTTTATTTTAGCACAATCCGGAATCATCAATGGGAAAGTGATTTCGAATACAGGAAATATACTGGAAAACGTAAATGTAGCTTTAAAGAATACAAATCTAGGGGCCAAAACAATAGCAGATGGTACATTCGAAATTTCTAATGTACCTGTAGGAACATACACACTTACAATAAGTTTTATTGGATATACTTCAAAACAAATTTCGGTTACAGCTACCGAAGGTCAGACTAGTACTATGGGTGATATTGTTTTAAATAAATCTGTTCAGTCATTAGATGAAGTAATGGTTAATGGCGATAGAGTAAATAAATTTTCCAGAAAAGAGAGTATAGCAGTGTCAAAACTTCCTTTAGGAAATCTTGAAAATACTCAGGTGTATAATACAGTGAGTGCAGAATTAATAAAAGATCAGGTAGTGACAACTTTTGATGATGCATTAAATAATGTTGCTGGATTAGATAGATTATGGGAATCTACAGGTAGAGCTAATGATGGGGCAGGATACTTCGTTCTTAGAGGTTTTGAGGCTCAACCTAATTTTTCTAATGGCTTACCGGCACTTACAAATGGTAGTCCAGATCCAATTAACATAGACAAGATAGAAGTAATAAAAGGACCTTCGGGAACCTTATATGGAGGACCTTTAACTAACTATGGAGGGTTAATCAATATTTCGACCAAAAAGCCATATCAAGGTTTTGGAGGTGAAGTATCGTATACAACCGGAACCTATGGGTTAAATAGAATAACGGCAGATATTAATACCAATCTTGATGAAGAAGGGAAATACTTATTTCGACTAACTAGTGCTTACGAGTACAGAGGAAGTTGGCAAGATGCTGGTTTTAAAAGATCTTTTTTTGTGGCACCTACATTATCATATCGAGCCAATGATAGATTATCATTTTTGATAGTGGCAGAATATAAAAATGGAGAACAAACAAATCAACCGTTTATTTTTCTAAACAGAGCTACTCCATCAGCGGTGCTCAATGCAGATGATGTTGGTATTAATAGAGATAGATCTTTTACTAGTAATGATCTTACATTAAAAAATCCAACCTTCAATTTACAAGCTCAAATGAATTATAAAATTTCTGAGCATTGGAATTCTCAGACAGCGGTTTCTCGCGGAGTAACAAAATCAACAGGGTATTACTCTTTCTTATTTGATGTTGATGGTCAGTTTAACTTTGCACAATTCATTAAGCAAGAAAATTCGACTACAGAAACAACTAATATTCAACAAAATTTCAGAGGTGATTTCACCCTAGGAGGTTTACGAAACAAAGTGTTGATTGGGGTTGATTACTTTAATCGTACTATAACGAATAATAGTGATACGAATTTTGTTACTATTGGGAGTTTTCGTCCTGATGGAACAGCTGGGCCTACTAATCTACCATTAAATCGTTCTTCTGTAGATGGAGCATTAGTAAATAATCCTATTAATAACATAAAAACCAAAGAACATGTATATGGATTTTATGCTTCAGATCAATTAGATATATTACCAGAAGAAAGTACTCAAAAACTTTCGGTTATGGCAAGTTTACGAGTAGATATTTTTGATAATGAAGGTGATCAATTTAATGAAGATGATGATTATGATCAAACTGCAGTATCTCCAAAGTTTGGATTGGTCTACCAGCCGATTAAAGATCAGGTGTCAATTTTTGGAAACTATCAAAACAGTTTTAGAAATGTAGCTCCTAATACTTCTGCTACTGGAGAATTAATAACTTTTGATCCAGAGCAAGGAAATCAATATGAATTTGGGGTAAAAACAGACCTATTTGATAAGAAACTTTCTGCAACGGTAAGTTATTATAATATAAAAGTTAAAGATAGAGTATTCCAAAATGTTATTTTGGACAATACAGGAACTCCTATAGGTTTTGAATTCGTTCAGGGAGGAGAAGTAGAAAGTAAAGGGTTCGAATTAGAGATTGTAGCGAATCCTGTTCCAGGGCTTAATATTATTGCCGGATACAGTCATAACGATAGTGAAATTTTAACATCTACAAATAATCCAGGACCATTTGATGAAGTAGGAAGAAGACCAGATAATGCAGGTCCTGAGGATTTAGCTAACCTATGGGCGAGTTATACATTCCAGGAATCATCTGCCTTAAAAGGTTTTGGATTAGGTGCAGGATTCAATTATGCAAGTGATAGAAAAACATTAGATAGTTCGATAACCGATACGTTTATTATTCCAAGTTATACCATAGTGAATACTTCATTATTCTATCAGAACAAAGATTATCGAGTGGCACTAAAACTTAATAATGCATTTGATAAGGAATATTTTAGAGGTTGGTCTACCCTTAATGCGCAACAACCAAGAAGCTTATTAGCTAGTGTCTCTTATAGATTTTAAATAAGATCATAAAAATGAAAAGAACACTTAAAATAGCATTACTATTGTTATTGATCAGCACAAAATCTTTTGCACATTTCTTTTGGATAGAAACAAATACTAAAGGGACTATTAACAAAGAACATGAAGTACGAATCTATTTTGGAGAATTTGGAAGTAATGTCGTAGAAAAAACCAATGGCGAAGTTTTTCAAGATGCTAAACATTTTATAGTTTGGGTTATTGATCAAAAAGGCAATAAAACAGAACTGAAGACCACTGCAACCGAATCTTATTATACAGGTAAGTTTATACCAAAATTAGAGGGTACATATTCTATAATCCTTGATAATAAGAAATATAAAGTTCTGGATTATACTAAGTATGATTATGGAATCTTTAGACCTCAATACCATTCGATTACTAAGGTAGAGATAGGCAATAATATTGAACATAAAACGGCTGCTGTTAATCCAGAAAGCATTACAATAATTGATCTTTCTTCAGAAAAAGAAAAGGTAAAAATCCAAGTGCTCTTTAAAGAGCAACCTCTAGCAGAAGCAGAAGTTACTGTATTTATGAAAGATAATTGGTCAAAGAAGATAAATACCGATAAAAACGGAATGATAGTTTTTAACCTCCCATTTAAAACCAGGTATGTAATCGAAGCAACTCATGAAGACAAAATACCAGGAAGTTATAATGGTTTGAAATATCAATTTACATGGCATTGTGCAGTCTTAACTGTCAATGAATCTTTTTAAAATTACCTAATATATTGTGAAAAACACGTTTAAAAAAACGATTCGATTTATCCATTTATGGCTAGGCCTTACTACAGGCCTAGTCGTATTTATTGTTTGTCTTACCGGATCTATTTATGCATTTCAAAAAGAAATTAAATTATTGGTATACCCATACTATCAAGTTGAGGAAAGTGCAAAAGGTAGATTAGCATTATCTGATCTTGTACATGCTTATGAAGAACAATCCGAGCATCAGGTATTGCGAATTTATGATTTTAAGGAACCATCTCGATCAACAATGCTGCTCACTATAGAGAATAAAGCATATTATTATTCTTTCATTAATCCATATACCGGAGAAATATTAAATGAAGTATTTCTGGCAAGAGACTTCTTTACCATTATTCTTTATATTCATATGAATTTGTTGTTAGGAGAGATTGGCACTCAAATCATAGGTTGGTCTGTTATCGTGTTTATTATATCGCTAATTAGTGGTTTGATTCTTTGGTTTCCTAAGAATAACAGAGTTTTTAAAAATAAGAAAGGGAGAAAATCACAATTCGGGATAAAAATTAATGCTCCAAAAAAGAAACTTACTTATGATCTACATAAGGTTTTGGGGTTTTATGCTGCTTCCATTTTAATAGTACTTGCAATAACGGGTATTGCATGGACATTTACCTGGGTTGATAATGCTTTGTATACAGCAGTTACTTTTGAGAAGAAAAAAGAAGAAAAACCTATTGCAATCGATAGCACTAATTTTAGAACAACATCGCTAGATGCATTAAAAGAGTATGTTCTACCGCAGAGAGAAGATAAAGATCTCTTTATTTATTTTTTACCTAATACAAACACCGAACCTGTTCGTGTGATGAGCTCTCCCGGAGATGATCGTTTTGGGAATAGCGATAATTATTATGCAGATCCCAGTTCTGGATCGATTATTTCTACCAAGTTCGATGAAGAAAAAAATGCAGGCCAGAAATTGAACAGTTTATATTATGATATACACACAGGAAGTTTATTAGGATTAGGGGGCAAAATATTAGTATTTCTGGCTGGACTTATAGGAGCATCATTACCTGTGACTGGAGTTATGCTTTATATGAATCGAAGAAAAAAAAGAAAAAAGAAAAAAAGAATTGTAACCGAAACAATTCAAAATGAAGAGATAATAGAACAAAAACATGAAGAAATGAAGAATAAAATAGCACTATTATGGTTATTTCTTGCAGTAGGTTTCATACTGCATCATATTTATGGATTAGCAGGTATTTATTTTGGTAAAGAACTAGCTATAGAAGGGGCTAATGGAGAAACCCCGGGATGGGCACACTATTACAGAATATTATTTGAAATTATTATTTTGATATTATCACTCGCCAGTCTTGAACTCACTAAAAAATGGTTTAAAATAACTTCTTTTGTATGGGCAATACTGCTTGGGTTATTTAATACATATCACGTTGTTGAAGCGATTTTATATGAAGCTTCAAATACGTCAGAGATTATTCTTTTAGGATGGATGGTTGCGGTTAGTATACTGTTGATTTTGTCCCTTAACAAATGGAAAAAGATTAAAAATTAATGCATCGATAATATCAAGATAATAGTTCTGAGCCTATCGTTCGCGTAACCAATAGTGACAATTTTGATAGAAATGATTATCTTTTTGGGATGAAAACCAGAACAGGATATTCAGGAAAACCGTTATACCAAAAATTAGGAATCAAAGAAGATTATAAAGTTCTTTTTTATAATGAACCAGAAGCGTATTATCAATGGCTCGAAATACCATTTCAACCAACAAAAGTATCAGGAGAAGATTTGGCAGATATGATGCACATTTTTGCTAAGGATAAAGAAAAACTTAGAGAGTACCTTGTAAATGGTATTTCGCAAATACAACAAAATGGAATGATTTGGGTATCCTGGCCTAAAAAAACTTCAAAAGTAGAGACAAATATTACAGAAGACACCATTAGAGAAATAGCATTCCCTTTGGGACTTGTCGATATAAAGGTATGTAGTGTAAGTGTTGTTTGGTCAGGTCTGAAAATCGTTATCAGAAAAGAAAATAGAAGGATAGTTTAACTCGTTTGAGAATGATATCCTTAATCGTTTTCACAATATTAATATTGAGATAAGAGTTTATCTTTAGATAAAATAGAATGCTTTGTTTTTTAACAAAAAACAAATCTGTGATTTGATATGGCTTGTAACGGTTCATATTGAAAACCATCCCAAAGCAATATTATAAACTATATAATACAAAATAATATTAATCCTTATGGTTAATATTATTGTTAATGAAGTTTTTATATAGCATAGATTTTCAGGTAATTGTATTGAAAAATCAAAATAATTTTAAGGTATTTTCCTTAAGCTTTAGGGTGTTTTACCCTTGTCTTTCAGTTATTTAATTTTGTATATTTAGATAAGCTTAATGAAAGCAATTTCTATACTGTTTTCATCTAAAAATTGAATTGAATAATAAAACTTACCCCAATTAGACTGTTTCTTTTTGAAGCTTAGGAATTATATGATATATCAGGCTATTTAGGATATAAATGTAATTTCTTAGCAAGGAAAATAATTTTGATAATATCGGTTATTAGTAAAAGAAGGTTCTGATACAATTCATAGTTTAATAAACAGAGACTATTACTTCAGAATATTTATCATAAATGAGAGAACATAATTTAACTAAAAATTATGGCAACAAAATACATTTATAAAGATGAGATGAGTAGAATTTCTACTCCTGTATCAGATATGGAAACAATGATTCCCCCTTTGACTGGTTATAATGAAAAGGCTTGGGATAAAAAACATATTCACTATAAAGATTCACAGAAAATCACCTCTCTCCTCATTGATTCCGATATAAATGCATGTAATATTCTAGAGAACATGCTCAACTATCACTGTCCATATGTTACTATAACGGGAAAACTCAATAGTGTAGACCAAGCAAAGACATGGATTGATACGAAATCTTTGGATTTGGTATTTTTTGGCATAGGCACTGAACAGAAAAACGAATTTAGTGCATTGAAAAAAACAGGTAATACAAACTTTGAAGTCATTTATATTACCGAAAAAGAATATTTAAATGTAGCAACTTTACAACAAAATGTTTTTGGTTATTTACGTAAACCCATTCAAGAAATTCAATTATTGAATGTTGTAAAGGATGTACAACAAAAGATCATACAGCAAAAGGATAGGATAAAAAAAAGCAAAGAGTTATTAGAGAATACTTTTAGAATAGGATCTCAAAAAGATATCATTGGGATTCCAACATTAGAAGGTTATGAATTTTTGCCTATTGAGAATATTATTTGTTGTCAAGGTATGCAGAAGTGCACCAAACTTATTACAAATAACGAATCGAATTTGATTAGTTCTTATAATATTGGAGAGTTTGTAAAATTACTTCAGCCTTTTGGTTTTTTCTCTACACATAAATCTTTTCTCATCAATCTATCAAAAATTAGAAAATACTATAAAGAAGGTTCTATTATTATGAATAGTGGGCATCATATACCTCTTGCTCGAAGAAGAAAAGAATTGTTTTTACAGAGTATTAAAAGAGATTTGAAGTTTCCTATTATTCCTCGGTAGTAAACGTTGCTTCCTAATTCTAAACCGATAGTCAGATCAGTGTTGTAAAACTGATAGAAATCATTCAATTTAGAGGTAGAATTATTTTAACCAACGTATTACATATGCTATAAATGCATTTCATAGAATAGAAAATAGATGTTATTCTATTGATAATTACTATGTAAAGTAAAGTGTAAAATAATTCTATACCCACCCCAGAAAGAGTTTTACAATAATACATGCAGTTCATAGCTATATTATGATTCGAACAATTTTACAATTACTAGTTAATCAATTAACCTCCTATATACTTCAAGTAAATGAAGATATAGAAGAACCTCCGGTAGTACTCGGAAATATAGGACTATCTAATGCTTTAGGAGGAAGTGAATCCTATATGCAGGATAAAATTGTTTTGAGTTTGGTAAATCTTATAGAAGAGACTACGATGAAAAACTCATCTCCATATCGTAGCGCATCTTTTCAGCCAGAAGTAGAAAACCCTCCTATTTTTGTTAATCTTTTTTTATTGTTTACATCGAATTTTACTAGTCCACAAGGAGCAGGAAGCAGTAGTCAAATTCCATATAATAATGGGATTACTTTATTGTCTACGGTAATTGAATTTTTTCAAAGTCAAAATATTTTTACAGCACAAAATTCTCCTGCTATGGATATTATTCAGAACCCATCACTTCAGGATATACGAATTGCTGTTGACCTCTATCCTCTAACTTTTGAGCAAGTAAATCACTTATGGGGATCACTTGGTGGAAAACAAATGCCTTTTGTAATGTACAAAGCTCGTGTATTACCACTCAAAAGAGAAAAGATTACTGCACGAGGAGGCCTAATTCAAGATGTTCAAACCAAAATAAACCATATCCATGAGTAGCCTCTTTCAATATCGTCCTCTTTTTTCAGTTCAACTGCTTATAGATTATTATTTGACAGAAGAAGCTGGATTATATCAAAATACACCAGAGAATCTAATGGAAGATGTACTCGAAAATCAGGTGAATACATATAATATTGAGCGTGACCTCTATATAGAACCCATCGATACGACTAAAAAACTATTAAAGGATAACCGTTTAATTTTTAAAAGAAATAGTCGAGGTTTTTTTGTTTCAGGTCAAGTCAGTCCATTAGCAAGTGATTTGTTTACTCCCTTTATTCCATTGGATGAACCGTTTAGTTTACAGTTTGCTGTTTATATACAAAACCCTTATTTCTATAACTTTACAAATGTTCGATTAGAAAGTGATCTGGAAAACAAAGATCAATTCATATATTATTTTTCAAATAGAGTAAATAATGTAGTGAATAATGAAACTCTATATCTAAGCAGCCCCGTTTCAGATTTTAATGATTCCTACGCTTATGAAGCCAGTGAGATATTTATTGATGCTGATGCTCTTCCAAATCCGATTATGTTAGAAGCGATTGAGAATAATGGACCTGGGGCCTTCAATGCTGATAATTGGAGAGAAATATTTGAAGATGTAAATCCATTATTTCAATTTGTAACTAATACAGATAGAATAGTATCCAGGCCATCTATATTTAAAATTAATGTAGAAAATGTAGCAGAAGAGATACTAGTCTTTTTTATCAACGATCACAATGGAAATTTAGCAAAGAGAATAAGGTATAATACACCTGATACAGGAACGCCATTGATAGAATGTGAGTTGAATTTGAGAATGTTGGATTCAGGATGTTACCATATTGAAGTACAAGACGCAATTGGAAATTCTTTGCCAGAGTTATCATTGACTTTTTTCATGGACGATAATATATATCAACAACGTCCTTTTGCAATTATAGAATGTTTTCATGAGCCAGATGGTAGTTTGGGAGAGTATAGATGGTTGGATCAGAATAATCAAAACCGTTTGCTTTCCCCTGAATATACTATTAGATGGAAAAACCGGGCTACCTGGTGGAGATACTACTACGAAACAGCTCCCGATCTAACATCAAGTGTACTTGAAAACCTAGACCCCAATGTAAATTCACCTAATAACAGAATTTTAATTTCTACGAGTCCATTAGCGTTAACCCAAATAGGACGAGAAATACCGGTCATTTTAGGCAATGGAGATTCGCAATTATTCCCTAACCCTGATATACAGATGATTTATCCTGAAAATGGAAGAATATATTCAGAACTCAATATGGGAGGTGGTTTAGGCCCTCCTGAATAGGAAACGAGCATGTTTAATTAAAAAAAAAGTATTATGCAATACAAAACACCAGGTGTATATGTTGAAGAAATTTCAAAATTTCCACCATCTGTTGCTGAGGTAGCAACTGCAATTCCGGCGTTTATTGGTTATACCCAAAAGGCGCAAAAATTAGTTCCAGGGGATCTTGATGGAGTTCCTACCAAGGTTCGTTCTTTACTCGAATACGAAGAATTTTTTGGATTTGGGCCTTCTATGCAAGTAACTGCGGTAAACATTGATGAAAATAATGTGTTAACTGGGAGTGATATGTCTAGAGCTAATTATTTATACGATAGTATACGTATGTTCTATGCCAATGGCGGAGGTAACTGTTATATCGTTTCCATAGGTTCATACGAAGATCCTAATGTACAGGGGGATTATACAGATGCGTTAACGACACTCGAAAAATATGATGAACCCACTTTAATTTTGTTTCCAGATGCGATAGGATTAGGAACTAATTTATATAATGTTCAAAGAGATGCAATAGCACATTGTGCCAAAATGCAAGATCGTTTTACGGTTCTTGATTTGATAGAAAACAGGGATGATGATATTGCTTTTGATTGGGAAACCGGCGTTCAGGAATTTAGAGACAATATCGGGATTAATGATCTTAAATATGCTGCCGCCTATACTCCCCATCTTATAAGCAACTTAGGGATCACCTTAAATTATAGAGATATTAGAGATCGTGTATTTCGTGGAGGTATACTTGTAGATTTGGCTACACTAACAGATAGTACAGATGCACAAACGATTTTAACGAATCTTAATAATGCCATCGATGATAATGATCGAATAACAGGCGAAGTATCCTCATTAGGAGCAAATGGAGTTAGAGAAGAATTTCTTTCACTGGTGGATACGTTTCGTAATACAAATAATGAAGGTACTGCCACTGCAAATTTTAGAGCAGTAATAGATTATATTTACAATATAATTGATACTATTGATAGTTGGGTTCCAGGGCCAGGTAATACACCAGTAGATAACTCAGATTTAGTAACAGATACTATAAACCTAATAACAGACAGTTTAGGGACTTCTGTTTCAAATTTAGTTGCTTTTGATAAAGGAGCAAATTCAGAACTTACAGCAGCATATAATCGTTTTGCCGATCCAATATTTACTTTTAATGCTACAGAATGGGGAGATACTTTTAATCCTGCGAATCCTCCAGGGCCTGAACCTAATATAATTCCTTTTACGGGTGCTAATGATCCCGAAAGAAGGTTAAATTCATTATCTACATTACTTGATTTGTTTGAACAAATCTATACTGCTTTTGCTTCACTAACCGTTGCTTCAAGAAATTATGAAAGTGAAGGCGAAGAGGCTCTTTTTAATACACATGTCGTATATCGTTCTCTTATTACAGAACTTCGTAATTCTACCACAGTGTTACCTCCAAGTGGAGCTATGGTAGGAGTTTATGCAAAAACAGATAACGATCGTGGAGTTTTTAAAGCTCCGGCAAATGTAAGTGTTAACGGTGCTATTGGGCTTAGTTATGCGATCGACCAACCAGAACAAGATGAACTTAATGTCAATACTGTATCAGGAAAATCTATTAATGCAATTCGCACATTTACCGGAAAAGGAATTTTGGTATGGGGATCACGAACCCTGGCAGGTAATGATAACGAATGGAGATATGTACCAGTACGTAGGTTTTTCATTTTTGCTGAAGAATCCATCAAAAAAGCAACAGAACCTTTTGTTTTTGAGCCAAATGATGCAAATACATGGACCAAGATCAAGTCAATGATTTCGAACTTCTTAACGCTTCAATGGCGTGCGGGCGCATTGGCAGGAGCTAACCCTGATCAAGCCTTTTTTGTGAAAATCGGGTTGGGCGAAACCATGACAGCATTAGATATTCTCGAAGGCAGAATGATTATAGAAATAGGAATGGCAGTAGTACGTCCGGCAGAGTTTATCATCTTGAAATTCTCTCATAAAATGCAAGAGTCTTAATAAATACAAAATCAATTCTTTTTAAACTAAAAATAAATTAAAAATAAAACATCATGGGAGATTATCCAATACCAAAGTTTCACTTCCAGGTAGAATGGGGTGCGGCAGGAAATACAGACGAACCTGATTTAAGGTTTACAGAAGTTTCAGGACTAGATAAGGAAATAGAAATGATTGAGTATCGTGACGGCTATAATCCAGAGTATAGCAAAGTCAAGATGCCGGGAATGGTTAAATACAGTAATGTGACCTTGAAACGAGGAATGTTTATAGGTTTAGATAGTTTCGAAGCATGGTATAACACTATTGTGATGAATAAGGTGGATAGACGAACAGTTACTATTAAATTACTGAACGAAGAACATCAACCGGTGGTTACTTGGCAATTAAATAATGCATGGCCTGTTAAACTACAATCCACAGATCTTAAAGGAGACGGGAATGAAGTGGCCATTCAGACGCTTGAAATAGCGCATGAAGGATGCGTTATAGAATACTTATAAGGAATGGATACTTTTTATCCACCAGTTGGATTTCATTTCAAAGTAGAATTCCAGGATCTGGATAAAGAAGATATTGATGTCAGATTTCAGGCAGTCAATGGCCTTACTGTAGATATGCAAACACAATCGGTAAAAGAAGGAGGAGAGCATCGTTTTGAGCATGTACTACCTATACGTACCAAATACACCAACCTTACTTTAAAAAGAGGATTGACTAAAAATTCTAAGTTGATAGAGTGGTGTACAGATACATTTCAGACACTGTTGATTTATCCAAAAGATGTGTTGGTATACCTGCTTAATGAAGAGCATGAACCTTTAATGACCTGGAACATTGTACAGGCATGGCCAAAAAAATGGTCGGTATCAGATTTTAATGCCGAAAAAGGAGGATTAGTCATCGAAACACTCGAATTAGAATATCAATATTTCACAATAGAACAGTAATGCCACTTCAGATAAAAGAATTATATGTAAAGGTAACTGTGAGTGCCGATGAAGAACAAGGTAGTTCTAAACAAGGTGCAAATACTGCTAGCGAAAGTAGCGGTGATTCGGTAATGAATAAAGATGAAATCATTGCAGAATGTGTTGAACAGGTAATTGAAATATTAAAAGAAAAAATGGAACCCTAATGGATGGAAATCTTCAGAAATTAAAGATTACAGCTTATAAAGAAGCAACATTTGAGGAATCTGAGAAAATCTCGGAAGGGGAATTCATGGTAAGGATAAACCCAGAAACGTATGCTCTTGACTATAAGATTAAATATAGTGATGATCAAGCATCGGGTACTAGTGGTGATTTACCAAAATTTGATAAAACCGAACCTCTAAGCCTTGGATTTAAATTCATTTTTGATAGTACCGGGGCTTTGCCAGGTACAACCGATGAAGAAAGAGAAAAAGGAATAGCCTCTCAAATTGCACAGTTTAAAAAAGTAGTGTTTGATTATGTAGGAGAGAAACATGCACCACCATTTCTAGAAATTATTTGGGGTGACTTGTTATCTAGGTGTGTTCTTACCGGGATGAAAATCAATTATAAATTATTTCGTCCAGATGGTAAACCGGTAAGAGCCGAAGTTGATGCTAAGTTTAAAGAGTTGGTAGAACCCAATGAACGAATAGCTCAAGAGAATGATCAATCTCCCGATCTTACCCATATTCGAAGTGTAAAAGAAGGAGACACACTCCCTCTGTTTTGTAAAGATATCTATGGAGATCCTAAGTACTACATTGAAGTTGCGAGAGTGAATAAACTCATCTCTTTTCGTAACCTTAAAGTAGGTCAAAAAATAATTTTTCCACCATTAGTAAAAATATAATTCATGAATAACGATCGTCTTATACCTATTAACGGAACACCTAGTGTGGTTACTTCGATTATTCGAATAAATGGTAACGATATTCCGAGAACCTATCAGGTATTAACAGTGATGGTGGTCAAAGAAGTGAATCGTATATCGTTTGCTAAAATGGTGATAAAAGATGGAGATCCAGCTCAAGAAGACTTTCCAGGTAGTAATGATGAATTATTTATTCCAGGAAATGAAATTGAAGTATTAGTTGGGTATCAGGCTAACGAAGATGTAATTTTTAAAGGTATTATTGTAAAACAAGGTATAAAAATCAGGCAAAATGGATCATCTACACTCAAGTTAGATTGTAGAGATATGGTGTTTAAAACGACACTGACTCCTCAAAATAGATATTTTAATGAGGTTAAAGATTCTGATGCTATAGAAGAAATTTTAGGAGAATATGATTTTAGTACCGATATCGCATCTTCAGAAGTTACACATCAAGAATTGGTACAGTATGAAATGACCGATTGGAAATTTATTTTGTCAAGATCAGAAATCAATGGATTGCTTTGCCTTGTTGATGATGGAACCTTATCAATCCAAAAACCAAACTTTGATCAGGATCCTGTATTAACAGCTACATATGGTGCTACAATACTCGAATTTGATGGCGAGATAGATGCACGTCAGCAGTTTGCAAAGGTGAAAGCCAGTAGTTGGGATCATACCAATCAGGAACTCCTTGAAGTCGATGCAGTAGAACCAGGAATTGAAGAGGGAGGTAACCTCACATCTACGGATTTGGCTTCTACAGGAGATGACCAGGAACTTGTATTGAGGCATAGTGGACATTTAGCTGAAGATGAATTACAAACATGGGCAGATGCTCAATTGTTAAACATTCGATTATCTAAAATAAAAGGACGTGTTAAGTTTCAGGGATCACCTAATGTAAAACCAAATACACTCATTACTCTAAAAGGATTAGGGGATCGGTTTAATGGTCCTGCGTTTGTATCGGGTATTCGTCATGAAATACAAGCAGGAACCTGGCATACCGATGTACAGTTTGGACTTCCCGAAAAATGGATACTTGGGAATATTGAAACACCGGCAGCATCAAATTATGACCTACATCAAAGCATTACAGGGTTACAAGTAGGCGTAGTAACACAACTACAAGATGATCCTGATGGAGAACATCGAATTTTAGTGAAACTACCGATTATAAGTAATGATGCAGAGGGTGTTTGGGCGAGAATAGCAACACTAGATGCAGGAGAAAATCGCGGTACATTTTTCTTACCCGAAATTGGAGATGAGGTAATCATTGGATTTCTAAATAATGATTCCCGTGACCCTATTGTTCTTGGGATGCTTCATAGCAGTACAAAAGCAGCTCCATTCGAAGCAGCAGATGATAATTTCGAAAAAGGATATGTTTCAAAAGAAGGTATCAAGCTTGTATTCGACGATGAGAAAAAGAGTGTGAGTATTGAGACCCCGGCAGGAAAAAAAATACTGCTCGATGAAGATGAAGGAGCTATAAAATTAGAAGATGAGAATAATAACAAATTTATTATGGATAGTGATGGAATCGTGATTGAAAGTGGTGGAAAACTAGAACTTAAATCTAGTCAGGACCTAAAGATAGAGGGAGGAATAAACTTGGAATTAAAAGCAGGCGCAAATTTTAAAGCCGAGGGAAGTGCCGGAGCAGAAGTAAGTACTAGTGCAGTAGCAGTGTTAAAGGGATCACTAGTACAAATAAATTAGCGATATGGGACAACCAGCTGCCAGAATCAATGATATGCATGTTTGTCCATTATCTAATGGACCAGTTCCTCATGTAGGCGGACCTATTTTACCAGCAGGAGAACCAACAGTTCTTATTGGAGGAATGCCGGCAGCAAGGGTAGGAGATATGGCAACATGTACTGGCCCACCTGATACGATTATTCTTGGTTCAAGCACGGTATTTATAGGTGGTATGCCTGCAGCAAGATTAGGAGATTCAACCGCACATGGTGGTAGTATTATTTTAGGAGAGTTTACTGTTTTAATAGGTTGATTATAAAAGATAGAATAGAATAAGATTTAAAAAATAAGTTATGCCCATTGTAGAAAGATCACAACTAAGAGGTTATTTTGGAGTTGGTGACAGACCGACTTCAGGACAGTTTAGAGACCTTATCGATTCCATGTTTAATTTGGCAGAAGATGAATTTCCTTCAATCCAAACACAAGGTTGGACAACCAATATTATTCTCGATGAAGATTTTGATATAGATGTAGATAGAGGTGTAATTGATGCGCTTGATGTTATTTTGATACCAGCAGGTTCAAATCAGTTGAATACAATTCGAACAGTTTTTGAAGTAAGTTCTGGACGAACAGGAGATGCTATTGTAACTTTTTTCATGATGTATGTATCTGATAATCTTAATGAAGATTATGAAGCATTTCCACTTTATGGGGAAACTTTGTTTAACCACATGGTACTTTCTGAAGAAACGATCACCATTCCTAATAGTTCTGAAACCACTATTGTAGATGAATATATAAGAGTTGACCTTCCTCTTGAGTATGAAAATATGAGAGTAGCTGCATTTGGTGTGCAAATGGAGAATGTAAATACGGATTTTTTAAGCACCATATTTGTCGGCTATGAATATAGCTGATTAACAATTCGTATTAAATGAAGAGATAATCCTTAATAGTTTTATTAGAAGATCATGAAAAAAATAGTTGAAATATCATCGGGCAATACTGCTCTAAAGTTAGTGCAAAAGGGCAATAAAAAAATAACTTTTATCAAAGTATATGATAGCAACCAAAAACTAATTCGTCAATCACATTCCTCAGTAAAAAAATATCAATTCTCTGCTTCGCCGGGAAAATATATTGTTGAAACTGATGGTGATCTGGAACTTATAGAGCAAACTCTTAAAGATGCACAACAAGAATCAAGAAGAGTTTATAGAAATGCAGATATTAATTTTCGTAATAATGTGCTTACTCTTAAAGAAATTCCTTTTAGACAAGTAGATGATTTGGTAGGTTTTATTGAAAATACTTTCGAAAACAAGAAGGAAATACTTCAATACCTGGAAAGATATTCTGAGAAACTATTCCTAAAAACAAGAAAAAAAATGTTTTCAGATTCTAAAACAATTCAAGCACTAACAGGAATGGCTACTCAAGCAGAAGAAGCACGAGTAAAAAAACAGCTAAAAGAATTTATAAAGAGTGAAGAAGAAGTAAGTAAGGGATTAAAAAAAGCGAAAAATACCAAGGAGATGTTAGCTATAGTTTCTCAATTCTCGGAATCAGATTTTAAAGAAGAAAAAAAGGTACAAGTTCGTAGACAGAAAACAACGAGAAGGAGAGCGGGTAACGATAAAAATTAAGGAGTATACATGGTAATAAGGGGCAAAAAAAGAAGTATGTCTTCTTCATTGTTCATAATAATAAGGTATATGGATCAAAATAATGAACAATCATATTTAGGAAAAGGATGGAGTTTTCCTCCTTCTTTCGATCAAAATAAGAAAGAAGTTGATATAGTACTGGGAGTAAAAGATATTGAACAAAGTTTGCAGATACTATTATCTACAAGACCAGGTGAACGTTTGTTACGGCCAAGTTTTGGGTGCAATTTGGATATTATGTTGTTTGAACCTGTTACCACAACTTTGATTACCCTGGTGAGAGATATGGTTAGAAAAGCAATTTTGTTTTACGAAGCAAGAATTGATGTAAACGAAATAGACATTAATACCGAAAATTTGAATGCAGGAATCATTTTGATAGATATAGATTATACTATTAGAAGTACAAATTCAAGATTCAATTTTGTCTATCCATTTTATCTAGAAGAAGCTATTGATATTTCAAGAATATGATTTGTAATAATAAATCCATACGGGACGGGACTAATCAATTAGAACGCCAATCCAGATTTTTGAAAGAAGGATATGTGTTGATTGATGAACGATCACAGTTAGATCTACTAGATTTTATGTATCGTTTTTCTATAGAGCTTACATATTATGATCTAAATAATCAAATTATAGGAGATTGGCAATCGATCTTAGAGGGAATCTCTGATATTAAAGATCTGACGACTCTAGAAAATCAAGATATACCTCCACATATTGGTTTGTTGATTGTGTTAACACAGCTTTATACTTATGTTCAAAATGAAATCAATACAATTACTCAAAAACATTTAGACTACTACTATGAAGAAGTTCTAAAAATACAACCCAAAAAAGCCATTCCTGATCAAGTTCAATTGGTTTTAGATTTGGCAAAGAGTAACAGTTTTGATGAATTTTTGTTGAAAAAGAATACTGCGTTTAATGCAGGGAAAGATATAGATGGAAACTCTTTGATATATGAGTCAGATAAAGAATCTGTGATTTCTAGGGCACAAATTCAAAGTATTAAAACCATTTATTTAGATGAGGTAAAAAACAATACTGTTATACGAGTAGCGCCATTTGCAAACTCAAAAGATGGAATAGGAGAACCCTTAGATGAAAGCATTTCGTTCTGGCCATCATTTGGTGAATCTCAGAATAAGTTTGCTATTGAAAAGCGCACAATGACTGATGCGAGTATTGGATTTGCTATAAGCAGTTTTACCTTTCTATTAAAAGAAGGCGAGCGTGATATTACCTTAGATATTAATCTTTCGCCTGATTCGGATTTCTCAAATATTAATTCACTTAACAATAGTTTTATTATATACTACAGTGGTGAAAAAGGTTGGGAAGAACCAATATCATATGTTGCAGATATTTCCTTGTTAGAGAGGCAGTTAAAGTTGGGGATTAAAATAAATAATGATCAACCTGCTTTCACTTTTTACAATTCTGAAATACATGAAGAATCATATCCTACACAATCTCCATTGCTAAAGATATTTTTAAAGCCAGGTTCACCAGGGTACGATGCTTTAAAAGACCTGAAAGTAGATTCTGTTGACATTAATGTAGCTGTAAGCGGATTAAAAAACAATATACTTCAGAGTGATATTGGAGTTTTAAATCCGGAAAGTCCTTTTCTCCCCTTTGGTCCTCAACCTTTGGTGAATAGCAGTTTTTACATCGGAAATGCTGAAATTTTTAGGAAGAGACTTTCTTCATTAACCATAGAGTTATTATGGCACGATATACCAGATGCTCAATTTGTAAATCATTATTCGCAATACGGTATTAGTGACGATTTTGGTAATAATAGTTTTATTTCAGATATATCTTTATTATTAAATAAGTCATGGGATAATTTGCTTAAGGTAAGAGAGCCTTTATTCAATTTGGATGATGCTAATCTTCCCAGAATTATTGAAGTAGAAGCAGCTCAATTTAATGTAAATATAGCTTATGAAGACGCTCCCTCTGTAGAAGATTTAGAACCCTATACTACTCAAGCAGAAAGAGGGTTTATAAAAATTGAGTTGTTAGATTTAAGGAATGTTGAACCATTTAAAGCTTTTGGACATAAGGAATTTCCACAATTATACACAGAACAGGCAATTGCTTTAGCAACATACGACCCTATAGAACCGGGTAATCCTCCCCAACCTGTTCTACCTAATCAACCCTATACACCAACAATAAAAGAACTTACTCTTGGTTACACTGCGAACAAGACTATTGTTACCAATGCGCAAAGCGAGTATGATAACCTATTTCAGATTGGACCATTTGGTTTTCGACAATTGGATGCTCAATTTCATAGAGAACTAGTACCAATATTTGAAGAAGAAGGAAGTTTAATTATAGGATTAGATAATTTTTCCCCTCCTCAAACACTTAATCTATTATTTGATATAGAAGAAGGAACAGCAAAACGATCTGTGATCCTTCCCCCAGAAAATATCTCCTGGAATTATCTTTCTCAAGAAACTTGGATTCCATTATCTCCACAAGAAATCTTGACTGACGGTACTTCTGGCTTTAAACAATCTGGAATTGTTTCTTTAGTTATTCCAAGAAATGCTACCAATACCGATAGTTTTCTATCAGGTAATTTATTCTGGATAAAAGCAACAATATCTGAAGCTGCCGAAGGAGCTAATAAACTTAAAAATATATATTCTAATGCAGTTAATGCTACATTGAAAATTGAAGATGAGAATTATGATGCTCATCTTAATGAACCTTTACCAGCAGAAAGTATTTCAAACTTATTAAACCGAGTAAAGGAAATAAAAAAAGTCGAACAACCTTTAAAATCTGTCGATGGTTTTCCTAATGAACCAACTCCTTCATATACAGCACGTGTAGCAGAAAGACTTAGGCATAAGAATAGATCTATTCAACTTTGGGATTATGAGCGTATGATTTTAGAAGCTTTCCCAAATATTTATAAAGTTAAATGTCTTGCTCATACCGATAGTAATTCGACTACCGAAGCAGGTTCTGTGACATTAATTGTAGTATCAAACCTTCGAAATAAAGACACTATCAACCCTTTTGAACCTAATACAAGTCAATTAACTTTAGATGAAATCAAAAGCTTTGTAGAACTATATATTTCTCCTTTTGTAAAAGTTAATATAGAACTCCCTATATATGAAAGTATACTTGTAGATGCCAAAATAGGCTTTAATTCAGGTTTTGATCCAGGGTTTTATAGCAATCTGCTAAATGAAGAATTAAAGCAATTCTTATCGCCATGGGCATTTGTTGATGGAGTAGATATTGAAATTGGTGGGGCTATTTACAAATCTTCTATCCTTCAATTCATAGAGAGTAAAAATTACGTTGATTATGTGGTCGATTTCGAATTGTACCACAAACATTTAGGGGGATCAGAACCGGGATTGGGAGAATTAATTATTGAAGAAAATTTTGAGATATCGCCCGACATAATTTTAGGAATACAAGATATGACGATTAACTCCAATTTTATAATTGGCAGTGATGTGAATGTGGCATGTGCAACAAGCCCACGTTCCATTTTAGTTTCGGCATTAGATCATCGAATACAACCATTAAGACCCGATGAGTATCAATGCTCAGGAGCTTCATCTTTAGGCATAGGATTTATGACCATAGATGTAGATTTTATTATCAATGATGAAAACAGTAGTAATTAATTAGTAAAGATCATGACACAGCGAAGTAGAACTTATCTTTTTGAAGGCCCTTTTTCTAATGGGGAACGGCCAGATCAAAATGCTTTTAATGATGTATGGGATTCGTTTATCAATTATGAAGATGATCCTATAAGTATTGAAGATAGTAATTATGTATTTGACAATGCGATACGAATAGGAAGTACAAATGATGATACCAACGGTACAATACGTTTTTTTGGAGGTGTTTTCGAATTTAGAGAAGGAAATAATTGGCGCCCGTTGGGAGATCCTGGTTCTGGAGGAGTATTTGCTCCGATTTCGAATGGCCCAAATGTGGCTTATAATGGCGGAAATGTTGGTATCGGAACAGGTGATGTTACACCTACAGATTATTTGTTTGAAGTGAGAATTGGTGTAAATAATGGCGTAACAAATCAAGTGAGGCTAGGAAGTGCAGTAATTCATGACAGATCAACTGGTACTTCGGCAGATCGTGCTCATTTTAGTCATTTTGAAAGAGCAAATGATACCGAATATGCGCTGCGACAGAGAGCCGATGGAGATGTAAATATTAACGCTCCTTTAACCGAAGTCATTCGGTTTACTCAAAATGGAAACCTGGTTAGAATGCAAATTGAAGACGACACAGGGAATGTTGTCATTGGAGGAACTGTGAGCAATACAAATCAGAATAATCATCCTAATGCCAACCTTTTTACGAATGGAGAAATAGTGATGGTAAATGGATCTGAAGTAATAAACATAAGAGAAGTATTAAATGAATTGGATTCCCGGGTAAGTGCACTTGGGGGATAAAAATTACAAGATAACCTAATAAAGCAACCATGAATTCAGAAAACACAATGAAATCGGTCGAACAAAAAAAAATTCACTTGTCCTTATCACTGGGATCAATCAATCAAATATTAGCAGCTTTAGGCTCTATGCCATATATACAGGTATATGAACTTATTCAAAATATAAAGGTTCAAACAGAATTAGCTCTCAATGATCATAAGGTACAGTCTGATAAAGAAATGAATGAATATGAACACAAAACAGCAAATTCTTAAATCTCCAATATTAAAAAAGGGAGAAGATTTTTCGTTTTTACGACAAGAGGGGATTCGACTTCTCCAGCAATATTCGGGAACCACCTGGACAGATCATAACATACATGATCCAGGGATCACCCTATTGGAAGCTTTTTGTTTTGCACTTACCGAACTTTCGCTAAAAGCTGACCTTGATATTAAAGATATTTTGGCTAGTAGCCAACAAAATTCTTCTAATGTACTATTTGGTGCTGAAGAAATTTTACCAGTTCATCCTACCACAATTAAAGATTATCGAAAAGTATTAATCGATACCGAAGGTGTTAGAAATGCTTGGTTTATTCCATTGTCTATTGGGGAGACTAATAATATTAATGGTTTGTATGATGTATTATTAGAATTGGATGAAGATGATACATTAGGTGATATTAATAGTAGTATCATCGAAAAAAATATTACTATCAATATCGGAAGTGGAGATCAAGATTTTACTATTGGTGTGTTTTTCCCTTTTTGGGACGAAGAAGGTGCAAATGCTTTTCAGGAAATATTTACTACTATAGATAATATTACCAGTCCGGGATCTGCCAGTATTATATTAACACCTCCTTCAGGAGAAGAAAATGATTACTCGGCAGAATTAGAAATAACCTATAATACTATTTCGACTACTTCATTTACTGTTATCATATCTGTAAACCCAACAATTGGTACAGATCCTATAGAAACTACTGCTGTCGAAAATGAAATTATTACCCTTTTGTCTAATACCGGTAACGACTCCTTCATCGATTTATTTAACAGAAAAGTAGTAGCGGCCTCAACCATTGAAAATAGTATTTGGGAGAAATTGAGAGCTCATCGCAACTTAGGGGAAGATATACAAGATATAAAGGCCGTTAGAATTCAAGAGATTGGTATAGATGTTAGTATTGAAGTTTTGAAAACATTAAATCTCGAAAAATATCTGGCTTCGGTTTTATTTGAGCTTGAAAATTTCTTTAGACCTCCAATACTTTTTACATCTCTCCACGATTTAGAAACCAAAAAAATCTCTTACGAAAACATTTTTGAGGGGCCTTTATTAGCAAATGGTTTTCTGGACGATGCCGTACTCAATGACTTGTCGAGAGGAGTTGCTGATAGTCGAAATAGTACTGTATATATATCAGATTTAGTTAATCTTTTTATTAAAACTGCTCTAAAAAATTCTACAGCAATAACAAATATTATCGAAAATCAGGTGATTGCAATTTCTAATATTACTATTTCTAATTACCGAAACAACAAGATAGTAGAAGAAAAGGTTACTGATTGTTTGGTACTTGCAGAGTCAGAACTGGTTAAACCCAGATTCAGTTTTAATAAATCTAACATACAATTTTATAGTGGAAGAGTCGAATTAGACTACAATTACGATTTGGTGATTAGCTTATTAGATGAATTAAGAACAACGCTTCAAACTTCTAATACGATATCTAATCTTCCATCTATTCCTTCTGGTGAATCTTTAGCTACATTATCAGACTATTATTCTATTCAACATGAATTCCCTGCCGCCTTTGGTTTAGGAAAAAATGTATTATCTAATGCCTATTCAGAAGAACATAGAGCAAAAGTAGAACAGTTTAGGGCGTATCTAACGATAATCGATCAATTACTCGCGAGTTATTCAAATCAATTATATCATATTAATGATCTATTCTCCATAGATACCAATGTTACTAATACTTATTTTAAAAATCCGCTATATGATATTCCTTACTATGAAAGATTACTCGTTGATTTTTTAAATAGCGGACAAAGTTGGGAAGATTTTAAAAATGACCTTTCAAATGATTATCAACAAGCTTTAGATGAGATCTTCGAGTCTAATACTATTTTTCTAGATCGTAGAAACCGTTTCCTCGATCATTTAATGGCAAGATTTGGAGCTTCTTTAGAACATTATATTTCTTTCAGATATGAAGAAAACTCTTTGATGGTTGATAATTCATCACAACTTGATTTAAGACAACTTGAAATAGCTCATGACCTTATTTTAGATAAGATTAACTACCTGAGTGTATTCCCCGAGCAGAGTAAAAATCGGTTTATGGCTTTAAATTATAGCGAAGAGGCTTGGGATACAGGAAATACATCAGGATTATCTAAACGATTGCTTAGTGCGCTGGGTTTAAGAAACCTGAATAGAAGAACTTTACATAATGAAGTAGATAATTTCATACAGATTGTTCCTGACGGCCCTGATTTTATTTTTGAAATTATTGATAGTAATAGTGATGTGATATTACGGAGTGTGGGTAATTATCCCAATGCTTTAGATGCACAAAATGAAGCTAGAGAGACTATACGACAAGCTATTGATAGAGATCATTATTTTGTAGAACCCCAGGGTGTATCTCCTGTAACATATGTAATAGGATTTCAACCAGAATCCGGAAATTTACCGACCTATGTAGCGACTTCGCCTCTTCCTTCTACAAATGACGAATTTGCTGCAAGAACTAACATAAGGCACATCATCAGAGAACTAAAAGAAATTGGAAGTGGAGTATATATTGTAGAACATATTCTTTTACGACCCAACGAGGGAGATACAATCGATTTAGAAATTCCGATAAATGAAACCAATAATGTTTCCAATCCATATTCTATGAGAATTAGTAGTATTCTTCCCTCTGGATTTGAAAGAGATTTTGCTATAGAAATGGAACCAATACCTTCAATTCCTGCACAATTTCAAAATGAAAAATTTCGAAACCTTATCGTGAAACAGATTAATGAAGAAACTCCTGCTCATATACTGGCAGGCATATACTGGTTAGATATCAATACCGGTGTTGAAAATGCAAATACACCTTCTCTAAACAATTTTACAGCTCGGTGGAGAGCATGGCTTGAAGCTAAAGAAGATGCGTCAACACCAATAAATGTCCTTAGCGATAGAAGGAGTGAATTAATTACAGTACTGAATGAAATTTATCAAATATCTGCATAAATGAAACCATACGATAACATAATAAGACAGTTGTTTTTTGATATTAATGTCAATGGGAATACTTCTTCCGTTTCATTAAGCGAAGATGTTACTCAATATTGCACAACAGAATTATGTAATGCTATCGAAAAAAAGATTCAGAAATATTACAGTGATGAATATGTATTCATTGATAGCTTAGAAATTGATTTAGGGAATATATCGTTTACAAACTGGGAAAACGTTTTGAAGGAAAGATTAGATTTTGCTTTACAGGAACAACTTAAAAAAAGCTTCTTATTACAAAAGGATTCCAAAACTATTTCTTCTTTTTCCACGAATACTTCACATAAACCTGAACATATTTTAGCAGATAAGATTAGTAGAATAGTAGGCACAAATAAGGTAGACAAACCTTCACAATTATCAAGAAAAAAAAATCATATAGATGTTCTTGAGAATGCTTTCATGTTCTATTTTGAAAAAGGATACTTTCCATGGTGGTTTGATTTGAATGTGTTACCACAAATTGGTAAGAAATATATACATCAATTAGATGTGAAAAAGACTAAAAAACTTGTCTCCATACTTCAAAAAACACCCAATACCCGCATACGGTTTCTAACTACTTTTCAGGATGAGGAAATAGCCTTTGTTTTAAGTACTATGGGAGTGTCAAAAGAGATACCTCTAGATCATTCACCACTATACAAAGTTTTTGAAAAAACTGTCTTTCAAAAGGATCAGGAAAAGGAATTTAGAATTGTATTTTGGGAGACTATTATTATACACCATGATCTCATTAATAAAACTGTAAAAAAACCTGAAATACAGTTTTTAAAATACTTATTTTCAAATACTTGCTTTAAAAAAAAGAAATTTTTAAGAAGTTTCCGTTCAGATAAAATAGTCCACTTTTTCTTAAATGAAATACAAGGAATATGGCCTCAAGTTCCGATCTCAAAATTTAAAGAAGAAATAGCCTTAATTCTCTTAAAGGATAACGAAACTGAAAATGTGAAGATAGATTTGAGTTCAGCTCACTTTACCAATCCAAACACAAATAGAAATGTAAAAACTTCTGAACAGGAAAAAACTACTGATAATTTATATAGAGCTAACAGAGAAGAAGAATACTTAAGTGAAGAGAGAAAAGAGCAAAATAATATACCAGAATCAACTTTAAGAATAGAAGAGGAAGAAGGAGTATATGTACACTATGCCGGAATTACGCTTTTATATCCTTTTTTAGGATCTTTTTTTAAGAATCTGTCATTGTTAGAAAATAACAATTGGAAAACCGAGTCATCTGCCCAAAAGGCAATTCGACTTCTTACATTTCTCAGTACAGGAAATATGGGGTACATAGAATATGAGTGTGTATTGTTCAAACATTTATGTGGTTTGCCATGGGATACGGTTATGGATCACAGAATAGAGCTCAACTCCTTTGAATTGAATGAGGCAAGAAGCTTACTAAAATCAGTTATTCAACATTGGGATGCACTTAAAAACACCTCTGTCGATGGTTTAAGAGAAGGATTTATCAATAGATCTGGCAAACTCCTAAAAACCGAAACAGGCTGGCAACTTTATGTGGAGCAAAAAGCTCAGGATATCTTGCTACAACATCTACCATGGGGAATTGGAATGGTAAAATTCCCTTGGATGAAAGAACTCTTACAAATCAACTGGATTTAAAATTTTACTCATAATTAAAACTTTATATATGAAACCGACACTAAAATTTATTAAAAATATTGTAATCATTCTTATCATGAGCTTTATGATGCCCTATCATTTTTTTGGGCAAGAAGACATTCCTTTTAGTCCGGGAACCGATGTTCTTGAAACAGCCAATACTTATGGTGTTGGTGATGCTGCATTTGATCTTACAATTACTCCTGGAGGGTTAGGTATAGGCAACATAGTAATTTGGACAAACGTAGATGCTACTACGCTCAATGGTAGCGGGCTCAAAATGGTAGTCGGAGGAGAGGATCCTTTTGTATCTCCGGATTTAGAAGTAACTGTAGATGGTACTGCAGAAATCCTTCATGTAGTTCCCGACCCAACAGTCACTCTAACTACAATTGTTGAAGATTCTTACACCATATTTTTGGAGTTTGAAAGCGGAGGCGACACTAGTGAAATTGAAGTGATTATACCCGTTCGTAAACCTGTTTCAGCAGCTTTTGTGTTAGATAGATCAGGGAGTATGGGGAATCCGCCACATGATGGAGTCGGAACTATCACAAGAATGGATATTCTTCAAACGGCAGCCAATTTATTTGTGAATAAATTAGATGCTTTTAAAGTTCCAGGAGATTCAGTTGCACTTACATATTTCGAAACCACAGTAGATACTCCTCCTCCTGGATTTGGAGCTTCTTTTACAGATATCGATGGAAATGCTTCTAATTTCACGAATGAAATCATAGCATTAACTCCAGGTGGGTGGACGGCAATGGGTGATGGTTTATTATCAGGAAAAAACAAACTTTCTACAACCGCAGCTCATAGTCGACAACTTATTTTTCTATTTACAGATGGAGAGCAGAACCGTGGAGATGAAGTTGTTGATGGTGGTCCAGATATAGGAGAAGAAACCGATAGCGGAGAATCTTTAAATAATAGTGATGATTCCATCCATATAATTACCATTGCTACTGGAGCAGCCGCAATGGGAGCTCCTGCAAGCCTTTTAGAGGAGATAGCCACAAAAAATACTCCTACGGGAGCTACCGCTCGTTTTTTCTTATTACAAGAGGAGGTTAATGCGGGAGGAGATGGAAGCGATTTTAATACTACAACAGGCATAGCAAATTTCTTTGACGCCGGATTCGAGAATATGCTAGAAGGGAATAGTCCTCAAACTGTCGGTGTTGAAAACGGTAGGGTTCCTAGAGTTATTGATTCTACTTCAGGTTCTTCAACTTCAGCACCTGTACATAATTTTGAAATTAATGACAATATCGATAAGATTCTTTTCGAACTCATCACACCAGATCAGGAACCTTTTTTCACGGTAGAAAAAGATGGGGTATCGGTAACAGGTAGTTGTAATGATGAATCAGCAATTAAATACATCTTTGGTCCGAATAATGGGACTAATAGCCTTCTAGGTATTATTGACTTAAAAAAGTATGCTGGATGCGCTGCTTTGCCTCAAACATCTAAAGGAACTTGGACGGTAAGAGTACGATCAGGAACTGGAGGAGGAAAACCATATCAAATTAAAGCGCAGGTAGATGATCATCGTTTAGATTACGATTATAATATAGAAGCTGATGATTTCAAAGTAGGAGATCAATTGCGCATATTCACAGATCTCAGTTATAGAAAGAAACCTATTCAAGATGCCAATGTTTCAGTACTGGTTTTCAAACCTGGAGAAGATCTTGGCGATTTACTGGCTAGAGCTCAGGTAAAACTCGATGTTAATGATAGTGTAGATGTAGGATCTATAGGATATGAGAAATTATTAGCTCTTTTAGAACAAAATCCAGACTTGATAGATTCTTTAAACCTGGGAGAAAATGTAGTGAATCTCTCACATTCTGGGGATGGAAAATATGAAGGAACATTCTCAGATACCGATGTATCTGGAGTATATCAAACTATTGCTCAAATATCTGCATCTAATGACTCTATAGGAAAAATTAACCGTCTAACAAGACGTACTGTGTACTTAAGATTTGGAGATCCCGATCCTGATCCGAATGTATCTCCCCAGCAAGTCACTCAAATTGGAGATAATAAATTTCAATTACAATATGCTCCAAAATATAAAGTGGGGAATAAGCAACGTTTTGTAGGACCAGGTTTTGCAAATGGAATTAGTATTAAAGGTAACGATGTCGCTAATGTGAATACAGTTGATAATGGAGATGGAAGTTATACTATAACTTTTGACGCAATTAATGGTAATAATGATCCAGATATATCTATAAGTATCTCAGATGTAAAAGTTTATAAAGGGAGCGCTCTTGGTTTTGGGAAATCACAAGATTGTAATACCCTTTGCGAAGTTCAAAATTGGCTCGAGGATACATTTGGTATCCCTGGTTGGTTAGCATTTATTATAGCCTTGTTAATTCTGCTGATTCTCTGGATACTTAATAAAAAGTTCAAAAAACCTAAAAAATAAATTCAAATTTCAACTTAGTATTGAATAGATATGGCTATCACAAGTACATCACATGACTCTTCGACAACTTCTGCTGCTAATCAGCATCATAGAAGTGTAAAAGAGTCACGTGGTGTTGCTACTGTAGAAGCCGCAGATCATTCTAAATCTGAAAGCCAGACTAAGGCAGAGAGTACTACTTTTTTCCAACCAAAACTTCAGGTTAACAAAATCAATGATCCATTTGAAGTAGAAGCAGATCGTGTTGCTGATGAGGTAACACAATCTATTTATACCGGTGGAGAGGGGTTTTCTCCTCCAGCGGCACCTCCTGCTTCTGGGGATGCGGGAACTAATATCCAGCGGTTAGCCTTTTTTCAGCGTAAACCAGCTTTTGAAAGTCCAACAGAATTGGATTTGAATACTGCTAGCAACCCAGAAGCAGAAGTACAACGATCAGCCACAGCAGAATCAATTACTACTACGCCTCCACCTCCAACTACTCATCATCAGGAAGAAGATATTGCAGAGACTGAAACTGGAGAGATTCAACGCAAAGTTAATCTGAGTGAAATGGCAGAAGGGCAGCATACAAATTCTGATTTTGAATCTAAATTACATGCCAGCAAAGGAGGAGGGACCTCAATGTCTCGAAAAACAAGAACACAAATGGAATCTGCCTTTGGAGCAGATTTTAGCAATGTGAGAATTCATACCGATTCTGATGCAGAAGGGATGAGTAATCAGGTGCAAGCACATGCATTTACTCATGGTCGTGATATTTATTTTAATAAAGGAACATATCAGCCAGAACAAAAAGAAGGGACAAGATTATTGGCTCATGAATTGACCCATGTAGTACAGCAGGGTGCAGCTACCAAAAATTCAGTACAACGAAGTGCCAACGTTCAGGTCAATCAAAGTGCCCCTGCTATGGTACAGAGAGGTGTGATCTCAAGAGCACGTAATTGGGCAGCAGACAAGGCAAATAATATTCCTGGATATTCAATGTTAACCGTTATTTTAGGATTTAACCCTATTAATGGACAAGATGTCCCTCGTAATGCTGCAAATATCTTTAGAGGCATCATGGGCTTTTTACCAGGAGGAAATATGATCTGGGAGGCACTTAACAACCATGGTATATTCGACAAAGTAGGAAATTGGATTGTACAACAACTGGATACTCTTGGAGATATTGGAGCTTCTATTGTAAGTGCTTTTAGAGAATTTGTTGGTTCTCTGGGGATAACAGATATAGCTAGATTGGGAAGTTTATGGCGTAGGGCGAAACGTATTTTTACATCGCCAATTACTATGCTAATTAACTTTGTTAAGGGATTAGTTTCAGATATTTTAGAATTCATCAAAGAAGCAATTCTTAGACCTTTAGCAAGTCTTGCAGAAGGGACAAATGGTTGGGATTTGCTTATTGCTGTTCTTGGTACAAATCCTATTACAGGAGATGCTGTTCCGCGAACGGCCGAGACTCTTATTGGTGGCTTTATGAAGTTAATCGGTCAGGAAGAAATTTGGGAAAATATCAAAAAAGGAAATGCTATTGCACGAGCCTGGGCATGGTTCCAGGGAGCTATGGGTCAATTAATTGCCTTGGTAACCAGTATTCCTACTCGATTTATAAACGCGTTAAAATCATTAACCATAGTAGACTTGGTAGTAGTACCCAGAGCCTTTGCCAAAATAGCATTAGTCTTCGCCACTTTTGTAGTAGATTTTGTTTCCTGGGCGGGAAATGCAATGTGGGAACTTTTGAAAATCATCTTTTCGGTGGTCGCCCCTGGAGCTATGCCATTCCTTGAACGAGCAGGAGGTGCTATTCAGTCTATTTTTGAGAACCCTATGGCCTTTTTAGGCAATTTGGTACAGGCCGGAAAAATGGGCTTTCAAATGTTTAAAGATAATATCGGTAGTATTTTAAGGGAGGTGCTAATCGATTGGTTGACGGGAACTTTGGCGGGTGCAGGTGTTTATATTCCGACAGGACTTGATTTTGTAGAGATTTTGAAGTTCGTATTATCCGTATTGGGTCTTACCTGGGAGAATATGAGGGCCAAATTAGTAGAGCATTTGGGTGAAGGGTCAGTTACGGTTCTTGAGGAAGGTTTTGAGCTGATCCAGTTATTGGTGACCGAAGGTCCTGCTGCAGCTTGGGAGAAAATTATGGAACATATTACGACACTCAAGGATACGGTGATTGGTGAGATCATCTCCTGGGTTACCCAGACGGTGGTTACAAAGGCAGTGGCAAAGTTAGTAAGTATGTTTATTCCTGGGGCCGGATTTATTCAAGCCATTCTGGCTATTTGGGGAGCTATTCAAGTATTTATTCAGCGTATTCAAAAGATTATACAGGTAGGAGTCGCCTTTATGAACTCTATTGCCGATATCGTAGCAGGAAATCTGGTACCTGCAGCCACAAAGGTAGTCAACACCATGAAAGGAATCCTGGTATTAGCAGTAAGCTTTTTGGCTGAATTTGTTGGACTAGGTAAAATAGGAGATGCCTTGCAAAATATCTTGAAAAAGATCAGAGATCCTATCGATAAGGCACTTGATAAGATGATTTTATGGGTGAAGGGGAAAGCGCAGAAATTTTTAAATGGAAAAGATAAAGACAAAGGACTTCAGGCATTTCAAACTGAAGAAGAACCATTTATTGAGAATAGTAATATTAGTCAGGAGAATGCACAGAAAGTAGCTGCCAACGTAAAAGAAAAGCACCCTGTGTTTAGTAGTATTTCTGTTGTAGATGGGGGAGATAGCTGGGATTATAATTATATATTTAGAGCAAAGAAAGATACAACTAGTGGCAAGGCTGAAGGAGGTAATGAAGAATGTAATTTGGAAACAGATAATGGTCTATTTGAGAATATAGATCAAGCGCATGAAAAAGCGATCCAGATTGAGAATTTTGCATCGAATGCTAGATTTGTAAGGGCTAGTGGTGTAGAAGTTATGGATAATGGTGATACTCATACATTTTATGATGTTTTCGAAGGACAAAATAAGGTAGGCCGAATTAAGGTAGCTGAGATTCGTTGTATGGCAGAAGGGCATGGAGTTCATTTCCGATATATAGGTACAGTTTCTATGACAACAGTTAATAGAGGTCATTCACCAAGAGGAAGAAATGAGGAAAGAAGCAGAAGAAGTAGAAGAATAGAAGATAAAAGAGAAAGGGATACTGATGATAATGGAGATGATAGAAGAAGAGGTAGAGGTAGAAGAGGTAGAGGTAGAAGAAGAGACAGAGGCGGAAATTATGACGATGATGATTGAAACTCACTTCATAATTAGTTTAAAATGTAGAATGATCTAATAATATATTAAAACACAAAAACAATGAAAAAAATAAGACCAAGAAAACCAAACAAGAACAAAAAGGAGGAAAGCGATCCTTTTTTTTCGAATACAGAAAATAAAGCGAAAGAAAGTTCTGGGAGTGATAGTTTTTTCCAGGCCAAATTAGAAGTAGGTGATCCTAGCAGTCCTTTTGAACAGGAAGCTGATGCTATGGCTGATCATGTACTACAACAAAATAATGAGAAAGCACCTGGTGATGCTTTTGGAAAACAATCGGTACAACGACAAGCGGAAGAAGAGGAACCTGCAGCTAAACGTATTCAAAGACAAGCAGAAGAGGAGGAACCTGCAGCTAAACGTATCCAAAGACAAGCAGAAGAGGAGGAACCTGCAGCTAAACGTATCCAAAGACAAGCAGAGGAAGAGGAACCTGCTGCAAAACGTATTCAAAGACAAGCAGAGGAAGAAGAACCTGCTGCGAAACAAATTCAACTGCAGGCAGAAGAAGAGGAGCCTGCTGCAAAACGTATTCAACGACAAACAGAGGAAGAAGAACCTGCTACAAAACAAATTCAAAGGAAAATGGATGATGAGGCAACTCAAGCCAAAGGAGAATCTAAAGAAAAAAAAGGAAAGAAAACAGAGGCTAATGCTATGGAATCTGTAGAAGCTATGATTCAGGAAACCAAAGGACAAGGTATGCCGCTTCCTGAAGAGATAAAAGCAGAACTGGAGGCCGAAATGAAAGCAGATTTCACCAATGTTCGTATTCATACTGATGAAAAAGCTATCGAGCTCTCTGCGATGTTAAACGCACAAGCATTTACCCATGGATATGATATTTATTTTAATATGGACAAATATGATCCTTATTCCAGAAGTGGGAAACATTTATTAGTACATGAATTAACACATGTTGTTCAGCAAAAAGGATAACCGTTTATGATCACTACAGAAATCAATACTTCTTTAGAATATGCCTTAACAGGTCTTAAGACGCTATTGCTAAGTAGTTTAAAGTCTTTTGAGACCAATGAGCGCTTAGAACTAGAATCTTGGGATATCACTTCATGGTCTGCTTCTCTATTACCACATTTACCTGTTAAAAAGATTAGTGATGAAGAATTGGTGATTATTACTTTGGCGTTGGCACCTCATATCCGACCTCATTATTTTGATCGACTTATTCAAAGTGTATATCCTAATGGTGGAGGATTTCCTCATTTAGGAGGGATTAGAGGAAAAGGACATCGAGGGTTTTTACCATCGGGAGAGACAGCACTCTTTCTTTTGGCGGGTGAAAACCTTGAATATCGATTTCGGATTCAGCAGCTTTTTTCTCCAGAGCACTGGTTTGCAAAAAAACAAGTGATTCGTTTGGCGGAGCCTGAAAGAAATGAACCGGCTATGAGCGGACAACTTATTTTGGATCAGGAATTTATTGACAAAATAACATTAGGTCGTATAACCAGTCCTAGTTTTAGCACAGAATTTCCTGCTGCCAAAATTACAACAGAACAGCATTGGAATGATTTAATTTTACCTAGTTCGACTTCACTTCAAATTCAGGATATTCTTATCTGGTTAAAATATAAACATGCCTTATTCGAAGGGTTAGAAATGCGTAAAAAACTAAAACCTGGATATAGAGCATTGTTTCATGGTCCACCAGGTACAGGAAAAACTTTAACCGCTAATTTATTAGGAAAACACACGAATAGAGATGTATACCGAGTGGACCTTTCTTCTGTGGTATCTAAATATATTGGTGAAACAGAAAAAAATCTTGCAAATCTTTTTAATAAAGCAGAAAATAAGGATTGGATTCTCTTTTTTGATGAAGCAGATGCGTTATTTGGAAGACGTACACAGGTACAAAACTCTCATGATAGATATGCCAATCAAGAAGTTGCATATTTACTTCAGCGAGTAGAAACATACAAGGGATTGATCATATTGGCTTCTAATTTTAGGAGTAACATAGATGAAGCTTTCGTTCGTCGTTTTCAATCGATTATTCATTTCCCGATGCCAAGAACGCAAGAGAGGTTAAGTTTATGGCAGAATGCTTTTCCCAATAAACTTATACTGGACAAGGATATAGACCTTAAACAACTTGCCCAAAAATTTGAATTGACTGGTGCAGATATTATGAATGTAGTGCAGTATGTTTGTCTTAATGTATTGGCCAAAGAAAGTCATGTAATCTCATATAAAGATATAACAGAAGGTATAAAAAGAGAGTTTGTTAAGTCTGGTAAATTCAGTTAATAATAAAAAAATAGATTCTATACAGTTAAAGAAGAAGTAACCGCTATAGAAGAGATGAATTGTGTTGTGAAATACAAAAGTTATTATTAGTTATACCCTAAAAATTACCTGTGAAGACGATCTAAGATTTCCATTACTTCGATTTTTTTACGAACAGATACAGGTATATTCTCTCCATTTTTAAGCATAAGATATCCTCCGTCAGTTTTTATAAACGCACTAATGCATTGCAGGTTAACCAAGTGACTTTGGTGTACTCTCAAAAACTGATAACTCTTAAGCATATCAGCAAAGTATTTTAATGTTTTGGTTACAAATATTTTTTGCCCATCTTGAAGATAGAAGATTGTATTATTACTATCAGATTCACAGCGAATAATATCGTCCAGATTTACAATAATGATTTTATCCAGAGTATGTAATGATATTTTATCGGGTTTTTGTTCTGGAGCAGATAACGTATCTTTAAGAATATTAAGACGTTCTTTATTGGGTTGTATTTGCTCTTTGGCCCTTGCAATAGCCTGAGCCAGTTCCTCATTTGAATATGGTTTTAATACATAATCTATAGCTGCAAATTTGAATGCTCGAATGGCAAATTCATCACTGGCAGTAACAAAAATTATTTTTGATTTTAAATCAGGAAATATTTCTAAGATATCAAAACCAGTACCATCACCGAGCATGATGTCTAAAAATAAAATATCTGGCTGTGTATTGCGTAATGATTTTGCCGCTTCAACAACACTTTGTGCCGTATCGACTACTTCTATTTCAGGATGATTTGATTTTAGATCACTTTTCAAAAGTTGAAGTGCATCTGGCATGTCTTCTACAATAATGGCTGTAAGCATAATAGTTTTAATAGTCGGTTTGTAATGGTATTTTAAATGCAATCTCGGTTCCTGCTACAGAATTTCCGTTTTGCATAATTTCTCTTATATTTAAAGAATCTTTTCCAGAAATTGACTCTAATCGCTCTCTGGTTACTGTTAGGGCCATTGATTGGTGATCTGTTTTGGTTTTTGCTTTTTGCGATTGAAAAATACCTTGCCCGTTATCTAATACAGTACAATGTAAAAACTCTTCAGTAGTATGAAACTGTACTTTTAATTCTCCATCTCTGCTTCCTTTTAATATCCCATGTCTAACCGCATTTTCCACAAAAGGCTGAATTAACATAGGCGGAATTAGAATTTCTTCTGGGTCTAAATCAGAATCAACTACGATATCATATGTAAATGGTTTACTAGCCATTAGCTGTTCTATTTCGACATAATGTTTGAGCGTTTGTATTTCCTGATCTAAAGTAATATAATCTTTTCTCGAATTATATAAAGTTTCTCTTAATAAAGTAGCAAATGTGTTAATGGTATTATTCATACGATTAGGATTACTGGTTCCCATTGCTTTTATACCATTAAGTGCATTAAAAATAAAATGTGGGTTCATTTGTAATCGTAATGCTTTTTGTTCTAAAGAAAGTAGGTGGTTCTTCATTTCTAAGCGATTACGCTCCTCTTTGTTTTTTTGTTTCACACGCCGAACGTATGATAATGCATAGCCTCCTATAAATAATATGATCATCGCCAAAACAGCTAATTGAAACCAGCCTTTTTCATAAATGGGGCTATCAATAAAAAATTGAAAAGCAATAGGTTCACTTTCTTCCCATCGATAATTTCTGGATTGTGCTGTAAAAGCATGTGAACCATAGGCTAATCCAGCAAGATTTTGCCTATGATCAGATGACCATGGACTCCATTCAGAATTATTTAATCTCCAACGATATTCGACGTCATTAGGATGATCCAGATCAATTGTTTTATAGCTAAAAGATAATTCTGTTTGATTTGGAGTGAGTTTTAGAATGTGGTTACTATTGGCCCAAACACTTAATCGTATAGAATCCACACTACGGTAAGCGACTTCTACTTCTTCAAAATATAAACTTGGCTTGATAGTGGCTTTAGTAGTTCCGGTAGGTTGGTATTTGGTTAACCCATAAATCGCTCCAAACCATAGGTTTCCTTGTTCATCTTTGGTAACAGCATTGAGACAGGTTTCTATACCTAAAAAACCATCATTTCGACCAAAATGAAAGATGTCTACAATATCATTTGATTGATTTAGTTCTATTCTGTCCACTCCACGTTCGCTTCCAGCCCACAGATTATCTTTATCATCAAATATAATTTGATAAATATTATCAGAATATGGCTTTTTTCTACCTTTTAATTTTTTAAATGCAATATCACCATCCAAATCAGACCACCAAATTCCTCTTCCGGCTGTTCCTATGTAAATCGTATTTTTATGAAAAAGAATTGAACTTATTGCGGTCGCTTGTTTTAAAACATTGCCTAAATGAGTAACCTTATTCTTCTTAATGTATCCTAAGTGTCCGTTTTGAGTTGCATACCAAATTTTACCGGTCGAATCTTGTTTCATATCTCTGATATGGAGATCATTTATGCCGTTCTTTCCTGAAAATTTTTTTAATGATAGGATACGTTTTTTCTCAGAATCATAGGTGAATCTAGATATTCCAGCAGAATACGATGCCACCCATATAGTATTATCAATGACTTCGATTGCTCTTATCCAATTTGATGGTAATCCTTTATCAGTATCAATAATATGATTTTTGATGACAGTTTTTACAATTGTATCTGTAGTTATAATTGGATCTTTATCTGCTTCTATATTTTGTATAGTATCTGTAAAAACACTATCAACCTGACTTATCTTTTTAAAAAGAATTCCTTTACCTTCTGTACCAGCCCAAATATTACCAGAAATATCACTGGTGATAGTTTTAATTTTTACTTCGGATAATTGTTCTTCCTGAGGAATATTATGAATTCCTAAGGAGTCGATTTGCACTAATCCTACCTCTGAATTAGATGCCCAAATACCATTTTTTGCATTATGAACGGCATATACTCGATTTCCTTTTAAGCCGGTATTTTTATCATAATGAACAAAGTTATTTTGAAAATATTTATAAAATCCACCACCAGATGTTGCTATCCAAATATTAGATTGACGATCTAAAATACTTTTTCTTGTATGGGATACAGCTAAACCATTTTTTCGGTTGATTTTCTTTTTTTCTCTGTATTTTTCAGAATCTATTATTGTAATTCCATCGTTGTCTGTAGAAAACCATAATTCACCATCATTATGCACAGAAATATTAGTTACCCGAACGGGTTTTTGAATCCAATGATTTCCATAGGTCTTTGCATTGGTATTGAGGACTAAAATCCCTTGATTAAAAGCTGCAGCAAAAACTTTATTATTATGAAAAATAGCTGCAGTAAAATCATAAGCACTATGTCGTTCTATAATACCGGCATTTTGCTTGATATCATTTAATTTCCAGAGTCCCTTATTGGTTGCAATCCAAAATAGCCTGCCATCAAATACAATATCATTAATGATACTGGTATTGATTTTGGTATTGAGGTTTATTTTGATTAACCCTAGACTTTTACGATACTCATAAATACCAATATTAGTGGCCAAGTAGATTTTATCTTCTATTAAGCATATTTTATTGATACGAGGCCCTTCAAGATTAGTAAATCTATTTTTTGTTTTAATGCTAAGCCCGTTTTTTGTACCAATAAATAGACTATCGTTTACAAAAGCCAAGGAGTGAATGTAGTTAGATTGTAATCCGTCATTTTCATTCCAGATCTTAAATTCATCGCCATTAAATCTACAAAGACCACCTCCCTGAGTTCCTAGCCAAAGATATCCAATCTCATCTTGTATAATATCGTAGACTTGTGATTGAGATAACCCATCTTCTAATGTATATGCTCTAAGTTGATTGTTTTGTGCAGATAACGAGCTGATAAAATTAAATATCAGAAAAGAGATAAGGTAGGTAAATAAACGGTTTGTGTTCACAAAAGATTGATCTGGTTAATAGCAAATATAATCAAACTGTTTTTTTGGTCTGGGGTGTAATTAATTTAAATGTAAAAAAACCGACACCACCTGTTAAGGTGGGTCGGTATAATAAACAAAAGTTTCCCCCTTTTTGTTTATCAGATTGAGATTACCGTTAGGATTTAATTAATACCCAGTAATAGCAGTTGTCTTTGAATCTTGAACAACACCATTATTCCAGGCAAAGCTTTGTTTTAGGTTTACGTATTTAATATCTTTTACTGTTTCTTTATAAAATGTTTGTGTTTCTAGGATATTACCTTTAATACCGTATTCTTGGTTAGGAAATATATATTGAAAATCTGTATCAGAATTTTCACAGTATACATTTCTAAGTTCAGGAAGCGCTACAATTGTATTATCTTCTTTAACCATATAATAATATGCTTCTACATGTGCACAACAGGCTAGGTATTCAATCTCCATCTTAATCACCTTAGAGATCCCTTCTAGTCCAGGGTTCTCTAAGGTGGTTATGAAGATATCCTCAAAAAGTTCTGTGTCCTCAATTGTAAGGGTAGATATTTTTTGTGAATCATCTTCTGAACGAACCAGATTAATAACATATGAGGGGTGTTCTTGATCCTGGTTCATAATTTCAGTAGTTACCAAAAAATTCTGGGTTTCTGCAAAACCTTGCTGAGCGTTAACAAATTGAAAACTTTGGAATAGAATAATGATTATGGCAACATTTTTCATAACAGCTTATTTTGAGGTTGGCTATTTGATGGTAAAAGTAGTTCCTTAAGTTGTTTTAAAAGATACGGTTTTAGTATTCGTAACGATCTAATTAGAATTCGTTTTGTGCAGAATAATTCTCAAGTTTTAAAAAATTAAAAAAACCAAACTTTGATAATATACTCATATGATGTATTTGAATTGTTTTATAATGATACTATACTTTAAAATCAGATTTTTAGCATCTTTTTTGTTACATTATATGTACTTATAACTTGAGGTTGATTAGGCAATTTTTTGTATCTTCAATAATGCTTGGTGCTATCTTTTTAATTGAGTTTAAGATGTTGTTTCGGTTAATTTGTGGTGATTTTTTATTAGGTAATAACAATAATTGTTTTGTTTTTTGGGAAATGAAAAAATAAATAAATAGAGATTTATTGAGTTAGAGTATTAAGAGAAAAACATAAAAAATGAAAACAATACAGTATCGCTCACGTGGGCAGGATGTTCATTATTTAGAAGAGGTTTTAACAAAACTAGGATACAAAGTATTTGTATCCAACTTTTTTGGAAAAGATACCGATTTGGCAGTGAAGGACTTCCAGAGTAAGCATAATCTTGTTGTCGACGGTATTGTAGGACTCAAAACATGGTCAAAACTTATAGAAGTAAAAAAAGATTTAACTGCGTTTAATGATAAATTTTTATCAGAACAGGATGCAAAAGATTTTGCAAAACAATTTGGCTTAGAACTTGCAATGGTAAAAGCAGTTAATGAAATAGAAAGTAATGGAAAAGGGTTTTTGGTCTGCGGTAGACCAAGAATTTTATTCGAAGGTCATATATTTTGGAGGCAGCTAGACAAGAGAGGAGTAAATCCATCTCAATATGTTTCAGAAAGAACCAAGGATGTATTGTATAAAAAATGGACTAAAATTCATTATAGAGGAGGCCCTAGTGAATATGATCGCTTAGAAAAAGCAGCAGGAATATCTGATCTATCAGCTTTTCATGAAGCTGCGTATAGTGCTGCTTCATGGGGGGCATTTCAGATCATGGGATTTCATTATTCATCCTTAGGGTATTCGTCTATGGATCAATTTGTTTCAACTATGTATGAGCATGAAAGAGAACATCTTAAAGCATTTGGTAAATTTATAGAAATTACTCCTTTTAAGGGTAAAAAACTCATAGATTGGATTAAAGAAAAGAATTGGGCAAGGTTTGCAGAAGGGTATAATGGCCCTGGTTATAAAAAGAATAAGTACGATGTAAAATTAAAGAATGCTTATCTAAAATATAGGAGTAATGAGTAGCACTTATAAAAATAAAAATAATATTAAGGTTTTTATATTTTTGCTCTTATGATCGATAATCTTGATAACGAATTTTTTGGGATTGGAATTCAAAACGGAAAAACACCAGAGAACCTTGGAGTACTTTGGCGTTCTGCACAAAATATGGGTGCAAGTTTTATTTTTACCATTGGTAACCGATATGCAAAACAAGCCAGCGATACCCACAATGCGGTAAAGTCAATGCCTTACTTTCACTATAATACCTTTGACGACTTCTATCATCATTTACCTAAAGGAGCTATGTTGATTGGAGTAGAACTTACTGATAAAGCAGAACCATTAGAGACATTTAAGCACCCAAAACGATGCGTATATTTATTAGGTGCAGAAGATCATGGATTATCAAAAAAAGCTATTGAAAAATCCAGATTTATTGTCAAATTTAGATCAGAGTTAAGCCTCAATGTTGCTGTAGCAGGAAGCATAGTTATGTATGATAGAGGAATTAATAAACCAAGATTTATTAGAGCCTCAGAATGAATTTTGACAGAAGTATAATTCTTTATATACTAAATACAATTATTGTTACTACCTTTAATACTTATGTTTAAAACACTAGAAGGTTTTGTTTCAGATTTTAGTTCCTGGGTTTGGGATTGGCCCTTATTAATTCTTCTTATAGGAGGCGGAGTTTTTTTTTTAATCTACTCTCGATTTACTCCTTTTTTCTATTTTAAACATGCAATTCAGGTACTAAGTGGTAAATATGATGATGAAAAAGCCCCAGGTCAATTAAATCATTTTCAGGCATTATCTTCTGCTATTGCTGCAACTGTGGGTATGGGGAATATTAGTGGAGTAGCTATAGCAATAGTTGCTGGTGGTCCGGGAGCTGTTTTTTGGATGTGGATTAGTGCTTTGATTGGCATGGCTACCAAATTTTATACCTGTTCACTAGCCGTAATGTATAGATCAGAAGATGATGATGGTAATTTGCTTAGTGGTCCTATGTATGTAATTACTAAAGGACTGGGTCAACAATGGAAACCCCTTGCAATAGTATTCGCATTAGCAGGGTTAGTAGGAACATTGCCAGCATTTACAGCAAATCAACTAACACAAACATTGGTGGATGTGCTGGATTGGAATGATAGTGATAAATGGTATATAGGGTTTTCGTTAGCAGGGGTTGCATCTATTGTTATTCTTGGTGGAATTAAGAGAATTGGTAATGTTGCTAGTAAGTTAGTTCCTTTTATGGTGGTATTATATTTTATAACCGTGATTGCGATTTTGATCATTCAGATGGAGAAAGTACCAACAATGTTTACCTTAATTTTTTCTGATGCCTTTTCAGGGAAAGCCGTTGCAGGAGGTGCTTTGGGGTATTTGATTAAAACAGGAGTTAAAAGAGCAGCATTTTCTAACGAAGCAGGAATAGGAACTGCGCCAATGATGCACGGTACTGCAAAAACTAATGAACCTATTAGAGAAGGTTTGGTAGCAATGATTGGTCCGGCAATAGATACATTATTGGTGTGTACACTAACCGCTCTGGCCATACTTTCTACCGGAGTATGGCAAAGTACAAACGATAATGGTATCTCATTAACATTAGAAGCTTTTAATACCGTATTACCTTACGGTCTGGGTGATATTGTAGTAATTATTATGGTCTCAGTGTTTGCATTATCTACACTATTCTCTTATTCCTATTATGGAACAACATGCCTAGGGTTTTTAACCAAACCCAAATATGGGAAATACTATAATTACATATACATTCTATCTATTATAATTGCGGCCGTAGTAAAAATAGAATTTGCAATTAATCTTATCGATAGTGCTTTTGCAATCATGGCTATCCCTACTGTTATTTCTGCACTTTTATTGGCTCCAAGAGTAAATAAAAGGGCTAAAATATATTTCCAAAAACTAGAAAATAAATCAATATAAAATTTAACAAACGAAAATACTAAGATTCTATTTACGGACTATAAATTCGCTTCTCCTATTCTTTTGATGTTCTTCCTCAGTACAAGGTACATTATTAGTACAGTCATTTATTAATTTTCTTTCTCCATAGGCTTTTCCTCGAATACGTCGCCAGTAAATCCCACCATTTTCTATAATGTATTTCACAGTGGTTCTCATTCTTTTTACACTTAGTTTTTTATTGTACCAATAACTTGATCTACTATCCGTATGTGATCTAACCTCAATCTTTAGTTCTGGATACTTATTCATTGCAGAAATAATTTTTTGTAATTCTACCTCGGCTTCTGGTTGAATTGAAGAATCATCAAGACTAAAATATATAGGTTGAAGTTGTAAAACCTTGGATAAATCATCTCCAATATTGATTCCTACAGAAGTGAGTAATATTTCTGTAGCTTTTATAGGATCAAGTGGTATTGAAATATCATGGCTCAATTCGAAAACATCAGTAGTTTTTAGCACTACGTCTTGCGATATAAACCCATCTAATGATGCAGATACAATATATTCTGTATTACAAGGCACGTTAACGGCGTATTCACCTTGATCGTCTGATGTAGTTTGAACAATTATATTCCCACTGATATCGGTTATGGTAATATTCACATTAGGTAAATTCTCATTCGTATAACTGTTGGTAATATTTCCTTTAATGTATTGTTTACATGAAGTAATTAATTCTTCTGTTTGTTTAAAACTATAAATGTCATCATTCCCTTTGCCCCCTTTTCGATTACTGGCAAAATAACCAATTCGTATATCTTCATTAAGTACAAAACTGAAATCATCTTTTGGACTATTCACAGGTTTTCCCACATTATAAGCAGTATTGTAAATTGATTCCTCTGGTACAGATACAAAAATATCCAACCCTCCTAAACCGACATGTCCATCACTAGAGAAGTATAGTCTTCCACTATTACTTACATACGGGAAAGTTTCTCTACCTTCGGTATTAATACCTTCTCCAAGATTCTCTGGAGTACCAAATCTTCCGTTATCGAGTACATCAACCACAAATAGATCAGATTTACCTAACGAACCGGGCATATCACTGGCAAAATACAGTTTACTTCCATCTGCATTAAGTGAAGGATGCGATACAGAATATTCATCACTACAAAAAGGTAATTCTTCTATATTTACCCATTTCCCATCTTGTAAAGAAGCTTTGTATAGTTTTAATAAAACGACTCCTTTTTTATTAGTTCCTATTTTATTGTTGGTATAATTGTTACGCGTAAAATAAACTGTTTTTCCATCTTTGCTAAAACTAGTTGAGGATTCATGAAATTTGGTATTAATCTTACCAGGAAGTTTTTTTATGCCTTCTAGACTAATTTGATCTTCTTTTATTGTCGAGGAGAATAAATCCAAAAAAGGCATTTCGTTCCACCCGTGCAGCTTTGAACTATTTGTTTTTTTACTTCTGGATGAAGCAAAAACTATTTGATTTTGATTATTAAAACTTGGGGCATATTCAGAATTTTCAGAATTTATACTCAGAGGGTAAATATTGTATTTTCCCGATTGCATTTCAATAAAATTCAAATAATCTCTCTTGTTGATAAAGGAACGGGCACGTTTATCGTTTCCTGTTAGTGTATTGAATTCATCCATGACCTTGTCAGCTTCGCTATAAAGCTCGATACTTTTTAAACTTTGAGCATATCTAAATAGATATTCTGCATCTAGATCTTTGGGGTATTCTTTAAATAATTTTTTATACCATATAACAGAACCTTCAAGATCACCTGTAAAATAATATGAATCGGCTAATTTACTATAAAGATTTTGTGAAGAGTATCCACGCTCTGCTACATCCAGGTAAATCGCACGTGCATCGATATACTTAAAAGCTTTGAAATTTTGATTTGCTTTAGCAAGAAGTTTATTTTGGTCTTGAGCGTTAAGATTAAAGGATAATGAAAGTATAATAATACATGATTGTATTATGACTCTTTTTTTTAAAATCTGTAAAGAAATTAATTGTTGTACTTCCAAATTGTCCCGATTTTTAATAATAAAAAAATGTTTTCACGGGGTTTTTGAAAACGTAATAGAACTAAATTTAGGAAAAAAACAATTAAAAAGTTAATTCCTTGATGATACTTACTAACGATTTTTTGTAAATAGATGTTAACAAAATAGAGATGAACTCAATTATCTTTTGATCAATTACTTTCTTGTTGAATATTCATCTACCTTTGCATTAAAATTGATTATTATGACTCATAAAGCAGGTTTTGTAAATATTATTGGTAACCCTAATGTGGGGAAGTCTACATTAATGAATGCTTTTATTGGTGAAAAATTATCCATTATTACTTCCAAAGCACAGACTACAAGGCATAGGATTTTGGGTATTGTTAACGGAGATGATTTTCAGGTAATTTTATCTGACACTCCCGGGATAATAAAACCAGCATATGAGTTGCAAGAATCAATGATGGGGTTTGTTAAATCTGCTTTTGAAGATGCCGATGTACTTATTTATATGGTCGAAATAGGTGAAAAAGAACTGAAAGACGAAGCTTTTTTTAATAAAATTAAAAATGCTAAAATTCCGGTGATCTTATTATTAAATAAAATTGATCAATCCAATCAGGAACAATTAGAAGAGCAAGTTCAATTCTGGGCAGAAAAAGTACCGAATGCAGAGTTATATCCAATATCAGCATTAGAAAATTTTAATGTTAGGGAGGTGTTTGATCGTATTGTTGAGCTATTGCCAGTATCTCCGGCATTTTATCCAAAAGATCAACTCACCGATAAACCTGAACGATTTTTTGTAAATGAAGCTATTCGAGAGAAAATCTTACTTTACTATAAAAAAGAAATTCCTTATGCTGTAGAAATTGAGACAGAAGAGTTTTTTGAAGAAGAAAGTATTATTAGAATCCGATCTGTAATTATGGTAGAACGTGATTCTCAAAAAGGAATTATAATTGGTCATAAAGGATCAGCTTTGAAAAAAGTAGGGACAGAAGCACGTAAAGAACTCGAGAAATTTTTTGGCAAAAAAATACATATAGAACTATATGTGAAAATTAATAAAAACTGGCGTAGTAACGAGCGACAATTAAAGCGTTTTGGATATAATCAATAATTCAGCGATTATATTGTATTATTGTTGTTTAATATGTAATTGGTTGTAAGATAGTGGTTTGTGGGAATTTTGAGGTTTTTGCAAACTATTTTTATGGTAACACCGTAGTTTGTGTGGTGAATTTTACCGTTTATCGGTTTTATCAATTTTTTCATTGATTTTAGATGGTTTATATTTAATTTCGTCTTCCAAATTTAATGTAAAAACGCCCCAAGCTATGAATACATTTTACTTCTTCACAAACAAACCTATAGTACAAATTAGTAAAGATTTATTCTGGTAATACTAGTAAATAGTTTTGATAAATCATTCTTATCAAAAACATATTTAATTGTGTTATTACCATAAAATTATACTTGGATAATGCGTTTTTTTGAATTTTATAAAAAAAAATCAATCTTAAAAACCGTCAAAATGCTCAACAGTTTTAGAAAAAAAGTAACCAAAATTACACTATTCTCTTTTGTGTTAGTTTACGTTTTTACATTCTCTTCGGGGTTTATAGAAGCAGACTATAAAAATAGTGTTGAAGAAAAGACCTCTACAGTTAATACTTGTGATAATCCACTTAATAATGCTTTAGAATATAATGCATTTGTGAGATATGAAACCCATCTTAAAAACGGAGATACGGAAGGCCCTATTGCAATGGGTGGAGATCTCACAATGAAAGGAATTATTACCGTTGCAGCTCATACAGCCGGAATTAATTATTTTAATGGAGATAGTGAAGCTTCTTCTTTGGTGGTTGCAGGAAAGATCATGTATAATTCGGGAGAAGGAATACACCTTAATAAAGGATTTGTCAAAATAGGAGATAGTAATGGATCCTCAGTTTTTGATAGAGACCTTAATAATGCATCTGTAAATACAAGATTAACCTCTGGAGGTTATGAAGCAATTCCAAGAGTACAAGTGCAAAGAAAACAATTGGCAACTTCTGTTGGTCATAGTGATTTAATAGATTTTGAAACTGCGTTTGAAGGATTTGAATCTACATCCTTAGCATTTAGTCTTCTAGACGCTACCTTAGAAGTAGATCAAAACAATAAAATTAATCTTACTTCTGGTCAAGTAAATGTGCTAAATCTTACAGGAAACAAAATTCTTAATATGCCTTACCTAACATTTGAAAATGAGCCAGATGCAAGTACTCCGCTTATTATAAATGTAGACGCATCTGGTGATTTTGAATGGAATGTTTTTAATATCAATAGCATAGGGGATCAGCATGGTAGTTTTATTATCTGGAATTTCTTTAATGCATCATCTGTAACGCTTAAAGGCGGAGGTACCTTAGTAGGTTCTTTATTTGCTCCAAAAGCAGATGTAATTAAGGATTCTTCAGGAAATATAAATGGTCAAGTAATAGCAAAAAACTATTATCATAATCAGGGAGAATTACATCAGCATGCTTTTAAAGCCTGTATAGATACGCCTTCAACAGTTTGTGAGTTGTCCGTTAACGCTGGAGATGACACAGAAATTTGTCGTGGTCAAAGAGTAACACTTACTGCTTCAATTTCTGATGCATCCATATGTGATGATTGTGAATCATATAGCATTGAGAATACAGTTCGATGTGGAAAAGGAAATCTTTACGTACTTTGGTTAAAAGATGAAATAAATAATACAATAAAGAGATTTTCTAATGTTGATCTGGAGTGGAAAGAACTAGCTAATGGAACAGCTACTCTAACAGGTACTGTAGTGGATAATGATGATCCTTTGATTACATTAGAAGTTGATGTAACCTATTCTGGAAAAACGATAACAGCACCTGCTGGGAGCCCTAAAAATCACTTTTGTAATTCAGAAAGTACCAGTGGATGGATTTATTATACCGATGTTTCTGGTTCTGTTACTCAGACCGATGGTTCTTGGTCATTTGATATTTCCCGAAGAGGTCCGGCTTTTCAATTGGGTAATGGAGCAAATATAACTGAAGAAGAAGTTGGTAAATATGGAGGGTCTGGTTGGTTTGATACTACAGATAGTAATTTTAATGTAGGAGATTTTAATATTAATATTGGAGAATGTAGTTCTACGGGTAATAGTGATGTAAGTTATTTGTGGTCTACAGGAGCCACTACACCGTCAATTGTGGTTACTGGCCCTGGAACATACACCGTTACTGTTAAGGATTGTGAAGATTGTGAAGCTTCTGATACGGTAGAAGTTCGCACAGGTAATCCACCATCTGTAACTGCTGGAGAGGATCAGCAAATTTGTGCTGGGCAGGAAGTTACGCTCACTGCAGAAGTAGATAAAAATGGAGATTGCTCTACACCAGATGGAATTGCTTATTTGTGGTCTACAGGAGAAACTACAAAAAGTATTACCGTATCTCCAGAGGAAGATACAGAATATACAGTGACTGTAAATGATTGTAGTTCTTGTGGTGGTGCCACAGATAAAGTGTTAGTTTCTGTTTCTTCTGAGTTGTCAATAGATCTAGGAGAAGATTTAATAACATGTTTTGGGCTACCTGTAGTACTTACCTCTCCAATAGATGCAGATACATATCTTTGGTCAACAGGTGAGACGACAAAATCCATTACGGTGACAATATTAGAACCTTCTAGTTATACTCTTGAAGTGAGTAAAGATGGTTGCGTTGCTAAAGATGAAATAGGGATTTCTATTTTTCCATGTGAAGGAGGAGTTTTGCCAGGAAGTAAAACTGTAGAAGTGTATCCAACCGTTTTAGAACCTACAGGAAATGTATCATTAAATATGAAATCTAAAACTAATCAAGAGGTTAGAATTTCTATTCATAATCTCTCAGGAGCTGCTGTTGGACCTGTAATTGTTAGAAATATGCCTCAGGGAGATGAAACGATAGATGTAAGTCTTACTCAGTTCTCAAAACTTTCTTCAGGAATGTATATCATGAAGATCACTGGAGAAACAGGAACTACCACACAAAGATTGATTATACAGTGAATATTTTAAAATATACTATGTTTTAAAGCCTGCTATGAAATAGCGGGCTTTATGTTTTATATAGAACCCAAATAAGTCATTAATATTCTTAATTTATCCTTAGCATAACGTTAAGGATAAATTTGTTGTTAACATTTGAGGTTTTAATCACATAAAATAACATCAACAATGAAAATTTTTAACAAAACTGCTCTTTTTGCAGCGGTTGTATTAGGGGCATTTAGTTCATGTGACATAGATGATTACCAAGGAGGAGGTGGTAACGGTGGAAATAACAAATTAACGTTTAAAAAAATTGGAGGTTTCAGTAATGGAACAGGAGATGAGGGGTTCGCAGAGATTTCTGCTTTTGATGCCAATACAGGAAAACTATTTGTAGTGAATCCAAATGATGCAGAACTATCGGTTTGGGATATATCAAATCCTGGAACCCCAATTCAAGGAAGTGATATAGCATTAACAGGTATTCCAAATAGTGTTGCAGTTCATGATGGAATTGTAGCTGTAGCATTAGAAAATGCAACAAATAAACAAGCAAATGGAGTAATTGCAACATATGATTCAGATTCACAAGTATTACTTAATACCTATGAAGCAGGAGCATTACCAGATATGGTCACGTTTAGTCCTAACGGTAAGTATATTGTAGCTGCAAATGAAGGAGAACCAGATGATTTGTATGTTAATGACCCAGAAGGCTCAATTACTATAATAGAGGTAGAAAATGGTCAGGTTTTTAATATTGGTTTTACGGCTTTTAATGGTCAGGTGATCGGTAACCATTTTCGTGTATTTGGACCTGGTGCTACTTTAGCACAGGATATAGAACCAGAGTATGTGGCCATTTCTAATGATTCTAAAATGGCATATGTAACGTTACAAGAAAATAACGGAATAGCAATTGTTAATTTACAAACTAAAACAATTACAGATATTATTGGATTAGGTGTGAAGAATTATAACCTAGAAGATAATCAAATAGATGCTAGTGATAAAGATGACATTGTAGGGAATTTTCAAAATTGGCCAGTTTTTGGATTTTATCATCCTGACGCAATTACATTTGCAAAAATAAAAGGAGGAAGATATTTAATAACAGCAAATGAAGGAGATGCTAGAGACTATGACGGTTTTTCTGAAGAAGAAAGAGTAAAAGATCTTACTCTAGATCCTGTGGCTTTTCCAAATGCAGAAACATTACAGTTGGATGAGAATTTAGGAAGACTGAAAACCACTACAGCAAATGGGGATATAGATGGAGATGGTGATTTTGATGAAATTTATGGATATGGAGCAAGGTCATTTACAATATGGTCCACTTCTGGATCTGTTATCTATGATAGTGGAGACCAAATAGGAAAAACTATTTTTGACTTGGATGCAGGAGCATTTAATAATAACGAAGGAGGAGCTGCAGATAAAAGATCTGATGATAAAGGAGCTGAGCCAGAAGCAGTAGAAACATTAAAGGTAGGTAATAAAACATTGTTATTTGTAGGGTTAGAAAGAACAGGAGGATTAATGATTTATGATATTTCTAATCCATCTCATCCAGAGTTTTTAGAATGGATAAGAGATGATGTTGATATTTCTCCAGAAGGATTAACAGTTGTTAGAGCCGAAGATAGCCCTGTAGATAAGGATTTAGTCATTATTACTAATGAGGTTTCTAATACTGTAGCGATTTATGAAATAAGCCAGGAAGACGATTAAATAACATCCATAAAAACTTTGTTGTTTTACAGTAACCAACTTGACCGTATTACTTGGTATATTTGATATAAGTAATTATTTCACTGACTGACTATCAATTATGAAAAGTTCATAGGCCTAAAACATTGGCTTGTGGACTTTTTATTTTTTGGACGACTTTCTAATGATATTGAAATCAAATCAAAATATGTATAGTATTGCTTAAATAAAAAGTCTAATTTTGCAAAAATTTTAGAATAAATATCAATGAGTGGTATAGTAGCAATTGTAGGACGCCCAAATGTTGGCAAATCAACATTCTTTAATCGGTTGATTCAAAGGAGAGAAGCTATAGTAGATGCAGTTAGTGGAGTTACTCGAGATCGTCATTATGGAAAAAGTGATTGGAATGGAGTAGAATTTTCGTTGATAGATACTGGAGGATATGTTGTAGGTAGTGATGATGTTTTTGAGTCTGAAATTGATAAACAAGTAGAGTTGGCAATTGATGAAGCAGATGCTATTATATTTATGGTTGATGTAGAATCCGGAATAACCGGGATGGATGAAGATGTAGCTAATTTACTTCGTAGAGTGAATAAACCAGTTTTTTTAGCTGTAAATAAAGTGGATAATGGTCAAAGGGCAGCAAATGCAGTTGAATTTTATAATCTGGGGCTTGGAGAGTATTATACTATAGCTAGTATTAACGGGAGTGGTACAGGAGAACTTTTGGATGAATTGGTGAAAGCACTACCTGAAAAAGATGAAGATGAAGATGATGAATTGCCACGATTTGCAGTGGTGGGAAGACCTAATGCAGGAAAGTCTTCATTTATTAATGCTCTAATTGGAGAAGATAGGTATATTGTTACTGATATTGCAGGAACTACCCGAGATGCTATTGATACAAAGTATAACCGTTTTGGATTTGAGTTTAATCTTGTAGATACCGCAGGAATTCGACGTAAATCAAAAGTAAAGGAGGATCTTGAATTTTATTCTGTAATGAGATCAGTTCGAGCAATTGAACATAGTGATGTGTGTTTGATCGTTTTGGATGCTACAAGAGGGTTTGACGGGCAGGTACAGAATATTTTCTGGTTAGCAGAGCGTAACCGTAAAGGAGTAGTGATTCTAGTAAATAAATGGGATCTTATAGAGAATAAAGAAAGTAACACTCTTAAAGATTTTGAAAAATATATCCGCAAACAAATAGAACCTTTTACAGATGTTCCTGTTGTATTTATTTCTGCATTAACAAAACAACGATTGTTTAAGGCTATAGAAACTGCTGTAGAGGTATATAAAAATAGATCTAAGAAGATCAAGACAAGTGAATTAAATGATACTCTATTACCAATTATAGAACGTAATCCGCCTCCAGCGTACAAAGGTAAATATGTAAAAATAAAATATATTACACAATTACCTACTCCACAACCGCAATTTGCATTTTTCTGTAACTTACCTCAATATATAAGAGACCCTTACAAGCGTTTTATAGAAAATCAACTTCGTAAAGAATTTGATTTTAATGGAGTTCCAGTTTCAGTATATTTTAGGAAGAAATAAAGTGTTTAATTAGATTGAGGAAGGTAAGAGGATTTTAATTTTTGTTATTCTAAAGCTGTTCTTTTATTTTGAGCAATTGGCCTTTGATAGATTCTAATTTCCGGATAATGTCAAAACTATCTAAGGTTTCTTGTTTTTGTTCTTTAAGATGAATCTTAGCGCCTTCTAGTGTAAACCCTCGTTCCTTTACCAAATGATATATTAATTCGAGATTTTTAATATCTTCTGGAGTGAATTTTCTATTACCCTTAGCATTTTTTTTAGGTTTTATGATATCAAATTCTTTTTCCCAAAAACGAATTAACGAGGCATTTACATCAAATGCTTCTGCTACTTCTCCGATACCATAATACATTTTTTTTGGTAAGTCTACATACATAATAGTTATTCTTTTTGTTGTGTAAAACTTCCGTCATCTTCAAAAATCAGCTTACTTTCAGGAAAATCTTTTTCGGTAAGTTGTTTAATTTCCTTTAAAGCCCTCTTTTTGTCATCTAAAAAAGGATAAACCTCGTCTATCTGTTTAGCAGAATGCAACATTCCTTTTATAAAATCACCATCAGAATTAATTTCAATTTCTGCTATAGGTGCATACCCCTTAATTCCACTTAAATTAAATCTCGAATAGGTGCAAAAATTACCCAGACTGTATGCAATAAATTTATTTTTATACACTTCAAATGCTCTGGAAACATGTGGTCCATGCCCTAAAATAATATCAGCGCCTACATCAATCAGCGTATGAGCAAAACGATAAACATCTCCACGATCTTCTCCATAAAATCGCTCTGTCTTTCTAGGCACATGAGTGTGATCAGAACCCTCGGCACCGCCATGAAAAGAAACAATCACAATATCTACTTTCTCTTTGAGCTCAGTTACGATTTTTTTTGCATTGGTTAAGTTATGAATTTTTATGCAATCTTTATTGGGGGCGAATGCACAAAATCCATATTTAATTCCATTTTTTTCAAAAATAGTAGAAGGTTGAGCAAATACACCTGCATAGGCAATGTTATGTTTTTCGAGTGTTTTTGAAGTGTTTTTTATACCTATTTCTCCAAAATCCCCAATATGATTATTTGCAATGCTCATGACATCAAATCCTGTTTCTTCGAGATATTTTCCAAAGTACTCGGGAGATCTAAAGGAGTAACATTTTGATGGATCAGAACAGCGCTTTGCATTCTCTCCTTCATCCGTAAGTGTACCTTCCAGATTACCAAATAGAATATCAGCTTTAGTGAGAATTGAGTTTACATCATCAAAAGGTCCTTTTTCGTCAGGAGGTAGATAACTATTATTAGGGAAGTCGGTTCCCATCATAATATCACCAACGGCCATAATTTTAATAGTTTTGGATTTTGCAAGTTTCAATTGAGTGTTCTCAACTATAACAGACATCGAATCCAATACCTCTTTTGAATATTTTTGTGCTTGAATAGTAAAACAGAAGCCAAAAATTAAGACAAGAAGAAGTAATTTGCGCATAGAGGTTAGTCTAAGGTTTCGTTAATTAGATTAGAAGCTTTAAGCATTTCACTGAATTCTTCAGAAGTTAAACTTCCGTAGTAAAAATTACGAGGATTAATACGTTCACCATCTTTGAAAATCTCATAATGTAGATGTGGTGCTACAGATCTTCCTGTGCTTCCTACATATCCAATAACATCTCCACGTTTTACTGTTTGACCCTTTTTTACATTGTATTTACTTAGGTGGGCATATAGACTAACATAGTTAAAACCATGATCTATACGTATATGTCTTCCGTATCCAGTAGAATTAGCATCAGCACGCGTAACAACACCATTACCAGAGGCATAGATAGGAGTACCAGTATTAGCAGAAAAATCCATACCATAATGAAATTTTCTTGCTTTCGTAAAAGGGTCACTCCTCCATCCGTAACCAGAAGCCATACGTCTTAAATCAGAATTACGTATGGGTTGAATAGCTGGTATGGTAGCTAGTAATTCTTCTTTTTGTTCTGCCAAAGTTGCAATTTCATCTAGAGATTTAGATTGAACAACAATTTGTTTGGTTAATTTGTCAATTCGCTCACTACTCTTAATAATAATATCAGAATTATTAAATCCTTCTAGATTCTTATATCGATTTACTCCTCCAAATCCAGCATTCCTAAGTTCTTCTGGGATAGGATTAGCGCCGAAATAAAGGCGATAAATATTGTCATCACGTTCTGCGATTTCTTTTAATATAACTTCATCACGTTTCAATCGTTGATTCATTAAATCATATTGAAGTTGCATGTTCTCTAATTCTCTTTTGTATGCTTTTTCTTTAGGAGTTTCTAATTGAGGAATGTTAAGATAAATTAAGAGAAGGACAAAACCAGCTAAAAAAGAACCGATAACCCCTAATGCAGCAATACCAAATTTGCGACCTTTCTTTTGCTCTATTCTGCGATAAGAAAGAGTCTCACTATCATAGTAATATTTAACCTTTGACATAATCTAAAATATGCTATTTTTGCAGGATATCAACCAATATGTAGTTCTTAAAGAACCTAAACACAGCAACAAATATAGTAAAATGTTGTAAAGTCAGGAAAAAACTGACAAATATCGGTTGAGTATCTTTTTTACGAAAGTGATTTAATATGTTGGTTATGAGTAAAAAAGGTGTTTTTTTGATTGGTATAATAATATTCAGATTTAGAATTTATAAAATTTAAAAGCGTGAAATCCCAAGAAGTAAGAAATCAATTTTTAGAGTTTTTTGAATCAAAAAAACATAGCATTGTAGCCTCAGCACCAATGGTGATTAAGGATGACCCTACATTGATGTTTACCAATGCTGGGATGAACCAATTTAAAGAGTTTTTTCTGGGGAATGGTATTCCGAAAAATAATCGTTTAACAGATACCCAAAAATGTTTACGAGTAAGCGGTAAACATAACGACTTAGAAGAAGTTGGTATGGACACGTATCATCATACGATGTTCGAGATGCTAGGGAATTGGAGTTTTGGTGATTATTTTAAGAAAGAAGCCATTCAGTGGGCTTGGGAATTGCTGACCGATGTTTATAGTATAGATAAAGATATACTCTATGTTTCTGTTTTTGAAGGAGCAAAAGACGAAAATCTTGAGATGGATCAGGAGGCTTATGATTTATGGAAAGACATTGTTCCTGAAGATCGAATCATCATGGGAAATAAAAAAGATAATTTCTGGGAAATGGGTGATCAGGGGCCTTGCGGACCTTGTTCTGAGATTCATGTTGATATACGTTCTGCAGAAGATAAAGCTAAGGTTTCTGGTCGTGATTTAGTCAATGCAGATCACCCACAGGTTGTAGAAATATGGAATCTGGTTTTTATGCAATATAATAGGAAGGCTAACGGATCTTTAGAAAAACTGCCATCCCAGCATGTGGATACAGGAATGGGATTCGAACGCCTGTGTATGGTATTGCAAGGAGTGAAATCGAATTATGATACTGATGTTTTTACTCCTTTAATCAGAGAGATCGAAACGATTACAAATTCTACATATGATAAAGATAGCTTACCAACTGATGAAGAAGGAAAAGTTAGTGTGGCCATTAGAGTGATAGCCGATCATGTTAGAGCGGTGTCATTTTCTATTGCAGATGGTCAATTGCCTAGTAATAATGGAGCTGGTTATGTAATTCGTAGAATTTTACGAAGAGCTATTCGATATGGTTTTACTTTTTTAAACACAAAAGAACCATTTATCTATAAATTGGTTGAAACATTAAGTAAGCAAATGCGTGATGCTTTTCCAGAATTAAAAACGCAAAAGAATTTAATAGTTAATGTAATTAAAGAAGAAGAACAATCTTTTTTAAGAACCTTAGATCAAGGGTTGGTATTATTAGACAATGTTATTAGAGAAACTAAAGGTAAAATTATTTCTGGAGAAAAGGCCTTTGAATTATATGACACCTTTGGTTTTCCTATTGATTTGACAGCTTTAATCTTAAGTGAACAAGGTTATGAATTGGACGAAAAAGGGTTTAAAGCAGAACTTCAAAAACAAAAAGATAGATCAAGAGCTGCTTCTCAAGTTTCTGCAGGAGACTGGGAAGTGTTGTTAGAAGGTACAGAAGAAGAGTTTATAGGGTATGATCATCTTACTACCGAAGTAAAACTTACAAGATATCGTAAAGTGAAGAGTAAGAAAGATGGAGAATTGTATCAATTGGTTTTCAATAAAACTCCGTTTTATCCAGAAGGAGGAGGACAAGTTGGTGATAAAGGGTATCTAGAGGTGCCTAATGGTGATGTGGTATATATTATTGACACTAAAAAAGAGAATAATCTGATCATTCATTTTACTAAAAATTTACCAAAACATCTTGATAAGACATTAACAGCAGTGGTGGATGAAAAACAACGATCCAGATCTGCGTCTAATCATACAGCAACACACCTTATGCACCAGGCTTTAAGAACGGTTCTAGGAACGCATGTAGAGCAAAAAGGGTCAATGGTACATAGTGGTAGTCTGCGTTTTGACTTTTCTCATTTTGCAAAAGTATCAATAGAAGAACTCAAAGAAGTTGAAGATTTTGTAAATGCTAGGATCAGAGAACAACTTCCTTTACAAGAGCAACGAGGAATTTCATATGATCAGGCAATATCAGAAGGAGCTATTGCCTTATTTGGAGAGAAGTATGGAGATAAAGTAAGAGCTATACGATTTGGAGAATCTATGGAATTGTGTGGAGGTACCCATGTTAAAAACACTGGTAGTATTTGGCATTTTAAAATTACTTCAGAAAGTGCAATTGCAGCAGGGATTCGTAGAATTGAGGCAATTACAGGTGACGCGGCAAAAGAATATTTTACATCTCAATCAGAGTCATATGGAAAAGTGGTTTCAGTGCTCAAGACTAAGGACCCTATAAAAGCAATCACGTCACTTCAAGATGAAAATACAACGCTAAAAAAACAAATAGAAGCACTTCTTAAGGATAAGGCAAAAAACTTAAAAGGAGAGCTTAAATCAGAATTTGCAGATGTACAGGGAATTCAATTCTTAGCTAAGAAAGTTGATTTGGACGCTGCCGGAATTAAGGACTTGTCTTTCGAACTTGGTAGCGAATTAGACAATGTGTTTATAGTGTTTGGTACAGAACAAAACGGTAAAGCGTTACTGTCTTGCTATATTTCTAAAAATCTTGTAGAGGCACGACAATTAAATGCAGGTCAGGTCGTTCGTGAATTGGGTAAATATATCCAAGGCGGTGGCGGTGGGCAACCATTTTTTGCAACTGCTGGGGGTAAAAACCCTTCAGGGATAGAAGATGCATTAGATAATGCCAAACAATATTTAGGATAATAATAAGAGCTTATCCCTTTTTAATTGTTAAGGAGTGAAGTGAAGAGTTTATGAAACTACAAACCAAAATACGATTACAATCTCAGGAACCTAAAATTGATTATAAATCAGAAGTAGTATTGTTGGGGTCCTGTTTTGCAGAGAATATTGGAGAAAAATTTGAGTATTTTAAATTCAAAAATAAAATAAATCCTTTTGGAATTTTGTTTCATCCAAAAGCCATTGAAACATTTCTCTGGATGGCTACTCAGGGAGAAAAATATACCAAAACGGATTTGTTTTTTAGTAATGAACAATGGCATTGTTTTGATGCACATTCTTCCTTAAGTAATTCTAATCAGGATTTGTTACTTTTTGAATTAAATGATGCATTGGTTCATACACGAGCTAATATAAAATCGGCAACTCATATTTTCATAACACTGGGTACGGCTTGGGTATATCGTTTAAAATCATTGGATATGATTGTGGCAAATTGCCATAAAATTCCGCAAAGAGAATTTGAAAAAGAACTTTTGTCAATTGATGAGATAGATCAGTGCCTTCAAAATTGTATACATCTTGTAAAAAGTCTTAATCCAGAAGTGCAAATTATTTTTACCGTTTCTCCAGTACGTCATAGTAAAGATGGATTTGTAGAAAATAATAGAAGTAAATCTCATTTAATAGCTTCTATACATCATATAATAGATGATAATAAAAACCTGCGGTATTTTCCTTCTTATGAGATTATGATGGACGAGCTAAGAGATTATAGGTTTTATGATACCGATATGATTCACCCCAGTGCCTTAGCAATTCAATATATTTGGGAGCGATTTTCATCGATATGGATTTCCGAAAAAACTACTCATACGATGAGTAAGGTAGAGGAAATTAAAAAAGGAATGTCACATAGACCTTTTAATCCAGAAAGCGAACAGCACCATAATTTTTTAGAGCAATTAGAGTATAAAAAATACCAACTTCAGGAACAGTACCCATTCATGGATTTTTAAAAGTGTTTATGCGATGGTTAAGTTCTTATTGATGATTTCTAGTCCGCTATTTATTAAATGGCTAATATTAGGTTTTTTAGATTTTATTGCTTCCAGATGCTTTAGGGTTTGTGCTGCAAATTTAGCATCTTTTTCATATATCAATTCATAAATCTCTAAAGGAAGTAACCAGTCATTAGAATGGTCTTTTTCTAAAATTTCAAATACCGCTTCCAATGAAAATCTAGTATTTTTACCTTCTCTGATGTTTTTGACAGATTGATATAAAGAGTGTAGTTCTGTTTGAGCTTGAGAATAAGTGCGTTTAGTAGTGATCGAGGAGGCTTTATGGGTAACGAGATCGAATGAGTGATCATCGGCAGGGCCGGAAAAAGCAGATACAATTTCGTTTCCTACTGCAAGATCAAATGTTCCCCAATCGGGTCTAAAAAGATATTCTCCTTTATACTTTGTTGTACATTCGCTAAATTGAATTAAAATCAATTCTCCTTTTATGTTTCGCATACCTGTGATGTTATTTCCGGCAACGGTAATTCCACTTTCAAATTCAAATTCGATATATTCTCCATCATAAAAATTGTAAGCTTTTAAATCTCGGGGAGACATGTTTTCTATTGCGAGATTGATTCCTTTGAGCTTACCAATCGGTGATCTGAAACCATTAGGATGAGCATCAATTCCATGACTTATAAGTTCTTTTTCTCTAAATGAAAGAGCAGTTTCTCCTTTCGTTTCAAAATAAATTACCTCATTATCTTCATTTTTGATCATTCGGGTAAAAGTCCCTGAAACCTGTAGTCCTGTGCTTAATTCTATAGTGCCCAGATTCTCAGACTCTATAAGCTTAGCAAGTCCTCTATGGCCTCCTTTTCGTAGCGCCATAGTATCTGCAAATTCTTCTAAGACTTGACATAAGTATGCAAAATCTGGGGTAACAAACAGTTGAGGTTGAGGTTTTGTAATATCAAAATCCTGAAATGCAGCATCTGGAGAATACGGTATTTTTTCCACCTGATCAGTCATACACCATTCGCTTTCACCAATAGAAGATAGTAGGCCTGCTCCATATATTTTTGGATTATCTGTTGTGCCAATTAACCCATATTCTACAGTCCACCAATGCAGATTACGTATTAATGCCATTTCAGAAGGAGTCTCTTTTTGATTCTGCAATTGTTCGATCTTTTTTTCAGCATTTTGGATATCTTTTGGATCGGTATCATATGCCTCTTTTAAAATTGAAAGCTCACGCACCGCTTCATACATATCATAATCTTTTTTAGAAGAAATAGCTTTACAACCAATTTTTCCAAAACGACGAAGGTATTCTGCATAATCTGGATTAGCAATTATGGGAGCATGTCCTGCAGCCTCATGAATTATATCGGGAGCAGGAGTGTATTCTATATTTTCAAGTTGACGGATATCAGAAGCAATAACAAGAATATTATAGGCTTGAAACTCCATAAAAGCATTAGGAGGTATAAAACCATCAACAGCCACAGCTGCCCAACCTATTTTTTTAAGAATTCTATTCATACCATACATGCTCGGAATTTCATCAGTAGAGATACCGGTCTTTTTTAATCCATTTAAGTAAGAATCATGAGCTGCTTTTCGAAGCGAAGTGATGTTTTTTCGCATAACATATCTCCATACTGCCTGATCAATTGGAGTATACTCTTCATAATTTTGTGGTTTTATGAATTGTTTTAAATGCTCTGGAAGCCTTTCAATTAGGGGATTAGATACTATATTTTGAGACATAGAAAAAAAATATTTTTGATCAAGACAATTTAAATGGGAAATTAATAGTTTTATTTTGATATCGATACCAATAGTAGCGAGTTTTATTTTAGAATAAGAATTTGGTGATTTTGAGTATTATTTTTCTGTTAATTTTAAATAGATTTTAATCTTTTTTAAGTTAATAAAATAGAAAGGGTAGGGTATTTGGTAGATAAATTGTTTTATATTAATACAGAAAGAACAAATTGTAAACCAGATAACCTTCTATATGATTTTCTCAAAAATCATATAGAATAAAGAGAATAAAGGCATTTATCTGTTTTGATTGTTAAGTTTTAGAATTTAAAATAGCTAAGATAACTTTGTGTTCTTCTTATTATAGTTAAATTTGTTTTCATTACATAAAAATATATAGTTGTGAGATTTAAGCTGATAGTATTAGGATTGATTTTTACGTTAGGAACAATAAATGCTCAAGTTAGTAACGAGGGTACACCTTTTAGCTGGAGTATGCAGACCAAAAAAAGTATTGTTCCTACATTAATGAAAAGCTTTGATTTGAATAAGCTTAAGGTTGAAGATGCTAAGAATGATAAAAATAAGTCACTTCCCTGGAGATTTGGATATGAACTCAAAGTAGATCTGAATCTTAAGAATTCTGGAGTTTGGGATAAATTAGAAAACGGAGATAGAATTTGGAGACTTAATATCATATCTAAAGAAGCAAAATCGATAAGCTGTATTTTTGATACTTATAAAATACCAAGAGGTGCGACTTTATATATTTATAATAATGATAGAACAGATCTGTTAGGAGCTTATACTAATATTTTTAACAGGCCTGACCAAAAATTAGGTACTTGGCCTGTAATGGGAAGTAATGTTTGGTTAGAGTATTATGAGCCTTCTTCAGTTGTGGGACAAGGTGAATTGAGTATTTCCAAAATTATACATGGATATCGTACTATTGGCGATGCTAAAATTACACAAAAGTTAAATACATCGGGAGATTGTAATCAGGACGTTGATTGTACAGTCGGTAGTGATTTTGATCCGATAAAAGAAAGATTAAAACATTCTGTAGCATTTATCGTTATGCAAGGGTTTGTGTGTACAGGAACCTTAATCAACAATACTAGTAATGATAAAGCTCCATATTTTTTAACAGCGAATCATTGTAATGCAGGAGATGAGGCTACATGGGCGTTTCGTTTTAATTGGATTAGCCCGGATCCTTCTTGTGGGACTACTTTAAATAGTCCTGATGCTACTGTAGAACAAACAACTAGTGGGGCTACTCGAAGAGCGTCTAATCCAGAGTCAGATTTTAAATTATTAAGCTTGGACGGTGGTTTGGATCCATCCTGGGATTTAGAATGGGCTGGTTGGGATAGAAGAAATATAGCTTCAAGTTTTGCAGTAGGTATTCATCACCCTTCTGGGGATATTATGAAGGTGTGTAGAGAAGATAAAGTACTTACTGATATTAAGACAGATATTGGAGGTATCCCGGATCCGGTGGATTCTTGGAGAGTAGAGGATTGGGATATAGGTGTTACAGAAGGAGGGTCTTCTGGGTCAGCTCTTTTTAATCCAGAAGGAAGAATTGTAGGACAGCTTGCCGGTGGTGGAGCTGCTTGTGCAGGTACAGATGATAATGGTCTTTCAGATTTTTATGGTAGATTCAATATCTCTTGGGATTTTGGAAACTCTGATTCAAATAGACTTTCTAATTGGTTGGATCCAACAAATACAGGTAGAGAAACCCTGGATATGCTCTCGGTAGAAGGAGAGGGTACAGTTACTCCACCAGTTGTTACACCTCCGGAAGAGGGAGAAGAGGTAGTTGTCTTTTTTGATACAGAAAAAGCTGTAATTACAATTGCTAATGGTCCAGAAGACGTTTTAGAGTATATCATTTATAATATTTCTGGACAGCGTATCGGTTCAGGTCAATTATCTTTAGAAAAAGAAGATATTGATATGAATGATAGGTCATCTGGATTGTATTTTGTTTATGTTAAAAACGCAACGAATGGGACTTCGTTTACAAGAAAAGTAATTGTAAGTCAGCGATTATAAACTCCAGGTGTTAATTCATCATATTATTCTTTAGGCTTTTTTATCCCAGAGAATAATATCTTTTTCGTTTCATCTTTTAAGAATAAAGAATCTTCAGTAATGATTCTAACCTTAGATTGAATTAATGTTTTGAAAAATTCTTGTTCTAATTTAGCATTTTCTTCGCAATACATCTTTGTGGCAATAGGATAGCCAAAGGAGATATCTTCTTTATCTATGGTGTATTTGGATGAAAAAGTATTGCATCCAGAATTTCCAGTAGCAGAATTACGTTTTTCATCAAACGTAATATATAATTTTTTGTTGGAAATATTATTTCCGTTAAGCGTGGCAATCAAAAAAGTGATTTCCTGATCAGTTTGGCTCTCTTCTTCTTGATGATTAGCTGTTTTCTTTTTTTCATTACAAGTGTTAGTGTTAGAAAATAGTAGAGAGAATAAAATAATTACTAGATATTTCATGAGAATCAGGTTTTTATGATTTCTGTGACCAAAATTATGCCATTTAAAGCGGTAAATTAATGATAATCTTGGTTTTTAATCGTAAAAAGATATGTTATATGAGATTAAAATTTATTTTTGATAGGGAAAAATGTAAATATCTTCTAATGAAATGAATGTGATTGTGATTTTCATCTATAGATAAAATAAATAAAAACAAATGAAACCCGAAAGTAGAAAGCAAGAAATTATTAATGCTGCATCAATCCTCTTTACAGAGAAAGGATATAGCGCTGTTACCATGAGAGATCTGGCAAAAGCTATGGGTATTAAAGCAGCAAGTTTGTATAACCATATACAATCAAAACAAGAGATTTTATCTACTATTATCATAGATCTTGCAGAAGAATTTACGACAGGAATGAATCAAATCATAAACTCTGATGTAGGCTCAATTCAAAAGTTAGAAAATATTATCAGTTTGCACGTAGATGTTACTTTGCGTAATGCAGATGGACTAGGTTCTCTTAATAGTGATTGGATGCATCTCGAAGAAGAAAATCTTATATATTTCGAGAAAATGCGACATGATTATGAAGAGAATTTTAGGAATATAGTCAAAAAGGGAGTTGAAAAAGGAGAGATTAAACCGTATAATATCGAGATTATGGTGTTTTCTACACTGTCTACTTTAAGAACATTGTATTTGTGGTATCCAAATCAAAAAAATATCGATTCTGATATATTAAAACGTGATATGATATCAGTACTCCTTAAAGGAGTTGTATAGTGTTTGTTTTTTTGAGGATTTAAAATTAACATATAATTATTTGTGATTCAAACTAACAATCGTTAGTTTTGTTTAACTATAACGATATAGTTAAATTAGAGTATGACTGATTTTTATCCCATAAAAGTTTCTGAATTGAATAAAGAAACTAAGGACTGTACTTCGATAACTTTTGATGTACCAGAAGCGCTCAAAGATAAATTCGTTTATAAACAAGGACAACATCTTACGCTCAAGACAACCATAAATGGAGACGAGGTTAGACGTTCCTATTCTTTATGTTCTAGTCCAGTTGAAAATAAGTGGCAAGTGGCTGTTAAAAGGATTAATGGAGGTCTGTTTTCAAATTTTGCAAATAATGTTTTAAAAGTAGGAGATGTCATAGAGATTATGCCTCCTGTTGGAAATTTTTATGTAGAGGTTAACCCTTCTAGACCTAAAAATTATATTGTTTTTGCAGCAGGAAGTGGTATTACTCCAATATTGTCGATTATAAAGACGCATTTGATATCAGAACCAAATAGTACTTTCAAGCTATTTTATTTGAATCAAAACGTTAAATCAATTATCTTTAAAGAAGAGATTGAAGCACTTAGAAATACATATTTTGGTCGGCTAGAGATATTTTACTTTTTGACCAAAGAGCAACGAGATATTCCGTTACTCAATGGACGGTTTACAGCAGAAAAAATACAAGAACTTGCAGATAAGATAATTGATATTTCTAGTGTTGATGAATGTTTTGTTTGTGGACCTGAGGAAATGATATTCTTGATTAGAGATGAATTGGTGGGCGCAGGACTAAGTAAAGAAAAAATTCATTATGAGTTGTTCTTTTCTGGAGCTACTGATGAGGATAAGAAAAAAGTAGCAGAAGTGCTGGATCATAAGTTTGATGGAACCGAAGTTACAATCATAGATGGAGGAAAGGAATTTCACTTTGCTATGGATGATGATCACGATAATATTTTGGATGGAGCTTTGGCTTCTGGAGCAGATCTTCCTTTTGCTTGTAAAGGAGGTGTATGTAGTACATGTAAATGTAAAGTTATTGAAGGAGAGGTACAAATGAAAGTAAATTATGCATTAGAAGAAGACGAAGTCGCCAAAGGCTTGGTTTTATCTTGTCAGGCAGTACCTACTACAGAAAAAGTAGTTGTTGATTTTGATGTTTAGAATCCTTGTTTGTAAATAAAAACAAAGATGAAGAGTATAATTTGGAATTGTAATTCTGTTAAGGCAGGAGTCCATTTTTCATAATAAAAATAGAATTGTTATGAGCGAAAAAGAAGTAAAAAACATAGGGGCTGAGCAGAGTCGAAGCCTAGAGGAAATCTTTGATCAAAGAATTGCTAGGGATGAAAAGATTGAACCAAGAGATTGGATGCCAGAAAAGTACCGAAAAACACATATTAGGCAAATCTCCCAACATGCCCATTCAGAAATTGTAGGAATGTTACCAGAAGGAAATTGGATTTCCCGAGCACCTTCTATGCGCAGAAAAGTAGCGTTACTAGCCAAAGTACAGGATGAAGCTGGTCATGGTCTCTATCTTTATAGTGCTTGTGAAACACTTGGGATATCAAGAGATGAGTTATATGAACAATTGCATACAGGTAAAGCAAAATACTCCAGTATCTTTAATTATCCAACAATCACATGGGCAGATATTGGTGCTATTGGCTGGTTAGTAGATGGTGCGGCTATTATTAATCAGGTACCTTTATGTAGCACTTCTTATGGACCATATGCAAGAGCTATGGTACGTGTATGTAAAGAAGAAAGTTTTCATCAACGTCAGGGATATGAGATAATGATGACATTAGCAAAAGGAACACCAGAACAAAAAGAATTAGCGCAAGATGCTTTAAATCGATGGTGGTGGCCTTCATTAATGATGTTAGGGCCTACAGATGCAGAATCTGTGCACACAGAGCAATCTATGAAATGGAAATTAAAACGTAAAACTAATGACGAGCTACGTCAGCAATTTATAGACCAAACTGTTCCACAAGCAGATTTAATAGGACTTGCAATTCCAGATCCAGAATTGAAATGGAATGAAGAAACTGGCCATTATGACTTTGGAGAAATTGATTGGGATGAGTTTTGGCAGGTAGTAAAAGGTCATGGTCCATGTAACAAAGAACGTTTATCGGCTAGAGTAAATGCTTGGGAAGAAGGAGAATGGGTGCGTGATGCAGCAATGGCCTATGCAGAAAAACAAGACACTAAGAAACTTAAAAAAGTGATATAATAGTTTTTGCTTAAACAGTTGGATAAGTGAATTTAGCTAAAAAAATATAAACAGATGAAAAACAATTGGCCACTTTGGGAGGTGTTTGTAAGAAGTAAGAATGGCTTAGAACATCGCCATTTTGGAAGCCTACATGCTGCAGATGCAGAAATGGCTTTAGAAAATGCTAGAGATGTATATACACGTAGGAATGAAGGAGTAAGTATATGGGTTGTAGAATCCAAACATATTACAGCCTCAAACCCCGAAAATAGTGAAGAACTTTTTGATCCTGCTCAGGATAAAGTATACAGACATCCTACCTTCTATACATTACCAGATGAAGTAAAGCATATGTAAGAAGCAAGAATGAAGTCACCCTGATCGAAGTCGAAGGGTAATACATGCTTAACTAAAGCAAACTTAAAAATGAAAAACGAAAATAAAATACAATACATCTATGGGATCGCCGATAATGCTTTAATCCTTGGTCAGCGATTATCAGAATTATGTGGTCATGGACCAAATCTGGAAACTGATATTGCAATGACCAATATGGCATTAGATCTATTAGGGCAGACACGAAGTTATTATCAATATGTAGCACAACTGTCGGGAGATGATAAAACCGAAGATGATATTGCCTTTTTAAGAAGTGAAAGACAATATAAAAATGTACTCCTGGTTGAGCAACCTAATAGGCATTTTGGCTATGTGATTACAAGACAGTTCTTTTATGATGTTTTTCATTTACTTCTTTTACAGGAATTACAGAATAGTAGTGATGAAACCCTTTCAGCTATAGCCAAAAAAGGAATTAAAGAAGTAAGTTATCATCAACGATTTTCATCAGATTGGATAAAAAGATTGGGAGATGGTACAGAAGAAAGTCATCAAAAAGTTCAAGAGGCAATTGATGACCTTTGGAGATTTACAGATGAGTTATTCCATATGACAGATGATGATGATATGGCTTTGCAAGATAATATTGGGGTAAATACTATTGCTCTTAAAGAAAGATATGTACAAATGGTAAAAGAAGTGTTTGACGAAGCAACACTTACAATACCTGAAACAAAATGGTTTCAAAAAGGAGGTAAGCAAGGAGTGCATAGCGAACATATGGGGTATTTACTTTCTGATTTGCAATATATGCAACGTGCATATCCAAATATGAAATGGTAATCAACTTGGATAGTATTGTCATCCTTAACTTGTTTTAAGATTAGTATTCGATAAAATAATGACTGTACAATTAGAACAACATATTGATCCAAAGTTAATTCCAATTCTGGAAGGAGTTCATGATCCAGAAATTCCGGTATTGTCCATTATGGATATGGGAGTTGTTCGTTATGCGCAAATGCAAGAGAATATTGCTAAGATTAAAATCACTCCAACATATAGTGGTTGTCCGGCAATGGATGTTATTGGGGATGATATTATTGATGCTTTTACAAAAGTAAATATCAAAGCTGAGGTTTCCTTGGTGTTATCACCAGCGTGGACTACAGATTGGATTACGTCAAGAGGTAGAAAAGCATTAGAAGTATACGGAATTGCAGCACCTCTTTCTGAAGAAGCTGATAAAGAAGCATTATTGGGCAATAAGAAGATTGTAAAATGTACTCAATGTGGTTCAATACATACAAAATTAGTAAGTCAATTTGGCTCGACTGCCTGTAAAGCACTTTTTCAGTGTGAGGATTGCCTCGAACCTTTTGATTATTTCAAATGTTTAAAATGACAACTCCATTACCCCGATGATTGAAAGTAGAACAGTAGAGTCTCAAAAGTAATATTAGAATAATGTTAGGATTAAGGACAACAATATATAAAGTTGATGATTTGGATAAGGCTAAGAAATGGTATTCTGAGGCTTTTAATAAAACACCATATTTTGATGAACCTTTTTATGTTGGATTTAATATCGCAGGATATGAACTAGGATTATTACCAGAACAAGCTCTAGAAGACAAAAAATCTGGAGGAGTATTATCATATTGGGGTGTTGAGGATATACATTCAACATATCAAAAATTACTTCAATTGGGAGCTGTCGAACATGAAAAACCAACAAATGTTGGAGGAGAAATAATGGTGGCCTCTGTAAAGTGTCCTTGGAATAATATTATAGGAATTATTTATAACCCAGAATTTAAAATAGAGAATTAAAAATATGTCTTCAATCCAATTGCAAATTGAAAATGGAGTAGCACGGGTAACGTTAAACCGTCCAGAAACATTTAATAGTTTTAATAGAAAAATGGCTTTATTGTTGCAAAAAACATTAGACGAATGCAATACAAATGAAGAAGTAAGAGCAATAGTTCTTACCGGTAATGGAAAAGCATTTTGTGCAGGCCAGGATCTCAATGAAGTTACCTCACCCGAATTAAATCCGGGTTTTAGAAAAATACTTGAAGAACATTATAATCCAATTGTAGAAAAGATAAGAACAATAGAAAAACCAATTGTTGCTGCAGTAAATGGCGTGGCTGCTGGAGCAGGAGCAAATATAGCTTTGGCTTGTGATATTGTTGTCGCTTCTGAAACTGCTAGTTTTATTCAGGCCTTTAGTAAAATTGGATTAATTCCTGATAGTGCAGGAACTTTCTTCCTGCCTAGATTAATTGGCTTTCAAAAAGCATCAGCATTAATGATGTTAGGAGATAAAGTATCTGCAAACCAAGCTGAAGAATTAGGGATGCTGTATAAAGTGTTTTCTATTGAAACTTTTGAAGAAGAAGTGACTAAACTAGTTTCAAAACTGGCAAAAATGCCAACAAAGGCTCTGGGACTAACCAAAAGGTTATTAAATCAATCTATGGTCAATACGCTTAAAGAACAATTGGCAATGGAATCAGATTTACAGATAGAAGCTGCAGAAAGTGAAGATTATACAGAGGGTGTAAATTCATTTATAGAAAAAAGAAAACCAATATTTAAAGGCAAGTAAATTAAAAATATAAAACAGAAAAATGATAAAGGTAAAAGTGATTAGAAATAGAAGGAAACTTTAGACTTTTATATTTTACATTTAAAATTTATGATTTATAAAGTAGGAGTAATAGGATCAGGAACAATGGGAAGTGGTATTGCCCAAGTAGCTGCCACGGCTGATTGTAAGGTAAAAGTATTTGATACAAAACAAGAAGCTTTAGATAAAAGTAAAGCAGCTCTGGAGAAAGTTCTTTCTCGTTTAATAGAAAAAGGAAGAATAGATGAAACTGAAAAAATTCGTATACAATCCAATATTTCATATGTAAATACTTTAAAAGAGCTTAAAGATGCAGATCTAACCATTGAGGCTATTATTGAAGATCTTGATATTAAAAAGAAAGTGTTTTCAGAATTAGAAAGTTATGTTTCAGAAGATACAATTATTGCTTCAAACACCTCTTCTTTATCCATTGCTTCCATAGCTTCTTCATTGCAAAGACCAGAACGATGTATAGGGATTCATTTTTTTAACCCGGCACCTTTAATGAAATTAGTTGAAGTAATACCAGCGGTACAGACTTCTACTAAAGTTATGGATAAGGTTGTGAGCATAATTAAGGATTGGAAGAAAGTAGTTGCAATAGCAAAAGACACCCCTGGATTTATTGTAAATAGAGTTGCAAGACCTTTTTATGGAGAATCGTTACGAATTTATGAAGAAGGGTTAGCTGATGTAGCGACTATAGATTGGAGTCTAAAAACTTTGGGAGGGTTTAGAATGGGACCTTTCGAATTGATGGATTTTATTGGTAATGATATTAATTATACAGTGACAGAAACCGTTTTTAAGGCCTTTTATTATGATGCTAGATATAAACCCTCTTTTACCCAAAAAAGATTATCTGAAGCAGGATATTTAGGAAGAAAATCAGGCAAAGGATATTATGATTATGGTACTAATGCCGTAAAACCATTTCCAAAAGAAGATGCAGCACTAGCAAAGTATATTTTTGATAGAGTATTAGTAATGTTGATAAATGAAGCTGCAGATGCACTTTTCTGGAATATTGCTTCTGCAGAAGATATTGATAATGCAATGACCAAAGGGGTGAATTATCCAAAAGGATTATTAACCTGGGCAGATGAAAAAGGAATTGACTGGTGTGTTAATACATTAGACAGTTTATACGATGAGTATCATGAGGATAGATATCGATGTAGCCCATTGTTAAGAAGAATGAATAGGGAGAAAAAAACTTTTTTCAGCAAGAAATTAGTTTCAGATAACTAGTATAATAAGAATGATAAAATCAGAAACTATTCCTCATAAGATGCTGTCTCAGGACGCTTTCAGTAAATGGTTAGGAATCGAGGTGCTCGAAGTTGTAAAAGGGAGGTGTAAAGTAGGAATGACGATACGAAAAGAAATGCTTAATAGCATGGGAAAAGCACATGGTGGAATTAGCTATTCATTAGCTGATACTGCTTTTGGCTTTTCGGCTAATACTCATGGAAAATATGCAGTCTCTATAGAGACTTCTATCAATCATATTGAAGCCTTAGAAGAAGGAGATTATTTAACCGCAGAAGCAGTAACAGATATTGCTAAAACCAAGGTTGGTTTCAATATTGTTGAAGTAAAGAGAGGAAATGATATTGTAGCGTTGTTTAAAGGAGTAGTATATAGAACCAGTAAAGACTGGGAAGAATAAATGTAAAACTGAAAAATATAAAATTTAAAAGTGAAAACTGTTCAGAAATATGATCTTCAGTTGAGGCTAGTAAAGTTTTCAGCAAGTATTATTCTTAATGTAAATGCATTAAACAAGTTTTTTGCATCTGAACATTTGACTAAGCAATTAATTCGCTCTGTTACTTCGGCTGCATTAAATTATGGAGAAGCTCAAAGTGCAGAATCGAGAAGGGATTTTTATTCATAAAATGAAAATATGTCTTAAGGAGTTAAGAGAGTCACAAGTAAATCTACAGATTTTAAGTGAGGCAAAATTAATTAACGATTATGATAAGTTTGATAAGATTATACAAGAATGTAAGGAACTAGTAGCAATTTTTACCACTAGTATTAAAACATCAAATACAAAATAAAATATAAAACTAAAAAGGTGAAATTGTAAAAATTGAAGATGAAACTTTTGATTTTTCAATTTTACATTTAAAATTTAAAATTTTGAAAGAAGCATATATCATAGATGGAGTGCGAACTCCGATAGGGAGTTATAAAGGAACATTGTCGGCTGTGAGAACAGATGATTTAGGAGCCTTGGTAATTGAAAAATTAATAGAAAAGAATCCAAATATTCCAAAAGAAGCTTATGATGATGTAATTATGGGATGCGCTAATCAGGCAGGTGAAGATAATCGTAATGTTGCAAGAATGTCTGCATTATTAGCAGGTCTTCCTTTTAACGTTCCGGGAGAAACGATAAATCGTTTATGTAGTTCTGGGTTATCTGCAATAGTTCATGCAAATCGTGCAATTAAAACTGGAGACGGAGATCTTTTTATTTCTGGAGGAGTAGAAAATATGACACGTGGACCTTATGTAATAGCTAAGCCATCATCTGCTTTTGGTAATGATTCCAAAATGTATGATTCTAGCTTTGGATGGCGTTTTGTAAACCATAAAATGCATGAACTTTATGGAACAGATGGTATGGGAAATACTGCAGAAAACTTAGTAGAGAAATATAATATTTCTCGTGAAGATCAGGATGCATTTGCATATTGGAGTCAGATGAAAGCTGCCGCTGCACAAAAGTCGGGAAGGTTGGCTAAAGAGATAGTAACAGTAGAAATCCCCCAGCGTAAAAAAGAACCAATTCTTTTTTCCAATGATGAGTTTATAAAAGCAAACACCACTAAAGAAGTATTAGGTAAGCTTCGTGCAGCCTTCAAAAAAGATGGAAGCGTAACTGCAGGGAACTCCTCAGGACTTAATGATGGTGCAGCAGCAACTATAATTGCATCTGAAGATGCTGTAAAGAAATATGACCTAAACCCCATTGCAAGAATCGTAAGTTCTGCTGTGGTTGGAGTAGAACCAAGAATTATGGGAATAGGCCCCGTTCAAGCATCTAATAAGGCATTAGAAAAAGCAGGGATTACAATGGATGATGTAGATGTTATCGAACTTAATGAAGCTTTTGCTTCTCAGGCGTTAGCGTGTATAAGAGAATGGGGATTAGCAGATAATGACCCAAGAATAAACCCTAATGGCGGATCAATAGCAATAGGACATCCATTAGGAGTAACGGGCGCCAGAATAGCATATTCGGCAGCTTTAGAATTAAAAGAACAAAATAAACGATATGCTTTAATCACAATGTGTGTTGGAGTAGGTCAAGGATATGCTTGTGTAATAGAAAATACAAGTTTGTAAATTAAGTATAACCATAAAGGGAATTAGATTATAATTCCAGCGTAGGCTGAATCCATTTTAAAAAAGAATAAGATGAATCTGAGAAACGCAAGAATGAACTTAAGGAAGGCTAAAATTAACTTAAGTAATGCAAGAATTGATTTGAGGAATGCAAGAACGAATTTTAGAAATGTTAGAATAGACTCAAATAGTACAAAAATGAACTTAAGAAATGCAAGAATAGACCTTAGAAATGCACTTATAGGTCTTAGGAATGCAGGAGTAGAATTAGAAGACGCAAGAATTGGTATGAGGGATGTAAGAATGAAATTATAATATAAAGTACCCGTTGTGCATTTAGAAAAAGTTGCGCAAACTGCTAAAAGGCAGTAAATTGTAGTTACGACACTATAATTCATATGCACAACTTTCAAGCAAATTACGATAAAATACTCAAGGTTTTAAAAGGATTA